>JAKFVA010000002.1 GCA_021732385.1 Burkholderiales bacterium | reverse complement strand
GCCGAGGTGGGCGAGGAGCGCGAGGCGCTGTTTGCCGTAACCATTCCTGAAGAGCGCGGCAGTTTCCGGCGTTTTTGTGAACTGGTGGGCGCGCTGCCTGGCGCGGCGCGCCAGGTGACTGAGTTCAATTACCGCATCAGCGATGCGGCGCAGGCACATGTATTCGTGGGCCTCACCACCACCGCCCGTGGCGAGTCAAAAAAAATCACCAGCCACTTCAACAAGCACGGCTTCAAGGCGCTTGACCTGACGCACGACGAACTGGCCAAGGAGCACCTGCGCCATATGGTGGGTGGCCACTCCAAGCTGGCGCAAGACGAGCGTGTGTTGCGCTTTGAATTCCCCGAGCGGCCCGGCGCGTTGCTGAAATTTTTGAACCTGATGCGCCCTGGCTGGAACATCTCTTTGTTTCATTACCGCAACCAGGGCGCTGATTACGGCCGCATTCTGGTGGGCCTGCAGGTGCCCGCCGCGGACGCCAAGGCGTTTGAGCAGTTTCTGGCCACACTGGGCTACCCGTATGTGGAAGAAACCAAGAACCCGGTTTACCGGCTGTTTTTGCAGTCCTGATCAGATGGGCAACACCGCTTCTGGCGCATCCGCTGCCCTAGCCGCCCACGCTGCCACTGATGTCCTTGCTGCAGCTGCTTGAAGCCGTGTGAATTTCTTCCTCCAGTTCATTCGCCATTACCTGCTGGCCGTGCAGTTTTTCACCCGCCTGCCAGTCACCGGGCCGCTGGCGGCGTGGGTGGGTTTCAGCCCCGCCATGCTGCGTGCTAGTGCCGCGCATTTTCCGGGTGTAGGCGTACTGGTGGGTGCGCTGGCCGCAGGCACTTATGCCGCGCTGATGCTGGCGCTACCCGCCAGTGTGTATGCGCCCCTGCTGGCCGCCGTGTGCTGCACCGCCGCCACAGTGTTGTTCACCGGCGGCTTTCATGAAGACGGCCTGGCCGACCTGAGCGATGGCCTGGGCGGCAGCAGTGACAGGCTGCGCGCGCTGGAGATCATGAAAGACTCGCGCATTGGCGCATTTGGGGCCATGGCGCTGGTGCTGGCGCTCCTGGCCAAGGTAGCGCTGCTGGCACTGCTGGGCGCGCACAGTTTGGCCTTGGTGCTGGCCGTGCTGCTGGCCGGGCATGTGCTGTCGCGCTTTATGCCGCTGCTGTTGGTCTACAGCCTGCCGCATGTGGGGGATTTGGCAGGTGGCGGCTCCAAAAGCAAGCCACTGGCAGACCAGCTAAGCGGCTGGGCGCTGGCCATCGCCGCTTTGTGGAGCTTGCTGCCGCTGGCGTTCTTGGTTTACGCGCAAGGCCCGCTGCTCGCGCTGGCTGCCAGCGTTGCCTGTTGGCTGGCGTTACTGGTCATGGCACGCCTTTTGGTCGCACGTTTGCAGGGCTTTACCGGCGATGCACTGGGCGCCACCCAGCAGGTGTGTGAGCTGGCGTTTTACCTGGGCGCGGCATTGGCGCTGCGGCCCTAACCGAGCCGCAAAAGTACAACAAGGCACCAGCATGGGCGTGCGCTTAAAAACAGGCTGGCCGGCATGAGCGCGCTATCAGCCAAGCTCTGGCTGGTACGCCACGCCCAGCCCCTGGTTGATGCCGGGCTCTGCTACGGCGCGCTGGATGCGCCCGCCTGCCCAGCCAAGACACAGCAGGTGGCGCAGCAACTGGCGCTGGCGCTGCCGCAAAAAGCGCAAGTCACCACCTCCCCTTTGCTGCGCTGCACGCAACTGGCGCAGGCTTTGCTGGCGCTGCGCCCCGATCTGCACTTGCTTGCCGACGCACGTCTGCGCGAGATGGACTTTGGTGCCTGGGAGGGCCGCGCCTGGGACAGCATTGCCGCTGCAGACATGGCCGCCTGGACGGCCGATTTTGCCCACCACGCCCCTGGCGGCGGCGAGAGCGTGGCAGCGCTGATGGCACGGGTGGCACAAATCTGGGATGAAGCCGGGGATGAAGCGCGGACTGGCACCTGCGCTACCAAACAGCCGCGCCTATGGATCACCCATGCAGGCGTCATGCGCGCCACGCAGCTAATGGCGCAAGGCCAGCGCCACATCACGCAAGCCGCTCAATGGCCCGCTGGCCACATCGACTTTGGCCAGCGGCTGGAATTTGCGTTGTTGCAGCCAGGCATTGTCAAAAAATAATAGCAAAAATTGATAGCGCTACCCGCACGTCTGCATTGCGTTTAACCCCTGTTTGGCACTGAATTTAACGGCAAAAAATGTGATTTTTCTTGCCCCAAGCACGCAAAGCTTGGCAGTGCGCGCTCAGACAGGCAGTTTTTAGTATTTTTGGCTATTTTCAACCCCTAAAAATAGCTTTATCCCAGTAAATACGTGCGGGTAGCGCTCACCTTTTTTACTACCAATTTGGTAGCAAGCTATTTGAGTGGCGGCAGCTCCAGCGTCAACAGCGCGGGCGCATCGCGCCCCGCCGCCAGCACCGCCTGGCGCGCTTTGAGCGACTGCACCAAAAGCCCCTCTTCTACCAGCGCGCCCACGCGGTAGGGCTTGGGCGGCTTGCCATCCACCGCAATCAGCGCCGCGCCGCCACCTGCGCGTCCGGCCAGCACGCCGACCAATGCAAAGCGGCTGGCCAGCGTGACGCTGGGCGCTGCTGCTGCCGGAGCGGCGGCCACTGCGCCCAACAATTGCGCCAGTTTTTGTGGGTCGGCTAGCGCCACGGCGCTAGGCAGCGAAACCGCGCTGCTGGGCGCAGGTGGCGTAGCCACCCATTTCAGCGCCCAATAAGCCAGGCTGGCTGCGGCCATTGCCCACACCAACAAGGTGGCCAAGCGCACCGCCCATTTGCCCTGCAAATTCATTAACATGGCACGATTATGATGCAGCAAACCCGGTCGCTTACTTGCTGCGTACCCAGCACAAGCGCCCAGCACGATTGTGCTGATCCCCAACCCAACGCCCCACCACGCCAAGTCTGCGCTATGACCCTGAAAACCCTACTCTCCACCCACCTGCGCCAGCCGCGTCGCTTGCGTTGTTTGCGTCATTCGCGCGGCTTCACCCTGATTGAGCTGATGGTGGTGCTGGTCATCATTGGTGTGTTGGCCGCGCTGATCGTGCCCAATGTGCTTGACCGCGCCGACGACGCGCGCGCCACCGCCGCCAAGACCGACGTCAACAACCTGGCGCAGGCGCTCAAGCTCTACCGCCTGGACAACCAGCGCTACCCCAGCGCCGAGCAGGGCTTGCAGGCGCTGATTGCCAAGCCCACCACCAGCCCGCTGCCGCCCAACTGGAAGCCTTATCTCGACAAGCTCCCCAACGACCCCTGGGGCCGCCCCTACCAGTACCTCAACCCCGGCGTAAAAAGCGAGATCGATGTGCTGTCTTTTGGCGCCGACGGCCAAGCCGGCGGCGAGGGCAAGGATGCCGATGTGGGATCCTGGCAGTAGTGTTGCCCCCACAGTCGTTCACTGCGTGTAACTCCTTGCCCCCCAAGGGGGCCGCGGCCTTGCTTGGGAGCGGCCCGGCGCGGCGGCCCTAGCTATGTTGCCCCCACAGTCGTTCACTGCGTGTAACTCCTTGCCCCGCGCCAGGACTGCTGGCGTGCACTTGCTTGGTTTCACGCTGCTGGAGCTGTTAGTGGTGATTGCCATCATTGCGTTTGCCTCGGCGGGCGTGGGTTTTGCGCTGCGCGACGCTGACGCGACGGCGCTGGAGCGCGACGGCCAGCGGCTGGCGGCGCTGCTGGAAGCGGGCCGGGCGCAGTCGCGTGCCAGCGGCGTGCCGGTGCGCTGGCGCGCCACGCCCGACGGCTTTCGCTTTGACGGCCTGCCCGCGCAAGCCCTGCCCACCCAGTGGCTGCATCCCACCACCCGCGCCCGCACCAATAGCGCCGGGCAAATTGTGGTGCTGGGCCCCGAGCCTTTGATCGGGCCGCAAGCCATCGTGCTGACTTCCAGCGAGCAGCCCGATAAAACCCTGGTGCTGTCAACCGACGGCCTGCGGCCCTTTGTGCTGGCCGCGCCCAACAGCGCCGCACCTTGATGAAACCACCAAAGCCGCTCAAATCGCTTCGTGCCAGGCCGCGCGGATTTACGCTGATTGAGGTGCTGGTGGCGCTGGGCATTGTGGCAATTGCCCTGGTAGCGGGCTTGCAGGCCACCGCGGCGCTCACCAACAACGCCCAGCGCCAAAGCGATCAGTTGCTGGCGCAAATTTGCGCCGAGAACGAGCTGGTCAAGGTGCGCCTGTCCAAACAGATGCCCGGCATTGGCGACAGCAACGTGCCCTGCACGCAGGCCGAGCGCAATTTGCGCGTGGTGCTGACCGTGGCGCCCACGCCCAACCCGAGCTTTCGCCGCGTTGATGCGCAAGTGTTTGACAACGAATCGCCGCTGCTGCGCATCTCCACCGTGGTGGGTAGATTTTGACCATGTGGCCCTCACGCTCTGCTCGCGGCTTTACATTAATCGAGCTGCTGGTGGCCATCAGCGTATTGGCTTTGGTGGCCGTGCTCTCCTGGCGCGGGCTTGATGGCATGAGCCGCGCACAGAGCCAAACACTGCAACGCGCGAATGAAGTGCTGACGCTGCAAGCTGGGCTGGCGCAATGGACGGCCGACCTCGACGCAGTGGTGCAAACCGAGCAGCTCAATGCCCTTGACTGGAATGGTCAGGTCTTGCGCATTACACGGCGCAGCGCGGCTGCCGACGCCACGGGCTTGCCCAGTGGCTTGCGCGTGGTGGCCTGGAGCCAGCGCGCAAGCGCCGGTAGCGACGGCAGCGTCAGCAGCCAGTGGCTGCGCTGGCAATCACCCGCGCTGCAAACCCGGGGCGATTTGCTGGGTGCCTGGCAGCGCGCTGCCCGCTGGGCACAAAACCCCAGTGACGAAGACCGGCAACAAGAAGTGGCCATTGCGCCGCTGGTGCAGTGGCAGGTTTTCTACTACCGCGCCGACGCCTGGGTCAACCCGCTGTCCAGCGACGCCAGCACGCCTGCAGCGCCGGCCAGCCCCGCCAACCCGGGCAGCAGCCTGCCAGGTGGCAGCGTCACCGGCGTGTTCAACCCAGGCGTCAATTTGGGCAGTACACCGCCATCAGCCTCACGCACTGCCGCCATTGCAGCGCCCGGCCTGGTGGCGATTCCGGAAGGCGTGCGTCTGGTGCTGACCCTGGCACCTGGCCAGGCCCTCAGCGGCATCGTCACGCGCGACTGGGTGCGCCCTACTTTGGGCGGTGGCAAATCATGAAATCCACCCGCTTCGTGAACGGATGGGGCGGCAGGGTGCTGCACGCAGCGAGCAGCCGTTGGGGCCAGCAAGGGGCTGCATTGCTGGCGGCCATGCTCACCGTCACGCTGGTGGCTACGCTGACTGCGGCCAGCCTGTGGCAGCAGTGGCGTGCCGTGGAGGTTGAGACGGCCGAGCGCAGCCGGGTGCAGGCGGCCTGGGTGCTGACTGGCGCGCTCGACTGGTCACGCCTGATCCTGCGCGAGGACGCCCGCTCGGGTGGGGCCGACCACTTGGCCGAGCCCTGGGCGATTCCACTGCAAGAGGCACGGCTGTCGAGCTTTCTGGCCGCCGACCGCGACAACAACGCCGCCGCCGATGACAGCGACGCCACGGCCCAGGCGTTTTTATCGGGCCAGATCTCCGATTTGCAAGCGCGCCTGAACGCAATGAGCCTGCTTGACGGCAAGGCCATTTCGCCGCCCGATTTGCAAAGCTTTGCCCGGCTGTTCAATCTGCTGGGCTTGCCGCCCAATGAGCTCAATACCCTGGCCGAGAACCTGCGCTTTGCCGCCGACACCAGCCCCGACAACCAGTCGGGCGGGCAGGCCAGCTTGCTGCCGCAAAGCCTGGAGCAACTGCGCTGGATGGGCTTGTCGGCCACTTCGGTGGCGCTGCTTGCGCCCTATGTCACGGTGCTGCCCACGCGCACGCCCTTGAATCTGAACACCGCCAGCGCACAAGCCATTTACGCCAGCCTGCCCGGCCTGGAGCTGGCCGACGCCCAGCGACTGGTGCGCGCCCGTGAGCAGTCGCACTTTCGCTCGCTGGAAGATGCCGCCGTGCAATTGGGCAGCGCGGCCGACGCAGCCAAGCAGGGCCGCCACAGTGTGGCCAGCCAATACTTTGAGGTGCGCGGACGCTTGCGGCTGGATGCGCTGGCGCTTGAAGAGCGCTCGGTGGTGCAGCGCATCGGCATCGAGGTTAGAACCCTGTCGCGCCAGCGCGACAGCCTGGGCCAACCGGCACTGGCCGCTACTGACGCCGTGGCGCGCTAAAGGCACGCGCCGCCGCACTCCTACAATGCGCACAGAATTTTCCGCATGAGCACACTCATCATCACCCTGCCACTGCCGCCTGCCAGCGAAGGCGCAGGCGCGGCTGCTCTCGAAGTGGCTTACGCCATCAGCGAAGGTGGCAGCAACCTCGTTCAGCATGGCAATGCGCCGCTGGCGCTGCTGCCCCGGCCAGTGCGCAGCTACACAGAAGTGGTGGCCGTGGTGCCCGTGCAAGCGCTGTCTTGGCAGCAGGTGGTGCTGCCCAAAGGCAGCTTGGGCAGCGGTAGCCCGCGTTTGCGCGCCGTACTTGACGGCCTGCTGGAAGAGCGCCTGCTCGACGACGTCGACAAACTGCACTTTGCCTTGCAACCCGGTGCCATCAGCGACGTGCCGGTATGGGTGGCCGTATGCGACAAAAGCTGGCTTCAAGCGGGCCTGCAGCGCCTGGAAGCCGCGCAATTGCCCGTTACACGCATCGTGCCCGAGTTGGCCCCCTTGCTACCCGGCGCAAATGCCAGTGCGCTTGATACGCCCACCAGCCAAACCCTGCATGTGTTGGGCGAGCCTGGCCAGCCCCTGCTGGTAGCCTGCGATGCCAGCGGCGTGAGCCTGCTGCCCTTGACCGCTTCCGCGCTGGCTTTGGCGCTGGGCCAGCCACCCGGCGCACCAGTGCCGCCCGATGCTGCTGGCGTGCTGCTGCTGGCCGAGCCCGCCATGGCCGCACAGGCGGAAAGCCTGTTGCAGCACAAAGTCAGCCTCCAGCAAAGCAGCACGCGCAGCTTGCTGGCGGCGCAGTCGCTTTGGGATCTGGGCCAGTTTGCGCTAGTCAATTCAAGCCGTACCCGTACCTTCAAAAGCCTGGCTGATGTGGGGCGTGCCTTATGGCGCGCGCCGCAGTGGCGCATGGCGCGCTATGGCCTGGCCCTGCTGGCGTTGGTGCAACTGGTGGGCCTCAATGCCTTTGCCTGGCGCGAGGCTGCCGCGCTGGAAGCCCAGCGCGGCGCTGTGCGCGAGGTCTTGACGCAAAGCTTTCCTAACGTCAAGGTGGTGCTAGACGCGCCGCTGCAAATGGCGCGCGAGGTGGCACGTTTGCAGCAGGCCGCTGGCAGCGCCACTGCGCGCGACCTGGAAGCTATGCTGAGCGCCTTGAGCGTGGCTGCGCCGCCCGGGCAAACGCTAAACGCCATTGAATATGTGGCTGGCACGGCCCGGGTCAAGGGCGTGCGGCTTGGCGCTGACGAAACCGCCCGGCTCGTCCGCCAGGGCTATGCCGCCAGCACCGAGGGCGAAGCCCTGGTCATCAAGCCCGCTGTCCCTGGGAGTGCGCCATGAGCGCGCTGCAAACCGCATGGGCTCGCTGGGATGGCCTGGACGCACGCGAGAAAACCGGCGTTGGCGCAGCCGCCGTGCTGGTACTGCTGGCCGCGCTGTGGTGGCTGGCGCTGGCACCCGCCTTGCAAACCCTGCGCACGGCCCCGGCAGAACGCGCTCGGCTCGACGCCCAGCTGCTGCAAATGCGCGTTTTACAAGCCCAGGCACAGGCGCTGCAAACACAACCCAGGCTGGGCTATGACGACGCCTTGCGCGCGCTGGAGGCCTCCGTCAAACAAAACCTGGGCACCGGCGCGCAGCTCAACGTGGCGGGCGACCAGGTCAGCATCAGCGTGCGTGGGGTCAGCGCCGGGGCCCTGACGCAGTGGCTCACGCAGGCACGCGTCAATGCGCGCGCCCAACCCACGGATGCGCGGCTGATGCGCAGCGCCGGTGCCGCCGATGCGGCTGGCACCGTCCGCTGGGACGGCACGCTGGTGCTCAGCTTGCCTGCACGCTAGTGGCTGTTTCATCACGCACACCCCCCATGCGCCATTGGGCTACCACCAGCAACCATCTGCCCAGTGCCTGGGCCTGGCTGGGTGCGGCCCTGGGGCTGCTGCTGGCCCTGGCGTTTTTTGCGCCCGCTGCCTGGCTGGCCAGCGCCGTTGGCCAGGCCAGCGGCCAGCGGGTGCTGCTGGCAGATGCGCGCGGCACGCTGTGGAACGGCTCGGCCCAACTGCTGCTCACTGGCGGCCAGGGCAGTCAGGATGCACGCGCCCTGCCCGAGCGCGTGCACTGGAAAATGCACCCGCTACTGCGCCCCACCTGGCTGGGTCTGCATGTGCAGCTCAACGCCACCTGCTGCACGCCGGTGCCGCTCAAGCTGCAGCTGCGCCAGCACCTGGGCGGCACGCAAATCATGCTGGCCGACCAGGCCTCGGTCTGGCCAGCCGCCTTGCTGGCTGGCCTGGGCACGCCCTGGAACACGGTGCAGGCCGAAGGGGCACTGGCGCTATCCAGCCAAGGCCTTTCAGTAGAATGGAATGAGGGCCGATTGGCCATTGCGGGCAATGCCCAATTGCAGGCCAACCAGATCGCTTCGCGCCTGTCGACCCTGCGGCCCATGGGCAGCTACCGTATTTCGCTCGCCGGAGGCACACCATCCACGCTTCAACTCGACACGCTAGAAGGCAGTTTGCAGCTCAGTGGCCAAGGCAGCTGGGTTGGCTCGCGACTGCGCTTTACCGGCACCGCCAGTGCCGCGCCCGAACGCGAAGCGGCGCTGTCCAACCTGCTCAACATCATTGGCCGGCGCAACGGTGCGCAATCCATCATTACCCTGGGTTAATCGCATGACTATGCCTCCTTTCAAACCCACCAAGGCACGGCGCACAGCGCAGTTTCATCTGGCTGCGGTCTCACTGGCGGTTTGCCTGCTGTACGGCCCGCTCGGCGGCACTTTGCAGGCGCAAGTGGCGGTGGGCACCGGCAATGCGTCGGTGCGCGCAGGCGAGATGGTGACGCTGAACTTCTCCAATGCCGACATAGAGGCGGTGGCCCGCACCATGGCTACCATCACCGGGCGCAACGTGATTGTCGATCCGCGCGTCAAGGGCACGCTGACGCTGGTGACCGACAAGCCGGTCTCGACCAGCGCTGCCTTCAACCAGTTTCTGGCCGCCATGCGCTTGCAGGGCTTTACCGTGGTCGAGTCAGCCGGGCTCTACAAAGTGGTGCCCGAGGCTGAGGCCAAGTTGCAAAGCAACACCGTGTTGTCTACCCCGGCAGGCGGGAGTGCGCCAGCGGCCAGCGGCGGCCAAATCGTCACGCAAATCTTTCGGTTGACGCACGAGAACGCCACCAATCTGGTGCCGATTTTGCGGCCATTGATCAGCCCCAACAACACCATTAACGTCAACCCGGGCAACAACTCGCTGGTAATTACCGACTACGCCGACAACCTGCAGCGCATTGGCCGCATCATTGCCGCCACCGACGTGGCCAATGCCACCGAGGTGGAAATCATTCCGCTCAGAAACGCCATCGCCACCGACCTCGCGCCGTTGGTACTGCGGCTGGCCGATGGTGCCAATGCCAGTGGCGCGCCCGTGGCCGGTCAGCCCGACAGCGCGCGCACCTCGCTGATTGCCGAGCCACGCAGCAACGCACTGATTTTGCGCGCGCCCAATCCGGCCCGTGCCTCGTTGGTGCGCTCGCTGGTGGCGCGGCTTGACCAGGCGCCGCAGACCAGCCCCAACGGCAATGCCGGCAATATTTATGTGGTGTATCTGAAAAATGCCGATGCCACCAAGATTGCCGTGACCCTGCGCGCGGCAATGGCCGCCAGCGCTGGTGCGGGCGGTGGCAGTGGCGGACTCACAAGCGTTAGCAGCCCCGGCACCAGCGCGGCGGCGCTGGGCGCGGCAATTGGCGGCGCCATCAGCGCCAGCGCACAAAGCGCGGCTACCACCAGCAGCCTAGGCGGTGCATCCAGTTCGCAGCCCTCCACTGGCGGGCAAATCCAGGCCGACCCGGCGACCAACTCACTCATCATCACCGCGCCTGAACCGCAATACCGTCAATTGCGCGCCGTCATTGACAAGCTTGATTCGCGCCGCGCCCAGGTGTTTGTGGAAACGCTGATTGCCGAGATCAACGCCGACAAGGCCGCTGAATTTGGCATCCAGTTGCAAGGCCTGATTGGCCGCGCTGGCAACGCCGTCATTGGCGCGGCTGGCACCAACTTTGGCAGCGCTGGCGCCAATATTTTCAGCCTGGCCTCGCAGGCTGCTGCCACTGGTGCCATCACGCCCACCAGCGGGCTGAACATAGGCATTGCACGCGACGTCAATGGCACTTATGTGCTGAGCGCGCTGGCACGCTTCATGGAAACCAATGGCACCGGCAACATTTTGTCCACGCCCAATTTGCTCACCCTCGACAACGAGGAAGCGCGCATTGTGATTGGCCAGAACGTGCCCTTCATCACCGGCTCGTTTACCAATACCGGTGGCGGCAACAATGGCTCGGTCAACCCGTTTCAAACCGTGGAGCGCCGCGATGTGGGCCTGACGGTGCGCGTCAAACCGCAAATCAGCGAGAACGGCACGGTGAAGATGCAGGTGTTTTTAGAGAGCTCCAGCGTGCAGGCCAATTCCATCAACTCCCCCACCGGCTTGATTACCAACAAGCGCTCGATTGAGTCCAACGTGCTGGTGGAAGACGGCGCGATTGTGGTGCTGGGTGGCCTGCTGCAAGACCAGTTTTCCGACACCCTGGAAAAAGTGCCTGTGCTGGGCGACGTGCCGTATCTGGGCAACTTGTTCAAGACCGAAAACAGGAGCCGCAGCAAGACCAATTTGATGGTGTTCCTGCGCCCGGTGGTGATCCGTGACGCGCTGGCCAGCGACGCCCTGGCCAGCGACCGCTACGAGCAAATTCGCGGTGAGCAGCGCAGCAACCAGCCCACGCACAGCGATGTGCTGCCCATCAACGCCGCCCCGGTGTTGCCGCCGCAAGTGCCGTTGCCCGCGCGCGCGCCTGCGCCGCCCACACCGCTGATTACGCCCGCTGGCCCCCAATAAGCCCACTCACATTGCCGCCATTGCTGCCGTTTACCTTGACCCTGCGGCTAATGCGCGCCCACTGAGCCTGCCATGAAATACCCCCTGCCCTACGCCTTTGCCCGCACCCATCAGCTGCTGCTGGGCGAGGAAGCCGGGCAGCTCACGCTGTGGGTACACCCCGAAGTGCAGCGCAGCGCCTTGGGTGAGGTGATGCGCAAGTACGCCGTGCAAAGCGTTGAGACCTTGCCCCAAGCGGCGTTGGTGCAACGCATCAGCACGGTGTATTCACAAAGCGAATCGAACGCCGCCACCATCATCAACGCGGTCGAGGAAGGCACTGACCTGACCCGCATGATGCAGGAGCTGCCTGCCGT
This sequence comes from Burkholderiales bacterium, assembly GCA_021732385.1. GTDB lineage: Bacteria > Pseudomonadota > Gammaproteobacteria > Burkholderiales > Burkholderiaceae_C > JAKFVA01. The sequence continues at coordinate 34,946 of JAKFVA010000002.1, read as the reverse complement.
GGAAGACCTGCTGGAAGCGGCTGACGACGCGCCCATCATCCGCATGCTCAACGTCCTCTTGACGCAAGCCGCGCGCGATGGCGCCAGCGACATCCACATCGAGCCGTACGAGCGCCATTCAAGCGTGCGCTTTCGCATTGATGGCGGCCTGCGCGAGGTGGTGCAGCCCAACCGCGCGCTGCATGCCGCGCTGATCTCGCGCCTGAAAATCATGGCCGAGCTCGACATTGCCGAAAAGCGCCTGCCGCAAGACGGCCGCATCAGCCTGCGCATTGGCACCCGCGCGGTGGATGTGCGCGTCAGCACGCTGCCCAGCGCGCATGGCGAGCGCGCCGTGCTGCGCCTGCTGGACAAAACACAAAACAAGATCAACCTGGAATCGGTGGGCATGCAGGGCACGGTGCTGGAGCGCTTTGAGCACCTGGTGGCGCAGCCGCACGGCATTATTTTGGTGACCGGCCCCACCGGCTCGGGCAAAACCACCACGCTGTATGCGGCGCTTTCCCGCCTGGACGCCAGCCGCAGCAACATCATGACGGTGGAAGACCCGATTGAATACGAGCTGCCCGGCATTGGCCAAACCCAGGTCAACGCCAAGATTGAGCTGACCTTTGCCAAGGCGCTGCGCGCCATATTGCGGCAAGACCCCGACGTCATCATGATTGGCGAAATCCGCGATTTTGAAACCGCGCAAATCGCCATTCAGGCCTCGCTCACCGGCCACCTGGTACTGGCCACGCTGCACACCAACGACGCCGCCAGCGCCGTCACGCGCTTGATTGACATGGGCGTTGAGCCCTTTTTGCTCAGCTCGTCGCTGTTGGGCGCGCTGGCCCAGCGCTTGGTGCGCAAACTGTGCCCGCACTGCAAGGTGCAGGGCAGTAACGGTACCTGGGTGGCGCACGGCTGCGCCGAATGCGGCCAGACCGGCTACCAGGGCCGCACCGGCGTTTTTGAACTGCTGGTAACTGACGACGCCATCCGCGCGCAAATCCATAACCGCGCCTCCGAGGCCGACATCCGCACCGCCGCACTGCAACACGGCATGGCGTTGATGCGCGAAGACGGCATGCGCTTGATAGAAGCTGGCCTGACCTCACGCGAGGAACTGGTGCGCGTGACCAAAGACTAGCCTGGCCCGGTCTGGACGAGTGCCCTCATGGCCAAGTTTTTTGGCTGATTCCTGGCTTAGTTTTGCCAACCTTACCGTTTTTGCTATTGAATTAGTAGTGTTATTTAATAGCACTACCCGCACGTAAGTATTGGTTTGGGGCTTAGTTTGACACCTAAAAAATGCACTGTAAATTGAAAAAATGCGCGTTTAAGGTCTGTTGCAGGCTGTGAAAAGCCATTCTTTGTTAAAAACCTTATAAAAATGGCCTTTTTTCGGCATCAAAAGCAGCTTTGAGCAAGCAGTGATGTGCGGGTGGTGCTACTCTTTTTTACTATCTATTTGGTAGCACTCACTGTGCGTGCCCAACCATACTGACCACGGCGGCTGGCGCAAAGCTTCAAGCCAGCGGCGCTGGCGACGACTGCCCAAAATTATCCACCGTGTGCTTGGGCCAATAGACATTGATGCAGGTGCCGCCCCATTCACTGGCGGAAAAGCCCATGTAGCCATGAATCATCTTGGCGCGCGCACGCATGGAGCGCAGGCCCACGCCAGGCGTCAACTCGGCGTGGCGCTGCTCGTGGTCAAAGCCCTCGCCGTTGTCTTGCACCGTCATCAGGCAATAGTCGCGCTTTTCTTCCAGGCTGACGCGCAGCAAGCTGGCGTGGCCGTGGCGCATGGCATTGGTAATGGCTTCCTGGGCAATTCGGTAGAGGTGGTTGGCGGTGAGCGTCGGAATGTCGTCAAAGTCGCCGTCCAGCTCAAACTCGCATTCAATGCCGCGAATTTGCTGCGTATCCAGGCACAGCCGCTCAAGCGCGCGCCAAAAAGAGCCGGGCGTAGTGTCCACCGGCATCAGGCCGCGCGCCAGCCCGCGCGTCACCTCGGCGGCGGTTTGCACCTGGTTCAGCGCATTACCGAGCTCATCCGCCAGCTCGTTTTGGCCGACATAACGCGCACGAATGCCGCCCAGCATCATGGAGATGCCCGCCAGGTGCGAGCCCAGCGAGTCGTGCAGTTCGCGTGCAATGTGGGTCTGGTGGGTTTCTGATTCAGAAACCAGCAAGCGCTCGTAACGCTCTTGCGTGGCGCGGATTTCCACTTCCATCATGCCGCCATCAGAGATGCGCGTGATGGTGCCCAGCAAATGCGCATGCCCGTTCCAGACAATGCTCGACAGACTGACCGTGGACTGGATGACCTCGCCCGACTGCGTGGCCAGCTTGAGCCAGGTTGGCGGCACGCTGACGCCATCGGTGCGGATTTGCGTCAGGCGCTGGCGCGCAAACTCCAGGTCTTCGGCTGCCACCCACTGCGCCAGCGGCAGGCCCTGCAAGGCGCTGTCATTGGGGTAGCCGAGCAGCCGTACGGCCGAAGTATTGCAATACACCACCACCTGGTCGTAAAGCACCACCACGCCGGGCTGCATGTTGTCCAGGCAGGTTTTCAAGAGCTGCTGCTGCTGCTGCTGCACCCGCTTGCTGTGCACTTGGTCAGTGACGTTGCGCACCGTGCCGCGGTAGCCAGTGAACTGGCGCTCACTGGAATAACACGGGTAGCCGCTGATACTCAGCCACATCTCGCCAGTGGCGTTACTGCGGCGAAACTGGAAATCGCGCACCGAGCGGCGCGCTTTAAGGTTGGCTGCCAGCAGGCTCCAATCGGCGCTGTCGCGGTCAATGTCGGACACGTTGTGCCACCAGTACTGGCCCAGCCGCGGAAAGCTAGCACGCTCGTCCGTGTCCTGGCGTGGAAAGCCCGACAGCTCACTGAGGCGCAGTTGCTCGTCAAGCGCCCAAAAACCATCAACATGCATCGACAAAAGTAGCTCGCGATCGCGCTCATCCAGCGAGAGAAAAAATTTCTCATAGCCTTTGATATAAGACGGCAGCAGCAGCAGGGCAAAGTAGGCTGGCGCGCCGTCCTGGCCAGGCAGCGGGTAGACCAGTACCTCACTGGGCAGCGTGTTGTCGCCTTGCTGCTGGCAGCGCAGCCGGGCCTGGCAGGTCTTGCCGGTAGCCATGCCGTTTTGGATGATGGCGGTGGCTGGTTGGGGCCTGGCCAGGCCCAGGAACTGCGCCAAGCCGCGCCCGCGCAACTGCGCTAGGTCAAAGCCATAGGTCTGCTCAAAATGGCTGTTGACCGCCAGCACTTCGTAGCCCGGCTGGGCTGACACCAAAACGGCTGAAAAGCCGCAACTGTGAATCAGCGGCACCAGTTGTTCGGGATGGTGGGGCGCCAGCAACGCAGCGCTGAGCACCGTGGCCGTGGTTTGCAGGTAAGTTCGCTGGTGCGCCGTGAGTTGGCGCGCCAGCGTGTCGAACACGCACAGGCTGCCTACTTTTTTAAGACTTGCGCCCGCCAGCACCGGCGCGCCCGCATAAAAGCGCAAGTAAGGCGGTCCGGTGACAAAGGGGTTGTCTGCCAGGCGCGGGTCGGTCAGGGCGTTTTCCACCACCATCAGGCCGTCATTGAGGATGGTGTGCGCGCAAATGCTATCCTCGCGGCTGACCTCTGGCGGGCCGCCCCCCAAGCCCGCCTTGCGCCACAGGCGGTCGGTGTCGATGAAACCCACCTGAGCAAACGGCGCCTGACACACCCGCAAGATGTTTTCCACCGCCGCATCAAACAACGGATCGGGCGGTGTGTCGAGCACATTGAGCTCGTGCAGCACGGCCAGGCGTTGCGCTTCGTCGCAGGGGAAAATGGCAGCAGCCATCGGGGAAAACTCCAGTTTCAGGGCCAACTACCCAGCTTTGCAAGCTTACACCGACACCGTAACCGTGTGCTTGATGCGAACTCGCGTAATTTACCGGATTCTGGCTTGCACCCAGTTGCTGGCGCTGACTGACAAGGCGGAAATGTGGGCTTGGGCCCCAGGTTACGCATACGCCATCACTCAAGGCCAACAGGATTTCCATAGCTAATGGCGGTGCCGTATGACGCAGCTGGCGATCTGGTCGCTGCGGCGCTGCGGCGCTGCAGCACCATGCGCCGCGCTTCGGAACGTCAACTCTCAAAGTAGTTGTACCTAGCGCTGGCAACCAATATCGAGAACGCCAGCGTTTGCCTTCGCGTTATGGTTACCCAACCCGGTGCAAAAGGCACTGACCGCACCAAACACGCAGCGCCGGGCAACTGAAAGGTTCGCATCATGAGCGCAGTTTTACAAAGTATCCAGACTTCTGCTACCGCACTGGCCGTTTTGCGCGAGTCCACGGCTGACATGTACCGTACGCTGGACCAAAACTCTTGCATGACCGCGCTGATGCTCCCCGACCTGCAGCTTGAGCGTTACGCTCAGGTACTGATGCGGTTGTATGCGATTTACCGGCCACTGGAGTCGGCTCTTTTTGATGCCGAGCAGGTGCATGGCCGCGTGGGAAGCTGGTATCCCAAGTACCACTGGCTCGAAGATGATTTATTGATGCTAAGCCAGCAAGGCATGGTGTCGTTGTGCGACCTGGAAACAGTGCGCCCTTGCGGACTAACAATCGGCTCACGCGCTGAATTGGCTGGCTGCCACTATGTACTGGAAAGCGCCACACTGGGCGGCCAAATGATTGCTGCGTGCGTGCGCGCGAGTTTGGGCCAACGGGCTCAGCTGGCCATGCAGTTTCTTTCTGGTTATGGCAGCGACACCCACCCACGCTGGGGTAAAACTTGCCAGCAAATCGAAACCGCGCTGGACACACCCAAAGCGCTATTTGACGCCTGCGCAAAGGCGCGTGCGGTGTTTGCGCTGTTTATTGCTGGCTTGGCGCAGCGCAAACTTCAGTCAGTTTGAATAGGCCGACTTATCCGTAGTAACTACCTATAACTTTAAGCGAATCCACTTAGTTAAAAATTGGCATTTCCTGTCGACGCCGCGTGCAAATGCGGCACACTTATGTGCAATTAATCTCACTTTTGAGGCATGACTACCTTGACAACGCCAGCTGGCTTAGCAAACAAGATTTTCATCATCGACGACCACGATATCGTGCGCTTCGGGCTGGCCACACTGCTCAAAAGCGATGAACGTTTCGAAGTCATCGGGACAGCTTCTGCGCTGACTGAGGGCGTGGAAGCCATTGAGCGCTTAAAGCCCGATTTGGTCATCAGCGACATGTCAATGGATGACTCCAAAGGCTTGGACACCGTGCGGGCCGTGGTGGCAGCCCAGCAAAGCCGCAAGGTGCTGATCGTTTCCATGCACGACGAGTTGATTTACGCTGAGCAGGTTATTGCACTGGGCGCGCAGGGCTACCTCATGAAAGAAAGCGCGCAAGAGCATGTGACGCTGGCCTGCCAGACCGTGCTGGGTGGTGACACCTGGGTCAGCAAAAAGGTTAGTACGCATTTGCTGAACCGCATCATGAAGCGCTCGCGCCATGACGGCGCGGCATCGGCCTCCGCAGGCACGGGCCCGCTGTCAGCGCGCGAGGTTGAGGTGTTTGAGAAAATTGGCATGGGCAAGACCACCAAGGAAATTGCCTACGAGCTGAACCTCAGTCCGCGCACGGTGGACATCCACCGTGCCAGCATCAAACGCAAGTTTGGTCTTAAAAGCGGAGCCGAGGTGGTGGCGTTTGCGGTGTCACGCACCTGAGCGCTTATTGCTTGCTCGTTTGGCGCTGGCTTGATTGGTGCGGCTGGCGGGGATCGAACCCACGACCCTTGGCTTCGGAGGCCAATACTCTATCCACTGAGCTACAACCGCTGGTGCATTGGCGCGCAGCCAACACATACCACGCATTCTAGGGCCTTGCCCAGGGTGGCTTGCCCGCAACCCGGTGCAATGTTTGTAAAATGCGCTTTTTCCCAGAGGATGCAATGAGCGACACCCCCCACGGCTCTCACATTGAAATGAGCCCCGATGAAGACCACACCGGCCCGATCAAGAACCCCAAGCAAATGCTGGTAGCGGTGGCGGCTTCTTTCATCATTCCGGTTTTTGCAATTATTGGCTTGGTCTATTACGTGGCATCAGACAACAAACCCTCGCCCGGCGTGGGTGATGCCAAGCAATCCCTGGCGCAACGCATCCAGAAAGTCGGCACAGTGGAAATCCGCGATGCCAACCGTGAGCTAAAAAATGGTGAGGCTGTATACACCGCGCAGTGCGCTGTCTGCCATGCTGCCGGTGTGGCTGGCGCGCCCAAGTTTGGCGACGGCGCAGCCTGGGCTGCACGCATCAAGACCGGTTACGAGGCCTTGCTGGTTTCGGCGCTCAAAGGCAAAGGTGCCATGGGCGCACAGGGCGGCGGTGATTTTGAAGACACTGAAATTGGCCGCGCGGTGGTGCACTTGGCCAACTCAGCCGGCGGCAAGTTTGAAGCGCCCAAGGCCCCTGCGCCTGTAGTAGCTGCCGAATCCACAGCAAAATAAGCTGCGGGCAAACCGATTAAAAAGTGGCTGAGGCTACTTTTTAATCGGCATTTGATGTTGCTGCGGGCTTTGCACAAAAGCAAAACGCTGCGCAATCTCAGCTATGCCCAGCGCGCCGGGCAACCAAAGCCCCTGCTCTATGGCGTCAGCGGCTTGTAGCATGTCCATGCTGTGTACCAGACCAATACCGCGCTCCGCCTGCAAATACAGGCGCCCCTGTTCGTCGCAGTAGCAAGCCAGCACCACAGCAGGCTGCCCCGTGTGGTCTTGCACTGAGAAATCCGCCTGCACACGCCACACCAGCGGTGTGCAAGCCAGTTCGACAAATACGCGCTGCGGCCCATTTTGAAAATACCACTGACCGGTTTCGTCGCAACTGTAATTGCGGCCAATAAAGTCCACTAGCTTTTCATGTTGCAAGCGTGATCCCTTGGCTTTGGCATCACCGCCAGTACACGCATTGGCAAATGAGCCCGCCGCCTGGCACGCATCGTCGCGCATGTACCAGTTGCCGCGCGTGTCCAGCCCAAGCCAGCCATAGCAATGCGGCACACGCGGCCATTTGGCCATGGCGGCTATAACAATGTCATCCATAGACAGCGATTTTTTCAGCGTCAGGCGCTATTGTGTGCGCCATTGCCAAATGCTGGCACAAAAAGCCGCCAACGGCATGCGTCATGGCCTGCAAATGAGCTGGCCAGTTGCCACTGGCATAGCCCACATGGCCGCCCTGCCCAGGCTGCCACAGCGTGACCTGGCGGCTCACCTCGTGCGGTTGCGGCAGGCTGTGCGCCGGAATAAACGGATCGTTGGCCGAATTGAGTAGCAGACTGGGCACCCTGATGCGCTGCAAATGGGGCTTGGCAGAAGCCCGCTGCCAGTAATCAAAGGCGTCTTTGAAACCGTGCACTGGCGCAGTAAATACGTTGTCAAATTCGTAGAGATTGCGCGCTGAGCGCATGCGCTGGCAATCAAACAAGCCAGGGTGCAACTGCCAGCGTTGCAGCGCGCGCGGCTTCATGCTGCGCAAAAACATGGGGGTGTAGATATAGCGATTCAATCCCTGCCCCAGTGCCTTGCCACTGGCTGTCAAATCCAGCGGCGCGCTGACAGCCGCGAGCGCTTGCACCATAGTACTGGCTTGCACTTCCAGTTCACCGGCCCAACGCATCAGCGCATTGCCGCCCAATGAAATCCCAACCGCCAGTAATTGCGCATGCCCCTGCTGATTGGCGCGTTGGCGCATGCGTCGCAAGATCCAGTCAATTTCTTCAAAATCTCCGCTGTGGTAAGCGCGCGGCGCGCGGTTGACCTCGCCGCTGCAGCCGCGGAAATGTACCACTGCATACGACAGCCCGCTGCGGCGGGCGTAATCCGCAAAGGCCAGCGCGTAGTGGCTGGCCGACGACCCCTCCAGTCCATGAAACAGCACCAGCAGGCCACGCGCAGGCGTATTGCAGGGCTCGGAAAAATCCACGTCAATAAAGTCAGCGTCGGGCGTTGCCCAGCGCTCACGCCGGTAAACCGGTGCGGACTGCTCGCTGCGCATGGCAAACAAGGCCGGCCAGATGGTCTGCGCGTGGCCGCCTGGCAGCCACCATGGTGCCTGGTAATTCATGGTGCGCATGCTGCCGCCAGCTGCCCGCCTGCGCTGTGGGCTGGCTTAGTGCAAAACGGTTGGCGAGTCATTGACTTCCTGCATCTCTTGCGCCGTGCCAGGGCTGGCATGGTGAGCCACCAGGCACCAGCCTTGCGCGGTCTTGTGGTAGATGTTGGTGGCAATCACGTAGGCCTCGCGCGGGCCGTCTTTAGTCAGCAGCTCGATGCGCTCGAGCACGCTGTGCAAGGTGCTCGACAGCGACTCCACCTTGCGAACCCGCGTAGGAAAAGCGCGCACCGTGCCGTTGGCAAACACGGCTTCAAAACTGGCGCGTACCGCCAGTGGACCAACTAGCCGAGGACCGCCAGGGTGAATACAGACGATCTCGTCTTCATCGGCCCAGCAAGCCATGAGCCTGTCTATGTTGGCTTTTTGCAGCGCTTCATAAAACGCGGCTTCCACTTCGTCAACGCTGGCGCTGACATGGACAAGGGGCGGTTTGGCTTTGGGCATGGTAGGCAAGGGTTACACAGATTTTGCCGCGTTTGGACAAATTAAAAGAACACCGCCAAACAAAAAGGCCTTGCTGGTGGAGCAAGGCCTTGAGGCGTCAGCGCAGTATGTGCCTTACTTTTTCTGGCGGTATTTGCGCAGCGCGGCAATTTGTGCAGCCATGACGGCCAGCTCAGACTGCGCAGAGGCAAAGTCAATGTCGTTCTTGGCGTTTTTCAGCGCTTCTTCAGCGGCGGCCTTGGCCGCATTGGCTTTTTCGTCATCGAGGTCTTTGCCGCGAATGGCGGTGTCGGACAACACGGTGACGCAATGGGGCTGCACTTCCAGCACACCGCCAGCCACAAACACAAACTCTTCCGTTCCGTCGGCCTTTTCAATCCGCACCGAGCCTGCCTTGATGCGGGTGATCAAGGGAGTGTGGCGTGGGTAAATTCCCAACTCGCCCGTCTCCCCTGGCAGGGCAACAAACCGGGCTTCGCCCGAGAAGATGGACTCCTCGGCACTGACGACATCAACATGGATGGTGTTCATGATTTCCTAATCAGTTGGGGACAGTGCGTGTCGCTGCGCGAGTGCGGTCTGCCCCACCAAGTTTTTAGACTTTCTTGGCCTTTTCAAAGGCTTCGTCAATCGTGCCGACCATGTAGAACGACTGCTCGGGCAAATGGTCGCACTCGCCGTTGGCAATCATCTTGAAGCCGCGAATGGTCTCGGCCAGTGGCACGTATTTGCCCGGCGAGCCGGTGAACACCTCGGCCACATGGAAGGGCTGAGACAAAAAGCGCTGAATCTTGCGGGCACGGGCCACGGCCAGCTTGTCTTCAGGGGCCAATTCATCCATACCCAAAATGGCAATGATGTCGCGCAATTCTTTGTAGCGCTGCAAGGTGCCCTGCACGGCGCGGGCAGTTTCGTAGTGCTCCTGGCCCACCACCAGCGGGTCAAGCTGGCGGCTGGTGGAGTCGAGCGGGTCCACGGCGGGGTAAATGCCCAGCGAGGCGATGTCGCGGCTCAACACCACGGTGGAGTCCAAGTGGGCAAATGTGGTGGCAGGCGACGGGTCGGTCAAGTCGTCGGCAGGCACGTACACAGCCTGGATCGACGTGATGGAACCCACCTTGGTGGAGGTGATGCGCTCTTGCAAGCGACCCATTTCTTCGGCCAGCGTGGGCTGGTAGCCCACGGCGGAGGGCATGCGGCCCAGCAGCGCCGACACTTCGGTACCAGCCAGGGTGTAGCGGTAAATATTGTCGACAAAAAACAGCACGTCGCGGCCTTCGTCGCGGAAGGACTCGGCAATCGTCAGGCCAGTCAAGGCCACACGAAGGCGGTTACCAGGGGGCTCGTTCATCTGACCGTAGACCATGGCCACTTTGGACTCTTCAAGCTTCTCCAGATTCACCACACCGGAATCGGCCATCTCGTGATAAAAATCGTTGCCCTCGCGGGTACGCTCGCCCACACCGGCAAACACTGACAGGCCCGAGTGCGCCTTGGCAATGTTGTTGATGAGCTCCATCATGTTCACGGTCTTGCCCACGCCAGCGCCGCCGAATAGGCCGACCTTGCCGCCTTTGGCAAACGGACAGACCAGGTCAATCACCTTGATACCGGTTTCCAGCAGCTCTTGCGAAGGGCTCAGCTCGTCATAGGCCGGGGCCTTGCGGTGAATCGAGGCGGTGAGTTCTTGGCTAACCGGACCGCGCTCGTCAATCGGCGCGCCCAGCACGTCCATGATGCGGCCCAGCGTGGCTTTGCCGACCGGCACCGTGATTGGGTGCTCGGTGTTGTAGACCATGTTGCCGCGGCGCAGGCCGTCGGACGAGCCCAGCGCAATGGTGCGCACCACGCCGTCGCCGAGCTGCTGCTGCACTTCGAGCGTCAGGGTTGAGCCTTCCATCTTGAGCGCGTGGTAGATCTTGGGCATATGGCTGCGTGGAAATTCCACGTCAACCACCGCGCCGATACATTGAACAATCTTGCCTTGGACTTGGGCCATTTTCTGCTCCGAAAAATTAATCTTGACGTCTTAAACCGCGGCGGCGCCCGCTACGATTTCAGACAATTCTTTGGTAATCGCCGCCTGGCGGGTCTTGTTGTAGATCAGCTTCAATTCGCCAATCACGCTGCCAGCGTTGTCGGTGGCGGCCTTCATGGCCACCATGCGCGCCGATTGCTCGGATGCCATGTTCTCGGCCACCGCCTGGTACACCAGCGCCTCCACATAGCGCACCAGCAGATCGTCGATCACGGTTTGTGCATCGGGCTCGTAGATATAGTCCCAGCCGGGCTCGGCCTTGGCATTGGTTGCCTGCATGCGCTCGGCAGACAGTGGCAGCAACTGCTCGACCACCGGCTCTTGCCGCATGGTGTTTTCAAACTGCGTGTAGCACAGGTAGACAGCGCTGAGCTTGCCCTCGGCATACGCATCCAGCAGCACCTTGACTGGGCCAATCAGCTTGTCCAGATGCGGCTTGTCGCCCATTTGCGTCACGTGCGACACCACTTGTGCACCAATGCGGTTCAAGAAGCCCAAACCCTTGTTGCCGATGGCTACAGCCTGCGTGCTGATGCCCTCGTTCTTGAGCTCGCGCAGCTTGTTGGTAACCAGCCGCAGCACGTTGGTGTTCAAGCCGCCGCACAGGCCTTTGTCGGTGGTGACAACGATGAAGCCTGCCACCGATGCGGAGTTGGTGCGCATAAAGGCGTGCGTGTACTCCGGGTTGGCTTTGCCCAGATTGACGGTGATGGTGCGAATCTTCTCGGCGTACGGGCGGGCCGCACGCATGCGCTCCTGCGCCTTGCGCATTTTGGAAGCAGCCACCATTTCCATGGCCTTGGTGATCTTCTTGGTGTTCTCCACCGATTTGATCTTGCCGCGTATTTCCTTGCCTACTGCCATGACGACTCCTGTGTACTAGAAAGCCAGGGCATCAAGCAAACGAAGCTTTGAAAGCGGTAACAGCCGCCGTCATTTCAGCCTCGGCATCCTTGTCCATGGCTTTGTCGGCTTCCAGCTTGGCCAGCAGCGGGGCGTGCTTGTCTTTCAGATACGCATGCAGGCCCGACTCAAAGGCCAGCACGCGTTTGACTTCCACATTGTCGACAAAGCCCTTGTTCACGGCAAACAGCGTAGAGGCCATCAGGCTGATGGGCTGCGGGCTGTACTGTGCCTGCTTGAGCAACTCGGTGACGCGGGCACCGCGGTCGAGTTGCTTGCGGGTGGCTTCGTCCAGATCCGAAGCAAACTGCGCAAAGGCAGCCAACTCGCGGTACTGCGCCAGGTCGGTACGGATACCACCCGACAAATTCTTGATCAGCTTGGTCTGCGCAGCGCCGCCCACGCGTGACACCGAAATACCGGCATTGATAGCGGGACGCACACCGGCGTTGAACAGGCTGGTTTCCAGAAAAATCTGGCCGTCGGTGATCGAGATCACGTTGGTGGGCACAAAGGCCGACACGTCACCGGCCTGCGTTTCAATAATCGGCAGCGCGGTGAGCGAGCCGGTTTTGCCTTTGACTTCGCCCTTGGTGAATTTCTCTACGTAGTCGGCATTGACGCGGGCAGCGCGTTCGAGCAAACGGCTGTGGAGATAAAACACGTCGCCAGGGTAGGCTTCGCGGCCCGGTGGGCGACGCAGCAACAAGGAAACCTGGCGGTAGGCCACAGCTTGTTTGGACAAGTCATCGTAAATAATCAGCGCGTCTTGGCCACGGTCGCGGAAGTACTCGCCCATGGTGCAGCCAGAGTAGGCGCTGACAAACTGCATGGCCGCCGATTCGGAAGCCGATGCAGCGACCACAATCGTGTAGTCCATCGCACCGGCTTGCTCAAGTGAACGCACCACGTTTTTGATTGACGAGGCCTTCTGGCCAATCGCCACATAAACGCAGGTCATGTGCTGACCTTTTTGGTTGATGATGGTGTCAATCGCCACCGCCGTCTTGCCGGTCTGGCGGTCGCCAATAATCAACTCGCGCTGGCCGCGGCCCACCGGCACCATGGAGTCAATCGACTTCAGTCCGGTTTGCATGGGCTGGCTGACCGACTGGCGCGCAATCACGCCCGGCGCCACTTTTTCAATCACATCGGTCATCTTGGCGTTAATCGGGCCCTTGCCGTCAATCGGCTGGCCCAGCGCATTGACCACGCGGCCAATCAGCTCAGGGCCGACCGGCACTTCCAGAATGCGGCCCGTGCACTTGACCGTATCGCCTTCAGAAATATGCTCGTACTCGCCCAAAATCACCGAGCCGACCGAGTCGCGCTCGAGGTTCAGCGCCAGGCCATAGGAGGGCGAGCCATCGGGCTGCGCCGGGAACTCGAGCATCTCGCCTTGCATGGCATCCGACAGGCCGTGAATGCGGCAAATGCCGTCAGTCACCGACACCACCACGCCCTGGTTGCGGATGTTGGCGCTCTCGGCCAAACCCTGAATACGGCTCTTGATCAGCTCGGAAATTTCTACGGGATTGAGTTGCATGACTCTTTCCTACTTTCTTTGGTTAACCTGTGGCGGCGATTGCTGCAACCTTGCGGCTCAAGCTGTCAACGCCGCTTTCATTTGTTGTAAACGGGCTTTGACGGAAGTGTCCAGCACCTCGTCGCCCACGACCACGCGAATACCGCCAATCAATTCCGGCAGCAACGCCACCGATAAATTCAGCTTGCGACCAAAGCGTTTCTCCAGGCTGCCCGCCAGCTCCAGCAGTTGGGCGGCATCAATCGGGAAAGCGCTTTGCACTACTGCATCAAAGCGGCCGCCGTGGCGGTTTTTGAGCTGGTGAAATTGCTGCGCAATTTCGGGCAAGACCTTCAGGCGGTCATTGCCCAGTACGGCCTTGAGGAAATTGCCCGAGGTGTCGCCGAGTGGCGTCTTGGCAATGCCCTTGATCAGCTCAAACACCTGCTGCGCCGTGACCTTGGGGTTGTCTGCCAATTGCTGTAGCTCGGTGTTGGCCGCAATGGCTGCCAGTTCGTCGAGCCAGGCCGCTGTGGCATTCAGATCGGGCGCGGCAGCCGCTTGCGACGCCTGGTAGAGCGCCTCTGCGTAAGGCCGGGCAATGGTTGCGAGTTCTGCCATGTCAGATCGCCTACAGCTCGGACTTGAGTTGGGCCAGCAAGCCAGCATGCACCTTGGCATCGACTTCCTTGCGCAAGATTTGCTCGGCGCCCTTGACGGCCAGGGCCGCCACTTCGTCGCGCAATGCCTCGCGGGCCGCAATCACTTGCTGCTTGGCCTCGTCCTGCGCGGCAGCAACGATGCGCTTGGCTTCTTCGGTAGCGCGGGCCTTGGCCTCTTCAATCACCAGGCTGGCGCGGCGCTCGGCATCGGCCAGGCGGGTCGCTGCTTCGGCTTTGGATTTGGCCAGGGCTTCATCGACACGCTGATTGGCAGCGCTCAATTCGGACTTGGCTTTGTCAGCCGCCGCCAGGCCGTCGGCAATTTTGCCAGCGCGCTCATCGAGCGCCTTCACTATAGGAGGCCAGACAAATTTCATCGTGAACCCGACCAAGATCAGGAACACGATCATCTGAATAACTAGGGTACCGGTAATACTCACTTTTCATCCCTTTCCTTGCAGGCTTGGCGCCCGCAGGATTGACGTACAGGTTGATGAATCAGTTACTTCGGCAGGTTGGCGATTTGCGCCAGGAACGGATTGGCAGTGGCAAACCACAGCGCAATACCAGTACCAATAATGAACGCGGCGTCAATCAGACCGGCCAGCAGGAACATCTTGGTCTGCAACTCACCCATCAACTCGGGCTGGCGTGCAGCAGCTTCCAGGTATTTGCTGCCCATGATGCCGATGCCGATACATGCGCCAACAGCGCCCAGACCAATGATCAGGCCAGCGGCCAAAGCAACAAAACTGATAACTTCCATGATGACTCCAAAAAAACGACCAGGATTGGACGAGGGTTGCAAAAAAAAGAAAACGAAACTCAGTGGTGATCGTGTGCCTGGCCGATATAAACCAGCGTCAACATCATGAACACGAAAGCCTGCAAAGTAATGATCAGAATGTGGAAGATGGCCCAGGCCGTGCCAGCAACAATGTGCAGCAGCGCCAGGCCAAAGCCAGTGGCTGACAAGGTAAACGCGCCACCCAGCAGGGCGATCAACAAGAAGATCAGCTCGCCCGCATACATGTTGCCAAACAGCCGCATGCCGTGCGAGACGGTTTTGGCAACAAACTCAATCATCTGCATGGCAAAGTTGAAGGGGTAGAGCACCACCTTGTTGCCAAACGGCGCGGTAAACAGCTCGTGCATCCAGCCGCCAGCGCCCTTGATCTTGATGTTGTAGAAAATGCAGACCAACAAAACCGCTACCGACATGCCCATCGTGACCGACAAATCGGCTGTGGGCACCACGCGCATGTAGTCTTTTTGACCCAGCGCGGGGCCGGCCACATGCCAGATGGCTGGCAGCAGATCGACCGGCAGCAAGTCCATGGCATTCAACAGAAAAATCCAGACAAACACGGTGAGCGCCAGCGGCGCAACCAGCTTGCGGCTGTTGGCGTTGTGCACGATGCCCTTGGCTTGCGAGTCCACCATTTCAACCATCAGCTCGACTGCCGCTTGAAAGCGCCCCGGTACGCCCGAAGTGGCTTTGCGCGCGGCAAGCCACAAGATCCAGCAACCCAACACGCCAAGCGTGATGGAGAAAAACAGCGAATCGAAATTGAAAACCGAAAAGTCCACCACATTGGTAGGCTTGACGTTTTGCAAGTGCGTCAAGTGATGAACGATGTACTCACCGGCGGTAGGACCGACGTGAGCCGCTGTATCTGCAGTGTTTCCAGTAGCCATCTCGACGCTCGCTATCAAATATCAGCCATCAAATGTCAGATTTGGGACGGCACATCAGTGCCACCCAGCTTGTTTTCATCGTCACCACCAACCCCACCAGCAAGGCGGGCCAAACCAGCCCCACCAGCAGCTTGGGGGCTGCGGCCAACATGGCAAAGGTCAAGGCCAACTTGACACCTTCCCACACAAAAAATCCCATCACAGCCACCCCCAACGGGGCTGGCCTTAACACGCCACGGGCAAACAAAGCCGCTGGCAAAAGCACGCACAAAGCGCCGTAAGCCGCCGACCAACCCGCCGCCGAATTGGCTGTTACCAACCAAGCCAACACTGCCACCACCATGCCCGCCACAGCTTGCCAGACGAACAAACGGCGCACGGAAAGCGCCGATTTGCCGTGCCGCCACTGCTGGGCTTGCTGCGCTGTCCAGGCCACTACCGGCGGCTCGTCATCAGCGTCGGGCCACGCCTGACTGACAGCTTTTGCCACTGGCGGCACGGCGAGCGCGCCATCGGGCGGGACTGTCTTAAGGCGTGTCACGGGAATGCAATGCAACAGTAATTGTTGTCGGTTGAAATTACAGCCAAGTTACTGCTTGTAAATTCTCTACAGCCGCTGATTATACGTATAAACCCGCGTCGAAATCCAGCCCTTTTCACGCCAATGCGCACAAGCCACGATCGGGCGTGTTTTCTAGGGGTTTGCATACGCCAGCGCAGCGCCATGCGCGAGTCAAAATGCCTTCACGCCATGCGCTTGTGCTGGTGTGAGGCTACATTATTAATAGCAAATAAGATCACTCCAACTTATGTTAGCCACCGACACTGCCAGCTCAAGCGCCGCTTTGCAACGCTGGCTCAAGCGCCAGCTGCTGCGCGTCAAAGTGCGGGTGCTGGCCGTGCTGGACGCGCACCCGCGCCTGCAGCCAGTGGCCCGCCATGTACTGGCGCCGCATTTGTGGCGCATACAGCACGCGTCGGTGGCGCGCGGCGTGGCCATCGGGTTTTTTCTGGCTTTTGTCTTGCCCTTTGGCCGGGGCCTGACCGCCGCTTTGCTAAGCATCATGCTGCGCGCCAATATTCCGGTGGCCGCTTTGGCCACTTTCATTACCAACCCGATCAACCTCGGATTTTGGCTCTGGCTGGCCTATGAGCTGGGCCACTGGCTGCTGGGCATTCCCGCCACGGGCAGCGAGGCCAGTGCCTCACTTAATGGCGCCAGCGTCGTGGTCTGGATGCAGCATGTGGGCTGGCCTGCGGCGGTGGGCATGGGGGTTTTTGCCGTGAGCCTGTCTTTGCTGGGCTACGCTGGGGTGCACTTGCTGTGGCTGGCGCAGCTCACCCTCAAGCGGCGGGCCAGAGCCCGGCGCGCTGCCAGCAAAACCCGCAGCGCCTGAAGTCGCTGTCTGGCCAGTTTTTGGCCACTTTCTGTTCACTTTTCACGCACCCTTCAGCCCGTCGCGAAGCGCTTTGGCGCGCCTGCTGCCGCATGGCTCTGCGACAATCTGGCCATGAGCCAGCCGCCCGCTTCCGCCCCGCCGCCCGCCGCCGGTGCCGCGCCCGCAGAAGCCCACGTGCCCAGCGGCGTGCAAACCCACCCGCTGCTGCTGGATCCGCCTGACCCACGCCCCGCCGCACAAAAAGACTCGCTAATTGACTACCCCAGCCAGTTCCCCATCAAGGTCATGGGGGCCAATGCCGAGGGTTTTGTACCTGCGCTGGTGCTGATTGCGCGCCAGTTTGATGCCGCATTTGACGAAGCCAGCATCGAGCTGCGCCCCAGCAAGGCCGGCAATTACCTGGGCGTCACGCTCACCGTCACCGCCGCCAGCCGCGCGCAATTGGACGAGCTGTACCGCACACTCTCCACCCACTCGATGGTGAAAGTGGTGCTGTGACGGCGCTGGCCCCCGCCGCTGCCCGCTTGCCAACGCAGTTTCTGGGCCGCGTGGATTACGCCCCCACCTACGCCGCTATGCGCGCATTCACTACGCAGCGCACGCCCGACACGCCCGACGCCCTTTGGATTTGCGAGCACGAGCCGGTTTACACGCTGGGCTTGGCGGGCAATTTGGCGCATGTACTAAACCCCGGCAGCATCCCCGTGCTGCAAACCGACCGCGGCGGCCAGGTCACCTACCACGGGCCGGGGCAGGTGGTGGCCTACCCGCTGCTGGACTTGCGCCGCGCGGGCTATTTCATTAAAGAATACGTGTTTCGCATTGAGGAAGCGGTGATAAAAACCCTGGCGCACTTTGGCGTGACGGGCCACCGCGTGCGCGGCGCGCCCGGCATTTATGTGCGGCTGAATGCGCCTGGCAGCCACGCCCGCTTGCCTGCCAGTTTCACAGCGCAGCAATTGAGTCAACAATTGGAATCTGACCCCGATTGTTTGGGCAAAATCGCTGCCCTGGGCATCAAGCTCAGCCGCCACTGCACCACCCACGGCGTGGCGCTGAATGTGGCGATGGACTTGCAGCCCTTCTCGCGCATCAACCCCTGCGGCTATGCCGGGCTGCAAACCGTGGATCTTTCTACAATGGGCGTTACATGTACCTGGAATGAAGCCGCCCAGGTGCTTGGCCAAAAACTCGCCACCTACCTGCCCCCATGACGCCTGACGCCCCCACTGCGCGGCCTGCCCCGCTTGCAACCACAACGCCCGTGCCTACAACGCCCGTGCCTCCAGCGCCGGCACACAACCCACTGGCCAAGCAAAAAGCCGCCGACAAGGTGGCGCGCATTCCCATCAAGGTCCAGCGCGGCGAGGTGCTGAAAAAGCCCGACTGGATTCGCGTCAAGGCGGGCTCACCCAGCACCCGTTTCTACGAAATCAAGCACATCCTGCGCGAGCACAAGCTGCACACCGTGTGCGAGGAAGCCAGCTGCCCCAACATCGGCGAATGCTTTGGCAAGGGCACGGCCACCTTCATGATCATGGGCGACAAATGCACCCGGCGCTGCCCGTTTTGCGATGTAGGCCATGGCCGCCCCGACCCGCTGGACGCTGACGAGCCGGTGAATCTGGCGCAAACCATTGCCGCGCTCAAGCTGAAATACGTGGTGATTACCAGCGTTGACCGCGACGACCTGCGCGACGGCGGCGCAGCGCATTTTGTCGAGTGCATCCGCCAGACCCGCGCGCTGTCACCCCACACACAAATCGAGGTGCTGGTGCCCGATTTCCGTGGCCGCGATGACCGGGCGCTGGACATCCTCAAAGCCGCGCCGCCCGACGTGATGAACCACAACCTGGAAACCGTGCCCCGCCTTTACGCGCGCGCACGCCCCGGATCAGACTACGCCTTCAGCCTGAACCTTTTGAAAAAATTCAAGGCGCTGCACCCTGGCGTGCCCACCAAAAGCGGCTTGATGGTGGGCCTGGGCGAAACCGACGACGAGATTTTGCAAGCCATGCGCGACATGCGCCAGCATGGCATCGACATGCTCACCCTGGGCCAGTATTTGGCGCCCAGCCTGAGTCACCTGCCGGTGGCGCGCTATGTGCACCCCGACACCTTCAAGCTATTTGAGAACGAGGCCTATGCCATGGGCTTCTCACATGCCGCCGTGGGTGCCATGGTGCGCAGCAGCTACCACGCCGACAGCCAGGCCAGCGGCGTTCTGGGCAGTGCAAAAAGCGTAGCATAAAACTATAGCGCTACCCGCACACCAGCTATGGCTGAAAAGCCATTTTGACGCTTGAAAATAGGCTATTTTTCTGTATTTTCACGTCGGCAAAGCCAATTTGACTTGCCCAGCCGCCTTGTCAGTGCACTTTTTTAACTTTTTGTGCCATTTTTAAGCATCAAATTAAGCTTTTACCCAACAGCGACGTGCGGGTAACGCTATGGTTTTTTACTCTATTTTTAAGCGAAGTATGTACTTGACAAACCACTGTTTTTATGTACAGTATTTCTCGTGCCGACCTTATGCGTTAGTGAATACGAGCAAAATGAAAGTAAGCCAAAATTTCACTTTGGCCTGTAACATTCGCACGGACTATTAGAGAAATGGCTACCTTGATTGCTGAACGCGGGATACCTCAATGGAGGCGACGACTGACATTGCCTGCCTATAAGGTTGTCGATGCGGCTAAGTACGCCCAGATTTCTAGGCAGACGATCTTGAGCTGGGAGTCCGGCTCGGGCTCAAAACCCATAGTTACCAACCGCGCCGATGGTGCATCGCTCAGTTACCTGCAACTTGTGGAGCTGGCGTTCGTGGCTCAATTGCGAAAAGCCGGTGTCAAGTTGCCCGTTATCAAAGATGCTCGTGAATACGTCCAGTTGCAACTAGGAAGCGAGTTCCCTTTTGCCCAGCACGCCTTCAAGACTGACGGCAAAGATATTTTGATGGAATACAACCAGTTTGTAGCGGGTCAACCCGTGGGCAAACTGATGGTCGCGAACAAGCACCAACTTGCTTGGGGCGAGATTCTCGGGAGCAAGTTTCAAGAATTCAAGTATGAAGACGGTTTGGCCGTTCAATGGCTTGTGGCGGGTAAAGATTCACCCGTGTTAATTGACCCTCGCATATCGTTTGGCGCGCCCATGGTCGGCGGCGTAGCGACTTGGGCAATTAAAGGGCGATGGGAGGCAGGCGAAAGCGCCAGCGATATCGCCGAAGATTTTTCCATTGATCGCGCCAAGGTTGAACATGCCCTGAAATTTGAGGGCATAGACCTTACCGAACTTCAGGCGTGCAGCCACTGACCTTTTACTTCGATAGAAACTTTGGCAGCGGGTTGCCGACATCGTTGTTGGCGCTTAAATTAAAAGTCGTTCACCATCATGCCAAAAAGGCTGAACTGGGTATGTCCTGCAAGAACAGGAAAGAACATCTTTTTGGTCCTGAAACCCCTGATGATGAGTGGCTGCAATACGTTGGGCAACAGGGTTGGGTCGCTTTCAGCCACGATGCAAAATTTCATTTGCCTGGCTATGAAAATGAGATGGCCGCCATCAAGCAGTTCGGCGTTGGTTGCTTTTATCTCTGGGGCGCGAATGCCAAATGCCATGAAAAGGCATTGTGCTTTTTACGCGCATACGATCAAATTGTGGAAGTAGTTAAAACCACTTCTAAACCTTTTATCTATCGAATAGACAAGAACGGAAAACTTTCCAAGGTTGCACCCCCATGAACAATCAACCCGCATCTAAAGACGAGACACCACCAGCATTTGACGAGGTGCTTAAACGGATGCTGAGCGCACCGCCGCAGCCAAAGACTACCGATAAACCAGCGGACAAGAAAAACTCGCTTAAGCGAGTTAAAAGTGTAGGTACGCCAGTACCCCGTCCCTGATCGCCTTCAACTCCATAGCAGTGATTTGAACGGTGTGATACTGCCGCCCTTGATGGCTCTTGCTGTGCGGTTTATCTAGTCGGTCAAATGACAAAGTAGCCAGCATGTCGCACTTGGCCCATCTGGGGTGATTGCCAAGGCTAGGAATATTTACATTTATGACCGCGTGCCATGACTTCATCTGATTCGGCGCGGTAGTGGAAAGAGGAACAACGGTGCATAGCCTGCCGCCGTGACGTTCTTTGAGAGATATGACTACTACAGCACGCTTCTTGACCATCTCCGGAGAAATGAACCCAGTGGTGTAGTCGCAGATAAGAACGTCTCCCGGATGGGGATGATATGAGCCAAGCGCCAAAATCTCCCCCAAAAAAAGATAAACCCCCCGAGAGGGGGGTTTATACGGCACCCGAAGCAGCTTGGAATTCGCCAACTCGGGCCGCTGCAACTCTTTCGAACCGCAGACTCCGACCGGATTTCTCCGGAGACACCCATAGTATGCCCCAATCCAAGGCTGTGTACAACTAGGGGGATATGCGGTGGATAAGCATGCTACTTGTTGCCTATTTTGGAGTTTTCAAGAGTTTCGCCACCAGCGAATTAAAGGTGGGCGCTTTGCTTGCCGTCAATTGGCCGATAGCTCAGACGCTTGCCAGCGATGCCCTTGAGCGTTGCGTCAGCACGCTCTATGTCATTGAAGCCGTTAGCAGAGCGGAAATTCCACTTGAAATCAAACTCTGTGGCGTAACGCTGCAAATGGCGCTCAGAGACGCTGTGAAAAGTACCGTTCAGGCCACGCTTGAATATGGCAAATGAGGCCTCTACGGTATTGCTGGTGACATTACCAAGCGCGTATTCTTTCTTGCCATGATTGACAGTGCTGTGAGCGCTGAAATGTTTGCCAACACGCTTGTAAACATTGGACTCGTCGGTCATCAGGTGAGTCTCCGCATGTACTTGTGATTTCAGAACAGCCTCAACGGTATCTGAGGTCACGTTGGCAACATGGAAAGAACGCTTTTTGCCTGACTCGCGTTCGACCAGAGAGACAACCTTCATTTTGTGGCCTACGCCAGCGCGTGCTTTGTAGAGGTTGCCCCAATAAGTTTCGTCTGCTTCTACGATGGTGCCGGGGCCACCCATCTTGTCGGTGTTGGTGTCGGTGGTCATGGCTTCGCGGATGCGATGGCACATGAACCATGCAGTCTTGTAAGACACGCCTAACATGCGTTCGATTTGTTTTGCGCTGATACCTTTCTTGCTAGCGCTCATCAGGTGGACAGCTTGAAGCCAGATATGGAGCTTGATTTTTGAGCGCTCAAACACAGTGCCAACCGTCACTGTGAACTGGTCGGAGCAAGCAGCACACTTGTACACGCCGGGGCGGGTTGACTTGCCTTGCAACTGATAGTGACCACCGATAACGGCGCAATGAGGGCAAACAACGCCGTTAGCCCAGCGTAGGTTTTCCAGGTACTCGCGTGCCTTGTCAACATCTTGGAAGTGAGGGAGTTCGAATATTGCGGCCATGGTTTTCTTTCGGTATGGCTCTATTATCCCCATTAATTAGGGTTTGTCAAGTATATACTTCACATTTTTAATAGCAAAATAGATTTAAGCCCCCACCATGGCCGCCGGGTCTTCCGCCGCCAGTACCTCTTGCGCCCAGTTTTTGAGCTTGCCGGTGTCGCAGCGCAGCAGCTCCTGCTTGACCGCCAGAATTTGCGCTGGGTGCATGGAGAAGCTGCGCAGGCCCAAGCCCAATAACACCCGCGTCAGGCCCACGTCGCCGGCCATTTCGCCGCATACGCTGACACTTTTGCCTAGCATGGCCCCCTGGGCAATGGTGTCGGCCACCAGGCGCAGCACCGCCGGGTGCAATGGGTTGTACAGGTGCGCCACCGACTGGTCGGCGCGGTCAATGGCCAGTGTGTACTGAATCAGGTCGTTGGTGCCAATCGACAAAAAGTCAAAGTACTTGAGAAACAGCGGCAGCGTGAGCGCGGCGGCGGGCACCTCGATCATGGCGCCAAGTTTGACTGGGCCATACGCCTGGGCACGCGCATCGAGCTGGCGGCGCGCCTCATCCACCAGCGCCAGCGTCTGGTGGATTTCATGCGCATGCGCCAGCATGGGAATCAACAGGTTCACCTGGCCGTGCGCGGCGGCGCGCAAGATGGCGCGCAGTTGCGTCAAAAACATTTCGGGGTCGGCCAGGCTCCAGCGGATAGCGCGCAGACCCAGCGCGGGGTTCAGGCCCTCGGCGGATTTTTCATGCTGGCGATCAAGCGGCTTGTCAGAACCTACGTCCACAGTGCGGATCGTCACGGGCAGGCCCTGCATACCGTCAATGGCGCGTTTGTAGGACTGGTATTGCTCTTCTTCGCCCGGCAAATGGCTTTGGCCGCCACTGTCTCGGCCGCTTTTGCCACCCGCGCCGCCCTTGCCAGTGGTGTGCGTGGCACGGCCCATGAACAAAAACTCGCTGCGAAACAGGCCCACGCCCACCGCACCGGCTGCCAGCGCCGCGGCCGCGTCCTGCGGCAGCTCAATATTGGCCAGCAAATCAATCCTGACACCATCCAGCGTCACTGCCGGGGTATGCAGCAGGCGCAACAAGCGGCTGCGCTCCACCTCGGCCTGGCGCTGCTTGAAGCCGTATTCCGCCAGGATGATGGGCGAAGGGTCCACGATGATGACGCCGGCATCGCCGTCAATAATCACCCAGTCGTCCTGGCGCACCAGCTGGCTGGCTTGGCGTGCGCCCACCACCGCCGGAATGTCCATGCTGCGCGCCACGATGGCAGTGTGCGAGGTTTTGCCGCCTACATCCGTGGCAAAACCAACAAACACGCTTTGCTTGAACTGCAGCATGTCGGCGGGGTTGAGGTCGTGCGCAATCAGCACCAGCGGCACGTCCATGGTGTCGTCGAGCAGCAGGTCTTGCTGGCGGCGGGCTTTTTTGCTGCTGGCCAGGCCCTGCGCCAGCACTGGTGAAACAGCGCCCTTCATGTGGCTGAGCACGCGCTCCACCACCTGCTCCAGATCGGCCTTGCGCTCGCGCAGGTAAGCGTCTTCCATCTCGTCAAACTGGCGCGAAATAATTTCAAGCTGTGTGGTCAGCGCCCACTCGGCGTTGTACAAGCGGTCCTTTATCCAGTATTTGACGCCGCCAGTCAGCAGCTCGTCTTGCAGCAGCATCAGGTGTACATCCAGCAGCGCCGCCAGCTCTTGCGGCGCGTCCTTGGGGCTCATGGTGCTCACGTCAATGCGCAGGCGCTGCAATTCTTCAACCACGGCGTTGCGGGCAGTACGCAGGCGGGTAATTTCAGACTCAACCGCACTGGCTTCAACGAAGTAGTGCGCCACATCCACGCGGCTGGAAGCCACCAGCACCGCGCGGCCCACTGCAATTCCGCGCGAGACCGCCAAGCCGTGGACGCTGAAGGTCATGGCTACTCTCCCTCGCCAAACTTGTCGTCGATGAGCGCGCGCAGGGCATCCATGGCGGGCTGCTCGTCAGCGCCATTGGTTTCAATTTCAACCGTTGAACCCAGGCCAGCGGCCAGCATCATCACGCCCATGATGCTTTTGGCATTGACGCGGCGCTCGCCGCGCGTCATCCAGACCTCGCTGGCAAACGAACCGGCCAGCTTGGTGAGCTTGGCCGACGCGCGTGCATGCAAGCCGAGCTTATTGCTGATGGAAATGCTGGTCTTGATCATGGTTGCCGAATTTGCGGTTGGCCTGGTTTTGCGGTGCGGTAATGTTGACTTGCATCACACCCTGCGTGCCGCCCGTCACGGCGCGTGCCACCAGTGCGTCCAGCGTCTCGTGGCGGTAGCTCAGGGTGCGCAGCAGCATGGGCAGGTTGACGCCGCAGACCAGCTTGCTACTGGTGCCGTCAACCAGCTTTTGCGCCACATTGCAGGGCGTGGCACCAAACACATCGCTTAGCACCAAAAGGCCGCTGGCGCCCGGCGCATTGCCCACCTGGCTCATGGTGATGCGTGCGGCTGCCAGGGTTTCATCGGGCGAGACATTGGGCTGCACATCCAGCGCAGCTACGGCATCGGCGCAATCGGGGAACACGTGCAGGGCACATTGGCGCAGTGCGTGGGCCAGCGGGGCGTGGGCAATGATGAAAAGGCTGTTCATGCGGGCGCGTTGTGTGCAGTGTGGATTATCCCGCCATTGTGGCTGGGTGACTGGCTTGCGGGTGGCAAGCTGATGGCTGGGCCGGTTGCCTTGTTGGTTATCTGCCCGGCACGGGGTTTACTGCAATACCAGGCTGGCAAAAAAAGTGTCAGCCACGGCGGGCTCAATCGCATCGGCATACAGCACGGCATGAAAGACCTGCGCGCCATTGCTGAACCAGACTGCGCGCGCTTGCACGGCTGCGCCGCCCGCAGCCGCGGGCCGCCGGCCTACGGCCTGCGTCAGCAGCGACTGCGGCAGGTTATATGCGCCTGTGGGTACAAATGCCGCGTCCTGCAGGCTGGTGGCGCGCATGTTCAGCAGCGTGGCCTGCCGCCACTGCGCCAGCACCGCAGCGGCTAATTGAGGCTGCGGCAAGTCAGCTTGCATCACTGCAAAAGTGGCACCGCCTGCATCGCAGCCGGCCACATGCAGTTGCAGGTTTTGTCCAGCCATGGCCACGGCGCGGCTGGCGCGGTCGGGCTTGCAGGGCAGTTGCGCTTTCAGGGGCGTGTTGTCCAGCCGCACATCGCGCCAGTTAAGGGTGGGCTGGCAGGCTGCAAGCAGGCCAAGCGCCAAAGCAGACACAGCAGCAATCAGTAGCAAACGCATGGGTGCAATTATCACGTCAGGTACGCGCGCCTGACGCGCCGGTTTTGCCTGAGAATCTGCGCATGAACTCACTGCACAACATTCGCGTGCTGGATTTGTCCCGCGTGCTGGCTGGCCCCTGGTGCACCCAGACACTGGCCGATCTGGGGGCCGATGTCATCAAAATTGAGCGGCCCGGCACGGGTGACGACACCCGCAGCTGGGGCCCGCCCTTTTTGCCAGACGCTGCAGGCGCAGACAGCCAGGAGGCGGCCTATTACCTGGGCGCCAACCGCAACAAGCGCTCGCTGACGTGCGACATCGCCAAGCCCGCAGGGCAGGTGCTCATACGCCAGCTGGTCGCGCATTGCGATGTGCTGGTAGAGAACTACAAGGTGGGCGACATGGCGCGCTACGGCCTGGACTACGCCAGCTTGCACGCGATCAAGCCCGCGCTGGTGTATTGCAGCATCACCGGTTTTGGCCAGACCGGCCCCTACCGTGCGCGGGCAGGCTACGACTATGCCGTGCAAGGCATGGGTGGGCTGATGAGCGTCACCGGTGAGCGCGACGACCTGGGTGGTGGTCCGCAAAAAGTGGGCGTGGCTGTGGCTGATTTGTTCACCGGCATGTACGCCAGCGTTGCCATTTTGGCGGCCTTGCGCCATGCCGAGAAAACCGGCGAAGGCCAGCATATCGACATGGCCTTGCTGGACACGCAGGTGGCCATGCTGGCCAACCTGGGTGCCAATTATTTGGTGAGCGGCAAGGTGCCTGGGCGCGCCGGTAATGCACACCAGAACATCGTGCCCTACCAGGTGTTTGAAGTAGCCCCAATGCCTGACGGTACGCCCGACCATGTGATTGTGGCCGTAGGCAATGACACGCAGTACGCCAAGTTCTGCCACGTCATTGGTGCACCCGAGTTGGGCAGCGGCTCGGCCTATGCCAAAAATGCCGACCGTGTACGGCTGCGTGACGCGCTGGTGCCGCTGCTGGCGCGCGCTATGAAAACCCACCCCAAAGCGCATTGGCTGGCCACGCTGGAAGCCGCCAAAGTACCGTGCGGCGCCATTAACAACCTGGCCGAGGTGTTTGCTGACCCCCAGGTACGCGAGCGCCAGATGGTGACCCAATGGCAACACCCCTTGCAGGCCAATTTGCCGTTGGTTGCCAGCCCGATGAAGCTCAGCGCCACGCCAGTGCGCACTGATTTGCCGCCGCCGCTTTTGGGCCAGCACACCGAGGCGGTGTTGCAGGAGCTGTTGCAGATGGACAGCGCCGCTGTGGCGGCGCTGCGGGCAGGCGGCGTGCTGTAAACGCGTTTGCGCAATAGCCAGCAGTGGCCGGGGTAGCGCCCTACTTCAAACTACCGAAGACTTTCTTCAAAATCGCGCTGCCGCTGCCCACCGGGTTCTGGCGAATTTTCTTTTCTTCCTCGCCAATCATGAAGTACAGGCCGTCCAGCGATTTGGCGGTGACGTATTGCTCGATCTTGGCGTCTTCTTTCTTGAGCAAACCCAATCCCGACGCCTTGCCCGCCACCTCGTTGTACTTTTGCGCCAGCCCAACTTTCTCGGTAGCTTTGGTGACGACCGGCAAAAAGGTGGTATTCAAAGGTGCGCGGGTTTTGTCGGCAAAGAAGGTGGTGACCGAGGTGTCGCCGCCGCTGAGGATTTTCTTGGCGTCGGTCACGCTCATGGATTTGATGGCACCCACCAGCAAGTCTTTGGCCAAGGGTACAGCGGCTTCGGCGGCGCGGTTCATGGAAGTCACCAGCTCGTCGATGCGTTTGCCCTGACCAAGCTTTTTCATCATCTTGCCGGCACTCTCCAAAAACCCCGGCAACGGAATGCGAACTTTGTCGTTGCCCAGAAATCCATCAGTTTTGCCCAGCAAGCCAATCGCTGACAGCGCCCCTTTTTCGAGCGCAGCCGTCAGGCCGGAAGCGGCCTCACCGTCTGTGATGCCGCCCAGGTTGAGGGCATGGGCCTGTGCATAAGCCAGGGCAATCAAGCCACCGGCCCCGGCTGAGACAACAGCACGATTAAACTTGCGACGATTCACGATGGGTCCTGACATGAAAAAGTTGCTCTATATTGCCTTAACTGCGGCCTTGTTGGCAACTGCGGGCGCAGCCGTGTGGCTGTCTGGCCCGACGGCTGCGCCGGAATCGACTTTTGTGCTGCTGGATGGCTCCAAAAACAGCACCTCAGCGTTCAAGGGCAAAGTTACGCTGGTGAATTTCTGGGCCACCAGTTGCGTCAGCTGTGTAGCCGAAATGCCGCAGCTGGCCGCCACCTTCAACAAATACCAGGCCCGCGGCTACGACACCGTGGCAGTAGCCATGCGCTACGACCCGCCCGCCTATGTGGTGAATTTTGCGCAGACGCGGCAATTGCCCTTCAAGGTAGCGATTGACAACACCGGTGCAGTGGCCCAAGCCTGGGGCGATGTGCAGCTTACCCCCACCAGCTACTTGGTCAACAAGCGCGGCGAGATCGTCAAACGCTATGTGGGTGCGCCTGACTTTGCCGAGCTGCACCGTTTGATTGAGAAATTGCTGGCTGAAGCCTGAGCTCGCTTTTAACACCCCGGAAAACTAAACTCCGGCAGCTCGTCTTACTTCACAGTGAAGCCTGTCCACACTTTCATCCGCAACGCGCAGATTGGCGACCTGTCTGCTGTGCGCGCCCTGTTTTCCGAGTACCTGGCCAGCCTGTCGGCAGACGCGGCATTTCAAGACATCGAAGCCGAGCTGGCTGATTTGCCAGGCGACTATGCCCAGCCCCGCGGCGCTTTGTTGCTGGCCGAGTACGCGGGCGAACTGGTTGGGTGCTGCGCTTTGCGTGCGCTCGACACATCGGTCTATGCCAATGCTGCCGAGATGAAGCGTTTGTATGTGCGACCTGCTATGCGCGGCTTGGGTTTGGGCCGCCAACTTGCCGAGGCAGCGCTGGATGCTGCGCGCCTGGCAGGCTACGCTTGCGTGTTGCTGGACACGCTGGATGACATGGAAGTTGCCCGCACTCTGTACGGCGAACTGGGGTTTACTGAGATACCCGCGTTCTACGACAACCCGCCAGCTGGCGCGAACTACCTCAAAGCCGATTTGTAGTTTTACAGCACCAGGCCAACCAGCTGACCGCTAGGCCACACGGCAAACACGCCTCAGGCCTTGGCCTGTGCCAGCAAAGTGGCGGCGTCACTGACCTCGAACTTGCCCGGGGCCTCCACATTCAGGCTGGCAACTTTGCCGTCTTTGACCAGCATTGAATAACGGTTGCTGCGAAGGCCCATGCCGCGCGCGTTCAAATCGAGCGTCAGGCCCGTGGCTTGGGCAAAGGTGGCGCTGCCATCACCCAGCATGCGGACCTTGCCAGCGGTATGCTGCTCGCGCGCCCAGGCACCCATAACAAAGGGGTCGTTGACGCTGACGCACCAGATTTCATCCACACCAGCCGCCCGGAACTGGGCAAAGTTTTCCACATAGCCGGGCACATGCTTGACCGAGCAAGTGGGCGTGAAAGCCCCTGGAACGGCAAATAGCGCAATGGTTTTACCGGCGCTGGCCTTGACCACATCCACCGGATTGGGCCCTATGCTGCAGCCCTCGCCTTCAACCTCGGAAAACTCCATCAGTGTGGCCTGGGGAAGCGCGTCACCTACTTTGATCATTTAAAACTCCTGCAATGAAAAACGGCCCTTATTGTGGGCCGTTTTTTGCTCGTTTGTCTGCGGACTTGGCCTGCAGCACAAAACAAATAGGGTCAGACGACCGCAGCTTTTTCCACCAAGCGGCTAGCCACCCAGAATTTGGTCTTGGAAATCGGGCGACTCTCGGTGATTTCAATGATGTCACCCATCTTGTACTCGCCTTTTTCGTCGTGCGCGTGGTGCTTGCTCGACTGTGCAACGATCTTGCCATATAGCGCGTGCTTGACACGGCGCTCGACCAAGACCGTCACGGTTTTGCTGCGTTTGTCGCTCACCACTTTGCCGATGAGGCTGCGCTTGAGCGAGACTTTGGGTTCTTTTGCAATGGTTTCCGTCATGTCCTGGCTCCTTAGGCGGCGTTCGGCGCGGATTTCGCCTCAGCTTGCTTCTGGCCAAGAATGGTCTTGGCGCGGGCAATGTCACGGCGCGTGCTTTTCAGCGTGGCCGTGTTGTTGAGTTGTTGTGTGGCTTTTTGCATGCGCAGGCCAAAGTAGGCTTTTTGCAGCTCTTTGACTTCGGTTTGCAAAGCAGTGGCGTCTTTTTGACGCAGTTCGGTGGCTTTCATCTGGCGTTCCCTTTTACTGGCCAATCATGCGCGAGACAAAGGTCGTGCGCAGCGGCAATTTGGCGGCAGCCAGGCGGAAGGCTTCACGTGCCAACTCTTCGGGCACACCGACGATTTCATACAGCACCTTGCCGGGCTGAATTTCAGCCACGTAGTACTCGGGGTTGCCCTTGCCGTTGCCCATGCGGACCTCGGCGGGTTTTTGCGAGATTGGCTTGTCCGGGAAAATCCGGATCCAGATGCGACCACCCCGTTTGACGTGACGCGAAATGGCGCGACGCGCCGATTCAATCTGGCGTGCGGTGAGGCGACCACGGTCGGTGGATTTGAGGCCAAAGTCGCCAAATGCCACCGTGTTACCACGGGTGGCAATGCCGGTATTGCGGCCTTTTTGTTCTTTGCGGTATTTTCTGCGTGCGGGTTGCAGCATGGTGTTCTCCGTGTTTCAGTGCTGCTTATTCGGTCTTGGCGCCGTCAGCGGGCTTGCCAGCGTCGGCGGCAGGTGCGGCAACTTTGCGCACGCGCTTGACCACGGTTTTGGCCGCAGCGCCTGCGTCAGCGGCCGCTTCAACCGGCTTGTTGCTGACCTCGGCCGGCGTGGTAGTGACCGTTGGTGCACGGCGTGCGGTACGCGGGGCGGGGCGGTCGCTGCCTGGGCCAGATGGACCAGTACGGGCACCTGCCGGGCCATCACGGCCGTCGCGTGCATCACGGCGCGGGCCACGGGGGCGGCGGTCGTCTTCTTGGCGCGGCTCGATTTGCGCGGGTGCGTCGTTGCGGCCCAGTGTGTCGCCCTTGTAGACCCAGACCTTGACACCAATCACACCGTAGGTGGTTTTGGCTTCAGAGGTGCCGTAATCAATGTCGGCGCGCAAGGTGTGCAGCGGCACGCGGCCTTCGCGGTACCACTCGCAGCGCGCAATCTCGATGCCGTTCAAACGGCCCGAGCTCATGATCTTGATACCCTGCGCGCCCAGGCGCATGGCGTTTTGCATGGCGCGCTTCATGGCGCGGCGGAACATGATGCGTTTTTCAAGCTGCTGGGTAATGCTGTCAGCGATCAGTTTGGCATCGATCTCGGGCTTGCGCACTTCTTCGATGTTGACTGCCACAGGCACACCCAGACGCTGCGCCAGATCGCGCTTGAGGTTCTCGATATCCTCGCCTTTTTTGCCGATGACCACACCGGGGCGAGCCGAGAAAATCGTGATGCGCGCGCTCTTGGAGGGGCGCTCGATCAAAACGCGCGAGACAGCGGCATTCTTGAGCTTGACAGCCAGGTATTCGCGCACCTTGATGTCTTCCGACAACATGCCCGCGAAGTCGCGGTTGTTGGCATACCAGCGCGATGCCCAGTTGCGGCTGACCGCCAGGCGGAAACCGGTGGGGTGGATTTTTTGTCCCATGTCCTGCTTGTCCTGTTAGTTGCCAACCGTCACGTACACATGGCACGTGGGTTTGCTGATACGGTTGCCACGGCCTTTGGCGCGGGCGGCAAAGCGCTTGAGCGTTGCGCCTTGCTCTACATAAATGGTCTTGACGCGAAGTTCGTCAATGTCGGCACCATCGTTGTGCTCGGCATTGGCAATGGCCGACTCGAGCACTTTCTTGATGATGACGGCCGCTTTTTTCTGGGTAAACGCCAGCGTGTTCAGCGCCTGATCCACCTTTTTGCCACGGATCAGGTCAGCCACCAGCCGACCTTTGTCGACCGACAGGCGAACGCCTTTGAGGATTGCACGTGTTTCCATGGTGTTCACTTATTTCTTCTGCACTTTTTTGTCAGCAGGGTGGCCCTTGAAAGTGCGGGTGAGCGCAAACTCACCCAACTTGTGGCCAACCATCTGATCGGTGATGTACACCGGGATATGCTGTTTGCCGTTGTGCACGGCAATCGTCAGGCCGATGAAGTCAGGCAGCACCATGGAGCGGCGCGACCAGGTCTTGATCGGTTTTTTGTCTTTGGTTGCCACAGCCTTGTCGGCTTTGACCACCAGATGCTGGTCAACAAACGGGCCTTTTTTGAGGGAGCGAGGCATAGTCCGTCCTTATTTCTTGCGACGCGACACAACCATGACCTGGGTGCGCTTGTTGTTACGGGTACGGTAGCCTTTGGTCAGGTTACCCCATGGATCGACAGGATGCATGCCGGTGCCGGTACGGCCCTCGCCACCGCCGTGCGGGTGGTCAATCGGGTTCATGGCAACGCCGCGCACGGTGGGACGAATACCCATCCAGCGCTTGACGCCCGCTTTGCCCAACTGGCGCAGGCTGTGCTCTTCATTCGCGACCTCACCAATGGTGGCGCGGCATTCCACATGAATCTTGCGCACTTCACCAGAGCGCATGCGCACTTGGGCATAAACGCCTTCGCGCGCCAGCAGCGTGGCTGAGGTGCCAGCCGAGCGAGCGATCTGCGCGCCTTTGCCGGGTTGCATTTCAATGCAATGGATAGTGGAGCCAACCGGAATATTGCGGATCGGCAGCGTGTTACCTGCGCGAATCGGTGCTTCCGAGCCGCTCATCAGCGTGCTGCCAACTTCCAGGCCGCGCGGCGCAATGATGTAGCGGCGCTCGCCGTCGGCATAGCACACCAATGCAATATGCGCCGTGCGGTTGGGGTCGTACTCAATGCGTTCGACCTTGGCCGGAATGGCGTCTTTGTTACGTACAAAATCCACCACACGGTAGTGGTGCTTGTGGCCACCGCCCTTGTGTCGGGTGGTGATGTGTCCGTTGTTATTGCGGCCAGCTTTCTGAAACTGCGGCTCCAGCAGCGGTGCGTGTGGCTCACCTTTGTACAGGTGGTCACGCGAGATTTTCACCACGGCACGCTGGCCGGGTGAGGTGGGTTTCATCTTAATGACAGCCATGATTTATGCGGCCTCCCCTGCCAGATTGATCTCTTGACCAGGCTTGAGCGACACATAGGCCTTGCGCACGTTGTCGCGGCGGCCAGTGGACTTGCCAAAACGCTTGGTTTTGCCCTTGGTATTGACCACGGAAACGCCCTTGACCTCGACCTTGAACATCAATTCCACTGCGGCCTTGATCTCGTGCTTGGTCGCGCTTTGCAGCACCTTGAAGGTCACGGTATTGCTCTTGTCGGCCAGCATGGTGGCTTTTTCCGACACGATGGGTGCCATCAGCACCTGCATCAAACGGCCTTCGTCGTATTTCACTTGTGCGGTGCTCATGCAAACATCTCCTTGAGCTTGTCCATGGCGCCCTTGGTGACCAGCACCTTCTTGTAGCGCACCAACGACACCGGGTCGGCGTAACGCGGCTCCACGATTAATACATTGACCAGGTTGCGCGAGGCCAAGTACAGGTTTTCATCAACCTCTTCGGCAATCACCAGCACCGATTCCAGGTTCATGGCTTTAAATTTGGCTGCCAGCGGCTTGGTCTTGGGGGATTCCACGGTCATGGAATCGACCACCGCCAGGCGGCCCTCACGCGCCAACTGCGAGAAGATGGATGCCATACCGGCGCGGTACATCTTCTTGTTGATTTTTTGCGTGAAGTTTTCGTCAGGCATGTTGGGGAAGATTCGTCCACCGCCACGCCACAGAGGCGAAGACGTCATACCAGCGCGGGCGCGGCCCGTGCCTTTTTGCTTGAACGGCTTCTTGGTCGAGTGGTGCACCTGCTCACGGTCTTTCTGTGCGCGGGTGCCCTGGCGTGCATTAGCCTGGAAAGCCACCACAATCTGGTGGATCAAGTCTTCGTTGTAGGCACGGCCAAATACGGTTTCGGGCGCGTCAAACTTGGCTGACGACTGGCCCTGTTCATTCAGGAGCTCGAGTTGCATTACTTGGCTCCCTTGCTGGCATTTACAGCCTTGGCGCGAATCGCCGGCCGCACAGTGACAAAGCCACCAGCCGAGCCAGGCACGGCACCGCGAATCATGAGCAACTGCCGCGCTTCGTCAATGCGAATAACGTCCAGATTTTGGGTGGTGACCAAATCATCACCCAGATGGCCCGACATGCGCTTGCCCGGAAACACACGCCCCGGGTCTTGCGCCATGGAGATCGAACCAGGCACATTGTGCGAACGGCTGTTGCCGTGCGAAGCGCGCTGCGATTTGAAATGATGTCGCTTGATGGTGCCGGTAAAGCCCTTGCCGATGGTTGTGCCCTGCACATCAACCACCTGGCCCACAGCAAATACATCGGCAACAGGAACCACAGCGCCCGCAGCGTATTTGGCTGCTGCGTCTGCGCTTACGCGAAATTCTTGGATGATTTCACCGGCCTCAACACCAGCCTTGGCAAGGTGGCCCGCCACTGGCTTGGTCACGCGAGATGCCTTGCGCGAGCCGAAGGTCACCTGCAAGGCGACGTAGCCGTCATTTTCCTGGGTTTTGACTTGGGTAACGCGGTTGTTTGATACATCAACCACCGTAACGGGAACAGTGTCCCCGTCGTCGGTGAATAGGCGCATCATGCCAACCTTGCGGCCCAACAACCCCAGCGAGTTGCTCTGACTCATTGTTTTCTCCAACCCTTTGGGGTTCCGTAACTCCCACAGTTGCAACTTCAATTGGCTGCAACTCTTTTGCGTGGGAGTCGGTTAATAAATATGGCTCAATCTGAAGCCAAGCCCAAGATTATAACTTCAATCCTGAGCCGCGCAACAGCAATTTTCAAATAGGCTTTGAACAGCCGCAGCCGCTCAAAGCCAAGCAGCTTTATTGCAACTTGATTTCCACGTCCACGCCAGCGGGCAAATCCAGCTTCATCAGTGCATCAACGGTTTTGTCGGTGGGATCCACGATGTCCATCAGACGCTGATGCGTGCGGATTTCCAACTGGTCACGTGAAGCCTTGTTGACGTGCGGCGAACGCAAAATGTCAAAGCGCTTCATGCGGGTTGGCAAGGGCACGGGGCCTTTGACAATCGCGCCGGTGCGCTTGGCGGTATCAACAATCTCAGCAGCCGATTGGTCGATCAGTTTGTAATCAAACGCCTTCAGGCGGATACGGATTTTTTGTTTGGTAGCCATTTTTGATTACTCCATAATCTTCGCAACCACACCTGCCCCGACGGTTTTGCCGCCCTCGCGGATGGCAAAGCGCAGGCCCTCTTCCATGGCGATCGGGTTGATCAGCTTGACGGTGATCGTCACGTTGTCGCCGGG
>JAKFVA010000044.1 GCA_021732385.1 Burkholderiales bacterium | reverse complement strand
CGTTGATGGCCATGGCGGCTTTTGCCGTTCTTGCGGATGTGCTGACCTTGACAGCTTGGACAGGTGGTGTTCATGCCGGCATCATGGCAGATAAAGGATTCGAAATCAATACCTATTTAGCAATCCCTGATTTGAGACTTAAAAAATGCCAAAAAAACTTAAAAAAATAGCAGTTTTCCGCTTCGGTAAGCCCGGCATTGCCTTGTGGGCCTAAAAATCCAATAAAAATGGCATTTTTATAGTACAAAAAATGCTTTCTATGCAGTATTGGCGTGCGGGTAGCGCTATGATTTTTTACTATTCTTTTGGTAGCGTCTCAGATGCGCTGGCTTAACCTGCCGCAATGCGGCTTGACCACGCCAAGCACAGCGAAGTGTGGCAAAACGGCAAATCCCGCCTCCTACAATCAGCACGTGAGACTGGTGCGGCTGGTGCGTTTGGCGCGTCAGAAGCACTCAAGGCAGGCCGGCAGCCCACCAAAACCAGAAAAAAAACCACCCATGCACATTGACCCCAGCATTTTCAAAGCCTACGACATCCGCGGCGTGGTGCCGGCCACGCTGACCCCCGAGCTGGCGCAGGCGCTGGGCCGGGCGTTTGGCACCCAGGCGCGGGCGGCGGGTGAGGTTAGCGTGGCCGTGGGACGCGACGGCCGCTTGAGCGGGCCAGCGCTTGCCGCGGCGCTGATTCGTGGCCTGGTGGAGGCGGGCATGGAGGTGATCGACATTGGCCCGGCCACCACGCCCATGCTTTACTTTGCCGCCAGCACCTTGTGCAGCAGCGGCATCCAGGTCACTGGCAGCCACAACCCCAAGGACTACAACGGCTTCAAGATGGTGCTGGCCACCCGCGCCATCTACGGCGAGGAAATTCAAGACCTGCGCCGCATGATGCAAGCGCAATCCTGGATTTTAAAACCCGGCGGCAGCCTGCGCCAGGCGGATGTGTTGCCCGCCTACCAGACACGCATTGTGGGCGACATCAAACTGGCGCGGCCCATGCGCATCGTGGTCGATTCCGGCAACGGCATTGCGGGCGCATCGGCACCCGGCATCTTGCGCGCCATCGGCTGCGAAGTGAGCGAGCTGTTCAGCGAGGTCGATGGCACGTTCCCCAACCACCACCCCGACCCGAGCAAGCCCGAGAACCTGCGCGATTTAATCGCCGCGCTGCAAGCCGGTGACGCCGAATTGGGCCTGGCGTTTGATGGTGATGGCGACCGCCTGGGGCTCATCACCAAGAGCGGCGAGACGATTTACCCAGATCGGCAAATGGTGCTGTTTGCCCAAGACGTGCTGTCGCGCGTGCCCGGCGGCACCATTGTGTTTGACGTGAAATGCTCGCAGCGCCTGGCCCCGGCGATTGAGGCGGCAGGCGGCAAAGCAATGATGTACAAAACCGGCCACTCGCTGATCAAGGCGCGCATGCGCGAAGTGGATTCGCCGCTGGGCGGCGAGATGAGTGGCCACATCTTTTTCAAGGAACGCTGGTACGGCTTTGACGACGGCACCTACGCGGCCTGCCGCCTGCTGGAAATTGTCTCGCGCGTGGCCGACCCGAGCGCGCTTTTAAACGCCTTGCCCACCAGCTTCTCCACGCCCGAGCTGAATGTGGCGTGCACCGAGGGCGAGCCGCACCGCGTGGTGGCAAAGCTAATCGGTTTGGTTGAAGCCGCTATGAGCAGCGCCGGGCCGCCCCAAGCTGCGAGCGCCCCCTGGGGGGGCAGCGTCATACGCGAAGCGATAAGCGTGGGGGCCCACATCTCCACTATTGATGGCTTGCGGGTGGACTGGCCCGACGGCTTTGGCCTGATCCGCGCGTCCAACACCACGCCGGTGCTGGTGCTGCGCTTTGAAGGGCATACCGAGGCCGCGCTGGCGCGCATTCAGGCGGCCCTGCTGGCGCTGCTGCAAAGCGCCAAGCCCGATGCCGTGATTGCGCAGGCCGCGCACTGAACCCACACGGAACTGATGAAGATCCTGATCGTCCGGATGTCCTCGCTGGGTGATGTAATTCAGGCCATGCCCGTGGTGGCTGACCTGCTGGCGCAGCAGCCCAATGCGCAGATCGACTGGGTGGCTGAAGAAGCCTTTGCGCCCTTGCTCACGCGCGTACACGGCCTGCACCGTGTGCTGCCGATTGCGCAACGGCGCTGGCGCAAGCAGCCTTTTTCAGTGGAAGTGCGCGCGCAGAAAAAAGCCTTTCATGCTGACTTGCAAGCCACGCGGTACGACGCCGTGCTTGACCTGCAAGGCCTTGTCAAATCCGCCTGGGTGGCGCGCCAGGCAAAGCTGTCGCCTGGTGGTTTCCGCGCCACTTATGGCAATGCCAGTGAGCTGTGCAGTTGGGAGTGGCCGGTGCGCTTCCTGCTGGACAAGCCGGTGGCCATGGAGCGGGTGGTGCATGCCGTGCAGCGCCCGCTCTTGCTGGCGGCGCGGGCGCTGGGCTATGCCTTGGCGGGCCCGCCGCGCTACCGGCTGCAAGCGCAGGCCTTGACGGACTTTGACGCCGCGCCAGACAACAGCGTGGTGCTGGTGCATGGCACCACGCGGCTGGACAACGAATGGCCAGTGGCGCACTGGATTGAACTGGGCGTGCGCCTGCTGGCCGCAGGCTGGCACGTGGCGCTGCCGCAAGCCAGCGCTGCCGAGCACGCGCGCGCGCAAGCCATTGCACAAGGAATCGCGCAAGGCATTGCGCAAGGCATAACGCAAGCTGTGCCGCGCAGCACAACAGACACTGGCCCGGCGCTAGCCGGTGCCGTGCAGGTGTGGCCGCGCCTGGCTTTGCCGCAGGTGCTCGACCGCCTGGCCGCCAGCAGCGGCGTGATTGGCATTGACACTGGCCTGAGCCACCTGGCGGTGGCGCTGGATCTGCCGCATGTGCAGTTGTTCAGCCAGCCGCGCATCGCGCGTGCCGGGCCGCTGCCTTGTGCGCACCAATTGGCCGTGGGTGGCGAGGCTGCCCCCAGTGTCGCAACGGTCTGGCAAGCCTGGCAGCAGGTGGTGGCCGCCAAGCCCCAGCCAAATGCTGCGCACGCATGGGCAGCACCTGCATGATCCGTGCGCTGTATTCACTGCTGCTGTGGCTGGCACAGCCGTTTTTGCAGCGCAAGCTGGCGCGCCGCGGCATAGCCGAGCCGGGTTACCTGCTGGCCAGGGGCGAGCGCCTGGGCCACTACAGCCAGCCCGCGCAAAGTGGCGCTGTATGGATTCATGCCGTCTCGCTGGGCGAAACCCGCGCAGCGGGGGTGCTGATGGCGCACCTGCGCATGGCCCGACCCGGCTTGCGCTTTTTGCTCACGCACGGCACGGCCACGGGCCGCGCGGAAGGTGCCGGGTTGCTGCAGCCGGGCGATGTGCAGGTGTGGCAGCCGTGGGACACACAAGGCGCTACGGCGCGTTTTCTGCAGCACTTTCAGCCCTGCGTGGGCCTGCTGATGGAAACCGAGGTCTGGCCTAACTTGTGTGCCGCCGCGCAGCAGCGTGGTCTGCCCGTATTGCTGGCCAATGGCCGGCTGAGCGAGCAGTCGCTGGCCAAGGCGCAGCGGCTGGCTTGGCTGGCGCGTCCGGCTTATGCCAGTCTGGCCGCAATTTATGCGCAAACAGCCGCTGATGCCGCCCGCTTTGCGGCGCTGGGTGGTGTAGTCAAAGGCGTGCTTGGCAATCTGAAATTTGACGCCACGCCAGACGCCGCGCAATTGCAGACAGGACGTGCCTGGGCTGCCCAGTGGCAGCAGGCAGGCGGCAAGCCGGTGCTACTGCTTGCCAGCAGCCGAGAGGGTGAAGAAAAGCTGTTGATTGAACAAATCAAGGCGCTAGCTGGTCAGCCAGATGCGGGTGATGCTTCTGAATCCATAGCATCAGCAGAACACCAGCAACTGGCCGTGCAGTGGCTGGTGGTGCCGCGCCATCCGCAGCGCTTTGACGAGGTGGCGGGCTTGCTGGAAGGTGGCGGCCTGCGTGTGTCGCGGCGCAGCCAGTGGGGCGATGGCCCGCCAGCTGACGGCAGCGCCAGTGTCTGGCTGGGGGATTCGCTGGGTGAAATGGCGCTGTACTACGGCCTCGCCCAGGCGGCCTTGCTCGGCGGCAGTTTTGCGCCGCTGGGCGGACAAAATTTAATTGAGGCAGCGGCCTGCGGCTGCCCGCTCATCATGGGGCCGCACACCTTCAATTTTGAATTGGCGGCGCAGGAGGCGCTGGCCGCAGGTGCAGCGCAGCGGTCGGCCACTTTGGCGCAGGGCGTGGCGGCTGCGCAAGCATTGTTGCGGGATGAGGCCATGCGCGCGCGCATGGCTGCCAGTGCCGGGGCTTTTGCAGCAGCGCACCGGGGTGCGGCCGAAAAAACAGCTGCCGCGGTGCTGGCGTTTTTGCCGCAGTAGAGCGCGGGCGTCTAGATCAACGCGCCAGCAGCCCAAGTGACCTGAATGGACGCGCCAGCAGCGCAAGTGCCATGAATCAGCGCGCTAGTAGTGAATTGATGCCCAGCAAATCTTCCGACTTGAGTGTGCCGTTGGCCTGGCGCAGGCGCAGGCCGCCGAGCAGCACGTTGTAGCGGGCCTGCGCCAAATCGCGCTTGGTCTGAAAAAGCTGGCTTTGCGCGTTGAGCACGTCGATATTGATGCGTACACCCACCTGGTAGCCCAGCTTGTTGGCGTCAAGCGCGCTCTGGCTGGAGGCTTCGGCGGCTTCCAGCGCCTTCACCTGGCCCAGCCCCGATGTGACGCCAAAAAAGGCGGTGCGGGTGTTTTGCGCTACGCCACGTTTGGCCAGATCCAGGTCGGACTGGGCGCGGTCTTCCAGCGCCAGCGTTTCGCGGATGCGGTTTTGTGTGGAAAAACCGGCAAACAGCGGCAGATTGAATGACAGGCCAACCACCGCATTGTTGGTGCGCGAATCGCCCGCGGCGAACGGGTTGGCGACAGGCTGGCCGCCGTTGTTGCGCGTGGTGTTATAGCTTAGTGTGGCGTCCAGTGTGGGCAGATGGCCGGCCTTGGCGCGGTCGGTCTCCAGCCGGGCAATGTCCAGCGCCAGCAGCGCTTGTGCAATCGCCGGGCTGCTGCCTTCGGATTCGAGCACCCAGGTGTTGACGTCACTGGGTTGCAGGGGCGGCAATGTGGTGGGCAGGGCCAGCGGTTTGGGCGCGGCGTCGGTGCGGCCCACCAGCGTGTCGAGCGCAATGCGGCGGATGCGCACATCGTTTTCGGCGGCTATTTCCTGCGCAATCACCAGGTCGTAGCGGGCCTGCGCCTCGCGGGTGTCGGTGATGGTGGAGGTGCCGACTTCAAAATTGCGTTTGGCAAAGGCCAGCTGTTCGGCGACGGCGGCTTTTTGCGCCCGCACAAACGCCAGTGTGTCCTGCGCACCCAGCACGTCAAAGTAAGCCTGGCTGACACGCACCACCAGGTCTTGTTCAGCGGCCAGCAGCGTGGCCTTGGCGGCTTCGGTGCTTTTCTTGCCCTGCTCATAAGCCGCTATGTTGGCCGGGCGGTAAAGCGGCTGTGAGGCGCTCAGGGTCAGGCCCTGCAGGCCGGAGAGGCGGTCGGTCTGCGGGTTGTTGCTTTCAAATTGGGAGCGCGAGATGGCGGTGCCCAGATTGGCCGTGGGCAATAGACCGGCGCGGGTCTGCGCCGCGCGCGCCAGGTTGGCGTCGTATTGCGCGCGGGCCGACTGAAAAGTGGCGTCAAAGCCGCGCGCCGCATCGTAGAGATCCACCAGGCTTTGGGCTTGCACCCAGGCGGGCAAGAATGCACTGCCAGTAGTCAATATGGCCAGTGCCAGTACCTGCGCAGACCGCCGTGGCAGGTGCGGCTGGGGGGCTTTGCTGAAGGTGTCGGTCATGGTGGAAAACCTGTTGAATAAAAACTCAGTACAGCGGGACAGCGGCATCATGCTCGCGCGACCAGGCATCAATGCCGCCAGCTACATTGGCTACCTGCGCAAAACCGTTTTGCGCAAGGAAAAGCGCGACGCGCTGGCTGCGCGTGCCGTGGTGGCACAAGCAGGCAATGGGCTGAGCCGGGTCAAGTTCGGCCAGGCGCTGGGGGATGTCATTCATGGCGATGTCGATTCGCTCAAAACCCGCAGGATGCACGCTCGACACCTGGCGCTCCCAGGGTTCGCGCACATCCAGCAGCACGGCGCGCTGGCCCGGGTTTTGCGCCACGCTGGCGCTGCGCCAGGCTTCGAGCTGGTTGGGGCGAATTTGTGGCAGAGGTGCTTGCATGGATAGCGCGGCAATTTAAAAAACAAAGCGCGAGGGCTGGCTGAAATTGACCAAAGGCGCTGCCACGGTGTCCCAGGGCGTGCTGCTGTGGGTGCTGCTGGGGCTGGTGCGTGTGACCAGGGTAGCCTGCATGCTGACGCCCGCACCCACAATCGCCATCAGCCGCCCGCCAACCTTGAGCTGGGCAAGTAGTGACGCTGGAATTTGCGTCACCGAACCGCTCAACACAATCACGTCAAACGGGCCGTCGGCCGCGCTGCCTGATGCACCATCGGCGTGGCGCACCTCGACGTTGTGCAGGCCGGCCTGCGCCAGGTTGCGCTGCGCCATCTGCACCAGGGGTTGATGGATTTCCAGTGTCAGCACCTCGCGTGCGCGGTGCGCCAGCAAGGCAGCCATGTAGCCCGAGCCTGCGCCGATTTCCAGCACTTTTTCGTGGCGCTGCACAGCGAGGTCTTGCAGCATGCGTGCCTCGACCTTGGGTGCCAGCATGACCTGGCCCTGGCCAATGGGCAATTCCATGTCGACAAAGGCCAGCGCCTTGTGCTGGGGCAATACAAAATCCTCGCGCTTGATGAGCGCCAGCAGTTGAAGAACGTGGCTGTCGAGCACTTCCCAGGGGCGGATTTGCTGTTCGATCATGTTGAAGCGGGCTTGTTCGGTGTTCATGGTGGTGGCTTGGCTGTGAAAGAGGGGATTGGGTTTGGCGCAAATTTTAGGGGTGTGGCGTGGCGGGTAGCGCATCTTTATCTAACTTTGCACGCGGGCCAAACTGGCGCTTGAGCCATTGCGACAAATCGTCCATGTAGCAGTACACCACCGGCACCACCACCAGCGTCAGCACAGACGAGGTGATGACGCCGCCTATTACTGCCTGGCCCATGGGGGCGCGCTGCTCGGAGCCTTCGGTCAGGGCAAAGGCCAGCGGCACCATGCCAAAAATCATGGCCAGCGTGGTCATCAAAATCGGGCGCAGGCGCACTTTGGCCGCCAGCAGCAGCGCTTCGGTGCGGGCCACGCCTTCCTCGCGCGCGCGAATGGCAAAGTCCACCAGCAAAATCGCGTTCTTGGTGACCAGGCCCATCAGCATCACCACGCCAATCACCGAGAACATCGACAGCGTGGAGCGAAACAGCAGCAGTGCCAGCACCACGCCAATCAAGGTCAGCGGCAGCGCCGTCATGAGCGCCAGCGGCTGGAAGAAGCTCTTGAACTGGCTGGCCAAGATCATGTAGATGAACACTATCGCCAGCACCAGCGCCGAGATGGCGTAGCCAAATGACTCCTGCATGTTCTTGGTGGAGCCGCTGAAGGAATAGCGGTAGCCTGGTGGAAACGGCACCTCAGCC
Source organism: Burkholderiales bacterium (assembly GCA_021732385.1). GTDB lineage: Bacteria > Pseudomonadota > Gammaproteobacteria > Burkholderiales > Burkholderiaceae_C > JAKFVA01. Next base: position 40,644 of record JAKFVA010000044.1, on the reverse strand, counting down.
AGTGCTGCGCGGATACCGCTGGAGACTTCGCCCGAAGAGCGGCCAAACACATTGCCGTTGATGGCCACCTCGCGTGTCAGGTCGCGCCGGTTGATCTGGTTGGCGCCGGTGCTGGCACTGACTTTGGCCACCTGGTTCAGGCGCACGGTGCGGCTGGTCCCGTCGGCGTTGTTGCCCGCGGCAAACGACAGGCGCTCCAGATCGGTCGGGTCGTTGCGCGCCAGAGGCGACAGGCGCACATTGACGTCGTAGGTCTGGTCGTCCGGGGCGCGCCAGTTGCCTACGGTCTGTCCGGCCACCAAAATGCGCAGCTGGCTGCCAATTTGCGCCAGCGAAAGACCCAGATCGCTGGCGGCGTCGCGCAAAATATCGACGCCAATGGTGGGCTTGTTGGGCTTGATGCTGGAGTCCAGATCCACCAGGCCCGGCACCGTGCGCACTTTTTGCATCACCACCTGGGCCAGGCGCTCAAGCTCCTGCAGGTCTGGGCCTTGCAGCGAAAACTCCACCTGTTTGTTGCCGCCCACGGCATCAAGCAAGCCCACATGCGTCACCGTGATGCCTGCCACCTGCGTCAGTCTGTCGCGCAACACAGCCGACATGGCATCCACACTGCGGCTGCGCTGCTTGCGGTCCACCAGCCGCACATACACATTGGCGTAGATTTTTCCCTGCGCGTTGCCGGTGTTGATGGTGGAGACGGTGTAGCGCACCTCGGGCAGTTCGCGCACGATGGCATCGACCTGCCTGGCCTTGGCTTCGGTGGCTTCCAGCGAAGAGCCCACGGGCGTGTAGAAGCTGACCGAGGTTTCCGAGAAGTCGGCCTTGGGCACAAACTCGGTGCCCAAAAGCGGCACCATAAACACACTGGTGATGAAAATGCCCAGCGCAGCCAGAACCGTAGCACCTTTGTGCCGCAACGACCAACGCAGCAGGCGCTGATAGACATCGCCCAGGCGCTCGGTGGCGCGGTCAAACCAGGCGGTGACGCGGCCTATGGTCTTGTCGTACAGGGTAATCGGCGGGCCGGTTTTGCCATGTGCATCAATGCTGGGATCGTGCCAGATGGACGACAGCATGGGATCCAGGGTGAAGCTGACAAACATCGAGATCAGCACCGCCGCCACGATGGTGATGCCAAACTCATGGAAGAACTTGCCAATGATGCCCTGCATGAAGCCAATGGGTAAAAACACCGCGACGATCGACAACGTGGTGGCCAGCACCGCCAGGCCAATTTCCTGCGTGCCCTGTAAGGCGGCGTTGTAAGCGGTTTTACCCATTTGCACATGGCGCACGATGTTCTCGCGCACCACAATCGCGTCGTCAATCAGCAGGCCCACGCACAGGCTGAGCGCCATCAGCGTGATCACATTGATGGTGAAGCCAAACAGGTACATGAACAAGAAAGTGCCGATGATGGAAATCGGCAGTGTCAGCCCGGTAATCACGGTGGAACGCCAGGAGTTCAAAAACAGGAACACGATCAGTACCGTGAGCAGCGCGCCCTCAATCAGGGTGCGACGCACGTTCTCTACCGACACGCGAATGGGCCGCGAGCCATCAGTCACCGATTCGAGCTTGATGCCGGGCGGCAACTGCGTGCCGAGTTCAGCTACCGCCTTGTTCAGGCCGTCCACCACTTCAATTGTGTTCTCGTCTTGTGACTTTTGCACCTGTACCAAGAGCGTGCGCTGCCCGTTGTACAGCGCCAGGCTTTCGACTTCCTGCGCGCCGTCTGAAATGGTCGCAATTTGTTCCAGCCGTATTGGCGTGCCCGCGCCCGCTTGTTGGGTAATGCTGCTGCCTGCGCTGCCCGGCCCCCTGCGGGTGATGATGATCTTGCCAAAGTCTTCTGGCCGCTTCATGCGCGCGTCAATTTGCACCACGCGCTCCTGCGTGAGCGAGCGGATGGCACCTACCGGCAGGTCCTGGTTTTCATTGCGTACAGCGTTAACCACTTGCTCTGGTGTGATGCCAAAGGCCTCCATTTGCTGTGGTTGCAGGTAGATGTTGATTTCGCGCTTGGTGGCCCCCACCAGCGTGATGGCACCCACACCGCGCACATTCTCCAGCCGCTTTTTTAACGTCTGGTCGGCCCAGTTGGACAGGGCGGCAGCGGACACAGCGCTGCCGCCTTGCGCGGCATCTGGCAATACAGCCAAAGACCAGATGGCGCGGCTGGCTGGGTCAAAGCGCAACACACGCGGCTCGCGCACTTCGTCGCGCAGGGTGGGGCGCAGCGAGGCCACGCGCTCGCGCACATCTTCTGCAGCCTTGCGCCCGTCAATCTGCAACTGAAACTCGATGATGACAACCGACTGGCCTTCATAGCTGCGTGAGGTCAGTGTGTTGATACCCGCGATGGCGTTGACGCCTTCCTCGATTTTCTTGGTGACTTCGCTCTCCACAATCTCGGGCGAAGCGCCGGGGTACTCGGTGGTGACCACCACAACAGGGAAGTCGATATTGGGGAACTGGTCTACCTTGAGCCGCTGGTAAGAAAACACGCCCAGCACCACAATGGCCAGCATCATCATGGTGGCAAAGACCGGGTTTTTCAGGCTGATCTGGGTGAACCACATGACAAGAACTAACTTAGCGTGAGGCGCTTGCAGCGGTGGCCGCAGGGGCTGGGCTTGCAGCCGTGAATTTAACCCGCGTGCCCGCTTGCAGCAGGCCAACACTGGGGCCAATTACACGGGCGTTTTCTGCCAGGCCGGTGACCGCCACCATGGTGATGCCGCCTGGGTTGCCGGGGCTGGTGTTGGCAGTTTGCACTTCACCGCGCAGCCCCAGGCCCACTGTCTGGTGCGCGACCTGGTCGTTTTGCACCAACTGCACGTAAGGTTCGGGCTTGTCGGTCCGCACGCTGGCCAGCGGCACGGCCAACGCCTGCACACTCACTGTGCCCAAACTCCCCTGGGCAAACAGGCCAGCGCGCAAGCCGGCTGGCTCGTCAATACGGAGGTAGACCAGCACGCTGCGGCTGCCGGCCTGCGCGTTGGGGTTGATGCGCACCACGGTGGCGTTAATCTGGCGCGCGTCGCCGGTGCTGGCATTGCCCTCGATGCGCAGGCTGGCGCGCTGGCCCACCTGCACTTGCACCGAATCCGCGGCGCTGACGGCGGCTTCCAGTTCAAGCTGGCGCAAGTCCATTACATCGAGCACGCGCGCATCCACGCCCACGCGTTCCCCCGGTTGGGCCGAGCGCAATGCCACCACACCGCTGATAGGTGAGCGCAGGACCGTGTCTTGCAGGGATTTGTTGGCCACATCGGCATTGGCAATGGCCGCCTGGTAGGTGGCTTGCGCGGCATTCAGGTTGGCTTGCGAAGTGTCCAGCGCGGTTTTGGAAATGAAACCCTGGTCCACCAGCGCCTGGTTGTTGGCAAACTGGCGTTTGGCAATGTCAACCTGTGCTTTGGCGGCATCGGCCTGGTCTTGCGCGGCTTTCAGGCGTGCGCGCGATTCAGTGCTGTCGATGCGGGCCACCACCTGGCCAGCTTGCACCGTATCGCCCTCGCGCAGCGTCAGGCCTTGCAGTTCGCCTGCCACCCGGGCCTTAATGGTGGCGCTGTTGACCGCCTTGAGCGAGCCGGAAATGGGCAAGCCCTGGGCCAGGGTTTGCATGCGGGCTGTGCTGATGTCGCTAGCGGCCAGCTCCACCAGTGGTGCTGCACTGGTTTGCGCGGCTGCGGCACTGGCCTGCGCAGCGCTGCGGCTTGCAAGCCAGCGCGCCGCGCCAGCCCATACAAGCAACAGGATCAAGGCTACGCCCAGCCAGCGAAGCCAGCGCTTTTGGGCCGGCACTGACGCGCTAGACGCGGTGGGCAAATCCCTTTCGCTCATTTGGCCACTCCTGCTGGCTGGGCCAGCACGCCATGCAAGATCATGTCTATCTGGTTGGCCAGGTAGCTTTGCGGGGAGAGGGTAGTTTGGTTGTCACTGCAAGCGCCTAAAGAGTGCTTCCACATGACCAGAAAAATCATCGGTGCAATGATGCTGTAGATTGCATAGTCGAGTGGCACGGGGCGAAATTCGCCACGGTCGATGCCACGCTGCAAAATCCGGCGCAGCAACTGGTTGCCGGGCTGAATAACTTCTTTTTGGTAGAAGCTGGCAATTTCGGGGAAGTTGCGCGCTTCGCTCATGATCAGTTTGGTGATGCCGCTGGCCTTGGTATTGCCAATGCGCTCCCACCAGCTGTTCATGGCGTAGTGCAGCAGCTCCGCGGTGCTGCCGGGGAAGTCATCCATCTCGGAGTTCCACTCCTTGAAGCGGCCCGACAGGTTCTCGCGCACCACGGCCTGGAACAGATCTTCCTTGCTGGCAAAGTACAAAAACAACGTACCCTTGGACACACCGGCGCGTGCTGCTACTTCTTCCACCCGGGTCGAGGCAAAACCTTTTTCTACAAACAAATCCAGCGCGGCGGCAAGCAGTTCGCCGGGGCGCGCCTCTTTGCGGCGCTCGCGCTTGGACGTAGTGTCCGGCTTGTCGTCGACCTTGTCAGAGGCTTCCAGATTGGGTGGAGAGTGGGGCACGGCGGCTTGCAATAGTTAATGACTGACTGGTTAGTAATATAGTCAGTTCAATCAGAGGCGTCAAGTAACGGCGGTGCAAAGTGCGTGCTTAAGCTGCACTTGCACTGCCTGGTAGCAGCGCGCGATTTCAGTAAAACGCCTGCAAACCCGTTTGCGCGCGGCCCAGAATCAGCGCGTGCACATCGTGCGTGCCTTCGTAAGTGTTCACGGTTTCCAAGTTGATCATGTGGCGGATGACGTGGTATTCATCGTGGATGCCGTTGCCGCCGTGCATGTCGCGCGCCATGCGGGCAATGTCCAGCGCCTTGCCACAGCTGTTGCGCTTGATCAGGCTGATCATCTCGGGTACGGCACGGTCTTCGTCCATCAAACGGCCCACACGCAGGCAGCCTTGCAGGCCCAGCGTGATTTCGGTTTGCATGTCGGCCAGCTTTTTCTGGATGAGTTGGGTCTGCGCCAGTGGGCGGCCAAATTGCACGCGGTCCAGCGTGTACTGGCGCGCGCGCTGCCAGCAGTCTTCCGCCGCGCCCAGGGCGCCCCAGGCAATGCCATAACGCGCTTTGTTCAGGCAGCCAAACGGGCCTTTGAGGCCGCTCACGTTGGGCAACAGATTGGCCTCGGGCACAAACACATCGTCCATCACGATCTCGCCGGTAATGCTGGCGCGCAGGCTCATCTTGCCTTCAATTTTTGGTGCGGACAGGCCCTTCATGCCCTTTTCCAGGATAAAGCCGCGAATGCATTCGGCGCCGCCGACGCTGCCATCCGGGTTGGCCAGCTTGGCCCAGACCACGAACACGTCTGAAATCGGGCTGTTGGTGATCCACATCTTGGCACCCTTGAGCCGGTAGCCGTCTGCCCCGTCCTGGCTCACTGGCGTGGCCCGCGTCAGCATGCTGGCGGGGTCAGAACCATGGTTGGGCTCGGTCAGGCCAAAGCAGCCCACCCATTCGCCGGTGGCCAGTTTGGGCAAGAATTTTTGCCGCTGCGCCTCACTGCCGTAGGCGTGAATTGGGTGCATCACCAGTGAGCTTTGCACGCTCATGGCGCTGCGGTAGCCGCTGTCGACCCGCTCCACCTCGCGCGCCACCAGGCCATAGCTCACGTAATTGAGGCCTGCGCAGCCATAACCCTCGATGCTCGAGCCTAAAAAGCCCATGGCACCGAACTCGTTCATGATTTCGCGGTCAAACTTTTCGTGCCGAGCGGCCATCAGGACCCGGGTTTGCAGCTTTTCCTGGCAAAACTGGTGGGCTGCTTCCACAATGGCACGTTCGTCATCGCTCAATTGTTCGGCCAGCAGAAAGGGGTCTTGCCAGTTGAAAGTGTTTTTCATAAATCGTTTGTCTCCGGACATTCTTTAGCAGGGGTGGCGTAGCGCCATCAAGTAATGCAGATAATCAATGGCATCAAACAATGGCTGGGGCTGCACGACAATTCGGCAGCCGTGGCATCCACATACGCTACCAATCGATCGCACACCATGACAAACCAGTTTAACGAGTCAAGCGCTGCCAGCCCTGTCACGCACACGATTGACGGCGCAGTCAGCAGTGGCAAGTCTGAAACCATCACCCTGGGAGGCGGCTGCTTTTGGTGCACCGAAGCGGTATTTGACCAAGTCAAGGGCATTACCGACGTGGAAAGCGGCTATTGCAACGGCCACGTCAAAAACCCCAGCTATGAAGCCGTGTGCAGCGGCAACACCGGCCACGTGGAAGTGGTCAAGCTGGTATTTGACCCTTTGCTAATCAGTTTGGAGCAAATTCTGCAAATCTTCTTCGTGGTGCACGACCCCACCACCCCCAACCGCCAGGGCAATGACAGTGGCACCCAGTACCGAAGTGGCATTTACTACAGCACGCCCGAGCACCAGGCGGTGGCGCAAGCGTTTTTGGCTGAACTGGCGGCTAAAAAGGTTTTTTACAACCCAGTGGTGACAGAGCTCAAAGCGCTGGACAACTACAGTGCCGCCGAGGCCTACCACCAGGACTACTTTGCCAACCACCCCGGCCAAGGCTACTGCGCCTTTGTGGCCGCTCCCAAGGTGGAGAAATTCCGCAAAACTTTTGCAGCACTTGCCAAGTAGAAAATACTATTGAATTTATAGTAAAAAACAATAGCAGTACCCGCACGTGTCTATTGGCTTAAAAGTAGATTAGGTGCCTGAAAAACGCCTTATTTTTCTAATTTTTTAGCGCCAAAGCCCTTTTTGCCGCTTTGATGCCGTTTTAGCCCCTCTAGCCACCTTCAGGGCCGTTCAATGATTCAAACTCGCCAGTTGGCCTACCGCTACCCCAACGGCCCGGCACTGGAGTTTGCGGACGTGTCGGCGCAGCAGGGCGGCGTACTGTTGCTGCGCGGCGATTCAGGCGCAGGCAAATCCACTTGGATGGCCCTTGTGGCTGGTTTGCGCCGCGCTAGCGGCGGTGAGATGGTGGTGGCCGGGCAGGCATTGAATGCGCTCAGCCAGTCTGCTTGCGATGCTTGGCGCGCCAAAGCCGTGGGTTTTCTGCCGCAAAAACTTCACCTTGCCCGCGCACTCAGCGTGCACGACAACCTGGCCCTGGCGCAATGGGCGGCTGGCGTTGCGCGGGACAACGCGGCGATTGGGCGCACGCTGGCGCAACTGGGTGTTGCCGATTTAGCCCGGCGCAAGCCAGGCAGCCTCTCGGGTGGGCAGGCACAGCGAGTGGCATTGGCGCGTGCCGTGCTGCTGGCACCCCAGGTGTTATTGGCCGATGAACCCACGGCCAGCTTGGACGATGACGCTGCCGCACAAGCCCTGGACTTGCTGCTGGCCACTGCCCAGCAGCACCAGGCCACATTGGTGATTGCCACGCACGACGCACGCGTGGCCAGCCGCCTGAAAGGCGCGTCAGGCTTGCAAACGCTGGCGCTGGCGCAGGTGGCGGCGTGAAGCTGGCGTTGCTGTCCTGGCATTACCTGTGGTCGCGCCCGCTGGCTACTGCGCTGAATTTGTTGCTGCTCACACTGGGCTTGGCGTCGGTGACTTTTGTATTGCTGACCAGCGAGCAACTGGAGCGCGCGTTTGAGCGCGACCTGGCCGGCATTGACCTGGTGGTCGGTGCCAAGGGCAGTCCGCTGCAATTGATCTTGGCGGGCGTGTTTCATATTGATGTGCCGCCGGGCAATATCCCATTGGCCGAGGTCAGCGCGCTGGCGCAGCAGCCGCAGGTGGCGCAACTCATTCCGCTCAGCCTGGGCGACAGTTTCCGCGGCTTTCGCATTGTTGGCACCAGCCATGGCTACCCCGCGCACTACCAGGCGCAACTGGCGCAAGGCACGCTGTGGAGCCAGCCGCTGCAAGCGGTGCTGGGCGCGCAGGTGGCACAGCAAACCGCGCTGCCACTGGGCGCTCGCTTCATTGGCGCACATGGCTTGGGCGCGGGTGGGCACGCGCATGGCGATACGCCCTACCAAATCAGCGGCATTTTGATGCCTTGCCAGTGTGTGCTTGACAGGTTGATTCTGACTAGCAGCGAATCGGTCTGGGCCGTACATGAAAAGGCCACGGCGCTTGACGCCGAGGACCAGAAAATCCTGGAGCGCGAGCGCGAAATCACGCTTGCGCTGATCCGCTACCAATCGCCACTGGCGGCGGTCAGCTTCCCGCGCTATGTAAACGCCAGCACCAGCATGCAGGCGGCTGCGCCCGCCATTGAAATTACCCGCCTGCTCGGTCTGGTGGGTGTGGGCACCGAGGTGCTGCGCGGTTTTGGCGCTGTGCTGCTGCTCACCGCAGCACTGAGCGTTTTTAGTGCCTTGTGGAACGCGGTTCAAGAGCGCCAGCCTGATTTGGCCATGCTACGCATGCTGGGTGCTCCACCGGCCAAGGTGGCTGGGGTGGTGCTGTGCGAGGCGCTTTGGCTGGCGGTTTTAGCCAGCATTTTGGGGGTATTGGGCGGGCACCTGTTGACAGGTCTGGTAGGCTTGTTGTTAGAAGGTCAGAAGTCGTTGCCACTGTCGCTCTGGTATGTCAGCCGCAGTGAGATTGGCGTAGTGGCGCTGGCATTGGGCGTGGCTTTGCTAGCGGCACTGGTACCGGCCGCCCGGGCTTACCGGGCAGACGCCGCCCATTTGCTTCAATCTTGAAGGGGAGATGATGAAGAAATTGATCGTATTGGCATTGGCGGTTTTGCTCTATGCAGGCGCGTTTGCATGGGCCGCCGACGCGCACAGTGCCAAGGAAACCCAGCAAGATATTAGCCGCCACAAAGCCATGGCCGCCGCGCATGAAGCCGCAGCCAAATGCCTGGAGTCGGGCACGGCGCATGCGGTCTGCCACAAAGCCATGCAGGCAGCCTGCAAAGGGCTGGCAATAGGCGCAGCCTGTGGCATGAAACACCAGCACTGAGGGCGCATCATGACCAACTTCACCTCAAGGCTCAGCCATTTAATGGCCCCCGTGCTGGCGTTGCTGTTTTCAGCGGCAACCGTGGCAGCGCAAACGCTGTCTTCGCCGATTGCCGCACCCGCTCCAGGGGCGGCCACCTTTGCCAATCGTGGCGTGCCCGGCGGTGTATCGGCAACTGCGCCTGGTGGTGCATCAACAACTGCGCCCGGCGCACTGGGCTCAGGCGCGGGTTATCACAGCCCCAACAGCGCATTTGCGCCCCTGCCCGCCCGCGCCGACGTGGTGCCGTGGACGGTGCTGGCTGATATCAAGGTCAAGACCGAAAAAAACAAAGTTGTACCGGTATTTAATAGCAGCCAACTGGCTTTGAGCCAGAAAAGCCAACGCATTCAGGGCTTCATGATGCCGTTAGAGCCCGGCGAGCGGCAAAAACACTTTCTTCTGACCTCTGTGCCCATGAGCTGCTCGTTTTGCCTGCCCGGTGGGCCAGAAAGCATGGTTGAGGTACGCACCAAAACACCGGTAAAATTCACCCTGGAGCCCATCGCCATTGAAGGCCGCTTTGCAGTGCTGCCCGATGATGCCTACGGCCTGTTTTACCGCTTGACAGACGCCGTTAGCGTCAAGTAATTGCTCACCATTTTTCGCCAGCGTCTGCCTGCTCACCCGTTGCAACGTGGCTTGCAGTTGGGTCTGCTTTGGGTGCTCTTGCTGGCGCTGCTGGCTGGCCCGATGCTGGCGCACTGGCATGCGGTGCTGCATGCCGGGGTGAATGGAGAGCACAGCACAAACCATGCGCATGCCCAGCACAGTGGCGATCATGGGCATCATCAGCATGACGCCGATCAGGGGTATGACGCGTCTGCCCTGAGTGCCTTGTTTGCGGGCCATGGCAAGCCATCAGACTGCCGTTTGTTTGACCAGGCCTGCGGCGGCGATGCTGTAGCGCCCTTGACCTTGGTAGCGCTGCCAGCGCTGCCCTCTACGCGCTTGCTGCGCATTTCCCTGGGGCTTTTCATTGCCCGCTGGGCCACGGCGTTTGACGCGCGCGGCCCACCTGTTTTCGTCTGAATCTGCTTTTTTGTAGGCTATCCCGCCCCGCGAGGAGCGGGGGGCCTGGCTCATTCTTTGATTCAACGGAACACTATGAAAAAAATTCTCACCTCCAGCCCGGTGCATGCCGCCGTGCTGGCTTTAATGGCGGCCGGATCGGCTTGGTCGCAAGCGCAGCCGCGAGCCGTGGTCAACGCCACTTTGCCGGAAGTCACGGTCACCGGCAACCCGCTGGGCAGCCGCGACAGCCTGGCCCCCGTGACCGGCTACAGCGGCACTGATTTGCTGCTGCGCGCCCAGGGTACGCTGGGCGAGACGCTGAATAACGCGCCCGGTGTGAGCAGCAGCTACTTTGGCCCCAATGCCAGCCGCCCGGTTATTCGCGGGCTGGATGGCGACCGTATTCGCATCCTGCAAAACGGCGGTGCCAGCACTGACGCGTCGTCGCTCAGTTTTGACCACGCCGTGCCCGTCAACCCTTTGAGCATAGAGCGCGTCGAAGTGCTGCGTGGTCCCGGTGCGCTGCTGTACGGCGGCTCGGCCGTGGGCGGTGTGGTGAATTTGATCGATAACCGCATTCCGCGCGAAGCCGTCAACGGCATTAGCGGCAAAGTCAATCTGGGCTACAGCAGCGGCGCCAGTGAAACCAGCACGGCATTCTTGCTGGAAGGTGGCAACGACCGCTATGCACTGCATGCCGACTTTTTTGGCCGAGAGGCCAAAGACACGCGCGTGCCGATTGCGCTGGCGTGTACCAACCCCGCATCACCAGCGCGTGCCAGCCGCATCTGCAATTCGCAGGCCGATGCGCAAGGCGGCGCGTTGGGCGGATCGCTGCTGTGGGCGAGCGGCTACCTGGGCGCTTCAGTCACGCGCTACCAAAGCAACTACGGTACGGTAGCTGAAGACGAGGTCACGATTGACTTGCACTCCACACGTTATGCCGTGGAAGGCGAGGTGCGACTTGGGCGGTTTTATTCAAAGCGTCAAAGGCCAACTGTCCTACACCGACTACAGCCACAGCGAGTTTGAGGGCGCTGAAGTGGGTACTGTCTTTGGCAACAAAGGCACAGATTTTCGGCTGGAAGCGCGGCACCAGAAGCTGCAGGGGCTGGGTGGGCTAGAGGGCGTGTTCGGTTTGCAACTGGACAACACCCGCTTTGCCGCCGTGGGTAACGAGGCTTTTGTACCGTTCACCCGCAATCAGCAACGCGCCTTGTTTGCCTATGAGGAATTGCCTACGTCGTTTGGCCGCTTGAGTCTGGGAGGACGCGTTGAATCAGCGCAGGTGCAATCGCTTGGCGCTGATGGCGCGCCACGTTTTGCGCCGGCTAGCCGGCGCTTTACCCCACGCAGCGTGGCGGCGGGACTGCTGATTAATCTCACGCCCGCCTGGAAGCTAACCGGCAATGTGGCCGCTAGCGAGCGTGCGCCCCGCGACTACGAATTGTTTTCCAATGGCGCGCACATTGCCACTGCCGCCTACGAGCTTGGCAATGCGGCTTTGCAAAAAGAAAAATCGACTAACGTGGATTTGGGTGTGAGTTGGCAGCCGCCTGGTTCCGCTCATAAATTCGGCTTGAACGCGTATGTCAACCGCTTTCGCAATTACATCGGCCTGGATGCCACTGGCAACAACCGCGGCGCGAATGGTGAGCTAAACCCGCTGGATGCCAACGGTGATGGCGTGGCCGACGGCAGCGGCGAAGACATACTGCCCGAGTTTGCCTTCAGTGCCGCGCGCGCACGTTTTGCTGGCCTGGAGGCCACTGGCACCATCCGCTTGCTGCAAGGCAAAGACGTGGTCGATGTAGATTTGCGTGCCGATATTGTGCGTGCCCGCAACACCGCCACCGGCCAGCCGATTGCCCGCATTGCGCCATTGCGCCTGGGGGCCAAGCTGAGCTGGGCGCAAGGCCCGTGGAGCGCGTTTGCGGGATTCGATTACAACGCCAGTCAAGAGCGAGTGCCTGCGTTTACCCGCGTCACCACCGGCTATACCCTGGTCAATCTGGGCGCCAGCTACCAGCTCAAGCTACCCCTGGTCACGCTGCTGTGGTTTGCCAAGGTCGACAATCTCACAGACAAGCTGGCCTACAGCGCAACGTCGGTGTTGACGACCACTGCCATCAATGCCGACGGCGTACAAAAAGCCCCGTTGCCTGGTCGCAGCGTGCGGGTGGGTTTGCAGGCAAGTTTCTAGCGTACCAGCCGCTCGCGCAGCCCAATTTAAGGGGCCAGCCGCTCGCGCAGCCAGGTGCCATTGGCTTGCAGGGCATAGCGCAGCCGGTCGTGCAGGCGGTTGGGGCGGCCTTGCCAGAACTGCCAGGCGTCGGGCTTGAGCCGGTAGCCGCCCCAGTGGGGTGGGCGCGGCGGGCCTGTACTTGCGGCGGCGGGGTAGCGTTGCTCCAGCGCTGTCATTTCACGCGCGAGCACCTCGCGGCTGGCCACCACCTGACTTTGCGGGCTGGCCCAGGCACCCAGGCGCGAGCCCAACGGACGGCTGGCGTAGTAGGCATCGCTGTCTTGCGCGCTGATTTTTTCCACTGTGCCTTCAATGCGCACAGTGCGCTCGAGTTCAACCCAATGGAATTGCAGCGCGGCATACGGGTTGCCTGCCAGTTCCTGGCCCTTGCGGCTGTCGTAGTTGGTGTACCAGACGATGCCAAGCGCGTCGTAGCCCTTGATGAGCACCACGCGCGTACTGGGTCGCAAGTTGCTGCCCACGGTGGCCAGCGTCATGGCGTTGGGTTCGGGCAGCTGAGCAGCAATGGCCTCGCTCAGCCACTGCGCAAATTGTTGCAGGGGGTCGACATACGCCAGCGCTTCAGTCAATTCGGCGCTGTTGTAGTTGGTGCGCAAATCGGCCAGTGCCGCAGCCAATGGAGTGGTTGACGGGTTGGCGTTTGGCTTGGTGCGTGGGTTTTCGGGGGGGTCTCGTAACATGCCTGCATTGTAGAAAGCCCGAGTCAAACCTGCTCAGGTGAAAATGCGTCCATGCTTCCTACCGTCATCATTCTTGCCGCCGGGCGCGGTGAGCGCTTTGCAGCCAGTGGTGGCAGCGTGCACAAGTTGCAGGCGCTGCTGGCAGGCAAACCGGTGTTGCAGCACACGCTGGACGCAGTGCAGGCCAGCGGCCTGCCGCATCATGTGGTTCAGGCAGACGCCAGCCGACCCGGCATGGGCGATTCAATTGCCGCGGGCGTGCGCGCCACACCGGAGGCCACAGGCTGGCTGGTTCTACCAGGCGACTTGCCGCTGATTCAAGCCAACACCTTGCGCCAGATTGCGCTGGCATTGGCAGGCCAACGCGCCGTGGTGCCGGTCTGCAAAGGCCAGCGCGGCCACCCGGTGGCCTTTGCCGCCGAACTGGGCCCTGCCTTGCAGAAATTAAAGGGAAATCAAGGTGCAGCGCAGCTATTGCTCGCGGGTACTGCTACTGAATTAATAGTAAACGACACGGGCTGCACCACTGACATTGACACGCTGCAAGACCTGCAAATGGCTGAATTGCTGTTGCGGGCGCGAGGCACCGACGCTTGACGCCTTGTGCTGCTGTTCACTCACTCTGCCAGCTTTAACACCCGACGCAGCGCCACATCGGCAATGCCGTGTTGCAGCAGGCAGTCGTAGGTCTGGCGCGCATAGTCCAACGTGGTGCCATAGCAGCCTTCGGAGTGGGAAAAAACCCGGCGGTATTGCGCATCGCTCAGGCTGCCGGTGAAGCTGCGGCTTTGGCGTGACAGGGTAAAGGCCAGTGCTTTGACGGTGCCGATTTCGGTGACACAGTTGAGCCAGCGTGGGTCATACACGCCGCCGGGCATTTCGCGGCCCCACAGCCGCACCAGCGTGTCATGCGCCTTGCGGCGTGGCACACGAAACACCACGCCCAGGCAACTGCCCCCTGAGAGCAACGCAAACACCAGGCCGGGACACTCGGGGGAGCCGCGATTGATATGGCTCCACATTTGTAAGCTACGGTGCCAGCCGTGCACTTGCGCCAGGTGGCGCTCGGTAAATTCAAAGTCGGGCCGCCAGATCAGCGAGGCATAGCCAAATACCCAAAGGTCATGTTTGCCACCCCATTCAATCAGCGTTTGTTCCAGCAGGGGCTGCGGATCGCGCACATCGAGGTTGTGGCCGGTGGTGGGGAGCAGGAGGTGCGGTGTGGCAGTGGAAGCGGTAACGCCGGGCAGTCGTTTCGTCATACCCGCACTCTACAATCTTTGCTGTTCATTGGGAGTTAACGCATGAGTTCACAAGACGACGACAGCCTGGCCTTGGTAGGCGTCATTCTCGCGGGGATTGTTGGTTTGGTGATTGCGGGGGTGATTGGCCTGGGCATTTACAAAAGCCGCAGCAAACCGCAAGCAGCCAAGCCTGATGCGGTGCTGGCCATGGCCACGGCGCTGGTGCTGGGCAACCCCGCCAATGCGTCTGCCGATGCCGCCAGCGTCCAGGTCGAAAACGGTGTGGTCAAGTTCTACTTTGCCAGTGCCAAAGCCGATCTGGCAGCGGGTGCCAATGAGGTGCTGGCTGAAGTTGTCAAGTCGGTGAAAAGCGGTAGAAAAGCCGTTATCAGCGGCTTTCATGACGCCAGCGGCGATGCGGCCAACAATGCCGAGTTGGCCAAGCAGCGTGCCCTGGCTGTACGCGATGCGCTCAAGGCGCTGGGCGTGGCCGAAGGCAGTGTGGAGCTGAAAAAACCCGAACAAACCAGCGCCGCGAGCGCGCCTTCGCTGGCACGCCGGGTTGAGGTGGTGGTGCAATAAAAACGGTTAGCGCAAGCCCTGGCCGCCAGAGGCGTCAGCGCGCTGGATCAACTCGATCTTGTAGCCATCGGGGTCGGTGACAAAGGCAATCACGGTGCTGCCCCCGGCTACTGGTCCGGCTTCGCGTGTGACGTTGCCACCCGCAGCTTTAATCTTGGCACAGGCGGCATAGGCATCGGGCACGCCCAGCGCAATGTGGCCGTAAGCCGTGCCCATGTCGTAGTGCTCGGTGCCCCAGTTGTAAGTCAGCTCAATCTCGGCTTGCGCCGGGTTGCTGTCAAAACCCAGAAACGCCAGCGAGTACTTGTACTGCGGATTTTCCGACGTACGCAGCAGTTTCATGCCGATGACTTCGGTGTAGAACGCGATGGCGCGCTCCAGGTTGCCAACGCGCAGCATGGTGTGAAGAATTCTCATGGTGGTATTTTGCCAAGCCACTGCCGCTTCAGCGCGGCGGGTATTCAAACACCAAGCAGGTTGTGGTGGCATGGGCATAGAGCTTGCCGTCAGTGCCCACAATGCGCCCTTCAGCCGTGGCCAGCTGGCGACCAGTGTGCAATACGCTGCCAATGGCGCGCAATGGCCCGGTTTTGTGCGACGCCGAGCGCACAATATTGATACTGTATTCAGCCGTGGTGTAGGCCCGGCCTGCCGCCATGGTGGTGTGCACCGCGCAGCCCATACATGAATCGAGCAGCGTGCCATACCAGCCGCCATGCACGCTGCCCAGCGGGTTGTAATGCCTGAGTTGCGGCGTGCCCTGGAACACGGCGCGACCCTCGGCAACCTCGACCAGAAAAAAGTCCATGGTGTCGGCAATGTGTGGATAGGGCGCAGCACCATCCAGCATGGCCTGCATCTGTTGCAAACCGGTCTTGCCCGCCAGCATGTCGGGCGTGGCCAGACCGGCCTTGCCGCCGGCACTGGCAATGCGCTGGCGGATGGTTTGCTCTTGTGCCAGCCACTGGGCCTGTAGTTCGTCTACTGTCATTGATGCGCTCCTGCCTGAATGGACAAACCATATTTTGGCAGGCCGCACGGCATTGGTGGCACTGCGCTGGCAGAACAATCAGCGGTTGAACGAGCGCCCACCCGGCGAGCCTGGGCCGCGTGAGCCAAAGCCGCCGCCGTTACCACCACCACCACCGCCGCCGCCGCCGCCGCCGCCGCCCGAGCGGTTGGAGCGGCCCCCGCCGCCATAGCCACCACGGCGACCGCGGTCGGCCATGCTGTCCACGCTGGTGCGCAATGGGTCGGGCTGGCCCTGGTTGCCGCCACCATTGCCGCCGCCGCTGCCGTTATGGCGTGGCGTGTTGTTGTAAGAGCGCGGCGGCTGGTCTTGCGCCGTGCGGCTGGGGTCAGGCTGGCGTGCGCCCGTGCTTGCTGTGCGCGGACCGGCTGGACGTGCCTGCGCCGAGCGGCCACCGCCATTGCGGCCACCGCCACCGCCACCGTGACCACGGCCCGGTGAATCGGCCTTTTTCTCGCGCACGCGTTGCAACATTTCGGTGCGTGCGGCTTTGGCCGCTGCGGCCATTACGTCGCGGCTGGGTGGCCGGCCTGCGCCGCCCCAGATGGTCTGTCGGCCCATGGCAATCGGCTCGGCTTTCTCGCCTGGCTCGGGGCCAAATTCGGCCACCAGCTCCACCGCCAAATGCTGCTTGGTGAAGCGCTCAATTTCTTGCATGAAGCCTTCTTCGTCCATGCACACCAGGCTGACGGCCTGGCCGTCCTTGCCGGCGCGGCCCGTGCGGCCAATGCGGTGCACATAGTCTTCAGCCACGTTGGGAATTTCGTAATTGACCACGTGCGGCAGGTCGTCAATGTCGATGCCGCGCGCGGCAATGTCGGTGGCCACCAGGGCGCGGATGTCACCGCTTTTGAAGCCGGCCAGCGCCTGGGTGCGCGCTGCCTGGCTCTTGTTGCCGTGCAATGCCAGCGCACTGATGCCATTTTTCTCCAGGAACTCGGCCACGTTGTTGGCGCCGAATTTGGTGCGGGTGAACACCAGCACCTGGCTCCACTCGTGTTTCTGGATGATGTGCGCCAGCAGCGCTTTTTTCTTGCCACGCCCCACGGGGTAAATCTGCTGCGTGATGCGCTGCACCGTGCTGTTGGGCGGCGTGACCTGAATGCTCTGCGGGTTCTTGAGCAGGGTGTTGGACAGCTCGCGAATCTCGTCGCTGAAGGTGGCGGAGAACAACAGACTCTGTTTTTCTTTAGGCAGCAGCGCGAGAATTTTCTTCACGTCGTGGATGAAACCCATGTCGAGCATGCGGTCGGCTTCGTCAAGCACCAGCATCTGCACTTGCGACAAATCCATAAAGCCCTGCTGCTGCAGGTCGAGCAGGCGGCCCGGGGTGGCTACCAGAATGTCAACGCCGCTTTTGAGCTTGCTGATTTGCGGGTTCATGCCAACGCCGCCAAAGACCACGGTGGAACTCAATTCCAAGTAAGTGCCGTAAATGCGGATGGATTCCTCGACCTGTGCAGCGAGCTCGCGGGTAGGCGTCATGATAAGTGCCCGGATGGCTTTGCCACCCTTGGCGCGGTTTACGGGTGCGCCGCTGGACAAGCGTTGCAGCATTGGCAGCACAAACGCCGCGGTTTTGCCGGTGCCAGTTTGCGCGCCTGCCAGCAGATCCTGCCCCGCCAGCACGGTGGGAATGGCTTGCGCCTGGATGGGTGTGGGAGCGGTGTAGCCTTGCTCGTGCACGGCTTTCAAGATGGCGGGAGCCAAATTCAATTCATCAAAGTTCATGGAGAGGGCACCCTGTCGGGGCGCTGGGTATCGGCCTGTCAGGGTGTTTGAAACACCGCGTCAGTCAAAGGCAGATGGGTTTTACGGTAGGCACGGACTGCATTAGAAATGAAGCCAAGCCCCAGCAAGATGCTGATGCAGCAGACAACTGACGCCTGCTGACTGACGCATTGTCGCACGGCCAGGCGGAAGGGCAATTTTCGGCCTAGCTGCCGCCAAACCAGTTGTAGCCCTGGTCTTCCCAATAGCCGCCAGGGTGGGTGTTGGTGACAAAAATTTCGCTGATGTGCTTGGGGTTCTTGTAGCCCAGCTTGGTGGGCATGCGCAGCTTCATGGGGTAGCCATATTTGGGAGGTAAGGGCTGGTCGGCGTAACTCAGGGTGAGTTGGGTTTGCGCGTGCAGCGCGGTGGGCATGTCGATACTGGTGTAATACTCGTCAAAGCATTTGAAGCCGACATACTTGGCGCTTAAATCCGCGCCATTGAGCTTGAGGAAATCAGAAAAGCGCACGCCGCCCCATTTGCCAATGGCGCTCCAGCCCTCTACGCAGATGTGGCGTGTGACCTGGCTGATTTGCGGCAAGGCGTTGAGCTCAGCCAGCTCCCAGCTGCGCTTGGCCGCCACCTGGCCCGACACCAGCAATTTGTAGCCAGCCGGGATGCTGCGCACCTTGCTCTCGGGGTAGTACGCGTTAAAAGGAAACGGCTTGGCGATCATGCTCTCGGGGTAAGTGGGTGCCAGCAGCGTAGGGTCAAACAGCCATGCCTGCGCCGTGTCGTTGAAGCGCGACATGCTTTGCAGCATGGCGTTGACCGAATTGCCGTCAGTCAGGCTGCAACCGCTGAGCATGGACAGGCCGCCGAGTGTCAAGGCGCGCTGGCCGAACAGGCGGCGCGAGGGCATGTCAAGGCGCTTGGCGATTTCTTTGCCAGCGTCCTTGAGGATGCTGGCTTCATCCAGACCAGCGAGTTTGCGTGAGATAGGTTGGTACATAAGCAGCTCCTGTTTCAGCGGCCAAGAATGATGGTGCGCAGGGTGCGCGGCACCAGCGCCACCATCACCAGGTGCACGGCCACAAAGGCCACAATAAAAGCCATGGACCAGAAATGAACCACGCGGGCGTTGTCAAAACCGGTCATCAAGGTGGCCAGCAGCGGAAACTGCACCGGCTTCCACACCACCAGACCCGACAGAAACACCAGCACACCAGCGCCAATCAACGACAGGTAGGCCACTTTTTGCACCATGTTGTAGCGCGTCAGGTCGTCATGCGCGAGATGGCCCTTGAGGGCTTGCAGGGCATCGTGCCACAGGCCGCGAAGGCTAAGCGGTAAAAATTTGCTGCGCCAGCGGCCCGACAGCAAATTGAGCAGCAAATAGACCAGGCCATTGATGAAGAACAGCCACATGGCCGCGAAATGCCACAGAATGGCACCGCCCAGCCAGCCGCCGAGCGTGATGGCCGCGGGAAATTCAAAACCGAAAATGGGTGAGGCGTTGTAGATGCGCCAGCCACTGGTGACCATAATGAAAATCGCCACCGCATTAAGCCAGTGCGTCAGGCGCATCCAGCCGGGATGGATAGGGGGTTTGCTGTCTTGCTTCAATTAAGGCTCGCTTTCTGGGCAGTTTGAGTTCGGCAGCGGATCAAAG
Source organism: Burkholderiales bacterium (assembly GCA_021732385.1). GTDB lineage: Bacteria > Pseudomonadota > Gammaproteobacteria > Burkholderiales > Burkholderiaceae_C > JAKFVA01. The sequence goes on along the minus strand of JAKFVA010000044.1, from coordinate 21,479 downwards.
TTCGAGCCCTTGCCTAATATAAGGGCCTGAGCATCGATAATCCAAGATTGATTTGTAACGGACCACCATGGCTCAATACGTATTTACTATGAACCGCGTGAGCAAAATCGTGCCGCCCAAGCGGCAGATTTTGAAAGACATCTCGCTTTCGTTTTTCCCTGGCGCCAAGATTGGCGTGTTGGGCGTCAATGGCTCGGGTAAATCCACCCTGCTCAAAATCATGGCGGGGTTGGACCACGAAATCGAAGGCGAAGCCACGCCAATGCCGAATCTCAAAATCGGCTACCTGCCGCAAGAGCCGCAGCTAGATGCCAGCCACACCGTGCGCGAGAGCGTGGAAGCTGGTATCGGCGACGTCACTGCAGCCAAGGCGCGCCTTGAGGCGGTGTATGCCGCTTACGCCGAGCCCGACGCCGACTTTGACGCCCTGGCCGCCGAGCAGGCCGAGTTGGAAGCGGTGATTGGCACCTCGGGTGCTGATGGCGACCACCAGCTTGAAATTGCCGCCGACGCGCTGCGCCTGCCGCCCTGGGATGCCGTTATCGGCCATCTCTCGGGTGGTGAAAAGCGCCGTGTGGCGCTGTGCCGTTTGCTGCTGTCCAAGCCCGACATGCTGCTGCTGGACGAGCCCACCAACCACCTGGACGCCGAGAGCGTGGACTGGCTTGAGCAGTTCTTGCAGCGTTACAGCGGCACAGTGGTGGCCATTACCCACGACCGCTATTTTCTGGACAACGCCGCCGAGTGGATTCTGGAGCTCGACCGCGGCGCCGGCATCCCTTGGAAAGGCAACTACAGCACCTGGCTGGAACAAAAAGGCGCACGCCTGGCGTCCGAGCAAAAGGGCGAGGAAGCGCGCGCCAAGGCACTGAAGAAAGAGCTGGAATGGTCGCGCCAGAACCCCAAGGCCCGCCAGGCCAAGAGCAAATCACGCCTCGCCCGTTTTGAGGAGCTGAGTGATTTTGAATACCAAAAGCGCAACGAAACGCAGGAAATTTTCATTCCCGTGGCCGACCGCCTAGGCAACCAGGTGATTGAATTTCACGGCGTCAGCAAATCGTTCGGCGACCGGCTTTTGATTGACAACCTGAGCTTCACCGTGCCTGCAGGTGCCATCGTGGGCATCATCGGCCCCAACGGCGCGGGCAAGTCCACATTGTTCAAGCTGATTGCCGGCAAAGAGCAGCCTGACAGCGGCAAGGTGGTGATCGGCCCCACCGCCAAGATGGCGTTTGTGGACCAGCACCGCGATGATTTGGAGAACAATAAAACCGTATGGGAAGACGTATCCGGTGGGCTGGATATTTTGAATGTGGGTAAATTCCAGATGGCCAGCCGGGCCTATTGCGGGCGCTTTAACTTCAACGGTGGCGACCAGCAAAAGCGCGTGGGTGCGCTGTCGGGCGGCGAACGCGGTCGTCTGCATCTGGCCAAAACCTTGATCGCTGGTGGCAATGTGCTGATGCTTGATGAACCATCTAACGACCTGGACGTTGAAACCCTGCGCGCACTGGAAGACGCGCTGCTGGAATTTGCCGGCAGCGTCATGGTGATCAGCCACGACCGCTGGTTTCTGGATCGCATTGCCACCCACATCCTGGCTGCTGAGGGAGACAGCCAGTGGTTTTTTTACGACGGCAACTACCAGGAATACGAGGCAGACAAGAAAAAACGCCTGGGTGAGGAGGCCGCCAAACCGAAACGGGTACGCTTCAAGCACATTGGCTAAAACCAATTGGTTACAGCTATTTCACGTGCCGTTGCCATAATAAATTTTTAATGGCCACATTGCCTCCTACAGCACTATGAAACGCCCGACCCAGCGACGACTCGGCGTCTCGGATGACTCGACCTCACAGCGGCCCACGCTCAAGGTTTGCCTGGACTTTGTGCTGGAGCAAACCGATAGCCTGGTCGACAAGGCGCTTGACGGCCTGACGGCTGCGGTCGAGCGCTCGCACGACATGCTGGCCTCCGAAGAGCAACAGGTGGCCGTGCAGGCCGCCATTGCCGATTTGCTGGCTAACCGCGAAGCCCTGCGTGAGCGCTTCATGACGCAACTGCACGCGCTAGTGCTGGGCGGCGGCACCCAAGCCGAGATGGAGCGCCCGCTGGTCAAGTTTGAGGACATCCAGCTTCTTGAAGAAGCCCAACTGGATGAAAGCATTGAAGTTGCCCGTGCCCAGGAAGAAGTGGCCATGGCGGTGGACGATGTATTGCCCGCGCTTGATGCACTGATTAGCACCCTGATGGGCTGGGTCACGGTGCAGGGCTCGCTCAACCCCTTGCGCCCTGACACCTTTGTGCGCTGCCTGCGGGAGATCATTGCTTCGGTGGTGCAAAACCCCCAGGTGCGCGGCGCGCTGATCGTGCCCGCTGCGGGTCTGATGGGCGTGGAGCTGCGCCAGCTTTACCGTGAAACCGTGAACTGGTTGCGCTCAAGCGGCATCGAGCCCGCCGGTGTGACCGCTCCGGTAATCAGTACCGACGCCTTGGGCGCGGCCTTGCCCGGCAGCAACAGCGTCACCCGCACCCTGGTTACGCTTGACCGCCTGCGCAAGCTGCTCTCGGGCGACATGGACGGCGGCTTGGGCGGTAAAAAATCGCCGCAGGATTTTTTGTACACCGTGCCCGCTTCGGTGGAAACCTTGCAGGACATGCAACAGGTCGAGGCCATGGTCAAGCGCTTGTCGGTGCGCGCCCGGCAAAGCGGTGCCGAGCCCGGCGAGGCCGCCAAACCGCGTCGCCCACCCATGAACAGCCGCCAGCTGGGCGAGGCCGTAGGCGAAGAGGTGGCCCGCATGATGCTGGAGAGCCTGATACAAGACGACCGTTTGCTGCCGCCAGTGCGTGAGTTGCTGGTGTCGCTGGAGGCGCAGTTGATTAAGCTGGCCGAGACTGACGTGCGCTTTTTCAGCGACCGCCTGCACCCTGCGCGCCAGTTTCTGGACCGCGTCATCAACCGCAGCATGGGCTTTACCAGCGTGCAAGACGAAGGCTTTGCCAAGTACCTGCGCTCGGTACAGCAGGCGGTGCAGGCACTTAACGCCCATGCGGACCAGGGCGTGGCTGCTTTTGCCGCTGTGCTGCAAAAACTGATGGACCATTGGTCCAAGGAAGACAAGGCCCAGCGCCTGCTCAATGAAGAAACTGCCCGCGCGCTGATGCACGCAGAGCAGCGCAACCTGCTGGCGCAGCGCCTGTCGCAAGACTTTCGCAAGCGTTGCGAGGGCAAAAACGTGCCGCCGCTGTTGGTGGATTTCCTGGCTGGCCCGTGGCCGCAAGTGGTGGCGCAGGCCCAGCTCAGCGGCACTGACAGCTCAGGTGACCCGCAAGGCTACGAGGGCCTGGTCAAGCAGCTTATCTGGAGCGTGCAGCCCGACCGCGCCAGCCACAACCCGGCGCGCCTGGTGGAGCTGATTCCCTCGTTGCTGGCACGCCTGCGCGAAGGCTTGCAACTGATTGCCTACCCCAACGAGCGCATCACGGTGCTGTTTGACCACCTGATTGCCATGCACGAAGCCGCGCTGGATGGCGTGCGCAGCACGCCTGCCGCCACCAACGAGCTGAACCAGATCAACACCGACCAAAGCAACCCCGAGGCAGGCGAGCCGCCCGATGAAATGTGGCTGGCCGAGCACGAGGCGGCTGAATCGGGTTACCTCAATGAAGCCGCCGTGATGCCAGTGGACATCATGGGTGGTCGGCCTGTGGATGGTGAAGAAGCAGCCCTGCCGGGCCAGGGTTTGCGGGTCGATGAGCTGGGCAAAGACGCCTGGATTGAGCTGCTGCTCGATGGTGTCTGGGTGCGCGCGCAACTCACCTGGGTCAGCCCGCACCGCAGCTTGTTCATGTTCACCTCGCGCGCGGGCTCGGCGCATTCCATGTCACGCCGAACCATAGAGCGGCTCATAAGCCAAGGCGTTATCCGCATGGTCTCTGACGGCCACGTGGTAGACAAGGCGCTCGACAGCGTAGCGCAAACGGCGCTGCGCAACACCTTGGGCAAACCAGACCCCGACGCGCAAATTCTTTAAAACGGGCTGGCCTTGCCTTGCCAGGCGGCTAAGGCGCTATAAAAAGTAGAGTAAATAGGTATAGCGCTACCCGCACGTGTTTACTGGGTTTGCGCCTTGTTTGAGCCATGAAAACAGCCCTAATTTCTTGAAAACCAGCCCCACCAAGCAGTTGAACGGGTAAAAAGCCCTGCGTTAGGGTGAAAATCTGAAAAAACTGGTGTTTTTTAGGCATTAAAACAAGGTTTTTGCCTTTATTCATGTGCGGGTAGCGCTATGGTTTTTTACTATCAAATTTATAGTAATTCAAAGCGCGAGCGCCGCCAGCGCAGGTCCGTCAATGGGTGTGCCGGGCCGCAATAGACAGCAATTGCCCGCTGGGTTGGGCCTGGCACTGAACACTGCGCGCCGTCTCAATCGCGTTGACCACCGCCAGCGCTACCACCTCAGCCGCCATCACAGCCAACAGTAGCGGGCTGACCGACAGGCCCGAGGCACCAGTGGCCAGCGCAAACAAGGTGTCGCCATCAAGTTGGGTGTGTACCGGGTTGATGCTGCGCGCCAATCCGTCGTGGCCAATTTGCGCGAGCTTTTTGGCTTGCGCGGGCGTGAGCAGTGCGTCAGTGGCAATCACGCCGATGGTGGTGTTGGTGCCCGCCAGCAACGGTTGGGGCAACTCGCCACGCAGCAGGGCCTGGCGCGTGTTGCGCAGCACCGAGCCTTGTCGGGTGCCAGCGTCGGCGTCTTTGCTGCTGTCTGCTGCGCAGCGCGCACCGGCCAGCAATTCGCCCGTGTGGGGGTGCAACACATCACCCACTGCATTGCAGGCCACCAACGCGGCAACCGTCACGCCGTGCAGGCGCAGCGATGCGCTGCCCACGCCACCTTTCATGGCGTGCTGTGTGCCAAACAGTTTGCCCACGGTGGCACCCGCACCCGCGCCCACATTGCCGCTGGCGTGCGGCTGGCAACTGGCGGCTGCGCAAGCGCGGTAGCCTGAGTCGGCATCCGGGCGAATGCTGCCGTCGCCCACCCACAAGTCGTACAGCACGGCGGCGGGGACGATGGGCACGCGCAGCCGCCGCGCCGCATCATGCGGGTGCGGGGCCACATTCAGACCAATGTCGTTTTGTTCCAGCCAGCGCATCACGCCGCTGGCGGCGTCCAGCCCGTAGACGCTGCCGCCGCTCAGCAACACGGCATGCACCTTGTCGACCAGGTTGCCAGGGGTGAGCAGATCGGTCTCGCGCGTGCCGGGTGCCGCGCCGCGCACATCCACGCCTGCAATTGCACCTTGCCTGGCCAGCACCACGGTGCAGCCGGTAGGGCGGCGCGCGTCGGTGCAATGGCCGACCTCGATGCCAGGTACGTCGGTCAGGCAGTGGTTTAGAGCTTGGTGCATTGGAAAAGAAAAATACCGGCTTCAGTGACTCGAAAAGTCGATTTTTAAGATCTATTTCTCAGTCTCATCACCTTCTACATCAACTGCCAAGCCTAAAAGCTCTTTGTGATACACATGGAGCCGGTTGAAATGGGCTTGGATTGCGCCTGCGATCTCTTTGGAGTTTTTCACGGCCAGAAAATGTCCGACGATTTGCGAGTAATGTTCGGCTTGGCGAGGCAATCTCAAAGCTGGATCAAGCTTTTCTGCAATCTCCTCGCAAGACATGACTTGCACTTTTTGTGATGGCTCCGGCAACTTATAAACTTGCGTTGGCCTTTGAGGAACTTTGCCATTCATGAGCGCTGATTTGGGATGAAACTCATGAAAGAGTGCGTTTTCAAGTGAGCCAATCTCTGACCTGTTTTGTACGGGGTAAGCCCAAACAAAAGCGATCTCCCACACATCTATTTGTCTGTTAGCAATGATGTCTGATCGAGCAGAGGTGAGGTGGCGGTTGACTCTTGCCCGGATACCATCGGTTGACTGTCCGACATACATCGGAATCTGATTGAGATCACACAGTACATAACAACCAATGTCATTGACCAGTGTGCGTACAGCCTTCCGGCGATAAATCAAATCGATAGCCAATTGGTGCGCCTTATACGAGCGCGCTCACGCACTCAGCATGAGCTCTGAGATGCCGCGATTCGGTATTGGCTTGAATCATTGGCTCAAAAAGTGATTCGGACAAGTGCCGCACCACTGCAACACAAACACCATCACCAGCCACGTGGTACGCATCGTTGTAGCGCGGCGGTAGTACATAGCTGTCTGGTAAGCCCATTAGCCTAGCTGCTTCTCTAGCTGATAGCAGTCTCGAACGAATAACAGGGCCATTAACCATCAACAAGGTCTGCCGACTTGAACCACCGCCAGGCGTCCTCAAACAACCTGCAATACCGTCAAAACGAATTTCAGCGCGCTGGTGCTTGACACCATTCACATCGCGGCGAGTCCGTTTATACAGACACCCCACGACTGGTTGCCCTGCAAGCTGCGCTGCCGTCACTTTAGCTCGGTGCAACGGGGTCATCATGTGCAATAGTTTTGCTGTTTCAGCGTCGCTGTTCCACAGCATTTCAGGAGTGAGGTCTTGCACCACATCTGCAAGTTTCATTTGTCGCTTAGGGGGTGCGGGCGGATTCCACCAAAGCCATTTTCGTTTGGCCGTATCGGTAAGCTTGCAGTATGCTGAAAGCAATGCGCTTGGGTGCCAATCTTGTATCGGCGCTGTAGCCGTAATTTGTTGGAGGGTTTGCTCCCGCGCGAAAATGGATGCGTCAATGGCAATAAAGAATACCCGTTGCCTGCTTTGCGGTACGAAACGCTCAGCATCAACAACGATTGCGCCAAACCTGTAATCTGAGCCGGATAGGGCAGAGCAAATGGCTGAGAAATCAGCCCCCCCCCGAGAAGTCATTGCACCATAGACGTTCTCCAGCACGATTATTCGTGGCCCACGCCCTTCCTGCTTAAGGCCACGCATCAGCGACCAAAACGGCCAAAAAGTTCCTGACCGGGTCAATACGGCCGATGTAGCGCTGCCAAGGCCGAGGTAATCACCAGCAAGCGATAGGTCTTGGCAAGGGAACGATGCCCAGACTAAATCTGCTCTCCCAGGTAATAGGGTCGCACGCAACTTAGAGACATCCTCGCAAAGGATATGTTCATTTCCCCAATTAGCCGCATAAGTTGAGACTTTCATTGGATCGAAATCGTTTGCAAACAAACACGCCCACGCCTCTCCCAGCCCGGCACGCGCCATGCCGCCGCCTGCAAAAAATTCATAATAAGTTGGTCGATTTGGCTTCATTTTGATTGCCTAATTCCTAATCCCAGCAGTCCGATTCTGTGCATTTTCAGAATGCAGTGATGCGGCTTCAATGTTGCTAATATCCTAGCAGGATAACTGATGTTACATCCAGCTTTTTGGCTGTATTACTTTGCTTTGCTATCAGCAATGGTTTTGTAAATCCGAAAAGTACCCAGCCTGGATAGTGCTGCATATCAACCACGATTGCGGCGACGCATGAGCCAATACGCCGCCGGAATCACAAACATCGACAGCAGCGGCGCGGTGACCATGCCGCCGACCATCGGCGCGGCAATGCGCTGCATTACCTCGCTGCCGGTGCCGCCGCCCCACAGAATCGGCAGCAGGCCGGCCAGAATCACCGCCACCGTCATGGCCTTGGGCCGCACCCGCAGCACCGCACCTTCGCGGATGGCATCCAGCAGATCAGGCGGCGTGTTGTCGCCACGCGCCAGCCGCTCGTCCCAGGCCTGCTTCAGATACAGCAGCATGATGACGCCAAACTCGGCCGTCACGCCGGCCAGCGCAATGAAGCCAATCGCGCTGGCAATCGACAGGTTGTGCCCCAGCAGGTAGAGCAACCAGTAACCGCCAATCAGCGAGAACGGCATCGCCGCCAGAATCAACAGCGCTTCGTCAAAGCGCTTGAAGGTGAGATACAGCAGCACAAAAATAATCAGCAGCGTGAACGGCACCACCACCTTCAGCTTGGCTGTGGCGCGCTCCAGAAATTCAAATTGGCCCGACCAAGACACCGAATAGCCAGGCGTGAGCTTGACCTGCTCGGCCACAGCCTTCTGCATGTCGCGTACCGCACCCTTCAAGTCGCGCCCGCGAATGTCCACATAGACAAAGCCGGCCAGCCGCGCGTTCTCGCTGCGCAGCATGGGCGGGCCGTCGGTGATGCGGATATCGGCCACGTCGCCCAGCACCAGGCGCGCGCCGCGCTCGGTGACAAACGGCAGGCGGCGCAGTTTTTCCAGTGAATCGCGAACCTCGCGTGGGTAGCGCACGTTGATGGGAAAGCGCTGCAAGCCTTCCACCGTCTCGCCCACGTTGTCGCCGCCAATGGCCGAGGTCACCACCGATTGCACGTCGCTGATGTTCAGGCCAAAGCGCGCGGCGGCGTCGCGGTTGATGGTGATGTCGACATAGCGCCCACCGGTCAGCCGCTCGGCCAGCGCGCTGCTGACGCCGGGCACATTCTTCAACGCTCGTTCAATCTCGCTGGTCATGCGGTCAATCTCGTTCAAGTCGGCGCCCGACACCTTGACGCCCACCGGGCTTTTGATGCCGGTGGCCAGCATGTCGATGCGGTTGCGAATCGGTGGCACCCAGATGTTGGACAGGCCCGGCACTTTGACGATTTTGTCGAGCTCTTCCACCAGCTTGTCGGGCGTCATGCCCGCACGCCACTCGCTTTTGGGTTTGAACTGAATGGTGGTTTCAAACATCTCCAGTGGTGCCGGGTCGGTGGCGGTCTCGGCCCGGCCTGCCTTGCCTTGCACGGTGGCCACTTCGGGCAGGGTTTTGATCAGGCGGTCGGTTTGTTGCAGCAATTCAGCCGCCTTGCCTGCAGACAAACCGGGCAGGGCAGTGGGCATGAACAGCAGGTCGCCTTCGTCCAGCGGCGGCATGAACTCGCCGCCAATTTGCGAGGCGGGCCAGGCCGTAGCAGCCAGCAACAGTACGGCCACGGCAATGGTGGCGCGCGGCCAGCGCAGCACCGCGTCGAGCAGCGGGCGGTAGATGTAAATCAGGCCGCGGTTCAGTGGATTTTTTTGCTCATCCGGGATGCGCCCGCGAATCAAATAACCCATCAGCACCGGAATCAGCGTGACCGAGAGGCCCGCTGCGGCTGCCATGGCATAGGTCTTGGTAAACGCCAGCGGCGCAAACAAACGGCCCTCTTGTGCCTCTAGCGTGAACACTGGAATAAAGCTGAGGGTGATGATGAGCAGGCTGAAAAACAAGGCAGGGCCGACCTCGGCTGCCGCATCGCCAATCACGCGCCACTGGTTGTCGCCTTGCAGCTCTTGCTCGGGGTTGGCATGGTGCCAGCGCTCAATGTGCTTGTGCGCGTTTTCGATCATCACCACCGCCGCATCGACCATGGCGCCAATCGCAATGGCAATGCCGCCGAGCGACATCACATTGGCGTTCACGCCCTGGTAGTGCATCACGATGAAGCTGGCCAGAATCCCCAGCGGCAGCGACACAATCGCCACCAAAGACGAGCGCAGATGGAATAAAAACACAAAGCACACCAGCGCCACCACCACAAACTCTTCCAGCAGTTTGTAGCTCAGGTTTTCCACTGCGCGCTCAATCAGGCCCGAGCGGTCGTAGGTGGTCACGATTTCCACCCCCGGCGGCAAGCTGCCTTGCAGCGACTTGATTTTGTCTTTTACCGCCGCGATGGTTTCCAGCGCGTTCTTGCCCGAGCGCATCACAATCACACCGCCGGTGGCTTCGCCCTCGCCGTCGAGTTCGCTGATACCGCGGCGCATTTCAGGCCCCAATTGCACCCGCGCCACATCGCCCAGACGCACCGAGATACCGGCCGCCGACGTGGTGAGCGGAATTTTGCGAAAGTCGTCCAGCCCCTGCAAATAGCCCGAGGCGCGCACCACGTACTCGGCCTCGCCGAGTTCAAGTACCGAGCCGCCGGCCTCCTGGTTGGCTTTTTGCAGCGCCTCCACCACCCGCATGTGTGGGATGTTGTAGGACGCCAGCTTGTCGGGGTCGAGCACCACCTGGTATTGCTTGACGTAGCCACCGACCGAGGCCACCTCGGACACGTTGGGCACGGTTTTGAGTTCGTATTTCAAGAACCAGTCTTGCAGCGCGCGTAGCTGGCTGGCGTCCAATTTACCGCTGCGGTCAATCAGGGCGTAAGTGAAGATCCAGCCAACGCCAGTAGCATCCGGTCCGAGCGCCGGTTTGGCGCTGGGCGGCAGGCGCGACTGCACCTGGTTCAAATACTCCAGCACCCGTGAGCGCGCCCAGTACGGATCGGTGCCGTCTTCGAACAGGATGTAGACAAACGAGTCGCCAAAAAACGAGTAGCCGCGCACCACCTTGGCACCCGGCACCGACAGCATGGTGGTGGTGAGCGGGTAGGTCACCTGGTTTTCCACAATCCGCGGTGCCTGGCCGGGATAGGTGGTGCGGATGATGACTTGCACGTCTGATAAATCGGGCAGTGCATCGAGTGGTGTTTTGAGCACCGCCCACACGCCCCACGCCGTCACAATGACGGTGGCCAGCAGCACCAGAAAACGGTTGATGATGGACCAGCGGATCAGTCCGGCAATCATCGCGCGGCTCCCTTGATGGCGGGTGCGGCGGGTGCCGCGGCAGGGTTGGGTGCCACCGGACTTGGCGCAACCGGAACGATGCGGCTGAGTTGCAGGTCGCCGCCTGGGGGTTGTAAAAATTCGAACTGCACCGTGTCACCCACCGCTACGTTGCGCGGCAGGCCGTCGGCGGGCAGTTTGAATTCCATCGTCATGGCCTTCATGCCTGCCGATTCAATGGGCCCGTGCGAGAGCGTGATGCGCGCTGTGCCAATGGCCTCCACCTTGCCTTCGCCTGCATGTTTGGCGGCTTGCGCCGCTGCTGGCGCTTCGTTGTTCAAGCGCGCTTCCACACCTTTCAAGCTGGCCTCGGAATCAATCAGGAATTGCGACGACACCACGACGCGCTGGCCTGCCACCAGCCCGGCTTTGATCTCGGTTTGCCCGCCCGATTCGATGCCGGTTTCTACATTGACGGGCCGGTAACGCCCACCGTCTTCGGCCAGCATCACCACGTTGCGCACGCCCGTGGCAATAATGGCTTCAGTGGGCACCAGCAGCGCGGGTGTGCTGCGCTGGTCCATGAACTGCATGCTCACGGCCATGCCGGGTGACAAGACCTGGCCAGGATTGGCCAGTTGCACACGCACCTTGAGCGTTCGCGTAGCAGCCGCCACTTCGGGCAGGATGGCTTGTACCGTGCCTTTGAAAACCGTGCCCAAGGCACCTGGCGCACGCGCCTGTACAGGAGTGCCCAGACGCAGCAGTGCAATCTGGCTCTCAGGCACTTCAGCCAGTGCCCATACGCTGGACAAACCGTTGATGCGCGCCAGCATCATGCCGGCGCTCACGGTCATGCCTTCACGCGCCAGCAGCTCGGCCACCACACCGCTGGAGGGTGCAGTCAGGGTGGTGCGTAACTGCGGCGACCCCGAGGATTCGACGCGCGCCACTTGTGACTCTGTCATGCCCAACAGCAGCAGGCGCTGGCGCGCGGCGGCGACCAGTGCCGTATCGTTGCCTACCGCTTTTTTGATGGCCAAAAATTCTTGTTGTGCGGCCACCCATTCGGGCACGTATACATCGGCAAACGGCTGGCCCGCGCGCACTGCATCGAGCGTGGCGCGCACATAAAGCTTTTCAATAAATCCACTGGCGCGCGACTGCACCACCGACTGGTCGCGCTCGTTCCAGGCAATGTTGCCAATGGCCTGCAACTGTGGGCTGAGCGTGCCTTGCACCACCTCGGCCGTGCGCAGCCCCAGGTTTTGCGACACGCGCGGGCTCACCGTGATGTTGCTGCCGTCACTGCCACCGCCACCGGCATACACCGGCACCAGCATCATGTCCATGAACGGTGATTTGGCGGGCGCGTCAAAGCGCTTGCCCGGCACCATGGGGTCATGGTAGTAAATGATTTTTTGCTGGTTCATCGGGTCGACATCACCGGCCTTGATGCCGTCCTTGATGTGGCGTTTGGTGGCCAGTTCGCCAGCGGCAATGCTGCTCATGTCCAGCGCCGCGTCTGCTGGCGCAGCGGCTGCGCTCTCGGTTCCTGCCGCTTGCCCCGCACCGCGTTGCATGCCCATGGTGAACAGTGCATAGCCTGCACCCGCCAAGACAATGAGTGCCAGCAGCACCAGCACCAGGAATTTTTTGCTCGTATTTTTCATGATGAAGGCTCTGCGGTCAGGGTTTTCAAACGCCACTGCGCTGCAGCCAGGCGGCCTTGCAGCTCCAGCACGCGCAACTGGATGTCGATGGTCTTGATGCGCGCCTCTTGCACGCCAGCCAGTGTGGTTTTGCCACTTTCGTAGGCGGCCAGCACCACCAGTACCCGCTGATTGGCCAACGGCAGCGCCTGGTTCAGCGCACGCGCCAGTTGGCGTTGCAGTTCGTCGTGCTCGGCGAGCAGGGTTTGTGCTTCCAGCAGCAATTTGCGCAGCAGGTCGTCGCGCTCTGCATCAATGCGCGTCAGCTCATTTTGTCGTGCCGTTACCAGCGGTTGCTGGCGTTGACCGGGTGCGATGGGCAGTTCAAAAGTGAATTGCACCGATGCCAGGTCGCCAAAAACCCGGCTGCGTTTGCCGTAGTTCACGCTCCAGCTCCAGTCGCCTTGTGCGGCAGCTTGCGCTTCACGCATTTCTGCGGCGGCCATCCGGCTCAAGGGGTCCAGCGCTGCCACCTCCGGGTTCTGCGTCAATTGCTGCAAGAGGTCCCGGCTGGCTGCAGGCCACGTCGGCGGCGGGCCACTGAGCGGAGTGGCGGAGGCTGCGGCAGGTGCGGGGCCAGTCCAGCGCTGCAACTGGCTTATGGCCTGTTGCAAGTCGCGCTCCAAGTCGCCTTGTTGGTCGGCCAGGTTCAAGGCTTCGATCCTCAAACTGGCAACGTCTGCTGCACTGATTTTGCCGGTCGCCAACTGATTGGGTGCGGTGTCCAGCAAGACCTGCTGGTGCGCCAGATGCTGATCCAGCAACTCTAGCCTAGCCTGCACAAAATACACCGCCAGCCAGGCCAGGCCCGCTTCGCGCCGAATCAGCTGGCGCTCCACCTGCAGCATGGCCTGCTCGCGCTCAGCGCGGGCCTGTGCGGCATCGCTTCGGGCAGCGCGCTTGGCCCGGTTCGGCACGTCTTGCAAATAGCCAATTTGCCGCTGCGTAAAGTCGTCGCGCGTCAGGCTGCCCCGATTGGGGCCGTTGACCGGCAAGCTGTCCAACCCAAAGCTGAGCTTGGGGTCGGGCAACTGGCCGGCGCTGGTTTGCAGCGCAGTCGCGCCTTGTACGCTGGCCAAGCGCGCTTGCAGTGAGGGTGCCTGCTGCAGCGCAATTTGCAGGGTTTGCTCAAAACTCAAGCCCTGGGCCATCGTTTTAAAGCCCAGGCCCAGGCTCAAGCCACAGCAAAGCGTAACGATTAGCTTGCGCGGAAAAATGGAAGAGGGTGGCAGTGCCAGAGTGTTCATGTGCGATTCCTAATTGGGGCGTTCACGGCTGCCGCAGCGTACAGGGCGCTGGCGCGGCAGTGGGAAAACAGAAGGGGAAGGTTTGCAGCGTTTACGCAGCAAACTGCGGACGCACCAACCCTGTTAAATCAAGGCACGCGGTGGCTTGTGGTCGTGTTGCGCGTCGGCACTGGCAAAGTGGCGGTTGCGGGCCTCGGGCGAGGCGGGCGTAGCAAGCAGCGCGCCGGTGATTAGCGCGGCGGGCTGCCCCACCAGCAGGTGGCAAACATCGCAGCTACTGCATTGGGCGCAGCAAGTGTGCGTGGCGGATGCCTCGGCGGTGTCGGTTGTTGCGATTTGTGTTTGCGGCATTGCAGGCTTGTCGACGGCGGGCTGGGTTGCTGTCATGGCCGTCGTCATGCTGGCTTGGTGCAACGTCATCAGGCCCATGCCGGTTTGCATGCCCGCACTGGCAAAACCGCGCAGCGGGAATGTGGCAATCAGCAGAATAAGCAGCAAGTAACGCATGGGTTAATGATAGCTAGAAACTGTAAAAGTTCAGCACACACGTGGGTCTGCCCAGCCATGACGCAATGAAAGGTATGTCCTGAATATAAAAGCCCTGGCTCGACGTTGTATTTTGCTAACAACAGCTTGTTGCTGATTTGACGCAACACAAACCATGCGTCAACGAGCGCAAGCGTAAAAAAGTACAGCCAGATTGCCCATGGGGTCATTGCGCAAAGGCAGCGAGGCAACATGCGCAGGGATTTACGTCCACGTCTTACAAACAATGGCAGTGTTGTCTGATGTTGCTGCCCTCGGTGCCACTGAAGAATATGAAAAATAACTTTTCAACTTCATAACGGAAACCATATGAACTCGACCACACGACCACTTGCCGTGGTTACTGGTGCCTCCTCAGGCATCGGCTACCACCTGGCCCGCTGCTGCGCAGAAAAAGGTTTTGACCTGGTTTTGGCGGCCGACCAGCCCCTAGAAGCAGCCGCCAGCGATTGCCGGTCCTTGGGGGCCGAAGTTGAGATGGTGCAGGCTGAACTGGCGAGCAAAGCGGGAGTGGACAAGCTTTGCGCGGTGTTGGCCGGACGCAAGGTCGACGCGCTATTGGCCAACGCAGGCCATGGCCTGGGCAAAGGTTTTCTGGACCAGAATTTCACTGACATACAACATGTAATTGACACCAACATCACAGGAACGCTGTATCTACTGCACAAAGTCGCCCAGGACATGCGCCAGCAAGGCAGGGGCCGCATCCTGATTACGGGCTCCATCGCGGGCTTCATGCCTGGGGCGTTCCATGCGGTTTACAACGGCACAAAAGCGTTTATCGATTCGTTTTCCGCTGCGCTGCGCAACGAATTGAAAGACACGGGTGTTTCAGTCACCTGCCTGCTGCCGGGCGTGACCGACACCGAGTTTTTTATGCGCGCTGACATGCTTGACACCAAAGTCGGTGCGGCCGACGACAAAGCCGATCCGGCTGACGTGGCCAAAACGGGCTTTGAGGCCATGATGGACGGCGAGGCTGACGTGGTGGCTGGAATGAAGAACAAACTTCAAGTCGTGATGGCCAAGGTCACGCCGTCGCAGGTGCTGGCAGAGCAGCACCGCAAAATAGCGGAGCCCGGTACAGCCGAAAAAATGCAGTGATCGAGTGCCTCCCTTACTTGCGCGGTGGAGGGCAATAACCTGACCTTGGGGCAGCGCCGCTAAGGCATCAACACCACCTTGCGGCAGTCCTCTTGCTTTTGCTCAAACAGCTCGTAGCCGCGCTGCGCGTCCGCCAGTTTCATGCGGTGCGTGATGATGACCTCGGGCTTGAGTTTGCCGTTGCCAATGTAGTCCAGCAGCTCGGGCAACACACGTTGCACATGGGTCTGGCCCATTTTGAAGGTAAGCCCTTTTTCAAAGGCGTCACCAAACAGAAAGCCGTGAATCCAGCCGGCATAAACCCCAGGCACGCTGACAATACCGCCGCGCCGCGTTGCCGCCATGCACTGGCGCAAGGCCTTGCCGCTGGAGCCTTCCATTTTAAGTGTCGTCAATACGGTTTCAATGCCGCTGCCTTTGGCCTCAAAGCCCACGGCATCGATGGTCGCGTCCACACCGTGCCCGTTGGTGGCTTTCAAAATGGTGTCGGCCGGGTCGTCATCCTGGTCGAAGTTGATGGGAATCACGCCGTAGGTTTCCTGCGCAAACTGCAAGCGGTAGTCATGGTGGTCGATCATGAATATTTGCTCGGCGCCCAATAACCGGGCCGAGGCGGCTGCCATGTAGCCTACGGGTCCGGCACCAAAAATTGCAACGCTGGAGCCCGGCACGACCTGGGCATTGACAGCTGCCTGGTATCCCGTGGGCAAGATGTCCGACAAGAACAGTACCTGGTCGTCGCTCAATGCGTCCGGCACCTTGAACGGGCCGACATTGGCTTTGGGCACGCGCACATACTCGGCCTGGCCACCCGAATAGCCGCCGTAGAGGTGGCTGTAACCAAACAGTCCGGCGCCTGCGGTAGCGGTTTTCTTGTTCAGAATCGCGCCGCAGCCGGGGTTGGTGGTTTCGCAGGCGGCAAACAAGGTTTTGTTGCAGTAAAAACAATCCCCGCAAGCGATGACAAAGGGAATCACCACACGGTCGCCGCGTTTGACTTCTGTTACCGCCGAGCCCGTTTCTTCGACGATACCCATGAACTCGTGGCCCAGGATATCGCCATCTTTCATGCCCGGAATTTTGCCGCGGTAGATGTGCAAGTCGGAGCCGCAAATCGCGGTGGCTGTGACGCGCAAGATAAGGTCGTCATTGGCCAGCAACACCGGGTCGGGCACATTCTCTACCCGCACATCTTTGGTTCCCTGGTAAGTCAGTGCCTGCATGGTGTCCCCTAGGTGAATTCAGTGGCGCTATCAACGCGCTGCGATAGCTTGCGGCCAGTCTAGAGCGCAGTGCCCATAGGCTTTTGTCAGTCGGGGCTTGTTAGCAATGTAGGAAGCGGCGCTGCGCTGGCAATAGGGTAAATGCCGGTAGGTATGCGTTATTTGGTAGCTGTTAGTACTACGCTGTACAAGCCCAATAAACCAGCGCTTTGTTATTTTTGACAAGCGGGTTTTCTGCGAGTCTCAAGCCGCGACGCTGAAACCCACGGTGACGCCCGTTGTTTGGCTGTGAGCAAACACATCGCCATGGTGCATTTGCGCCACGGCGCGCACGATAGCCAAGCCTAAGCCAGTGCTTTCACCAGATTGTGTACGGGCTTCATCAGCACGGTAAAAACGGTCAAACATATGCACTACAACCAAAGGAGGCAAAGGGGGGCCGGGATTGGTGACTGACAATCGGACAAGCTGTGCAGATTGCTCAATGCGCACCTCGATAATTTGACCTCGCTCGGTATGCTTCAGCGCGTTGGAGAGCAAATTGATCAAAGCCCGCCGAATTAACGAGGCGTTGCAACGCGCACTGGCTTGACCTAGACACTGCGCCGATACACCGGCCTCGTGCAGCAAGGGTTCAAGGTAGTCGATGGATTTGCTAACCTCGTCGGCCAAATCAACCTGCGACAACGATGTGGCTTTGTCACCCTGATCTGCTCTGGCTAAAAAAAGCATGTCATTGACAACAGATTTGAGTCGTTCCAAGTCTTCTAGGCCAGCGCCCAGTGTCTCGCGCAATTGAGCGCTGCTTCTATCGCTTAAGAGCGTGATTTGTGCGCCGTTAATCAACGTATTGAGCGGCGTTCGCAGTTCATGTGCCACATTGGCATTGAACGTCTCCAGTTGGCGATAAGCCCGCTCCAGTCGATCAAGCACACCATTGAAGGCGCTTGATAGCGCCACCAACTCTAGATCGACCTGTGCAGTGGGTAGGCGTTGTTCCAGCGAATGCGGTGAAATCAGATCGGCGGCTTTTGACAGGCGTTTGATAGGCAGTAAGCCATACCAACTTGCCAACAGGCCAAGGCAAAGCGTCAGTCCAATACCCAGCAGACAAATCAGAATCAATGTTTTGCGGTATGAAGCTAGAAAGCGCTGCTGTGGCGCAATATCGATCGCTAACAGAAATGTATGTATGGATGAGTTTGTTATGCCGTTTGTGCTAAATCTACGGCCCAACATGGGCGAACCATTGGACATTCGCATATGCAACGCACCTTGGGCGTTCGTGCTCTCAACCATGGGCAATGGCGTTTTTCCGTACACAACGCTACCTGCGGATGAGAGCAGCCAGACGTGCAAGTCTTTATGTCCAATCAACGAATCGTCCAGAAGATGCGTCAAGGCAGCCATGTCCAAAGCGGGCTGCATGTCCAACACCAGATGGGAGATCAGCTGTGCCTTGCCAGACAGCGATTCTTGATCGGCACGCCTCAATTCGCTGGCCAGTGCCTGGTAGATAAGCACGCCAACCGCTGTGTAAACCACAGCGGCAATAAGCCCAAGGCTGAGCGCGAACCGCAAGGCCATGGAGCGCATCAATTTCATGGCCTTAACTCCAGCACATAGCCCATGCCCCTTACGGTATGCAGCAGCTTGACTGCATAGGGTTCATCTATCTTTGCCCGCAAGCGTCTTACGGCAACCTCCACCACATTGGTATCACTGTCAAAGTTCATATCCCACACTTGCTCGGCAATCAGTGTGCGCGAAAGAATAGCGCCTTGTCTTTGCATCAAAAGCGCCAGCAGGGCGAACTCCTTGGCGCTTAAATCAAGGCGATTATTGGACCGAAAGGCCTTGCGTTTGAGCAGGTCTATTTCAAGGTCGCCAAGTTGCATCACAGTGCTTTGCCCAGCCGTACTGGACACGCCTCGGCGCAGCAATGCCTGCACCCTGGCGAGCAATTCTGAAAACGCAAACGGCTTAATCAAATAATCATCGGCCCCCTCTTGCAAGCCGCGCACGCGATCTTCAACTTTGTCGCGTGCGGTGAGCATCAACACGGGCACAGTTTTGACTTTTCGCAATGCGTTTAGCACGCCGTAGCCGTCTATTCCCGGCAACATGACATCAAGCAAAACGAGGTCGTAATCCCCCTCTATCGACAAATGCTTTCCATCAATCCCGTTGAATGCCATGTCAACGGTGTAGCCGCTTTCAGTCAAGCCCTGGCGCAAGTACTCGGTCAGCTTTTGCTCATCCTCAATCACCAAGATACGCATGGATTTTTATCCTTAAAGTAAGCGTTGGAACAAATGCACAACCAAACCGCACAAATTTGTAATCTGGGGGTCATGCTGATGGCGTGCACGCGTTCTTACAGTGACTCCATGGCGCAAACGATGCGTCATCGCCCGCACCAGCGTGCTGGCGTTACCGACAACCTAAACAGGAGCCTTATCATGCGTACCCTTCAATCTTTGAGTTTGTTTGCAGTCTCTGCCCTCTTGGCTACCGCTGCTTTGGCCGACAGCAGTAACGACCCGCCAGTCACAGGCGCGAAACCTGTTTCTCAAGCAACCAAGTCAGCACCGAGCGCGATAACATCTGGTGCCACAAAAACACGCGCTGCTGTGCAGGCAGAACTGGAGGCCTATAGAAAAAATCCGGTATCACACGATGGTTATTGCATTGACCAAGATGGCGAGGGGAGCAGCCGCTATGTGGGGTCGCAGGGAAAATGCTAAACATTGAAATGGTCAAGCCTTAGGGGTGCTGTTTTTTGCCAGCGCCAGCTCTTTGCTGGCTTGGCGCAGCACAGACCACGCGCCGCCAAGCGCGAGCACACCCATGACCGCGGCCACCACCAAGTCTGGCCAAGCCGTGCCACTGCCAAACACACCCAAAGCCGCCACCATGACGGCCAGATTTCCAATAGCGTCGTTGCGTGAGCACAGCCATACGCTGCGCATATTGGCGTCGCCTTCACGGTAGGCATAAAGCATGAGCGCTACGCCTACGTTGACCAACAAAGCCAAGAAACCAACCACACCCATGGTGAGTGCGTCGGGTGGTGCGCTGGACTGAAGTGACCAGGCAGCGCTGCCCAATACAAACAGGCCGAAAACCCCCATGCAAACGCCCTTGAGAAGTGCGGCCCGGGCACGTTGCAGCAGGCCCATCGAAAGTACCAGCAAGGACACGCCGTAGTTGGCTGCGTCACAAAAAAATCGATGGCATCGGCTAACAACGAGACAGAGCCTGCATAAAGTCCGCTGGACAATTCCACCACAAACATTAGCAAATTAAGTACCAAGGCCAGCCACAAAATGCGGCGGTAGCGCGGGTCAGCGGTGGCGTTGTGGCTGTATGCGGAATCACTGCAATGGGTTGACATGGCAAAAAGTTTTATTAAATTCAAGACGGCAAATGAATTGAAGAATCTCGCTGCAATCACCAGAAAAAAACAAGTACATTTTTTTAATACCGTTCGCCCAAATGCATCAGCACACCCACCATCATCAATGCGCCCCCCAGCGCTGTACCCCAACCCAGATTGCGATCGCCCAGTCCAATCGCCAGCAGTGCGCCAATAAACGGTGCGAAGGCAAATACCGAGCCGTTGCGGCTTGCGCCCATGGTGCGCTGCGTCATTAAATACATTCGCAAGCTCAGGCCGTAGCCAACAGCGCCAGCACAGCCAGCCAGACACGGCGGTCCATGGTCTCGCTGTACAGCAGCCTCGCGATCACGGCAGTGAGCAGTGCTTCCAGGGGTAGCAACAAGGAAGCGCTGGTGGCACTGGTGTGCAGCATCGCCGGGCGCGGCTGCAACATCACGTCAATCTTTTCAGGCCAGGTACACGATCATGGCAGCCGCCATTAGCGCCATGCCAACATCTTCAATGATGGTGACTGTAGACATGGGCAAATTGAACACCGCACCCAGGCAGGCGCAGCGGATTTTGGTTTTGTTTAGCACGGCACGAACCACGCCAATGGCAGAAAATCCCATCACCAGCAGCGTGATGCCGTTGATGGCTAGCGGCATCCAATTGGCCAGGTAAGCCAGCCCCAGGCCCAGTTCGACAAACGGGTAAATCAGGCCCCAGGTGCGCCAGCGCGCGGCCAGCAAGTCGTAGCCAGCATAGGCATCGGCAAAAGCCTGAATATCGAGCAGCTTGAAAAACGAGAAGGCCAGAAAAAACCCCGCCATGAACAGACGCATGGTTTCCATGCCGCTGACCTGGCCCGAAGGCAGCTGCACCAAAACGCTGGCTGCCAGGATGTAAACCAGCAAAATAAGCAGGGGCCGGTAAGTGGCAAACCACGAGGCAGCTGGCTCGACAGCTACAGCTACACCGCCAGCGCTGGCAGATACAACAGGCTGAGTCGCTGCAAGCGGTGTGTTGTCAGGCGCTGTCAGGCTGTAATTGCCAGCCTCGGCAACAGCTGCCTGCAAAACGGTCAAACCAACTTGCGAATTGCTCAGCACAGCTTGTGGAGGCAGCAAACTGACACTTACCGAATCGGCCAGCGGTGCCAGCGCCGCTTGAATTTTTTTAACGCAAGCATTGCAGTGCATGCCAGCCAAAGGGTAAGTGACCGTATTCATGATGAACCTTGAATTTGTCTAAAGACGGCGTCGGCTTATTTGGCAGCCTTGGCGGGAGGATGGGGGTGCGTCGCGATGAACTTGTCCATGAAGGCGATTTCCTTTTTCTGCGCGGCAATGATCTCTTTGGCGAGCTTGAGCATCGCCGGGTCTTTGCCTTCTTTAAGGTGCGCCTGCGCCATATCGAGCGCGCCAACGTGGTGAATACGCATCATCTTGGCAAAGTCCACATCGGCGTTACCGCTCATGGTCATGGCGGCCATCTCGTCGTTCATGCCCTTCATCATGGCCTTCATGTCGCCATGGCCTGCGTGCGCTGCACCGTGCGGCGCGGCATGCGCAGGCTTAGCAGGGGTTTGCGCATGCGAAGTGGCAGCAAACAGCAAGCCACAAGCCAGAGCAGTGGCAGTAACAGGGCCGCTTAAAAAATGGTGATAGGTTTTCATGGGATTTAACTT
>JAKFVA010000018.1 GCA_021732385.1 Burkholderiales bacterium | reverse complement strand
GCCAGCATGCCTGGCAGGTGCGCTGCGCCACCGGCTCCGGCAATAATGGCTTGCAAACCGCGTGAGGCTGCTTGCTCGGCGTAGGCAAACAGGTCGTCTGGCATGCGGTGCGCCGACAGCACCTGCGCTTCATGCGCAATGCCGAATTCCTGCAAAATCGCCACCGCGTGCTGCATGGTGTCCCAGTCGGAGCTGGAGCCCATGACCACACCGACTTGCACCGGACTGGAAGAGGACGCTTGTGTTGACATGCACGCACCTTGCAAAGCAAAGGCGCAATTTTAAGGTTTTACTTGGACGCTTCCAATGATTGATGTGACGGTTGAAAATTTTGACGCCGAGGTGATGCAAGCCTCCGCGGCCACCCCGGTGCTGGTGGACTTTTGGGCCACCTGGTGCCAGCCCTGCCTGACGCTCGGCCCGCTTTTGGAAAAGCTGGAGACCGCCTACGCCGGCCGCTTCAAGCTCGCCAAGGTTGACGCCGACGCGCAGCAGCAACTGGCTGCGGCCTTTGGCATCCGCAGCCTGCCCACTTGCGTGTTGGTGGTGAATAGCCAGCCAGTCGACGGCTTTACCGGCGCGCAGCCCGAGAGCCAGATACGCGCGCTGCTGGACAAACACCTGCCGCCCGCACCTGAGGCCGAGCCCGCTGAAGCTGAAATCACCCCGGCTGCACCGCTTGACCCCAAGCAGCAACTCCAGCAGCACCTGGACGCGCTAGCCAAAGACCCCGCCGCCCACGCCGAGCGTTTTGCCGCAGGCAAACTGCTTTTGCTGGCGGGCCGCCTGCAGGAAGCCAAAGACTTGCGCGCCGGTGTGCCGCCACAAAGCCTGCCCACGCGGCAACTGGAAAGCCTGGATTACTGGACAGCCGCCATCGACTACGCCGCTGCTGCTGCTGCCGATGCGGCGGCTGCCATGGCCGCGCTGGACGCAAAAATAACCGCTAACAAGCGCGACTTTGACGCCCGTTACGCCAAGGCCCAGCGCTTGCTGGCCACCCAGCACTGGACGCCCGCCATGGACGAGCTGCTGGAGATACTGATGCGCGATCGCGCCTGGAACAATGAACTGGCGCGCAAAACCTATGTGGCGATTCTGGACTTGATGGAACCACCCAAAGCCAAGGTGGCCGACGGACAAATCCCACCCGAAGACGCCACCGTTGCCAGTTACCGACGCAGGCTGTCGAGCGTTATCCTGAGTTAGCCCCTCCGGGTTAGCAGCAAACAGTGCACGCACGACGCTGGTGTGGTGAGCGCGTGCCGCAGGCACGCCTAGCGTACACAAGGCTGTTGCCAGCCGCCTTAGCGGAACTTAAAGCGCTGCGCTATCCTCCATCTGGAACACTCCGGGAGAGATGGTCATGGCCAATTTGAATCTGCCGCTTTCGCGGCGCTCCGCCCTGCAACTCCCAGCAGCAACCGGCCTGGCAGCGGCACTGGCCGCCAGCGGCCTGCCACTGCAAGCGCAGGCCCAAAGCACCAGGCTGGCCGACAGCACGCCTGAAATCATCGAGCTGGGCGCGGCACGCATTGAGCTTTACACCCGCGACGCCTTTGACCCCCTCACCCGCGCCGAAGCCTCGATTTGGGTCAAGCGCTCGGCTGAAGTCGTGTCGGCCTACCTGGGGCGCTTTCCGGTGGCGCGGCCCAAGATTACGCTGGTGCCAGTGGGCGGGCGCGGCATCAGCTCGGGTATCACCTTTAACGGCCCGCCGCCCAGCATTCGCGTGCAAGTGGGCCAGGACACCACCCGCGCCGGTTTTCTGGACGACTGGATCATGGTGCATGAAATGGTGCACCTGGCGATTCCGCAATTGCCGCGCTACAACAACTGGTTCCATGAAGGCGCGGCCACTTATGTGGAAATCATTGCCCGCGCGCAGGCCGGGCTGACCAGCTGGGATGCCGTGTGGGGCCAACTGGTGCAGCGCCTGCACCAGGGCTTGCCCCAAGCGGGCGACGCCGGGCTGGACAACACCCACACCTGGGGCCGCACTTACTGGGGCGGTGCGCTGTTTTGCCTGCTGGCCGACGTGGAAATGCGCAAGCGCAGCAACAACCGCTATGGTTTGCAGGACGCGCTGGCCGGCCTGCTCAAGACCGGGGCCAACTACGGCCAAAGCTGGACGCTGCTGCGCACACTGGAAACCGCCGACAAGGCCGTGGGCCTGACAGTGCTGAGCGAGCAATACGCCCGCATGAAAGACCAGCCCGTGGCCACCGACCTGCCGCAACTGTGGGCTGATATGGGTATTTCCCTGGCGGGCAACCGCGTCAGCCTGCGCGAGGATGCGCCGCTGGCGGGTGCGCGGCGCGCCATTGCCATGGGCAACACCGCAACCTAGCGCAGCTTATTGGAGGGCAATTTTTGCTACAGAATGAGTAGCAAAAATTGATAGCGTTACCCGCACGTCCTGTCTAGTTAAAACTAGCTTTTAATGCCTGAAAACGGCCAAAAAACTGGATTTTCACGGCTGCTCGCCGTTTTTTAGCCTTCAACCACCTTGGCAAGCGCGATTTTCAAGGATTTAGGCCATTTTTCAAGCGTCAAATAGCGCTTTAGCCCAGGAAAGGCGTGCGGGTAACGCTATCAATTTTTGCTATCAGTTTTGCAAGCATTCCAGCGCCTGGCGGTACAGCGCAGCGGTTTTCTCAATCACCTCGGTGGGCAAGGCGGGGGCCGGGGCGGTTTTGTTCCAGGGCTGGCCGTTGACTTGCGCCTGCTCCAGCCAGTCGCGCACAAACTGCTTGTCGTAACTCGGTGGGTTGCGGCCAGCGGCCAGCGCGGCCGCGTAGCCCTCGGCTGGCCAAAAGCGCGATGAATCGGGCGTCAACACCTCGTCCATCAGCGTCAGCGTGCCATCAGCGTCTAGGCCAAACTCAAACTTGGTGTCGGCAATGAGGATGCCTTTGGTGGCGGCAAACGCGCTGGCGGTTTGGTAGATGGCAATGCTGATGTCGCGGATGCGGCTGGCCAGGTCTGCACCAATCAGCTCCACCGTGCGCTCAAACGTGATGTTTTCATCGTGCTCGCCCACGGCGGCTTTGGCGGCGGGGGTGTAGATGGGTTGCGGCAGCTTGGAGGCGTTCTTCAGGCCCGCAGGCAGTGGCACACCGCAGACGGATTGGCTGCGCTGGTATTCTTGCCAGCCGCTGCCCGCCAGGTAGCCGCGCACCACGGCTTCCACCGCAATGGGCTGCAAGCGCTTGACGAGCATAGCGCGGCCTTGAATCAAAGGGATTTCTTGCTGGCTGACAACGCCCTCAGGTGCCTCGCCCGTGAGGTGGTTCGGGCACAGGTGGCCGAGCTTGGCAAACCAGAACAGCGCCATCTGCGTCAGCAGCGCGCCCTTGCCCGGAATCGGCTCGCCCATGACCACGTCAAACGCGCTGATGCGGTCTGAGGCAACCATGAGCAGGCGGTCGGTGCCCACAGCGTAGTTGTCGCGGACTTTGCCGCGGGCGAGCAGGGGCAGGCTTTGGATGGAGGGGGTGTGCATTGGGTTCATGGGACTTGAAGGCATGGTTCGATGGCGGCAATCGCCAGAGAATCGTGGTCGAAGCGCCGTATCTGCATTAATTGGAATCTGACCCTGATTTCTTTGATTTCGCTTGCTCTGCTTAGCTCGCCAGCAGTTCGCATCTGGCGATGCGTGCCAGCGCTTCCCCCATAGCCTCGCGTGTAATGGCAGTGTCGTAATTAACTTGGCCGCGCAGCCACCAGCCGTCGCTCAGCCCGAAGTACCGGCACAGGCGCAGGTCGGTGTCGGCGGTGATAGCACGCTTGCCAGCGACGATGTCGCCAATGCGTTGGGCAGGGACGCCAATGTCTTTGGCCAGACGGTATTTCGTTAGCCCCAAAGGCTTGAGGAACTCCTCGCTGAGCATTTCGCCAGGGGATACAGGGGCAACAGTTCGCATGAGCCAACTCCTTTTAGTGATAGTCAACAATCTCGATGTCTTTGGGGCCTTCAGACGTCCACACGAAGCACACACGCCATTGGTCATTGACCCGAATGCTGTGCTGGCCTTTGCGGCCCCCTCTTAGGGCTTCAAGCTGATTTCCGGGCGGGACGCGCAGGTCTTCCAAGGAAGACGACCAATCCAGCTGCTCCAGCTTGCGCAGCGCCGAACGCTCAAAATTGATCCATCGGCGCACCCGTTTACCTTGAAAAAGGGCTTCGGTTTCCTTGCACTTGAAGCTTTTTATCGTCACCAGTGCATAGTAACGTTACACGTCAATAACGTCAAGCATGTCTAGGTCTTCAGCGCTGCTTTGCAGCCTTTGATATGCAACATGAATTAATTGCAGTCTGGCCCCGATTTACCTTTAATTTCCCTTTCATCCGAACGCCCGGTCGCGATTCGCATGGTGCTCGCATAGTTTGAGTACGTGAGCAAATAGCCTAGCCGCGTGGCTAAGGTGCATATGAAGGCGTTCAACCTCCTTGGCTTGCGTGCCCGGCGCGAGGTCTCGCCGAAGTCGCGCATCAAGGTGATTGAATGCCGACTCAAACAGTTCGTCATCGTGGGAGGGCAACTGCTCTCGTAGGTGCATGCTATGGACCAGCAGATTTCGCCTCGAGAGCAACCACTGCAGTCCGTCTTCGCGCTCTGACTTCTTGTATGACCACAACTCGCGCCAAGACGTGTCGACCTCGTAGTCAGGGTTCATTCGCAGCACATTGGCCCGGATTCGATCGATGACCGCTGAAAATCCATCACGTTCATACTGGCGAATTGAGAAGAACGCGAAATCAAGAATCTGGCCGAGACGGTCCCAGTAACTTGCCAATCGAATGAAGCTCGTTTCGGCATGCTCCCAGAACACTGCATCGGCGTTACGGCGCATCGCAGCTCGATGCTCACCACTCACCGGTTCTTCGAAGAGGTTAGTGGCAGAGCCGAGCATATGTGCGCCGATCATGAACGCCTGAGCGCGGCATACAGAGCGGCGTGCTCGATGAAAGACTGCCATCGCTTCACTAAGGGCCGCTGACATGTATGTGTCGTACATGGGCTTCGAAGCGTCGATTTCTTGGATGATCAAGCGTGGCGCACCCCCGAAGGCCGCTACGACTCTGTGTATTTGCGAGTTGAGTTGAGTCTCTTCTTCACTGGACTCAGCCAACCTCGCCGGCTGCGGCGAGAAGAACTCTTCCAGACGAGCGAGGAGAATCGGCTCACTTGCAGCATGTGCTAAGGCCTCGCCGAGTACGGCGGCAAAGCGACTGTCAGAGTCAGGGTCTGGCTCGAGTAGTGTGGTCACTTTTAAGAAACCTAACGTAATTTACGCCGTAGGTACCTGCGGAATAAAACGGCACTATGGGACGCCATTTTCATCACAGTAGCCCGTGTTTTTGGCAGATAAGCTCAGATAAAGTGAGCATTAAACCTTGCGGTTGCAATTTGCATCGTTAGCCCACGACCGCTCACCGCACCACCTGCCCCAACTCCCCCTTCGCATACCGCCCCGCCACCACCTGCAGGCTGTGCCCCTTGACCTTACCGCCCTGCCCCTCGCAGCCAAACTCCACATAGCGTTGTTGGCAAATTCGCTTGGCGGCTTCGCGGGCGGGTTTAAGCCATTCACGGGCATCAAACTTCTCTGGGTTCTCGAATAAGAATTTGCGTACGGCGGCGGTCATGGCCAGGCGGATGTCGGTGTCGATGTTGATTTTGCGCACACCAAACTGAATGGCTTTTTGAATTTCTTCCACCGGCACGCCATACGTCTCTTTCATCTTGCCGCCATATTGGTTAATGATGGCCAGCAAATCTTGCGGCACGCTGGAGCTGCCGTGCATCACCAGGTGGGTGTTGGGGATACGCTGGTTGATTTGCTTGATGCGGTCAATCGCCAGAATGTCGCCGGTGGGTTTGCGGGTGAATTTGTAGGCACCGTGGCTGGTGCCGATGGCAATCGCCAGTGCGTCCAGTTGGGTCTGGCGCACAAAGTCGGCGGCTTGCTCGGGGTCGGTCAGTAACTGGTCGTGCGTCATCACGGCGTCGGTGCCGTGGCCGTCTTCTTTGTCGCCTTGCATGGTCTCCAGGCTGCCCAGGCAGCCCAGCTCGCCTTCAACCGATACGCCGAGCGCATGCGCCATGGCCACCACTTTGCGGGTGACTTCAATGTTGTACTCGTAGCTGGCAATGGTTTTGCCGTCAGCTTCCAGGCTACCGTCCATCATGACCGAGCTAAAGCCCAGGTCGATCGCGCCCTGGCACACCGCCGGGCTCTGGCCGTGATCCTGGTGCATCACCAGCGGGATGTGCGGGTAGGCTTCTATGGCGGCGGCGATCAAATGCTTGATGAAGGCCTCGCCGGCGTATTTGCGCGCACCAGCGCTGGCTTGCAAGATCACCGGGGCGCCCACCTCGTGGGCCGCTTCCATGACGGCTTGCACCTGTTCAAGGTTGTTGACGTTGAATGCCGGAATGCCATAGCCGTTGGCAGCGGCATGGTCGAGCAGTTCGCGCATGGATACGAGCGCCATGGTGTGTCCCAGATTTGTTGTGTAAGCGCGCGATTTTACCGACGCAGCCGGTGCGTCTTCTGTGCGCTGGCCTGCAAGGCCGGGGTTTGCCCTAGCGGGGCGGTTGGCTGTGTTGGTTGGCAGCGCTATTGGCGGTGCTGCCAATGCGCACAGTCAGGCGGCGGGCTTGCCGCCCACAAAGGCCACTACTTTGTCTAGCACCGGGGCCAAAGAGCGCAGAGGCCGTGCCAGCGAGCCAATGATGGTGGTGTGGCTCACGCCATCAAGCAGCTCGGCATCCACCTTGACGCCCAGGCTGCGCAGGCGCTCTGATAACCCCACGGTGCTGCGTTGTGCGCTGACCACGGTGTCGTTGCGTGCGGCCAGCAGCAGCGCGCGCGGCGTACCGGCTTTGACATGAAACAGCGCCTGGCTGTCGGGCGGGGTGTTGGGCCAGTTAAAGGCCACTTGCACATCGGGCGCGCCAATGGGC
Source organism: Burkholderiales bacterium (assembly GCA_021732385.1). Taxonomy (GTDB): domain Bacteria; phylum Pseudomonadota; class Gammaproteobacteria; order Burkholderiales; family Burkholderiaceae_C; genus JAKFVA01. The sequence continues at coordinate 48,968 of JAKFVA010000018.1, read as the reverse complement.
AAAAAGTCGTAAGGGCCGGCAATGCCGATCCAGCCGGCCAATTGCTCGGCTGACATTTGCGCGCCAGCCAGCCAGCGTGCGTCCAGTGCCAGCATGGCGGCGTTGTAAGCCCCGGCGCTGTGACCCATAACGTAGAGTTTGGCTGGGTCTGCGCCCAGGCGCTGGGCGTTATCGCGCGCCCAGCGCACGGCCTGCGCGCTGTCTTGCAAAAATACCGGGTAACGCACCTCGGGACTCAGGCGGTAATCGGCAACCACCACCACAATGCCGCGCGAGGCGAGTGCCTCACCCACAAAAAGATAGTCTTTGCGCTCACCAGTGGTCCAGCTACCGCCGTAGAAAAAAACCACTATGGGCGCGCCGCCCGCTGCCGCATTTGCGCTGTTGATAGGCTGGTAAACGTCAAGCTGCTGACGCGGGTGGGGGCCGTAGGCCTGGTTGGGTGTGGCTTTATAAGTGCCGCCAGCGGCCAGGGCGTTGATGATGCGCAGCGGCGAACAAGCTTGCAGCAATGGCGTTAGCAAAGCAGCCAACATGCCCAGCAAGCCTAAACGGCGCTGGGTGGAAGGTTGGGCTGACATCAAAGGTTTACGCAGGGTTTAACGCAGCGGATTCAGCTGTGGCCGCTCAGGCCACTTTGCAAATCTTCAGCATGTTGGTGCCGCCGGGCGAGCCCATGGGCTCGCCGCAAGTAATGGCATAGATATCGCCGCTTTGCACTATGCCGCGCTTCTTCAGGTGGCCCTCGGCTTGCTCCAAAGCGGTGTCGCGGTCGGCGCTGGTGTCCATCAGCAAGGCGTGGACGTTGCGGTATTGCGCCATTTTGCGTTGCGTGGCGAGGTTGGGCGTTAGCGCGTAGATGGGAATATGGATGCGGTGGCGGCTCATCCACAGCGCGGTCGAGCCGCTGTCGGTTAGCGCCACAATGGCTTTGGCACCCAGGTGGTGGGCGGTAAACAGCGCGCCCATGGCAATGGTCTGGTCAATGCGCACAAAATCTTTGCCGGAAAAATCAGCGTCCAGACGCACGTCTTCGGCTTTTTCAGCCTCAATGCAGATGTTGGCCATTTCAATAATGGTCTCCAGCGGGTACTTGCCCGCGGCGGTTTCGGCGCTGAGCATCACGGCGTCGGTGCCGTCGAGCACGGCGTTGGCCACGTCGCTCACCTCGGCGCGGGTAGGCACCGGGTTGTTAATCATGCTCTCCATCATTTGCGTGGCGGTAATCACCACCTTGTCGAGCTCGCGGGCCATGCGGATCATGCGTTTTTGCAAGGCGGGCACCGCCGCATTACCAACCTCAACCGCCAGGTCGCCACGCGCCACCATGATGCCGTCGCTGGCGCGCAAAATGGCCTCCAGGTTGGGGATGGCCTCAGCCCGCTCGATCTTGGCAATCAGCCCCGGCTTGTGGCGGTATTCAGCGGCGGCCACGTTGCACAACTGGCGCGCCATTTCCATGTCGGTAGCGTTTTGCGGAAAGCTCACCGCCACGTAATCCGCCTGAAAGCTCATGGCCGTGCGGATGTCTTCCATGTCTTTGGCAGTCAATGCGGGCGCGGTCAGGCCGCCACCCTGCTTATTGATGCCTTTGTTATTGGACAGCACGCCGCCGAGCTTGACCACGGTGTGCACCTGCTCGCCACGTACGGCCTCCACGGTAAGCACAATCAGGCCGTCGTTGAGCAGCAGCACGTCGCCGGCTTTCAGGTCGCGCGGCAGCTCTTTGTAATCAAGGCCCACGCCTTGGATATCGCCCAGCGTGGTACGCGAGGCATCCAGCACAAACTTCATGCCCGGATCAAGCTGCACCCTGCCTTGCTCGAATTTGCCAACGCGAATCTTGGGGCCTTGCAGGTCGGCCATGATGGCCACCTCGCGCCCGGCGCGTTGGGCGGCCTCGCGCACCAGCACAGCGCGGTCAATGTGGTCTTGTGCCGTGCCATGGCTGAAGTTCAGCCGCACGACGCTGACACCAGCGCGAATCATTTTCTCCAGCAGTTCGGGCTCGCTCGACGCGGGCCCGAGCGTTGCCACAATTTTGGTGGCGCGCAGCGTGACAGGGGACACCGGGGTTTTATCAGCTTGTTTCATGGCCGTATTGTCGCGCCAAGCCGTGACACGCGCTCAGCCTTGACTGGCGCGCCGCTGCAAGACCGCAAAGGCGGGCAGGGTTTTGCCTTCCAGCACCTCCAGAAAAGCGCCGCCGCCCGTAGAGATGTAGCCCATGTCTTTTTCAATGCCGTATTTGGCAATAGCAGCCAGCGTATCGCCACCACCGGCAATGCTGAACGCCGGGGAGTGGGCAATGGCCGAGGCCAGTGTGCGGGTGCCGCCGGCAAACTGGTCGTACTCGAACACGCCCATCGGGCCGTTCCAGACCACGGTGCCAGCGCGCGCAATCATGGCCGCCAGATCAGCCGCGGTGCGCGGGCCAATGTCCAGAATCATGTCGCCCTCTTGCACGTCGCTGGCGGGGACTTTGTTGGCACGCGCCAGGGCGGAGAACTCATCGGCCACCACCACATCCACCGGTATTGGCACAGCAGCGCCGCGCAGGCGCATCATCTCGATGATGGCGCGCGCCTCCTCCACCAGTTCCGGCTCGGCCAGCGACTTGCCAATTGGCAAGCCTGCCGCCAGCATGAAGGTGTTGGCAATGCCGCCGCCCACAATCAACTGGTCTACGTTGGCGGCCAGACTTTTCAAGATGCTGAGTTTGCTGCTGACCTTGCTGCCCGCCACGATAGCCAGCAAGGGCCGCTTGGGCTGCTCCAGCGCGCGGGTGATAGCGTCCATCTCAGCGGCCAGCAAGGGCCCGGCGCAGGCAATTGGAGCGTACTGCGCAATGCCGTAGGTGGAGGCTTCGGCGCGGTGCGCGGTGCCAAAGGCGTCATGCACAAAAATATCGCATAGCGCCGCCATCTTGCGCGCCAGTGCCTCGTCGTTTTTCTTCTCGCCTGGGTTGAGGCGGCAGTTCTCCAGCAGCACCACCTCGCCGGGCTGCACGGCCACTCCGTCGAGCCATTTGGCGACCAGTGGCACAGGGCGGCCCAGCACCTGGCTCAAGCGTGCCGCCACAGGGGCCAGCGAATCCTCGGGCTTGAACTGGCCTTCTGCCGGACGGCCCAGATGCGAGGTCACCATGACGGCTGCACCGGCCTCCAGCGCCATGCGGATGCACGGCAGGCTGGCGCGGATGCGGGTGTCTTCGGTGATGTTGCCCGCGTCGTCTTGCGGCACATTGAGGTCGGCGCGGATAAACACGCGCTGGTCTTTGACCTGGCCTTGTGCACAAAGATCGGAAAAGCGGATCACGTTCATGGTGGCAATAGGCAAAGAGTCGCAGAGTTCGCGATTTTAGAACGCAGGGTAGCGCCTACCAGCCCAGGCCTAAATGCAGCAGCAGATAGACTGCCATGCCCACCACAATCGTGCCCAGCACCGCCTGGCCCGCGCCCTTGCGCCAGAAGTAAAACGCCGCGCCGGCGGCTGCGCCGTACAGGCGAGCGTCCTGCCAAGTGCTGGGCCACTGGCCGTTTTGCAGCAAAACCTCGGGCGCGATGACTGCCGCCAGCGCAGCAATGGGGGCGTATTGCAAACCGCGTTGCGCCCAACTTGGCAATTGCCAGGCGCGCTCAGAAATAAAGAAGAAAGTGCGCGAAAGTACCGTAATGGCCGCCAAACCAACAATCACGCCCAGGGTCCAAAAATCAGTCTGGTTCATGCGGCATCCCGTGCTGATTCAGTTGGGTCTGTTGGCGGCAACTGCGGTTTTTCCAATAGCAGGCACAGCGCCACCGCGGCGGCAATGGCCACCAGAATATTCAGCTTGAGCGGCAGCGCAAAGGCCGCCACTGCCGCCGCGCCTGCAACCCCTGCCGACACGCGACGCAAATGCGTGGTGGCCAGCGAGCAGGCAATACCCACCAATGCCAAAATACCGGCAAAACCCAGCCCCCAATGAGTTGGCACAGACTGCGCCAGCGCAATGCCCAGCAAGCTGGCGCTTTGCCAGCTTACCCAGTTGAGTACATTGCCACCTGCCAGATAGGCCTGCTGCGCCGCAAGCGCCTGCGCACTGCTGGCCGCTTGCGGGTAGCGCCGGGTGAACAGCACATAGCTCAAATCTGTGGTGAGGTAGCCAGTAAACAGACGGCGCGCCAGGGGCAGGTGCATGAGGTAGGCCCGCAAGTGGGCGCTGAACACCACAAAACGCAAGTTGACGCAAAAACCGGTGGCCAAAATCACCGCGACGGGTGCGCCAGCAGCAATCAGCGGAATTGCGGCCAGCTGCGAGCTACCGGCAAACACCAGCAGCGTCATGGCCACGGCCTCAAACACGCTCATGCCAGACTTGACCATGGCCACGCCTGTCATCAGCCCCCAGGCGGCCATGCCAGGCGCGATGGACAGCATTTCGCGCACACCCACGCGAAATTCAGGATGGGCAAACAACTGGCGCGGATACAACGCAGCCACCTTAAGCCAGTACCTGACCAACATGCAACGGGAAGCCGCGCAAAAAATCGGCCGCAGCCAACACCGTACCGCCGGGGCGCTGCAGCTGCGTCAAGGTAAGAGCACCCTGGCCGCATTGCACGGTAATGCCTGCCTGGTTGATATGCAAAATCGTGCCACAGACCATGGCCGAATTGCGGGTGACGCTATCAATTTCAGAGTTTTGAGGCAACGCCTGCTGGGCCGCATAAAGCTTGACTGGCTCACCATTCACCATACAAAAAACCACTGGCGCGGGATTGAACGCGCGGATCTGACGCGCCAACACCGCAGCATCTTGCGTCCAGTCAACAGCGGCCTCGGCCTTGCTGATTTTGTGCGCGTAAGTGATGCCGATTTCCGCTTGTTTTTCAGGCTTCAAGCCGCCTTGCCTGGCCTGCGCCAACACCGCCAGCAAGGTCTGGGCACCCAGTGCGGCCAACTTGTCGTGCAAGGTGGCGCTGGTGTCGGTGTCGGCAATCGGCTGGTGCACGCTGTGCAGAATGTCGCCGGTGTCCAGCCCGGCATCCATTTGCATGATGCAAACGCCGGTTTGCGCATCGCCCGCCGCAATCGCGCGGTGAATTGGCGCCGCACCGCGCCAGCGCGGCAAAAGCGAGGCATGGATATTTAGGCAACCCAGCTTTTGCTGCCCCGCGCTTGTATCCAGCACCCATTGCGGCAAGATCAAGCCATAAGCGGCGACCACCATCACATCGGCATTGGCCTGGTTAATAGCCAATTGGGCGGCCCGCGCATCGTCAGGAAATTTACCGTCTAGCCGCAGGCTGCGGGGCTGGGCCAGTGGCAAGTGGTGTTGCAGCGCCAGTTGTTTGACTGGCGAGGGATGCAGCTTGAGGCCGCGCCCAGCCGGGCGGTCGGGTTGAGTCAACACCAGGCCAATGTGGTGGCCAGCGGCCAGCAAGCTTTTGAGCGCTATTGCCGCAAACTCAGGCGTACCAGCAAAGATGAGCCGCAAGGCTTGACTCAAACGCCAACCCTTTGCAGCTTGGCGGCTTTAATTTTGTAGCGGTTGCGCTTGAGTGGCGACAAATACTCGATAAACACCTTGCCGGCCAAATGGTCCATCTCGTGCTGGATGCAGGCGGCCAGCAAGCCGTCGGCTTCTATGTCGCGCGGGAGGCCATTTAGATCAAGCGCACGCACCTTGACCTGCGCCGCGCGCGACACACTGTCGTAAATCTGCGGCACCGACAGGCAGCCTTCTTTGCTTTGCTGGCGCTCGTCACTGGCCCACAGCAACTGCGGGTTAATTAGTACCAGTGGCTGGTCGCCCCCGTCTGAGATGTCAATCACCACTACCTGCTCATGCACATCGACCTGGGTAGCCGCCAGGCCTACGCCTTCTTCTTCGTACATGGTCATCAACATCTGCGCCACCAGCGTTTTAATGCGCTCATCGACCATTGCCACCGGCTTGGCGACGGTGGTCAAACGGGTATCGGGATAATGAAGAATGGGCAGTCGGGTCATGTTTTTACACAGGGCATGGTGCGATTTTCGCCACTTTCGCTCAGCCAGGCTTGCGTGATGCTGAATAATCGTTGCCCAATCAAGGGCTTGAGCGCACAATCAGACGTAACTTATCAAGACTTTTGCCATGCCTACCAATGCACGCACATCGATTTGTCTTTTGAGCCAGTCTCGCATTATCCGCAATTTGATGGCGGGCTTGGCTAGCGCCGCACTTCTGGGCATGCCCTTGGTCGCTGCAACGCAAGATTTGCCAATTTCTGCTGCACAAAAAGCCACCGCCGCCCAAGTGGCGCAAGCGGGCGTGCCACTGAATGAATTGGCACCCAATGCCCCTGACACCTACACCATTAAAAACGGCGACACCTTGTGGGCAATCTCGCGCCTGTTTTTGGCCAGCCCCTGGCGCTGGCCAGAACTGTGGGGCCTGAACCAGCAAGAGATCCGCAACCCACACCGGATTTACCCCGGCCAAGTGCTGGTGCTTGAAAAGAAAAACGGCCTGGCGCAACTGCGTGTAGCTAGCACGGGAAATACCAGCAGGGGTGAAACGCCACCCACAGAAACCGTGCGTGTCTCGCCCAGAGTGCGCTCGGAAAGCTTGGCAGATGCTGCCGTACCTACGCTGCAAGCCAGCCAAATAGAGCCGTTTCTGGATGAACCCGTCATTGTTGAATTGAAGGAATTTGAGCAAGCTCCGCGCGTGGTGGCCACACTGGAAAACCGGGTTATTTTGAGCCGCGGCGACCGTGCCTACGCCCGCGGCACTGCGAGCCAGCCCTTGATAGAAAACCGCGCCAAGCCCACCAGCTACCGTCTATTTCGCGAGGCCACGCCCTTGAAAGACCCGCTGACGGGCGTTGTGTTGGGCTACGAAGCGCGCTTTATTGGCCGGGCATTGCTTGTACGCGGTGAAAGCACTGTAGACACCACGATCAACGGCAAAACCTTGACCGAGATAGTGCCGGCCACTATCGATATCGTTGATTCAAAAGAAGAAATTCGCGTGGGTGACCGCCTGCTGCCTGAGCCACCGCGCCAGTTCAAAAGCTACGCGCCACGCGCACCACGCGATGTCATTCAGGCCAATGTGGTGTCGGTTTTTGGTGGTACAGCGGTACGTTTTGCTGCGCAAAATCAGATTGTGGTGATCAACCGGGGCACCCAGGACGGGCTGGAAGTGGGCCATGTGCTGGCTACGCTGTTGCAAGGCCAGCGCCTGGTGGACACCACCGACGCCGCGCGCACACCCATCAAACTACCCAACGAGCGCAGCGGCCTGTTGATGGTTTTCAGGCCCTTTGAGCGGCTGTCTTATGCCTTGATTTTGGAAGGCACTGAGCCGATTCAATCGGGCGACGTGGCCACCAATCCGCGCTAACACCGTCAGCGCACCACCCCAGCCTTCGCCACAACGGGCACTACCCCATGCAGCGCGACGAGCTTGGTCATTGGCTGCGTCTGACGCTCAGCCCAGGCATAGGCAACAGCACAGCACGCAAACTGCTGACGGCTTTTGGTTTGCCTGAATCCATCTTTGAGCAAAGCCACGCCGCCTTGTGCCAGGTAGTGAGCGCCGCGCAAGCCACCGCTTTGCAAAGCCCGCCTGAGAACTGGGACGATTTGCTGACACGCACCTGCACCTGGGTGCAGCAAGGCATAAAAACAGACACTGCGCAGCACCAGATCTGGACTTTGGGCCACCCCGCTTACCCTGCCGGGTTGTTGCAAATGGAAGACCCTCCGCTAATGCTGTATGCCATGGGCACCTTTTGCGAAACAACGGCCACGCTGGCCGCGTTGCAAGAGCGCAGTATCGCCATCGTCGGAAGCCGCAATCCAACACCGCAGGGCGAGACCAACGCGCGGCAATTTGCCAAGGCTTTGACTCAGGCCGGTATCACGGTAGTGTCGGGATTGGCACTGGGTGTGGATGGTGCTGCTCACGAAGGCGCGCTGGAGGGTGCCCAGCCGCAGGCGCTGGCCACGATTGCGGTAGTCGGTACCGGACTGGACCGGGTCTACCCCAAAAAGCACCTCGACCTGGCGCACCGCATTGCACAGCGCGGCTGCCTGCTCAGCGAATACCCTCTGGGCACGCCCGCGCTGGCGGCCAACTTCCCCAAACGCAACCGCCTGATTGCAGGCCTTTCCCGCGGCGTGCTGGTGGTCGAGGCTGCGTTGCAATCAGGCTCGCTGATTACGGCGCGGCTGGGAGCCGAACAAGGCAAGGAGGTATTTGCCATTCCGGGTTCAATCCATTCGCCTCAATCACGCGGCTGCCATGCTTTGCTCAAGCAGGGTGCCAAGCTGGTGGAATCAGCGCAGGATGTGCTGGAGGAGTTTGCCTGGGCCCCATCCGCTGCGCGGATGCCCGAAGACGCGATGACGCAGCCACCCGATAACGCCTTGTTGGCACATCTGGGCTTTGACCCGGTGTCGCTAGACGCCCTGATTGCCCGCACCGGCATGGACGTCGCCAGCCTACAGGTGCAGCTACTGACGCTTGAACTGGATGGACAGGTGGCCCGTCTGCCGGGTGGTCTGTTTCAGCGCATCAACCGGGGTTAGCGTGCGCGGCGGCTATGTCAACAGCCGCTCTGGATTGGCATCGAGCTTGGCCAAGGCATCGCGTGTTGCACGAACTGTGAGGCCCTCTTCTTCTGCGGGCAACAACAGACCTGCTTGCAGGTAGGCCGCCAGGCGGCGCGCCTGAATCAGGTAGCTGTGGCCGTCCGCCGCCGCAAACAGGTGCAAGTGTTTGCGCTCGCTGCGCCAGGCAAACTGCACCTGAATCACCACGCCGTTGTGGTCAAGACTGAACCAGTTGCCGGTTTGCAATTCCTGCGCCCAGGCCTGCATGGCCGCGGTTGGCCGGGAGCCGCCGCCGCCGGTGATAACTTCAATCTCGGAAGTATCAATACCCAGCATCAACCCCAGGCTCTCGGAATCAATGGGCAATTCACCCATTTCGTCGTCGGCAATATAGTCTTCCAGGTGTACTAAGTGTTTGGTCAGCTCGTCGATGCGCTTGGGTGTAATCGCCTCGGTTTTGGACATGAAGGCATCAGCCAGTGTGCTGCTGATGACTTTGATGTGCACTTCTTGTGCGCTGGCTTCAAGCCCCATCAGACGCATGCCCTGGCGCAAGCTGAGCAAAAGCCGCGGTAAGTCTTGGATTACGCGCGCGCGGTCACCGCGGTTGGGCTTGGCGCTGGCCGCCCATACCAAATCTGCTGCTGTGCGCTTGTAGGCGACGGTATCGACGTGTTGCGGGCCGTACTTAACAGATGCCAGAGCCACGACTTCGGCCCAGACCTTGAACAAGAACAGCCGTATTTCCTCGCGCACGGGTATGTTACCCAGCAGATTGCGCATCTCGATGGTGTACTGAATGGTTAGCGTTTCTTTTTGTTCAACTTGCTGCGCCATACTGACCAGGCGCTGTGTAGGCCCAGACTCGGTCAGGTACTTGTCCAAAAACTTCAGAAATTCGTCGTACACCAGCTGAAACACACGGCGGCCAGTTTCAGGGTACTGCTCAATGGTTTGCACAACCCGGCGAATTTCGCCCTCTAGTGCGCCGCCACTGACATTGCCCGCATTAAAACCCATGGCGCACGAGCCCATGCGGTCAATCAGCTGTCGCGCTGGGTGTTGCAGCGTGCCGAAAAACTCGGGCTCGCTGATTGCAACGCGCAAGACAGGCATTTGCAGCCGGGCAAACCAAACCCGCAACAAGGCGGGTATGCGCTCTTCGGCGAGGATGCTCTGAAACATCAACGCCACAATTTCAATCGTGGCTTTTTCGACGCTATTGCCAGCTTTTTGCTTAAGCTCGGTCGAGCGTTTACGAAGTTGGCTCGCAGCAGCAGCCAGCCCGCGCTCAGTGCCTTCAGCCACACTCACCATATCGGTGGCTGCGGCCTGGGTTGCCTGATCCATCTGCATTGCTTGCACCAGATCGGGCGATACTTGCGCGCCGCGTTGCGAATCGTAGCTGGGCACCCGGCGCAGCAGCAGGTTTTTAAGCTGGCCAATGACCCCTTCAGCCCGTACCTTGGCGCGCGCTATTGGTGAGGCAGCAGTCAGCATGCGGGTCTCTTCGGCGGCAACGCCCTGACCATAACCTGCCATCGTGGCACCCCCAGACTGGCTGGATGGACCTGCTTTTAGGTTACCGCTGTCGCCACCAATACCGCCTGGACCCGATTCGCCAACGTTTTGCCGCAAGCCCTGCAAGGTGCTTTGCAAGTTGTTCGCCGTGCGCCTGACCAGCGGCTTCAAATCAATGTCAGGCATTACACCGTGCGTGATCAGAAATTCATTGGCGAAGTGGTAAGCCTCCACTACGCGATCGGCAAGCAACGTGCGGAAGCTTTCTTGCGCGGCAATCCAGGTGTCGCTGCCAAACCCGCATGCGATCCAGTGTTCTACCATCACCTGCGCCAGCACCTCTGTGCGCAACAGGTCGTGACCAACCATTTCCGGCACGTTTTCAAGGCGCGTCATGCGCAAGCGCAAATCCATGAATTCCCAAGTGGCTTTGTCCATAATCGCCAAGGACAGGCGTGAACTGAGAATCTTGTTGGACACCACCTCATCGCCCATGAGCTCCAGGCGATCGCTGTCAAGCCGCAAGGTGATGGATGCGGTCACCGGCATCAAGGCCTTGCGCCAGGCTTTGATCAGCCCGCGTGCCCAGTCTGCCTTTTGTTTTTGAAACGTCATCATTGCATCACGACGGTCTTGCATGTCGCGCGCGCTACCGCTCTGGTCAAGCTGCGTTAGCAAGTGATTCATGATCGCCTCGGCGATCTCGGGCACTACCCCTTCCACATGGGCCACATACACATCGCGCGCCTGCCGAGCAAGCGTTAGGTTGTTGGCCGTGTCGGTCGTAATGCTCATGGAAGCTACTAGATCACGGCCCCTGAATTGGGGTCGTCAGGCTCACCCTCTTTTCTCGCGGTGGGCTTGATCAGGTCTTCACGCTTGATGCCCAGCCACATGGCAATGGCAGCCGCGACAAACACCGAAGAGTAAATGCCAAAGCAAATACCAATCGTCAGGGCCAGTGCAAAGTAATGCAGCGTGGCTCCGCCAAACAGCAGCATCGACAGCACCATCATCTGCGTTGAACCATGGGTAATGATGGTACGGCTGATGGTGCCAGTAATGGCACTGTCAATAACTTGCTCCGTGTTCATTTTGCGATAGCGCCGGAAGTTCTCGCGGATACGGTCAAAAATAACTACCGACTCATTCACCGAGTAGCCCAGCACTGCCAGTACCGCAGCCAGCACTGCCAGCGAAAACTCCCATTGGAAATAGGCGAAGAATCCCAAAATGATGATGACGTCATGCAAATTGGCAATGATGGCGGCGACCGCGTATTTCCACTCAAAGCGAAACGCCAGGTACAGCATGATCCCGACGACCACCATGGCCAACGCCTTGATGCCATCTTGCGCCAGTTCATCGCCAACCGCCGGCCCCACAAATTCAACCCGCTTGACGCTCGCGCCCGCGCCCCCGGGAGCCAACACCAGACTTTGCAGCTTGGCTTGATCTAGCACTTGCTTGCCATTGGCATCGGTGCTGCGTAGCGCAGGCACTGCTGCGTCCTTGGTTGACAAACGCACCAGCACATCGCGCACCGTGCCAAAGCTTTGCACCTGCGGCTCAGCAATGCCGATGCCGGCCATGGCGCTGCGGATTTTTTCCAGATCAGCCGTTTGCTCGTAACGCGCCTCAACCACCACGCCGCCGGTGAACTCCACTGATAGGTTTAAGCCACGTGAAAACAAAAAGAACACCGCTGCCGCAAATGTCAAAAAGCTGATGGCATTGAAAAGAATTGCCCGCTTCATGAACGGGATGTCTTTTTTGATGCGAAAAAATTCCATGGTGTTTCTTCGTGTCTTGGTTACTTGGCCATGGCCTTGACCACCGGTTTATGCGGCGCAAGCGGTTTTTTGTTGGTCAACTTGCCAGGCGCTTGAACCGGCGTCAACGCATCGGCATCGCTCAAGGCACCAGCAGGCGTCGCAGATTGAACCTGTTCAGGCCGCCAGACTGTTCCCACCGACAAGGTTTTTAATTTTTTCTGCCGCCCATACCAGAGGTTGACCAAGCCACGCGAGAAAACCACGGCGGAAAACATGCTGGTCAAAATTCCGATGCAATGAACCACTGCAAAACCGCGCACCGGGCCAGAGCCAAAAGCCAGCAGCGCCAAACCAGCAATCAGCGTGGTGATATTGGAGTCCAAAATGGTTGCCCAGGCTTGCTCATACCCGCGGTGGATGGCCTGCTGCGGTGGCGCGCCGTTACGCAGTTCCTCGCGCACCCGCTCATTGATCAACACGTTGGCGTCGATGGCCATACCCAATGTCAACGCAATTGCCGCAATGCCTGGCAAAGTGAGTGTGGCCTGCAGCATGGACAACACTGCAATCAGCAGCAGCAGGTTCACGCCCAGCGCCAGGCTGGAGAACAAGCCAAACAACATGTAATAGGCACACATGAACAGCATGATGGCGGCAAAGCCCCAGCTCACACTGTTGAAACCCTTGGCAATGTTCTCGGCCCCCAGGCTTGGGCCAATGGTGCGCTCTTCAATGATTTCCATGGGCGCAGCCAGCGAGCCCGAGCGCAACAATAAAGAAATATCGTTGGCTTCCACGGTGGTCATGCGGCCCGAGATTTGTACTCGACCTCCGCCAATTTCGCTGCGGATAACCGGTGCCGTGACGACCTCACCGCGGTTTTTTTCAAACAGCAAGATAGCCATGCGCTTGTTAATGTTCTCGCGCGTCACGTCTCGGAAAATTCGCGCGCCCTTGGCGTCAAGCGAGAGGTTGACCACCGGCTCTTGCGTTTGGCCGTCAAAGCCGGGCTGCGCATCCGTCAGGTTCTCACCCGTTAGGATGACTTGTTTTTTGGTGATGACGAACTGGCCGTTGCGGTCCGGATGCCGCTCACTGCCAAACGGCACGGCTGCTGAATTGTTCTCAGCGCCCCGGCCTTCCACGCTTTCATCAACCAGGCGCACCTCCAAAACCGCCGTGCGGCCCAGCAACTCCTTGGCCTTGGCGGTGTCCTGGACGCCTGGCAGTTGCACCACAATGCGGTCAATTCCCTGCTGCTGAATCACGGGCTCGGCCACACCCAGTTCGTTAACGCGGTTGTGCAGGGTAGTGATGTTCTGTTTGAGCGCCAGCTCCTGCACCAGACGCAGTGCATCGGGCTTGAGCTGGGCGCTGACGCGGTACTCAACACCGTCGGGCAGTGTGCTGGCCTGCAAGTCGGGCAATTGGTCAGCCAGCAGATCGGTCACGGCTTTGGCCGTTTGCGCGTCGCGTGCTTTGACCTCAATCGCCGGACCGTTGCGGCTAACGCCGCTGTGGCGAATGTTTTTCTCGCGCAACAAAGTGCGCAAATCGCCGCCCAGCGATTCGGCCTTTTTCTCCGTGGCAGCCTTCATGTCCACCTGCAGGAGAAAATGCACGCCACCGCGCAAGTCCAAACCCAAATACATGGGATTGGCATGCAAGCTGGTGAGCCAGGCCGGGCTGCGCGGCAGCAAATTGAAAGCCACGGTGTAAGCCGGGTCGTTCAGGTCGGTCACCAGTGTTTTCTGGATCACGTCTTTGGCTTTGAGCTGCGTCTCGGTGGAGTCAAAGCGCGCCTTGATTGAACTGCCGTCCAGCGCCACCGATTCAGCCGCAATACCTGCCGCCTTGAGCGCCTGTTCAACCCGGGTTAGCGTGGTGACATCCACCAAAACCGAAGACTTGGCCGCCACCACCTGAACGGCGGGCGCCTCGCCAAACACATTGGGTAGCGCATACAGCACCCCCAATAGCACCGCCAGTGCGATGGCAGCGTATTTCCAGAGGGGATACCGGTTCATGGGCGGGCTTTCGTCAAACGGCCAGGTGGTGCGCGTAAGTGGGCTAACAATCCGCCGCTATTTGATGCTTCCCTTGGGCAGCACCTGCACCACCGCCGCCCGCTGCAATTGCACCTCAACGCCAGCGGCAATTTCCAGACTGACGAAACCGTCTCCCAGCTTGGACACCTTGCCCAGCAGGCCACCGGCAGTGACCACCTCGTCGCCGCGGGCCAGCGCATCAATCATGGCGCGATGCTCTTTTTGCTTTTTCATCTGCGGACGAATCATTACGAAATACAGCACTACAAACATGGCCACCAAGGGCAAGATGCTGGTCAAGGTGGATTGCAAGTCGCCACCGGCAGCAGCAGCCGGTGCAGTTTGGGCAAAAGCGGAAGAGATAAACAAGAAAAACTCCACGAAAAAAAGCGAAAAAGAGGGCTGCCGCGCCCCAGGAAAGGCACGACCAACCAAGATGCTAGATTGTATTTGACCGGCTTCAGTAAGACGATGTAACGCTAACCAAGTTGCATGACGCCAATGTCACCACCGCAGCCAGCCCACAATTTCGGTTGGCTTTTAGCTACTGTAATGAGCGCACAGCCAAAATTCTGAACTTAGTACAAAAATATTATTTTTCCGGCGCTGCCTGACCCTGTAAAAGCGAAGGTTTGTGCTGTATTTCACGGCGCAGGGTTAAAGCGCGTGGGTGTACGCGTTACTTACTGGCCGTACTTTGGCTGGCCACCCATTTTTCGCGTACCACCTGCACATGCCGCGCCTTGACATGGCCAAACCCTTTGATTTGCTCTGCGCTGCGGGCAATTTCAACTGCGTCGGCGTGGGTGGCAACAGCCAGCGTTGCCAGCGCATCTGAAATGCTGGCCTGGTATTCACCTACCAGCGCACGCTCCATCTGGCGCTCTGCGCTGTAGCCAAAAATATCCAGTGGCGTGCCGCGCAAACCTTTTAAGCGGGTCAGCAGCTTGAACGCAGTGCCCATCCACGGGCCAAAGCGGGTTTTTTGCAGCTCACCGCGAGCGTTCTTTTTGGCCAGTAACGGCGGGGCCAGATGGTAGTGCAACTGGTAATTGCCCTCAAACTGCAACGCAATGCGGGCATGAAAAGCGGTATCTGCATGTAAACGCGCCACTTCGTATTCGTCTTTGTAGGCCATGAGCTTGAACAGGCCTTTGGCAACCGCCTCTGTCAAGGCGGTTTTGCCCAAAACGGCCTCGGCAGCACGCACCTGGTCAACAAATGCGCTGTAGCGTTTGGCATAGGCGGCGTTTTGGTAGGCGGTTAAAAATTCAATGTGGCGGGCGATCAGTTCGTCCAGGCCCTCGCGTTTTTTGAATTCCACCGTTTGCGCGGGCACCAGCAGTTTCTCCACCGCTCCGGCCTCATGTGCGCAGCGGCGACCCCAGGCAAAGGCGGTTTTGTTCTGCTCCACCGCCACGCCATTGAGTTCCATGGCACGCAACAGCGCTGCTAAGCCCAGCGGCACCCAACCTTTTTGCCAGGCAAAACCCAGCATCAAGGGGTTGGTGTAGAGCGTGTCGCCCATCAACGTTTTTGCTGCTGCATCGGCATTGAAAGCGGCCACCGCATCCGCACCCACGGCCTGCGCGATTGCCTCGGCGCAGGCACCCGCTGGGTTTTGCCAAGCCCCGTTTTGCACAAAAGCCGCGGTGGGCGTGCTGTGGGCGTTCAGCGCTACTTTGGTTTTGCCCGGCACCATGCGCAACAGGGTTTCCTTGTTGGCCGCAACGATGGGGTCGCAGCCAATAATCAGATCGGCCGCCGCCATGCTGACGCGTGTGGTGGCTATGGCACCCTGATCAGCCGCAATCAACACATGGCTCCAGGTGGCGCCGCCTTTTTGCGCCAGCCCAGCCGCATCTTGCGTGACGATGCCTTTGCCTTCAATATGCGCCGCCATACCCAGTAGCTGGCCAATGGTGATGACGCCCGTGCCGCCCACACCGGCTACCACCAGGCCGTAGGAACCCGCGTTGTTTAGCTCCGGCAGGGCAGGCTCGGGCAACGCGCCCGCAAACAGCGCCTCGTCAAACGGCGACAGCGTGCTGGCACGCTTGGCTTTTTTCTTGAGTTGCCCACCTTCCACCGTCACAAAGCTGGGGCAAAACCCCTTGAGGCAGCTCAGGTCTTTGTTGCAAGTGCTTTGGTTGATGGCGCGCTTGCGGCCCAACTCGGTTTCCAGCGGTTCGACGCTCATGCAATTGCTTTGCACACCGCAGTCGCCACAGCCCTCGCACACCAGCTCGTTGATCACCACGCGCACGGCTGGATCGACCAGTGTGCCGCGCTTGCGGCGGCGGCGCAGCTCAGTGGCACAGGTCTGATCGTAGATGATGGCGGTGGTGCCTTTGATGTCTCGAAACTGGCGCTGCAGCGCGTCGAGCTCGTCGCGGTGGTGGACCGTAACGCCAGGAGCCAGGCTGACCCCCCGGTATTTACTGGGCTCATCTGTCACCACTACAATTTTCGTAGCGCCTTCTGCATACACGCTGTGCGCAATCTGCCAAACTGAATGACCCTCGGGTCGCTCGCCAATCGCCTGCCCGCCGGTCATGGCAACTGCGTCGTTGTACAGAATCTTGTAGGTAATGTTCACGCCCGCCGCAATGGCCTGGCGAATCGCCAGCAGGCCACTGTGAAAGTAGGTGCCGTCACCCAAGTTGGCAAAAATGTGTGCGTCATGGCTGAAGGGTTGTTGGCCCACCCAGGGCACACCCTCACCCCCCATTTGCGTAAAACCCGCAGTGCTGCGGTCCATCCACAGCGCCATGAAGTGGCAGCCAATGCCGGCCATAGCGCGCGAGCCCTCGGGCACGCGGGTAGAGGTGTTGTGCGGGCAGCCCGAGCAAAACCAGGGCTGGCGCTCAGCCTTGAGTTCAGTAACCTTGAGCGACTGCTCTTTGGCCGCCATGACCGCCAGCCGGGCGTCCAAGCGGGCCACAATGTCGGCGCTGACACCGAGCTTTTTCACCCGCGCCGCAATGGCTTTGGCAATTAACGCGGGCGACAAGTCGGCATTGGCGCGCAGCAGGGTATGCGCGCTGGGGTTCGGGATAGACCATTCACCGCCAGAAAAATCCCCTTCAACCTCATCAAATTTGCCAAAAATGTTGGGGCGCACATCGGCTCGCCAGTTGTACAGCTCTTCCTTCAATTGGTATTCGATCACCTGGCGCTTTTCTTCCACCACCAGAATCTCGCGCAGACCCGTGGCAAATTCGCGTGTGAGCTGCGCCTCCAGCGGCCAGACCACGCCCACCTTGTGCAGACGGATGCCAACGTGGCGGCAGGTTGCGTCATCCAGCCCCAAATCGAGCAAGGCTTGGCGGGTGTCGTTGTAGGCCTTGCCGCTGGCAATCAGGCCGAGTCTGTCATTCGGGCCCTCAATGGCGTTGTAGTTCAGGCGGTTGGCACGTACATAGGCCAGCGCGGCATACCATTTGAAGTCGAACAACCGGCGCTCCTGGTCTAGCGCAGCATCGGGCCAGCGAATGTGCACGCCGCCGCGCGGCATCTCAAAATCCGTCGGCAGCTTGATTTGTACGCGTTGCGGGTCAATCAACGCCGTAGCGCTGGATTCCACAATCTCCTGGATCGTCTTCATGCCTGCCCACACGCCAGCGTAGCGGCTCATGGCCAGGGCGTGCAGGCCCAGATCCAGAATCTCCTGCACACTGGCGGGGAAAAACACCGGCAGGCCGCAGGCCTTGAAGATGTGATCGCTCTGGTGCGCGGCTGTGCTGCTCTTGGCCACATGGTCGTCGCCCGCCACGGCAATCACACCGCCCCATGGCGTAGTGCCCGCCATGTTGGCGTGCTTGAAGACATCGGCGCAGCGGTCGACGCCCGGCCCTTTGCCGTACCAGATGCCAAACACGCCATCGTATTTGTTGCTGCCAGCCGGTGCAAAGCCGAGCTGCTGCGTGCCCCATAGCGCGGTGGCAGCCAATTCCTCATTCACACCCGGCTGAAAGCGGATGTGGCGTGCTTTTAAATGCGCTTCAGCCCGCCACAGGGCCTGGTCATAGCCACCCAGTGGTGAGCCGCGGTAGCCACTGATGAAGCCTGCTGTGTTTTTGCCTGCCAGCTCGTCGCGCAGGCGTTGCAGCATGGGCAACTTGACCAGCGCCTGCACGCCGCTCATGAAAGCGCGCCCATAGTCAAGGCTGTATTTGTCGTCCAGTGTGACGGACTCCAATGCTTGGCGGACGTGCTCGGGCAGGGGGGCATTCATGGGTCTGTCTCCTTTTAAGTGTCTTGTAAACACCAGTTGGGGCTTTTGGCACCGGTAGGCCTCAAAGCCAAGGTTTGTTGACGCGTTGGAGTGTAGGCCCAGCAAATCGTGCCATACAACAGCATTTGTCGCGCTTGCGGCAGCGCAAAACGAAAAGCCCGGCCTCTTGTGGAGGCCGGGCTTTTGGGCAGGTGTCAGCGCTGGCGGGTAGCGCTAGCGTTTATCAAGCGCCGACTTGACCACCGTTGTTACGCGTAATCACCACCGTGCCAGAGCGCGGACGGGCACCATTGACGTTGGCGGTAGAACCGGGCGCGCGCTCGGCAGTTGGCCAGTAACTGTTGAAATTACCTGCTCCCGTGCTACCTGCCGGGGGCACCAGATTGGCGTTGGCGGTATCTTCGCCAGGGTGTTGAATGTTTACAAACATAGTGCGGCCATCCGGCGTATCGGTAACGCCTGTGATTTCCGCGTCGCGTGGGCCGACCAGGAAGCGGCGCAACGTGGCCGTAGTTACTGGGGCACCCACACGAGTTGGCGCCAACACGGCGCCTGCTGGCGTGCTGCCCACGGTAGCCGTGCTGGCGGCCACACCGGGGTTGGCCACGCCGTCGTTCACCGAGCCGGGCAAGGCCGCCAACATCATGGCGTTGGACTGGTCGGTGAAACCACCCGAGTCATCGGTTTGGATCCAGCAGACATTGGTGGCGCGGCTGAACCACATGCCGTCGCAACGGGCAAAGTCGTTGTCGGTGGTCAGGCCCGACAAATTCACACGTTGCGGATCGGCATCGGCTTGCGAGCCAAACAGGTAGACGTCCCAGGTGAAGGTCAACGAAGCGGGATTCAATGCATCCTCGCGGAAACGCACAATGTGGCCAAAGGTGTTGCCGGAATTGGTGCCTGCCGTGGTAGAGGTGGTTGCATCGCGTGCATCAACATAAAAGCGCGGGTTAGCGCCATCAATGTTGTCTGCGCGGCGGCCGGTTTGACCCGTGGTGGCGCTGAATGCGCTGGCGTTGTTCTCGGTCATGGTGAAGTAAATGTCGCGCGTCAAGGCATTGACCGACCCCCACTCCGGGCGGTCCATTCGGGTTGCGCCCACCGCGTCGCCGGCAATGCGTGAATTGGCCGCCACGTCAGCGGCGTCAGCAAAGCGGTAGGGGGTGTAGCTGGCCACAACCGGATTGGCAAAGGTCAACGGCAGCCAGGTGCCCGTGCCATTGGCGTTGAAACGGGCCGCGTACAAAGTGCCGGCGTCCAGGTATTTGTCGCCCAGTGCCATGCGGTTGGTCGCCAGGTTCAACGATGCCGCGGCATCAGCTGGATCCCACACAGCCGTGGACACAAACTTGTAGATGTAGTCACCGCGGTTGTCGTCACCCATGTAGATGGCAATTGGCTGGCCTGCCACGGGGGCGTTCATTACAGCGGCTTCGTGCGCGAAGCGGCCCATGGCCGTGCGTTTGCGCGGCGTGGCAGCCGGGTTGTAGGGGTCAATTTCCACGACCCAACCAAAGGTGTTCATGACGTTGCGGTAATCCAGCGAAGCACTGGCAGCCACAATATTGGCGTTCCAGCGGTCGTTCAGATCGCCCACCGAGCCCACAGCATTGGCGGCCATGCCAGCGGCCGTGGTAGCGGCCAGGCTGGCCCAACCAAAGCGGTCGTTATTGAAATTATTTCGGGTAGCGGCTGTGCCAATACCGTAGCGGTTAAACGAAATTACCGCGTTGGCGGTAGCACCGCCGCGAGCCACGTTATCCACAGTTTGGTCGCGCCAGGCATAACCAGCCCAGTTCTCCTCATTGGTCAGCAAGGTGCCCCAAAACGAGTAGCCGGTGCCGCAGTTGTTGATGGTGCCGCGGGTCTGGGTGCCGGTGGGCGAGAACTTGGTCACCATTGAGGCATTGCCGCGCAGCGGGCCACTGATTTCAATGGCTGTTGCTGCCGTAATGCGGCGGTTCAGCGGCGAATTGGAGACATAGTTCCAGGTGCCGGTGCTCGCCACGTTGCCAGCCGCGTCGGTGCGGCGCACTTCCACAATAGACACGCCGTGCATCGCCACCTCGCGGTCGACTTCAGACTGCGGACGGGCGGTGAGTACCGCATTGTTGGCCGAAGTGCCCCCCACCGCGGTGGTGCTGAAAGTAGCGGCGGTAGTGCCAGCGGGGTGCAGGAAAGAGGCCACCACGGTCTCGTGGTTCATGCCCAAGATGCCGCGGCTGTTGCCGTTGATCGGGTCGGCAGCCGTGCCGTTGTTGTTTAGGCCAAAGTACTCGATGCCGTCATGCTGGTCGCCCGAGCGGCTTGAGTAGGTTGCTGGCGCATCGGTACCCAAATTGGTAAACGCGGGTATGCCAGCGGCAATCGGGTCGCCGGTGAGAAAAATTGGGCGAACGGTGTGGTCGGTGGGCACAGAGAGGCGGTCTTCGCGGCTTTTGTTTACCGCCGGAAAGGTCAGCGCGGCAACGCGCGGGGGCGCTGCGGGTGCGGGTGCGACCACGGGTGCGGAATCACCGCCGCCGCCGCAAGCGGTCAAGCCGACCGAACCAATGGCGGCTACAGCGGCGCCACCACTGGTGGTGCGCAAAAAGCCACGGCGGTCAAGGCGCACTTTTGCAATGTCAACAAATTCGGGGCCACCGTTGGGGTTGGTGCAAATTTCTTCAGAGTCAATACCGAGCGCAACTTGCTCGGCGTGGGTCATAGCGTTCATCGGGGAGTGCCTTTCTTAGCGACTTGCGGGGCGGAATAATGTCCACGCAAGATGCTAGGCAAGCTTGATGACGCAACGGTTATGGTTTGATGACAGTTTGAAGACGCTGACAAGCCACGCTGCTATCTGGGCCAGAGCACCCACAGTTGCAGCGGCTGCTTGAGCCGCCCAGCTATCTCCCCGGCCTGTACACCGGAGCCAACGTAATAGTCAGCTCGCACCGCACCCAAAATGGCGCTGCCCGTATCTTGCGCCAGCACCAGTTTTTGCAAGGCAAGCGTGGGCCCTGGCGAGGCCAGCCAGACCGGCGTGCCATACGGGATGCTTTGCGGGTCTACAGCAATTGAGCGGCCTGCCGTCAAAGGCACGCCTTGCGCACCGCGCGGCCCCTCGTCAACGCCGCGCGCGCTTACGTCGACGGACTCCTCACGGAAAAACACCACGCGCGGGTTGCTCCACAGCAGTTCATCCCTGCGCTGCGGGTTTTGCGCCAACCAGGCCTTGATGCCAGGCCACGAGGCATCGCGCGTGGCGCCTTGGTCAAGCAACCAGCGGCCTACGCTTTTATAGGGCTGTTCGTTGGTGGCGGCAAACGCCAGCCGCACCAGTTTTTGCGTGCCATCAGCCTCGGTAATGCGCAAACGGCCCGAACCCTGGATATGCAAAATCAGCGCATCTATGGGGTCAGCAAGCCAGGCAATCTCGTGACCACGCAATTGGGCCTGGGCTTGCGACAGGGTTTGTAGCTCTTGCCGGGTGAACCACGGCTGGCCATTGCGGCGGGCCTGCTGCAAAGCGGGCGGTATACGGTACAGCGGCACAGTGTGCGTGGCAGATGGGAAGCGTTGGGCTTGGAGCAGTGGCTCGTAGTAGGCGGTGAGCAAGCCGTCGGCATCGGCACGGCCATCAAGGGGCTGCACGCGGTAAGGTTGCAGGCGCTGCTGCAACCAAGCGGTTTGTTCAAAGCTGCTGGCAATACTCAGGCGACGCACTTCGCCGCAAAGCGGCGCAAACACCGGACCGGGACGCTCGCAGCTTTGCAGCCAGGCGTTCCAGGCCTCAAACAGGCCGTCTTGCCCCCAACCGGGCAGCTCGGCCCAAGGCACAGCACGCCAGCGACTTTTGCCCTGCACGATGTCAGACGGCAAGGTGGCGTCAAAGCCGGGCAAGCGACTATCTGGACTGTCGGTACGCGGCGCGCTGCTGACGGGCGGCTTAGGCAGCGGTGCCTCGGGCGCGCCGGGTGGTGCACTGGCGCAACCCGCCAGCAGCAGGGCTGCACCGCCTAAATAAAACCACGCCAAAATACGCACCATGACTCTTATTTTGCTTGAAGCCTTGGGCGCCTTGCTGGTGCTGCTTGGTATTGTCTGGTGGACGATGTTTTCAGGCCGCAAAAACGGCGAACTGGCTGAAGAACAAAAAGATGGCTCGGGCGATACACCGCCCAGCGCCGCGCCCAAACATGACACCAACGACCGCTGAAAAGCCATCTAAATACATAGCGCTACCCGCACGTTTCTATTGGTCTGAGGGCATAAACGATGCCTAAAATCAGCCTTCAAAGTGCCTAAAACTGCTTTTCCAGGGCGCCGACGCGGCAAAGTCCCGATTTTTCGCCTTTTTGGGCACTTCAGGGGGCGTTTTTTAGCATCGAAAGCTCCACCAAGCCAATAGATACGTGCGTGTGGCGCTATGCTATTTACAGATCTTGAAGGCCGCGCAACTTGTTTGCCAGCTCAACGGCCGACTTCACATCCATTTTTTCAAAAACGCGGGCGCGGTGCACTTCCACCGTGCGGATGCTGATGTCCAGCGCATCGGCAATCAGTTTGTTGGGCAGGCCGTCAATCACGCGCTGCATGACCTCGCGCTCGCGGATGGTCAGCTCATCCAGCCTGGCTTGCAGACGGCGGCGTGTGTGCAGGCCCTCCAGCGTTTGCGCCGACAAGCCAACCGCCTGCTCAATGCGGTCTACCAGCGCGTTGTCAGAGAACGGTTTTTCGCAAAAATCAAAAGCGCCGCGTTTGACCGCGTTCACAGCTGTGGGCACGTCGGCGTTGCCCGTCAAAAAAATGACCGGCATGAGCTGCGTGAGGCCACGTGTGAGCAACTGCTCAAACAGCACCAGCCCGCTGATGCCGGGCATGCGCACATCCAGCAGCACACAAGCCGGTTGCTGGGGGACAAAATAATCGCCCAACAGCGCGGTAAAAGCCTCGGCGCTGGGGAAGGTCTGGCTGGCCAGGCGGCGCGTGCGCAGCAGCCAGGCCAGCGCATCACGCACACCCGCGTCGTCGTCAACGATATAAACCAAGGCATCAAGTACAGGTTGCATGCGGTCAGCCCGAAGTTAAGACTGAATTTACAGCGCCCGGCGGCAACTGCGCTGGTAAATCAATGGGCAGATGGCCCGCCGCATGAACGGGTAAGGTAAAGCGAAAGGTGGTGCCTAGGCCGGGGCGCGAGTCAAATTCGAGCGCGCCACCGTGCTGCTCCACCACACTGCGGCATAGCGCCAGGCCCAGGCCCATGCCTTCGGACTTGGTGGTGAAAAACGGCGTGTAGAGCTGGCTGGCCACGGCATCGGCAATGCCAGGGCCTGTATCGCTGACGGCAAACACCATCCAGCCCAGCAAGGCAGGCGCTGCCACTGCGCTACTGTTCGCCTGTGCCGGTCTGCGCGCTTGGCTTGGCAGCGGCTGGTAGGCCACTGCCAGGCCCAGCACGCGCTCACGGCTGGCATACGCCGCGGGCTCATCCATCGCCTGCATGGCATTGCGCGCCAGGTTCAGCAGCACCTGCTCAACCAGCGTGCGGTCGCACCACAATGGCGGCAAATCGGCGGGCATATCAGTTTGCACGCGCACACGCAGCTTGCGCGCCTGCAAGCTCACCAGCGGCATGATGGTGGCCAGCAAATCCGGTGGTGCCACTGCAGCGCGGGGCCGCTCGCGGCGGCGCACCAAATCTTGCACGCTGGCAATGACTTTGCCCGCGCGCTCGGCCTGCTGGGCAATGCGCCGCAGCGCCACTTGCAGCGCCTCGCTCATGTCAGGGTCAACCGCCGCAGAGGCCAATAACGCTGGCGGCTGCAGCACATTCATGGCGCCGTGGGCGTAGCTGGCAATGGAGGCCAGCGGCTGGTTCAGCTCGTGGCTGAGCAGGCTGGCCATCTCGCCCACGGTGGCCAGCCGCGCCGTGGCCTGCAAGCGCTCTTGCGTAGCGCGTGCCAGGTCTTCCATGCGGCGCTGCTCGCTGATGTCCAAAAACGCACTCATCCAGCCAGTTTGCTTGCCCAGGGCATTGATCAGGGGGGCTTCAATAATCAGCACCGGGAAACGGCTGCCGTCCTTGCGCATGAAAACCGACTCATGGCCCTCGCGCGGCGGCGCATGGCCGGCCAGTCGCACCGCTTGGCGCTGCTGGTATTCGCCCATGAACTCGGGCGGCCAATAGGGCGCTGGCGCGCTGTGGCCCAGCAGTTCGTCAGGCGCAAAGCCGACCATCTGGCAAAACGCCGGGTTGACGTAGGTGATGCGGCCCTGCAGGTCGCGCGCGCGCAAGCCAGTAACCAGCGAGTCTTCCATGGCCTTGCGAAAAGCCAGCGCGTCGGCGAGTTCATGCTCGACCTTCAGGCGGCGGCGCATGTCGCGCGCCAACAGGACCAACACCGCCAGCAGCGCCACCACCAGCGCGCTGACCAGCGCAGTCAGCACGTTGGGAAACAAGCTGGGTGCGCCGCGCCAGCTTTGCAGGCGCAGCACCAGTGTGTTGCCCGGCAAATCCAGCAACTGCCGAGCGGTAAAGGCGTTGGACTGGCGCTCCAGGCTGCCAATGACCGCCAGCCGCGCGCCATCGGCCTCGGTGAACGACAGCTCCTGGTTGCGCGTCAGTTGCTTGCCGACCATTTCGGTGAGCACCTGGCGCAAGGAGTAGCTGGCAATGTAGTAGCCGCTGATTTGCGTGCCCTTGGGGCTGGCCACCAGCAGCGGCAGGCAAAGCTCCATCACCTCCAGACCCATGCCGTCAGCCAGCGGCACGTAGTAGCTGGGGCCGTAAGCCGGCCCAGTGCGGCGGCTGGCAGCGGCGCAGGCTAACGCCACGTCGGCCTGGGTGTTGGCGCGGCCAAGCCGCTGAAACACTGGCAATTGATAGGGGCTGTCGGCTTGCGCCAGGGTTTGCAGTTGGGGGTTGCGCCACTCAAGCCGCAGCCACTCGCGCTGCTCGCGCAGCAAGCGGGCGGCGCTCGCCGTCCAGGCTGTCGCGCCGGGCTGCTCGCTGTTGTGCAACGCCTGCAAGGTTTGCGCATTGCGCGACAGCGCCAAACGGATGTCGCTTACAGCCGCTTGCGCGTCGCGCTCAACCTGGGTCTGGATCTGATCGGCATCAAAACGGCGCGCCAGCCAAACCAGCAGCACCAGCAAGGCCGACAGCAAAGCCAGCATGCATAACCAAAGCGTCCAGCGGCGCAAAGCCGCAGGCGAGGCGGGCCAAAAGCGCGTGGCCTTAAGCCGAGACAGGCCGCGTACCAGCACCTTCACAACACCCGGTGCGCCAGCGCCGGCAGGTTTTGGCGGCATTGCTGCAAATAGTGCCAGTCCAACTCGGCCAGCACCACACCCGGGCCGCTAGATTGCTGCGCCAGCAACTCACCCCAAGGCCCCGCCACCAGCGACTGGCCCCATGTCTGGCGACCGTTTTCATGGGTGCCTCCTTGGGCCGGGGCGATGACGTAGGCCAGATTTTCAATGGCGCGCGCACGCAGCAGCACCTCCCAGTGCTGCTGGCCCGTGGTGTGGGTAAAGGCGCTGGGCACAAGCAGCACCTGCGCGCCCTGGCTGGCATAGCCGCGGTACAGTTCGGGAAAGCGCAAGTCGTAACAGACACTCAGGGCAATGCGCCAGCTCTGGCCGCTGCGCGCGGGCATGTCAAACCAGACTGGCACCTCGCCGCGCTCCAGTACGCGCGATTCGTCGTAACGCTCGACACCGTTGTCAAAGCGAAACAGGTGAATCTTGTCGTAGCGCGCCACTAAGTCGCCGCTGGGCGCGTAGGCCAGGCTGCTGTTGCGTACACGGCTTGAATCGGCCGTTGCCAACGGCACGGTGCCGCCAACCAACCAAAGCCCGAGCTCGCGTGCGGTAGCCGACAAAAAATCTTGCACCTGGCCCTGCCCTGCAGGCTCGCGCAAATGCACCTTGTCGGTATCTTTGTGGCCAAGCAGGCAAAAATACTCGGGCAATACCGCCAGCTCAGCGCCCGCTTGTGCAGCCTGCGCCAGCAGCGTATGGGCAGCGGCCAGATTGGCGCTGATACTGGTACCCGAGACCATTTGAATGGCGGCAACTTTCATGGGTCGGCCTGTCCTTTGGGCTCTTGTGCGGCTGCGCGGCGCTCTACCTTGACTACCTTGGGGTCAGCCCAGGTGCCGGTAATGTGAAACTGCTGGGTGGCCGCCTCGATCAGCGGCTGGCGAAAAAACAACTGCGCCAAAAAGCTGCCCACACCCACTGCCGGGTTGATGATAGTGGTGATCAGCGAGGCCGTTCCAGCATTTATCTCAGGCACCACTACCGCAGTGAGGTCCTGAGTTTCGCGCGCGATGTCGGCTGAACCTTCCATCAATACAGCGGCTGTCACGCCCTTCATCTGCAGGTTGTTGGTGCTGGCCAGACCGCGGTCGATCGCCACGTCGCCGCGGACAAAGTCAAAGGCAAAGCCTTCGCTGAAAACATCGCGAAAGTCCAGCGCCAGCCGACGCGGCAGCGATTGCAGGCTGAGCACGCCCAACAGCTTGGCCAGGCCGGGGTCGGCCTGCAAAAACTGCCCACGCGCCATATTGACACTGAATTGCCCGGTTAGGCTGGGGTAATCCAGGCCAAACGGTGAACCGAGCCAGCCCACTTGGCCTTGCAGCGTGCCAGCGCCACCACGAATTGCCCCTTTGGTGCCCAGGCGCTCAAGCAATTTGCCCGAATCCGTAATGTCGAGCTTGAAGTTCATGATGGTGCGCCGTTGCTCGCCTTGGCCTGCTGCTGTTAGCGCAGCCAAAGGCGTACTAGCCGCGGCTGTGCTGCCAGCAGGCAGCAATGCGCCGCGCATCGTCCAGTTGCCGCTGGCCACCAGCTTAGCCTCGGGCAAGGTGAGGTTGAATTTGTTGACCCGCCACTCCCGCAGGTTGTCGCCCAGTGCGGTGCCCACATCCGCAGCGCTGCGCCGGCTCTGGTTAACAGCCTCGATTTCGATGCGGCCAAGTTTTTTTCCACGCAGCTCCAGGTCTTCAACCACGATGTCCAGCGCCGGAATACTGGCCGGCTGTTGGTCAAGCAAGGCGTCGACATCATTGACGCTGGCCGGCGCCACCGTTAAACGCGCCAGGCGGGCATACACGCGCCCGGCATTGTTGGCCGATGACGGACGGTATTCCAGGTAGCCGCTAAGCTCGTTGGCATCCAGATTGGCACGCCAGACTGGGCCTTCGCGCGAGCCACCTACGACCAGGTTGTTCAGTTTGCGGTTGTCAACACTAAACTGGCGTGCCCGAATCGCCAGCCGGGTTGGTAAATACGACAGCGCGGCATCGGCTGCAATCACCGCTACGGGCTGGCCCCTGGTTACCGCCGCGGCCTTGTTTGACGCGGCATTGGCGTCAGTGATGCTCGCAAACACCGCCAGCCAGGCATCGGCATCAAGACTTGGCTGGCTGATGTTGGCCACAATCTCCTGGCTAACTGGCACGCTAGCCTCGCCGGGCTGCAAACCCACGTCGATCTGGCCGCGCAATACCCGGGGTTCGCGCCCGGACACATCGCGCAGGTAACGCGCCGACGCAAGGCGGTCCACTACCAACACAATTTCATCTTGCGGGCGTACCACACCTGCCGCATTGGCTTGCAGCGATTCGCGTACCAGCAAATTGTCATAGCGCACTGGCAACACCGTCTCGGCGACTTTGCCAAAGGGCGCTGGCAGGCTCAACGCCATGCCTTGCAGGTTGGTGGCGACAGCAACTTCGGGTAGTCCCTGACGAAACGCAAACCAAGTGCTGTAGTTGGTGCTACCCGTGGCATAGCGGGCCAGTTGCGAAACCAGCGCCAGTTCGCTGGCGGCGCGCAATCCATCGGCAGTTACTGTGCCTTGCGCCCGAAACGCCAGCGTTGCCTCGTTGGCTACCGGGCCACCAGGCGCAACTGGCGTGCCCGGTTGCAACAAAGCAGCAAAAGCCGCTGGACCCAGCACGGCCCGGCTACCACCTTCCAGCCGGACATCGCCGCCCAACGCGCGGGCTTGCATGCCGGCCAGCACCATACCGTTTTCAGTAAACAAAAGAGCGCCGCGGGCGCGCGTGAAAACGGGTGTTTCAGGCGTCATTTGTGCATCGTTGCCCGCCAGCTGGACGGTGCCCAGTACCCGGGTTTTGTCGATGTTACGGATAGGCAGACTAAGCTGGAGTTTGTAGTCGGCATTGCCGCCCAGGTTGGCGCGGTTGAGTGCCGCGCCCAATTTGTTTTGCAACGGCGACTGCAGCACTAAGCGGAATGTATCGGCCAACGGGCCGCGCCCGTCTGCGCTGACCTCGACTACCGTAGTTTTGCTCAGGTCGGCAATCTGCGCCTCCAAGCGGCTAATTTGCACGGCGGGCGCCGCGTTGAATCTGCCGCTGGCTCCTTTGATCTGCATCAGGTTGCCGTTAAACACCAGTTCGCCTGACAACTGGGCCAGTGCGGGCCATGCTAGCAGCGGGTCACCCGTTGGCGCACCAGGCAAGGGGTTGGGCGCGTAGTTGTAAATCACGTTCTGGGCCTGCGCCGAAATATAAAACTCCACTGGTCTACCAGGGGCGGCGGGCATGTCGTTAATGTCGCCCTTCAACCGGAACTTCACCAGGTTCAAATCGCCCTGAACAATGGCATCGCGCACATAGTCGCGCACCTCTTGCGACATGGTGGTGGGCAAGTAGTGGTGGACGCGCTTGGCGTCACCCCGGCTAAGCTGCACCTGTGCATCCAGAATGCCGGGAAAACGCGAGCGGCTCGATGAGGTCGAAGGGTCACTGGTTTGCCAACGCACGTCGCCCGTGCCCTGGGTATCGGCATTGGCAAACTTCAGCTGCTTTATTTCGGCAGACAGCGCCTTGCCACTGATTTGCCAGGTGGCGTTGGCAGCAATCTCATCAAACGCTGTGACTGGATCGCTCAAAATGCCGGGCAGCTCGATGCTGCCGCTTTTAAGCAAAATCTTGGCCTGCCCGCCCACCTGGGTGGCCGAAAAATCCAGGTTCAGCCCCTTCACACCCGGCGTACCCGAAGCCTGGGCGGCCAGCTCCAGAGCCGCGACACGGCCCTTAACTGCGTATTGCTTTAAGTCAATCAACTTGCCCTGCCAACTCGCCTCCAGGGTTTCAATCTGGCCTTTGGGCGCATGCGCCAGCAGCGCCGCGTGGGTGGCCGTGCCCAGAGGCAAGCGATTGGCAATTTGCGCCAGTGCCTGCAAGTCCAGCCGGTCAGCGCGCAGCTCCCCTTTGGCATTGCCAGCAGATGCTGTTGTATCAACATAGCTGACAAACACATTACCGCCTGGCCAGCGCAGGCCTTCGTTGGTGTCAAACTGCAAAGCCTGGGTGGAAAATTCAAAGCCGCCCGGTAGCAGCCGTCCGGCCAACCGGCCAGTGATGTTGCGTAAGCCCAAGGGGGCTAAGTCAGGCTTGAGCCGGGCTAGAACGCCAGTTAGTGCAACATCGGCACTAGCGTTGACTACCTCGCCTTTGCGCACCTCGGCCCAGGCGCGCAATGCCCCCTGACCCTCGGTCAGCTCAAAGCCGACATTGACGTAGCGCTGCAATTGCGACACATCGACGCGGGCAAAGTCGGCAAACACCGTGCCGCTCCAGTCTTGCCAGCGCCCGGCATCGGCCGACAGCAACGGCTGGCGAAACAGCGCAGATACGCTGAACGGCCCACCCCATTGCGCAGGCGGCGTGGCTTGCAAGCGCAGGGCATGACGGCGCACGCTGTTTCGCGCAACAAAGCTGACTTCACGCAAGGCCAGGGGGGCTGCGGCGCGCTGCTCGTCGGTCCAGCGCACCGTGCCGTTGTGGATGACTAACTCGGATTGCGAGAAAAACCAGTCGGCAGCGCGGTTGTCCTGGCCCTGTGCACTTGAAAAATCCAGGCCTGCAATCGTGATGCGGCCATCAGCGGCGCGGCGGATATCCAGTTCAGGCTGGTCAATGTAGAGTTGCTCAAACCCCAGACTCCACAACGAGCGCGGCGAGACCGCTGCCACCACACGGGCCAAACGGAGCGCATCACGGCCCTGGCCATCAAGCAAACGCACCTCTCGCAGCTCAAAAGAAGGGATAAATCCGCTGGAATAGGCCCGGATGGCGCCAATACGCACTGGCGCGCCTAACGCCTGGCTAACCTTGGCTTCGAGCGCCGGGCGGTAATCTGCAATTCGCGGCACAATCCAGCCGTGCAGTGCACCCCAGGCCAAAGCCGTCAATAACGATGCCGCCACCAACAACCACCACAACATGCGCGCAGCGCCGGCGCCCAGCAGGAGCAAACGGGATGGGGCAGGAGGGATTTGATTCATTGAATACCTGGGACAGACAAGAATTATGACCCGCACACCCTGCGTGGGTTCAAACCAAAGCCTTGCATATTCGCAGTCTTTGGCGCCTGGCGAATCGCCTGCTCTGGCTTCGCTGTACAGCCGTTTTGCCCAGCGCCTTGCGCGGCGCTATGCCGCCGAGTTTGCTGAACTGCCTGTGCCGCTAGCTGCGTCAGCCTTATCCCGAGCGCAGCTACAAGAGGCTTTTGCCAAGCTGCAACAACGCGAGCCCGACCCAGCAAATGCCCTGCGCATACTGCGCCAATGGGCGCTGTACCGCTTGATTTCACTCGACTGTGACCAGCAAGCGGCGCTTTCGGTAATCTGTGAAGGCATGACCGATCTGGCGGAATTTGCGCTTGATATGGCGTGCAACCTCAGTTTGCGCAAACTTGATGCGCTGCATGGTGCACCTCTAACCCCTGGAGGCCAGCGCGCGCAAATCTGGTTGCTCGGCATGGGCAAGCTTGGTGCCCGTGAGCTTAATGTTTCCAGCGATATTGACCTGATTTATGTTTACGACGAAGAAGGTCAGACGCTGGGCAACGTCAGTGGCTTTGGAAAAATTTCCAACCAAGAATATTTTGCCAAGGTGGTCAAAGGCATCTCCAGTCTGATTGCCGAGCAAAACGAGCACGGTTTTGTCTTTCGCATTGACACAGCGCTGCGCCCCAATGGCAATTCAGGGTTGCCTGCCGTTTCCCTGGCCGCACTGGAGACGTATTTTTCTGCACAAGGCCGAGAATGGGAGCGCTTTGCCTGGCTCAAGAGCCGGGTGGTGGCACCGCTGTCCAGCTTGCAAGATGCCTCGGCCCAGCGCCTAGGCGGCGTGGTATTGCCATTTGTTTTCAGGCGCTATCTGGACTACGGTGTGTTTGACGCTCTACGTAGCTTGCACCGGCAAATTCGCGAGCACGCTGCGCGACGCAGCGCCGGTCACCCCGAGCGTGCTAACGACGTAAAGCTGTCCCGTGGTGGTATTCGCGAAATTGAATTTACCGTGCAATTGCTGCAGGTTGTGCGCGGTGGTCAGTTCCCCGAGCTGCGTACCCGCCCCACACTGGCGGCATTGCAAAAGCTGGCGGCGGCCGGTCTGATTCCCCATGAAGTGGCTGAGGCGCTCGCACGCGCCTATGTTTTTTTGCGTCGCGTTGAACATCGCATTCAATACCTGGATGACCAGCAAACCCATGTCCTGCCTGCCAATGATGACGACCTGAACTGGATTGCCTGCACCATGGGCTACGCCAGCTGCTGCCGCTTTTTGCACGACCTGGACAGCCACCGCGAGTGCGTTGCGCAAGAGTTTGACAAGCTGCTTGGCAATGACCCCAAGGGCTGCAAGTCCTGCCCGCCTGCAGCGGGTCAGACCAATTCGCCAGTGCTGGATATTGATGCGTTGCTGGCCCGGCTGAGCGGGGCTTTTCAGGCGCGCGTGGCTTTGTGGGCTCAGCACCCGCGCGTGCTGGCCTTGCATGAAGACGCTAAAGCGCGGCTGATGCGGCTGGTGTTGCGCACCCAAACATGGCTTGAAGAAGGCCGCGCCAATGAGCGCGCCGCAGTAGCCAGCCTGGACTGGATGGAGCCCTTACTGCGTCGGGGCAACTACCTGGCTTTGCTGGCCGAGCGTCCCGCCGTGCATGAGCGGTTATTGCGCCTGCTCGGCGCCGCGCACTGGCCTGCCCAATACCTAATGCAGCACCCCGGCGTGATCGATGAACTGGCCGACGACGCCATGCTGGATGAACGCTTTGATGCTGCCGCCTTCGAGCGCGAGCTCGAATACCGGCGGGAGTCGATTCGCAAAACGCGCGAGGACAATGACGAGGCCCTGCTCAATTTACTGCGCCGCGCGCACCATGCCGAGGTTTTTCGTATTTTGGCGCGCGATGTCGAGGGGCGGCTGGCTGTTGAACAAGTAGCCGACGACTTGAGCGCGCTGGCTGACAGCGTATTGCGCGTGACAGCGCAATGGTGCTGGGAAAGGCTGCCACTGCGGCACCGGGCGCAGCCCGAATTTGCCATCATTGCCTACGGCAAGCTGGGCGGGCGCGAGCTGGGCTATGGCAGCGACCTGGATATCGTGTTCCTCTACGACCACCAGTGCGACGGCGCCACTAGCGACGACCCGGATCAAGCTGCACTGGCCTACACCGCACTGGCGCGCAAGCTGATTCATTGGCTGACGGTAAAAACTGGTGAGGGTGATCTATTCGAGATTGACACCGCACTGCGACCCAACGGCAGCTCAGGTCTGCTGGTCACTACCTTTGAGGCTTATGCCAATTACCAGCAGCAGCGCGGCAGCAACACGGCTTGGACCTGGGAGCATCAGGCCATGACGCGGGCGCGGTTTTGCGTTGGCAGCGAGGCCATGCACCCGCGCTTTGATGCCGTGCGCCAAGCTGTTATTTGCGCGTCGCGTGAGTTACCAGCCCTGCGCAGCGAGATTACCGCGATGCGCCAGAAAGTGGCTGCAGCCCACCCAGTCAAGGCGGGCTTTTTTGATGTCAAGCACAGCCAAGGTGGTATGGTCGATGCCGAGTTTGCCGTGCAATACTTGGTGCTGTCAGCGGGTTGCCGACACGCTGTCCTGCGGGATAATGCTGGCAATATTGCCTTGCTGCAACGCGCCGAAGCGGCTGGCTTGCTGCCCTCGGGGGTCGGGAATGCCGCCGCATTGGCCTATCGTGAATTGCGCCGGGTACAACACCAGGCTCGGCTCGACCAACGGCCAACGCAGATGGCTCAGCCCGCATTGCTGACAGAGCAGGCAGCCGTTAAACGCCTATGGCTTGCGGTGTTTGCCGCGAGCTACTGAATCCGTCGCGTTACCTGCATGTTGTGGATTAATCCGCAGCTCGCGTTTTATTCGATTGAATCCGTATCGCGGATTTTGCGCACCAACGCCGTGGTGGAGTAGCCGTTAACGAATGGCATGGCCAGCGCCCGCCCGCCCCAGCTTTGGATTGCCGCAGTTTCAGGCAGTATGGCCATGTTGTAGTCACCACCCTTGACTAAGATGTCTGGCTTTATTTCATTGACTAGCGCGAGCGGCGTGTCCTCGTCAAACCAAGTCACCAAGCTCACACAAGCCAGCGCGGCGACCATGAAGGCGCGGTCTTGCTGGTTGTTCAGCGGCCGGTCGACGCCCTTACCTAAACGGCGCGCTGACGCATCGGTGTTGAGCGCGACAATCAAATTAGCACCCAATTGGCGCGCATCATGCAAGTAAGTGATGTGGCCAGGGTGCAGCAGGTCAAAAACACCATTGGTGAACACCAACGGCCGGGCCATAGCAGCCAACCGTAGTGTCAGCGCTCCCTTGGCGACAATTTTGTCCAGAAAATGGGGCAAGGCAAACGCCCGGCAGTCGATTAACAAAGACACCAGTCAGGAGTCGCTCAGGCCGCCAGCGGCAAGGCTCGCTCAGACACCCCGTCGGCAGGCACATCGCCCGCAATTTCCCGCAGCAGCTCCTTGCGGTAGCGGTTAAGCTCCTGCACGTTTTTAAAGCTACGGTCCATCAGCAAGCTCATGTTGTGCAAAATGCGTTCGATCACCTTGCTTTCCCAAACGGCATCAAACTTGATCTGCGTGTCCAGCCAGTGCTCAAGCCACTCGGGGTTGGGCAGGCGGCTTTGGATGGTGTCTTTGGGAAACAGTGCCTTGTTCACATGCAAATTGGTGGGGTGCAATGCCTGCGCAGTGCGCCGGGCACTCGCCATCAGCACGCCAACCTTGGTGAAAGCAGCCTTGGCTTCATTGCCAAAATTGTTGATGGCACGCTTCATGTAGCGCAAATAGGCACCCCCGTGGCGGGCCTCGTCTTGGCTTAATGTGGTGTAGATTTGCTTGATTACCGGCTCGGTGTGCCATTCTGCTGCACGCCTGTACCAGTGGTTAAGGCGAATCTCGCCACAAAAATGCAGCATCAAGGTCTCGAGGGCAGGGGCTGGCTCAAATTCGAAACGCACTTCGTGCAGCTCTTTTTCAGTAGGCGCCAATTCTGGCCGATAGCGCTTAAGGTATTCCATCAGCACCAGAGAGTGTTTTTGCTCTTCAAAAAACCAGATGGACATGAAAGCAGAAAAATCGCTGTCATGGCGGTTGTCACGCAGGAACATTTCGGTGGCGGGCAGCGCCGACCACTCTGTGATGGCATTCATTTTGATGGTTTGAGCCTGCTCATCCGAGAGCTTGGAGGCATCAAAGCTGGCCCACGGAATATCCTTGTCCATGTCCCAGCGGACGGACTCCAACTGCTTGAATAGTTCGGGATAGAGCATGTTGTCCTTCAAAATCTGCCTATATTTTAAGCAGATGACATGTCAGCCAGATTACAGCCCATATAACGATGGGGATACGCAACTCGTTTTGCTACAGATTCAAGGCCCAATACACGTGTCACAAACGACACTCTACACACTCTAGCGCATTTGCCAATCAGCGCCAATCGGCATTCACGCAGCGTGTACAGGGAAATCAGGCGCTCATCACATATTAGCCGTCTCGTTAGCGTCGGGACCGCCCAAACAAATTCAAACAAAAGGAGAACCAATGCACACACAAATAAAAACTATTGAGTAATAATATGACTAATCAGTTTTTATAAGAGATCCATGTTCCCGCCTGCTCCACATTTAATCTGTTCCGCCGGTTTGCCAAAGACCAGGAACTTTGTTGCGGCCAGGGTGCACCAAGCATGGGTAAACGGCTTTGCCCGTTATGGTTTTTTGTTGCGAAGTCTTCCCTGCTCAATCTGCGGGGTTGCAATTCCGGAGCGGTCTTCCTCCTCCTCCCTCCCTGCCTTGTTCGCTTCGGGGCGCTTCGCAGCATCTTTGTATGGTCCGATCTGACATGGCGGCTCCTCTGCGAGTGGCCGTGGTCGGCTCGGGTATCTCTGGCTTGGCCGTTGCGCACACTTTGCTGGGCCAGGCTGAAGTTACGCTGTTTGAGGCGCTTGATTATTTCGGCGGTCACACCCACACCGTCGACATCACGCTACCAGCCGATACCGCATCAGGTAGCAGCAATGCCAGTAACCCGTTGACCTTTGGTGTTGACACCGGTTTTCTGGTTTTCAATGAGCGTACTTACCCCAACCTGATCAATTTTCTTGCCGCACTTGGCGTGCAAACCGCCAGCTCCGAGATGTCGTTCTCCGTGCAGGTACCCGGCGCTTTGAATGGCCGCAGTTTGGAGTGGAGCGGCAGCAGCCTAGACAGCGTCTTCATACAGCGCAGCAACCTGTTCAGGCCCAAATTCCTGGGCATGTTGGCTGATTTACTGCGGTTTAATTCCCTGGCCACACAAATTGCAAAAACCGGACAGGAAACTGCCCTAATGCAACCGCTGGCTGATTTTTTAGACCAGCATCGCTTTGGACAAGCTTTTCGCGACTGGTATTTGTTGCCCATGCTGGGCTGCATATGGAGTTGCCCGACCCAGCAGATGCTGCAATTCCCGGTCGCCACGCTGGTGCGCTTTTGCCACAACCACGGCTTGCTGCAAATAGCCAATCGCCCGCGCTGGTTTACCGTCAGGGGTGGGGCCAGGCACTATGTTGACAAGGTAGTCGCCCAGATCACCGACAAGCGGCTCAATACGCCGGTGAAATTCATCGAACGCGACGCCCAGGGAGTGCGTATCGCCACAGAAACCAACGGCATTGGGCGTATCGAACGCTTTGACAAACTGGTGCTGGCGACCCACTCCGACCAGGCACTGCAACTCCTGCGCGATGCAACGCCGCAAGAGGCGTCCTGCCTGGGTGCCATCAAATACCAGGACAACCATGCGGTTTTGCACACTGATGCCAGCGTTTTGCCGAGCCAACGCAAAGCCTGGGCGGCCTGGAACTACGAGCGCATGGGAGCAAACGGTGCACAGCCCGCACGCGTTTGCCTGCATTACCACCTCAATCAGCTGCAACCCCTGCCAGTCAGCACACCGGTGGTGGTATCGCTGAATCCACTGCGCAACATAAACCGTAGTTTGGTGATGGGCGAATACCACTATGCACATCCAGTTTTTGATCTGGCCGCTATCCAGGCACAGCAGCAGGTCGCCCAATTGCAGGGTCAGCAGCACACCTATTTTTGTGGTGCCTGGCTGGGCTATGGCTTCCACGAAGACGGCCTCAAATCCGGCCTGTCCGCAGCACGGGATTTGCTCCTCATCGCGCAAACCCGCAAGAGCAGCGCTAGTCAATGACCCCGCTGCACGCACTGCCGCCCGCCCAAGCCTTGATCGGCTTTGGTCAAGTGCGGCATACCCGCCTAAAACCAGTTCGTCACGCGTTTTCTTACGCCAGCTATTTTCTGATGCTGCCCATGCGCAGCCTGCAACACAAGGCACCTGTGTATCTGGCCTTCAACCGCAGCGGTTGGCTCAGTTTTTTTGATGCCGATCACGGTGATGGCCGCGGCCCAGCACAGGGCGGCGCGCTGGCTTGGCTCGACGAGATGCTGCGCAGCCAGGGCATTCATGACGCCACTGGCGAGGTTTGGCTGCATTGCTACCCACGCGTGCTGGGCTATACCTTCAAGCCAGTCAGTTTTTGGTACTGCTACAGCCCAGTTACTGCGCCAGGCCAAACTGCCGCGTTGCGAGCGATTGTGGTCGAGGTCAACAATACATTCGGCGAGCGCCACTGCTATTTGCTCGACAGGCCACGCTGGGGCGCTGAACTGTTGGCCACCAAGGTGTTTCATGTTTCTCCATTTTGTGCTGTGGATGGCCTCTATCGTTTTCGCTTTATGCGCACCTTGCATATGGGGCGGGAAAAAACCGTCGCCCGCATCGACTATGACGACGCCGCAGGCCCGCTGCTGCAAACCAGTGTCAGCGGTGATTTACACGTCCTGACCAGACAAACTGTGCGCCGCGCCCTGTGGCGATACCCGGCCATGACTTGGGGTTTGATAGTACGCATCCATTGGCAAGCCCTGCAACTGTGGCTCAAACAAGTGGGTTTGCACCGAAAACCTGACACGCCAGCGCGCTTCGTCACCCGCCAAGCCGACTAGGCACCCTCACTTTATTGCCCTATTTATTTGCACGCCCACCACCGACATGAATACCACCACTGCCCCCGGTTTTCATATGCCCGCCAGCGCCCCAGCGGCTGCCCGCAGTGCATTGCTGTTGTTGCAACGTCTGCAACACGGGACGCTGAGCCTGCAATTGCCTGACGGCTCAGTGCAACAGTTTGGCCAGCATGAGCCCCATGCCCCGGTACTGTCAGCGCGCATCGTGCTGCACAACTGGAACGTCTGTAGTGCCGCCTTCAAATCGGGTGATATTGGTTTTGCCGAGAGCTATATCAACGGTGACTGGACCAGCCCTGATCTGGTGGACCTGCTCAAGCTGTTTGTGCGCAACCGCCAGCAAATTGAATCTGTGGTGTATGGCACCTGGGTTGGTCGCCTGGTCTACTGGCTGCGGCACCTGATGAACCGCAACACGCGCAACAACAGCCAAAAAAATATCCACGCCCACTACGATTTGGGCAACCCTTTTTATGCGCTCTGGCTGGACGAAAGCTGGAACTATTCCAGTGCCTGGTTCAATGGCAATCCAGACCAACCCATGGTCGACGCACAACGCGCCAAAGTGCACCGTGCGCTACGCATGGCCAACGTTCAGCCAGGCCACCGGGTATTGGAAATTGGCTGTGGCTGGGGTGCACTCGCGCAGGCGGCCTGTACAGAATTTGGCGCCCATCTGACGGGCGTTACCTTGAGCAGCGAGCAGTTGGCTTTTGCCAACCAGCGCATGGCCAAGCTGCAAGCCCAGCCGCTTTGTGACTTGCGTCTTCAGGATTACCGCGATATACAAGATGCACCATTTGATGCAATTTGTTCAATCGAAATGGTTGAAGCCGTGGGTCGCGAATACTGGCCGCAGTATTTCCAAACCGTCGCTCGCCTGCTCAAACCAGGTGGCCGCGCTTGCATCCAAAGCATCGTGATAGATGACGCGCTGTACGAGCGCTACATCCGCTCGACCGACTTTATCCAGCAATACATTTTTCCGGGCGGCTGCCTGCCCAGCCCAAGCGCGTTCCGCGCCCAAGCCAAAGCCGCTGGTCTGCACGTGGTGGATGAACTGGCCTTTGGCATGGACTATGCCGAAACCCTCAAACGCTGGCGCAACGATTTTGTAGCCAAGCGCCAGCAGGTACTGCAACTCGGTTTTGATGAAAAATTCTTGCGCATCTGGGAGTTTTATCTGGCTTATTGCGAAGCCGCTTTTGCTGGCGGCAATACCGATGTGATGCAATTTACCCTGCAAAAATCATGAGCCCAAACCATCCACCCATAAGCCGTTTTTCGATTCGTCAATGGACCAGTGCTACGCTGTGTGCGCTGTGCCTGTTCGCGTCATACTCCGTGCTGGCCCAAGCACCGCCGGCGGAAACCCGCGCGCTGTTGCCAGTAGCACAACTCAGCGGCAGCGCGAAACTCAAAGTCTGGGGTTTTGAGGTGTACAACGCTGCGCTGTGGGTGGAGCCCGGCTTTCGCCCTGACAGTTATGCAGAACACGAGTTTTGCCTGGAGCTGAGCTACCTGCGCGACTTCACCAACGAAGATATCGCCAACCGCTCGATAGAGGAAATGCGCCGCATGGGCGAATTCTCATCGGCACAGGCCCAACGCTGGCAAAAGCTATTGCAAGCGTCTTACCCCGACGTCAAGAAGGGTGACCGCATTGTGGGCGTGAACCAGCCGGGCAAGGGTATGGTGTTTTTTACCAACGGACTTAAAACCGGCGAAATCACTGACCCTGAACTCACCCGGCTGTTCTTTGGTATCTGGCTCGCACCTACCACCTCCGAGCCACGTTTGCGCCAAGCGCTGCTGGCACGCACGCGTTCCTGACAGCCCGCTCGGCCAACCAATTGCCGATGTCTGCTCGCATCAGCCCCATTGTTTTTTCTGTCCGCGACGGCTGGTGTTATGGCCTGCTCGGCTTGCCGCTGGCCTTTGTCGCGCTGCCGCTGTACGTCGTGCTGCCCAACTACTACGCCCTTGAATTTGGCGTGCCACTGGCCACGCTGGGCATCATGCTGCTATGCGCCCGTTTGCTGGACGCCGTGACCGACCCGTTGATTGGCCACTGGAGTGACACCCTGTTTGCCCGCTCGTCGCGCACAGTACTGGCGTGGGGGGCATTCGCAGCGGTCGTCTTGGCGCTGGGATTTGGCGCGCTGTTTTTCCCTTTGACGCGTGAACCCAGCGGCTTGATTGCGTGGGCCAGCGCAGCTTTGGTGCTGACCTACCTAGCCTACAGCACGCTGAGTGTGGCTCACCAGTCCTGGGGCGCCCGCCTGGGTGGCGACGAAGTGCTGCGCAGCCGTATTGTGGGCTGGCGTGAAGGGCTTGGTCTGGCCGGTGTTGTGCTGGCATCGGTCACGCCAGTCGCTCTGGGCTTGCCAGCTACCACCGCCTTATTTGTGCTGACACTGGTGTTGGGCTTTGGGGCCTGGTGTCTGGCTCCGCGGCCCGCATCCATTGCCAGCTTGACACACGCGCCAGCCGAGGCAGCCATGCCATGGCGCTCGCTGTGGCTGCCCTTGGCAGAGCCCGCGTTTCAACGCTTATTGGCCGTTTTTATGCTCAGCGGCATTGGCAGCGCCATTCCGGCCACACTGGTGCTGTTTTTTGTGCAAGACCGCCTCCAAGCGCCCAGCAACATGCAACCGGTTTTTTTGGGCAGCTATTTTTTAAGCGCCGCCTTGTCAATTGCTTTTTGGCTGCGCTTGGTCAAACAACTGGGCTTGGCACGCAGCTGGCTTTGCGGCATGTTGCTGGCCACTGCGGTTTTTGTCTGGGCCGCTTTGCTGGGGCCAGGTGACACCACTGAATTTTTGTTTCTTTGTGTGCTCTCGGGTATCGCGCTGGGCACCGACCTGGCCCTGCCCGGTGCGCTGCTGGCGGGCGTGATTGCCGCTACGCCGCGGCCTGAATTGGCAGGCAGCTACTTTGGCTGGTGGAACTTTGCCACCAAGCTCAATCTGGCCTTGGCCGCTGGCGTCAGCCTGCCGCTGCTGGCACTGTTTGGCTACACGCCCGGCAGCCGCAGCGCCGATGGCCTGCAAGCACTGGTGGTGGCCTACTGTCTGCTGCCCTGCCTGTTCAAAATAGCCTCTGCCGCGCTGTTGTATCTGCTCATCATCCGGCCTGGCAAGGTGCAGACCGTATCTCTCAATCCCCCCTCTTTGCCGAAAGACGCACCATGAAAAGACGATTGCTACTTGGCGCCACCAGTTCACTCGCCGCAGTGGCTGCGCTGGGCGGCTGCGCCAGCCAGAACATCACCGACTACGCTAACGAGAAGCCAGTGCTCGACCTGGCCCAGTATTTCAACGGCACCATTGACGCCTGGGGCATTTTTACGGACCGATCAGGCAAAGTGGTGCGGCGCTTTCAGGTCGTCATGAACTGCAGCTGGCAAGGCAATCAGGGCGTGCTTGATGAAGATTTTGTTTTTTCTGACGGCGAGCGGCAAAAACGCATCTGGCGCCTGACCAAACTAGCCAATGGCCGCTACACCGGCCGTGCAGCCGATGTTGTAGGCGAGGCCACCGGCCAAGTCAGTGGTAACGCGTTCAACTGGACTTACACCTTGCAACTGCCGGTGGACGGCAAAATCACAGAGGTGCAGCTCGACGACTGGATGTACCTGGTCAACGACAAAGTGATGCTCAACAAGGCGGTAATGCGCAAGTTTGGCATCCAGGTGGGCGAGTTGACCCTGTCCTTTACCAAACGCTAGCCACTGCCTGCCAATTCCCATGTCACTCAACCCCCCGCTTGCCAACTGGCAAGGAAAAACCATCTGGCTGTTGGGTGCATCCACCGGCATTGGCCGCGCCACCGCTGTAGCGCTGCATGGCTGTGGTGCCCATGTTGTGGTGTCAGCGCGCACCCAAAGTCACCTGTACGCGCTGGCTGCGCAGTGTCCGGGCATTTTGGCCCTGCCGCTGGATTGCTGCGACGCGCAGGCTGTCAAAACCACTGCCAGCGCGCTGCTGGAGAAAGGGCCGATTGACGCCGTGATGTACTGCGCCGGTTACTACAAGGCGCTGCGTGCCACCGACTACAACGCCGCTGAAATGCTTAAACACCAGCAGGTGAATTACCTAGGCGCGCTGTACATGCTGGAGGCTGTTTTGCCTCACTTTTTAAGCCGCCGCAGCGGCCATATCAGCCTTGTCAGCAGCGTGGCGGGTTACGGCGGGCTGCCTAAAAGCCTGGCTTACGGCCCCACCAAGGCAGCCTTGATTAATCTGGCAGAAACGCTCTACCTTGACCTGCAACCGCAAGGTATCGGTGTCAGCCTGGTATGCCCCGGCTTTGTGCAAACTCCGTTAACCGCGCAAAACGACTTTCACATGCCGGGCCTGCTTACGCCGGAGCAAGCAGCAGAGGCTATTTTGAAAGGCTGGGCCAAAGGGCGATTTGAAATTCACTTTCCTACGCACTTTACCCGCTGGATGAAGCTGATGCGCCTGCTGCCTTACCGGCTTTACTTTGCGTTAATCCGGCGCACCACGGGCCTGTAGCCACCTCATTGCCATGAACACACATGACCTTGCCCTGCCCAGCCAGGTTGAGCGCCTGGTGGTTTTTTTCGAGACCCTCTCACCCAGCGCACTGGCGAAAATGGGCGACTTTTATGCTGCCAACGTGTTTTTCAAAGACCCCTACAACGACGTTCACGGTCTGGTTGAAGTGCAGCGCATTTTTGGCCATATGTACCAAGTGCTGCATGAGCCGCGCTTTGTCATCGTAGACCGTGTGGTCAGCAACGGTCAGTGTTTTTTAAGCTGGGATTTTCACTTTCGCTTTAAAAGTTTTCGCCCAGCGCAAAGCCAGCTGGTGCATGGCAGCTCACACCTCAAACTAGACGCCGGCGGTCTGGTTTGCTATCACCGCGACTACTGGGACACTTCAGAGGAGGTGTATGAAAAGCTACCACTGCTAGGCGGCTTGATGCGCTGGTTAAAAGCCAAGGCGCGCTGACAGCCACACTTACACCACAGTCACGCACGCGCTTGCAAGCAGCTAAAGCGCCGCACAGCGTCAGCGTATGGCCTTTGCCGCCGTTTAGCCAGGCTGAGTTTCCACAAAGCTGGGGCGCAGCTGAAGCTTTTCCATCAGCTTGGCCAGGTTGGCGTTGGGCGTGCGCCAGTCAATTTGCGGAAAGCGAAAATCCAAGTAGCCCAAGGCGCAGCCCACAGAGATGTCGGCCAGACTCAAATGAATGCCTGCGCAAAACGGCTTCTCGCCCAAACCACGCGACATGGCGACCAACACCTGGTCAATCTTGCCTAACTGGCGGTCTATCCAGGCCTGGCTGCGCTGGGCTTTGTTGCGGCCATCCCAGGTAGCTTCCAGCCGCGCCAGAATGGCGGCGTCGAGCAGGCCGTCGGCCAGCGCCTCCCAGGTTTTCACTTCAGCGCGCTCCCGGCCCACGCCTGGAATTAACTTGCCCACGGGCGAGAGCGTGTCCAGGTATTCCACAATCACGCGCGAATCAAATAACGCCTCGCCGCCTTCCATAATCAGGCAAGGTACCTTGCCCAGCGGGTTGGATTCGTTGATGACCGTGCCTTCGGCCCAGACGTTTTCAATCGCCAGTTGGTAGTCGAGCTTTTTCTCGGCCATCACAATGCGCACTTTGCGCACGTAAGGGCTGGCAATCGATCCGATCAGTTTCATGCTGTGGTTTTTCTCATGTGGGAAAGCTTTTGCATTCTATCGAGGTAGCCAGCGGCACTGGCTACCCTCAAATTGAGGCTGTGGCGCGCAACCGACGCGCACTGGCCGCCACCTACAATTGCGTCATGAATCTGACACCGCTCACCGCCCTGTCTCCATTAGACGGCCGTTATGCTGCCAAGCTGGCCCCACTGCGCCCGCTGCTCAGTGAGTTTGGCTATATGCACTGCCGCGTCCAGGTCGAAGTCGCTTGGTTTTTAGCCTTGAGCCACGCTGGCTTTGATGAATTCAAGCCGCTTACGAGCAAAGCAACCACTCACCTGCATCAGCTGGTGGCCAATTTTTCTGAAGCCGATGCGCAAGCCATCAAGGCCATTGAGAAAACCACCAACCACGACGTGAAGGCAGTGGAGTATTGGATCAAGGCGCAACTCAAGGACTTTCCCGAATTGCAGGCAGCCACGGAGTTTGTGCACTTTGCCTGCACCAGCGAAGACATCAACAACACCAGCCACGCCCTGCAAATTAAACGCGCCCGCACCCAGGTGCTGCTGCCTGCGCTAGATGGCCTGCTAACCACCCTGCGCAGCATGGCCCATGCCCACGCCGCCGTGCCGTTGCTCAG
Source organism: Burkholderiales bacterium (assembly GCA_021732385.1). Classification (GTDB taxonomy): domain Bacteria; phylum Pseudomonadota; class Gammaproteobacteria; order Burkholderiales; family Burkholderiaceae_C; genus JAKFVA01. The sequence continues at coordinate 5,105 of JAKFVA010000018.1, read as the reverse complement.
CCGCACACACGGCCAAACCGCCAGCCCCACCACCGTGGGCAAGGAATTTGCCAATGTGGTGGCGCGCCTGGCACGTGCACGCAATGCCGTGGCCGCCGCGCCGCTGCTGGCCAAAATGAACGGCGCGGTAGGCAACTACAACGCCCATCTGGCCGCCTGGCCCGATTTTGACTGGGAAGCATTTGCCCAGCGCGTGGTGGAGTCGCCCGAGGACGCCTCGCCAGCCGGCCTGGGCCTGCAATTTCAGCCCTACAGCACGCAAATCGAGCCACACGACGCCATTGCCGAGCTGTTTGACGCGCTGGCTCGCAGCAACACCATCTTGATCGACCTCTCGCGCGACATCTGGGGTTATGTCAGCCTGGGCTACTTCAAGCAGCGCCTGAAAGAGGGTGAAATCGGCTCATCGACCATGCCGCACAAGGTCAACCCGATTGATTTTGAAAATGCCGAGGGCAACCTGGGTCTGGCCAACGCGGTATTGCGCCACCTGGCTGAAAAACTCCCCATCTCGCGCTGGCAGCGCGACTTGACCGACTCCACCGTGCTGCGCAACCTGGGTGTGGCCTTTGGCTACTGTACGCTGGCCTACAGTTCGCTGGCCACCGGCCTGGCCAAGCTGGAAATCAACGAGGCCGCACTGGCCGCCGACCTGGACAATGCCTGGGAAGTACTGGCCGAGCCGATTCAAACCGTAATGCGCCGCTACGGCGTACCTGACGCCTATGAAAAGCTCAAGGCCGCCACGCGTGGCCGCAGCGTAACCCGCGCCGATTTGCACGCCCTGGTTGCCAGCCTGCCCATCCCCGACGCTGAAAAGCAGCGGCTGCTGGCGCTCACGCCGGGTAGCTACACCGGCAAAGCGGCCGAGCTGGCCGGGCGAATCTAAACCCGTAAAAAGTGCGCCCCAGCTTGGCCAAAAGGCCTTCAAACCAGCTTAAAGCGACGCCAGACGACCAAAAACGGCCTTGGAGCGCTTAAATGGCTTGCAACGCGCCAAATTAGCGAAATTTATAGTTTTCAGGCCATTTTTTAACGGTTAATTATGCGTTTTAGCTAGGCAGGACTAGCGGGTAACGCTATCAACTTTTACTATCATTTTTAATAAATTCACCACAAATCAACCGGTAGCGCGCCTTGGCCCTTAAATCCACCATCTTCAAAGCCAACTTGCAAGTGGCCGACATTGAGCACGGCTACTACGCCGACCATGCGCTCACCCTGGCGCGCCACCCCAGCGAGACTGACGAACGCATGATGATTCGCCTGGCTGCGCTGGCGCTCAACGCACACAAGCTGCAAAGCCTGTGCAAGGGCGACGGCACGCTGGCCTTTGGCGCGGGCCTGTCCAATCCCGACGAGCCCGATGTGTGGCTGCGCGATTTCACTGGACAGACGCGGCTGTGGATTGAGGTTGGCCAGCCAGAAGACAAGCCCGTCATTCGTGCCTGTGGCAAGGCCGACCAGGTGCTGCTGTACTGTTTCTCGCATGCCGCCGACATCTGGTGGCGCGGCATGGGGTCCAAGCTGGCGCGGCCGCAGAACTTGCAGGTCTGGCGCGTGCCCAGCGAAGCCTCTCAGGCGCTGGCGCAGTTGGCGCAGCGCAGCATGCAATTGCAGGCCACGGTGCAAGAGGGCGTGCTGTCGCTGGGCGACGGCCAGGCCAGTGTCGATATTGAAATGCTGCGGCTGAAATAAACCATCAGCCCGGCATGGCGGTGCCGCACTGCCAGCAGGTCTCAAAGCCACCCTCTACCTGCTCGCCGCAGGTGCAGGCCCAACGGCGCTGCGGCAGGTTGGCCAGCTCATCCAGCAGGGCGCGCGCTTGCGGCTCCTGCTCGGCATGCACCAGCCAGACCTCAGGCTGGCACTGGTCGGGTGGCATCTCGCCCGCCAGCCCACTCATAAAGTAACGCTGCACACTGGCGGCAATGCCGGCCTCGGCCAGCACATCCACCCAGAGCGTGGCGATGGCAATGTTGGGCGCGGCAATGAGTTTGGGCATGGGCTCAGGCGTGGTGGCTGGGGGTGTCGGTTGACGCCGAGTTGGCGCTGTCTGCCGACGCCTCCATGGCACGCTCGGCATAGCGGTTAAAGCGCCAGGCGCTGCCCTCTCGCGTGATGCGGCGCCAAACGGCGCGTTTGCTGCCGGGACTCAGGCTCAGCCAGTGCTGTACTTCGTCAAAGCTGCGGCCGCAGCCCTTGCAGACCGCGTCGCCCTGGCTGGTGGAGCAAATGGCAATGCAGGGCGTATCGGGTGTGCTGGCATACCAGACCTGCCAGGCCGCCAACGCTTGCTTTGGAAAGCTAACCTCATCGGCCTGGTCTTGTCTGAAGTAAACCATCTGGCCATACACCTGTGCCAGCTCGCGCAACTCGGGGCACAAGGTCACGCCATCGGGCGAGGGCGAGCGCTCGCGCCAAAAGTTGATGGCCGACTCAATGTCGGTGATATGAATGGCTGCCATGGGAGGTTGAAGTGTCGCTGCATGATAGCGGCGCGGCCGCATATGGCCTGGCATTTAAAGCACAAACCAATCTGCTACGCAACATTCACACCCCCGCCGCCTTTGCGGTGCTATGCTTATCGCATGAAACTCCTACTCCAATGGCTACTTAGCGCCGCCGCCTTGCTCATGGTGGCTTACTTGTACAGCGGCGTGGTTATCAGCAGTTTTGGTGCTGCCATGCTGGCGGCTTTGGTGATGGGTTTGCTCAACGCTGTGGTGCGGCCCATTCTGGTGGTGCTGACGCTACCGGTCACGGTGGTGACGCTGGGGCTGTTTTTGTTTGTCATCAACGCCCTGATGTTCTGGGCGGCTTCGGGTCTACTGGCCGGTTTTGCGGTGAGCGGTTTTGTGGCAGCGCTAATTGGTTCCTTGCTCTACTCGGTATTGGGCATGCTGATTGATGTGGCGCTGCAGCAGGTGTTTTCCAAGCGTTGAGCTTTGGCCTGTATTGCCTGCGGAATTTGGCGTTTTAGCGGTCCAGCAGTTGCTCTTTGAGCGCCGCCTCTACTTGGCGCGCCCGAGTGTCAATGATTGAAGCCTCGATTAAATCCACCGCGCCTGCGGTGTTGCGCGCTAACAGTTGCGCAGCCTTGAAACGGTCCAGGGCAGCCGCGTAGTCAAAGCGCACCGCATGGGACTCGGCTTCAGCCCGAATCGCACGCAGACCCTGGTTTTGCCGGGTATAGGCCGCAGCCAGCAATTGCCACGCGGCTGCGTCGCGCGGGTGCTCCAGCACCCAGCTTTGCAGCTGCTGCGTTAAAGCCCGGTCTACAGCCACATCGGGTGCGGTGCCGGTTTCTGCCAACAAGGCCTGAGCGCGCAAAATCACTTCGGGCCGGGCGTTGGCATTGGCGTCAATCTGCGCCACAGCACGGCCGGCCTGGCCCGCAGCCAACGCCAACTGCGCTTGCAGCAAGCTGGCCAGGCGTGCAGCGCGCTGGTTTTGCGCTCGTGCCCCTGCGCGTTTACCCAGCGCGTCGGGTGGCAAGGCAGTGTTAAGGACACTGCTCCCGGGGCGTGTGGCCAAACTGCCTGGCGCTGCAATATCGGTTGGCTCGCCCACCAGCCGCCTCAGCCGGCTGGCCAACACCAGGGCTTGGTCAAAGTCACGCAGTTGCATAGCGGCCAGCGCGCCAGCATACAAAACAGCCGCCTGCGTAGCCTGGCTGGCGCTTGCGCTGTCGCTGGCCTGGGCCTGGCTGAGCCAAGCGCGCAACGAATCAGCCCCTGGGTTGGACAGCACCCGGGCGCGCGCGGCCATCAGCGCATGCTCAATTTGCAATGGCTGTGGTGGCGCAGTGCCAGCCGATTGCGGCGTATCGCCCAGCACCAACCGCTGGCGTGCCTGCGCAATGCGTTCGGTGGTTAGCGGGTGGGTGCGCAGATAGGGGAAAGAGCCATTGTCATTGAGGCGCGCGGCCTGTTGCAGCTTTTCAAACAGGCCGACAAAGCCCAGCGGGTCAAAGCCGGCTTGCGTCATGACGGCAAAGCCGATGCGGTCGGCCTCACGCTCGGCATCGCGCGAGAAGCCCAATTGGCTGGCGGCCGCTACGCCCTGGCCGCCGGTAATGAGGGCGTTGCCAGCCTCGGGGTTTTTGCCGGCCACCAGCAAGCCCAGCAGCAAGGTGGCCAGCAGCAGCGGGCTTTGCTGGTTTTGCTTGCTGATCTGGCGTGCAATATGGCGCTGGGTCACGTGGGTCAGCTCATGCGCCAGCACGGCAGCGAGTTCGTCGGCGCTGCTGGCCACGCCAATCAGGCCCAAGTTCAGGCCGAGGTAGCCGCCCGGCACGGCGAAGGCGTTAATGGAGCGGTCGCGCCCGAGTAAAACTTCAAAGGCAAAGCGCTGCTCCAGCTCGGGGGTGAGTTCACCTCGCTGACGCGCCGCGCCCAAAAGCGGCTGCCAGATGGATTGCACGTACTCGATCAGTAGTGGGTCGTCAAGGTAGTCGGGATCGCGGTAAAGGTCACGCGCAATACGCTCGCCAATCTTGCGCTCCAGGCTGAGGCTGATGTCGGCGTTGTCGCCCAGGGTGGGCAAGTCGCCGGTTTGAGCCGTTAGTGGCGCAGCGCAAGTACCGCTCAGAACAGCGAGCGTCAGCGCCAGCAGCGCGCGTTTGCAGGGTGGGGCGATGCGCTTGGGCCGAAATAGTGAGGTCAAAACGAATCCAATGGCATATAGGCAATCACCTGCGCGGTGTGCGGATCCAGAAACACCGTCCAAAACGACTTGCGCCCCGCCATGGGCAGATACAACAAAGTGGAAGGCTTGGCTTTCAAGGGCGCCACATGCGGAGCCAGCAAGGCATCAATTTCGGCGGCCTGCGCCGGAAAACGCTGCTTCAGTGTGGTTACCGGCTTGGCCTCTTTCAGCACACGGTCACGCGCCTGTGAATAGGGCTCCCACAGGTCGGGGCGCGCGGCCAGCGCGATACCCCCCAAGGCAATTTGCGTAGCTTCAAAACTTTCCTGGGGGTTTTTGAAGGTTCGCACCGCCAGCAGGCTGGGACCAAACAAAGGCAGCGCATTGATTTCTGGTGGCGCCTTGTCCAACAAATCGATCGGCACATCGACCGCATGAACCACACGGAAGCGGTC
>JAKFVA010000026.1 GCA_021732385.1 Burkholderiales bacterium | reverse complement strand
GCCATAAATGCGTACTTCACCCGGACAGTTTGGCAAAGTACGTTGCGGCCTTTTTTAGGATGTCACGCTCCTCGTTGGCCCTCTTCAAATCGGCCTTCAGGCGCGAGACTTCGGCTTTGAGCTGGGCGGTCTCTCCGCCTCCCGGGCCAGCAGCGTCTTTTGCAAGACGCACCCAAAGGTAAAGGCTTTTGTCTGACATGCCCAATCGCTTGGCAACATCAACGACGCCGTGCCCTCGCTGGGTCACTTGACGCACCGCTTCAGCCTTGAATTCGGCCGGCTATCTCACTGTCTTCATGGCTATCACTCCAGTTCAATTTAGACCTTAACAGGTGTCTATTGAAGCGGGTGAAGTCCAGTCATCAGGACTTGGGCAAAGAGGGGCTTGATTTGAGCGCTGAGGTTGGCTACGAACTTGGCGATGTGGGTGTGGCTGGGTCGGCTGTCTGCGCTGATGGCGATGAACTGGATGTTGCGCTGGCAGGCTTGTTCTATGGCCCGGCTGGAGAGCAGGCCTTGGCTGTAGGCAAGTAGCACGATCTTGAGCATGACGCGGGGGTCGTAGGCACTGGCGCCAACTTCATCGTTCTTGAACTGGGCACCCACCGGGCTTGGGCTTGGGCATCGGCGCGGTCGAATGCACCTGTAGCAACTTCCCCAACGCCACCCCCGTAGGCGTCCCCGCATGTACCACATCTTCCGGCGTGCCCGCCGCCACCACGCGGCCACCGGCGCTGCCGCCGTCTGGCCCCAGGTCAATCACCCAATCGGCTTCGGCAATCACGTCGAGGTCGTGCTCAATCACCACCACGCTGTGGCCGCCGCCCACCAAGCGGTGCAGCACGCGGATGAGTTTTTCCACGTCCTGCATGTGCAGGCCTACGGTGGGTTCATCCAGCACATACAGGGTGTGCGGGGGTTTCTGGCCTCGGCGCGTAATATCGTCGCGCACCTTGCTGAGTTCGGTCACCAACTTGATGCGCTGCGCCTCGCCGCCGCTCAGCGTGGGGCTGGGCTGGCCCAGCGTGAGGTAGCCCAGGCCAACGTCTTTCAGCAATTGCAGCGGGTGGCTGATTTGCGTCATGGCGGCAAAAAATTCCGTGGCTTCGTCGACCTCCATTTGCAGCACGTCGCCAATGCTTTTGCCGCGCCAGGTCACGGCTAGCGTCTCGGGGTTGAAGCGCGCGCCTTTGCACACCTCGCACAGCACTTTTACGTCGGGCAAAAAGCTCATGCCAATGGTGCGTACGCCCGCGCCCTCGCAGGCCGGGCAGCGGCCCTCGCCTGTGTTGAAACTGAAGCGCCCCGGGCCGTAGCCGCGCGCGCGCGCTTCCAGTGTGTCGGCAAAGAGTTTGCGCACCGTGTCCCAAAAGCCGATGTAGGTGGCCGGGCAACTGCGCGGGGTTTTGCCAATGGGGGTTTGGTCGACTTCGAGCACGCGGTCGATGCTTTCATAGCCCGCCACTTCCGCGCAACCGACCCAAGCCGGGTGCTGGCCTTGCGCGTCGGCTTCGCGGCCGGCTTTGGTGGTGCGCTGTTGCACGATGGCTTGCACGTTGTGCAGCAGCACGTCACGCGCCAGCGTGGATTTGCCTGAGCCCGAGACGCCGGTGATGGCGACCAAGCGACTTAAAGGAATTTGGGCGGTGACGGATTGGAGATTGTGGAGGGTAGCGTTTTCTACCGTTAGCCAGGCTTGCGTTTCGGGGGTGGAATGCTCCACCGCTCTGCGCGCTTGCAGCGGATGCTGCATGGCGTGCAGCAGATAGCGGCCCGTGGCCGATTCAGTCTGCGCGGAAATATCGGCCACGCTGCCCTGCGCCACCAGCCTGCCGCCGCGCTGGCCCGCGCCGGGGCCAATGTCGATGATGTGGTCGGCCCGGCGGATGGTGTCTTCATCGTGTTCCACCACCACCAGCGTGTTGCCCTTGTCAGACAGGCTTTTCAGTGCACCCAGCAAAATCTGGTTGTCGCGCGCGTGCAGGCCAATCGTGGGCTCGTCGAGCACATAGCACACGCCTTGCAGGTTGCTGCCCAGTTGCGCGGCCAGGCGGATGCGCTGCGCCTCGCCGCCGCTGAGCGTGGGTGCGCCGCGGTCCAGCGTGAGGTAGCCCAGCCCCACTTCCTCCAGAAATTCGAGACGGCTTTTAATCTCGGGAATCAGGTCGCGGGCAATGCCGGTTTCGCGCACGCTCATGGCATCCACCGCCTGCAGGGAAGCCACCCACAGGCGCACATCGCGCACCGACAGCTTGGCAATATCAGCAATGCCCACGCCGGCAAACTTCACCGCACGCGCCTGCAGGTTCAGCCGCGTGCCGTGGCAGGTTGCGCAGGCAACGTCTGCCACGTCTTCCACCTCGGGCTCGGCAAAAGTTTGCTCGCGGCCTGATGTGTTGTCATCGCGCAGCGTATCGTCAAACGCCTTGCGCTGCTCGCGCGTGAGCGCCACGCCGGTGCCCACGCAACTCGGGCACCAGCCGTGCTTGCTGTTGTAGCTGAACAGGCGCGGATCGAGTTCCGCGTACGACGTGGCGCAGACCGGGCAGGCGCGCTTGGTGGAAAACACTTCCACCTGACCGATGCCGGTGGTGGGCAGGCCATCTGCCATGGCCTCGTGCAGACCGCTCAGCGGTGCCAGCACATGCAGCACGCCTTTGCCCAGCTCCAGCGCACGCGCCAGGTGCGTACGCAACGCGGCTTCCTGAGCGGGGTTGACCAGCACGTCGGCCACTGGCAATTCAATGGTGTGCTCCTTGAATCGGTCGATGCGCGGAAAGCCGGTGGTGGGCAAAAACGCGCCGTCCACCCGCAGGTGCGTGTAGCCGCGCGGGCGCGCCCAATCGGCCAGCTCGGTGTAGACGCCCTTGCGGTTGATCACTAGCGGTGCCAACAGGCCAATGTGCTGGCCGCGGTAGCGTTTAAGGAGCTGCGCGGCAATGCTGTCGGGCGTTTGTGGTTTGACCTCGGCACCGTCTTTGGTGCAGTGTTGCGTGCCCAGCTTGACGTACAGCAGCCGCAGAAAATGCCAGACCTCGGTGGTGGTGCCCACGGTGCTTTTGCGGCCACCTCGCGAGAGGCGCTGCTCAATGGCGACGGTTGGCGGAATGCCGTACACCGCATCCACCTCGGGTCGCCCGGCGGGCTGCACGATGCTGCGGGCATAGGCATTCAGGCTCTCCAGGTAGCGGCGCTGGCCTTCGTTGAACAAAATGTCAAATGCCAGCGTGGATTTGCCCGAACCCGACACGCCAGTGACCACGCTGAATTTACCGTGCGGGATGTTGACACTGAGGTTTTTGAGGTTGTGCTCTTTGGCGTTGATGATTTGGATGTGAGAAAGATTGGCGGGGGAATTGGGGTCAGATTCCAATTCAGGAAAGTTGTCATGACGGAGAAGAGGGTTTCGAACGAAATTGGACTCTGACCCCAATTTTTCTGCCAATCTTTCTGCGGCGCGTAGCGGCGCGGGAAGATTTTCTGAAACGATGTAGCGGGCAGGGAAATTGGGGTCAGAGTCCAATTTCGTTCTGAATTTTTTGTCACCGTCAACGCTGCTGTCCTGAATTGGAATCTGACCCCAATTTCCCAGGGCCACGTCGTACTCGCGCAGCGCTTGCCCGGTGTGCGATGTGGGGTGCTGGCGCACCTCATCGGGCGTGCCCTCGGCTACCAGATAACCCCCGGCATCGCCGCCCTCGGGGCCGAGATCAATCAGCCAGTCCGAGGCACGAATCACATCCAGGTTGTGCTCGATGACGATCAGCGAGTGGCCCGCATCCAGCAGCTTGCGTAGGGCACGCATGAGCTTGGCGATGTCGTCAAAATGCAGGCCGGTGGTGGGCTCATCGAGCAGGAACAATTTGCCGCGCGTGGCCGTGGGCTGATGCGGCCTTTTGCCAGCGGCCTCGGCCAGATAACCCGCCAATTTGAGGCGCTGCGACTCGCCGCCCGAGAGCGTGGGCACCGGCTGGCCGAGCTTCACATACTCCAGCCCCACGTCCACAATGGGTTGCAGGGCGCGAATCACATCGCGGTCATGGGCGAACAAGGCGGCGGCTTCGCTGACGGTGAGGTTGAGGACGTCGGCCACGCTCAGCGCGCGCGCGCCGCGCTCAATGGCTACCTCCAGAATCTCAGGCCGGTAACGCTGGCCGTCGCAGTCGGGGCAGCGCAAATACACGTCACTCAGAAACTGCATTTCCACATGCTCGAAACCCGAGCCGCCGCAGGTGGCGCAGCGGCCATCACCACTGTTGAAGCTGAACTTGCTGGCGCTGTAGCCGCGCTGGCGCGCAAGCGGCGCATCGGCAAACAAAATGCGGATGGCGTCCCACGCACCCACATAGCTGGCCGGGTTGGAGCGCGCGGTTTTGCCGATTTGCGACTGGTCCACAAACACCACGTCGCTCAGCAGGTCAGCGCCCAGCAAGCGGTCGTGCGCGCCGGGCGTTTCGGTGGCCTTGCCAAAGTGCCGCGCCAGTGCGGGGGCGAGCACATCCTGAATCAATGACGACTTGCCCGAGCCGCTGACGCCGGTGACAGTGACTAGGCGCTGCAGCGGAAATTCAATGGCGATGCCTTTGAGGTTGTGCTCGCGCACGCCTTCCAGAATCAGGCGCGGCGTGGCGTCTGTCACCAGCTTATGAAAGCCCATGCCGATTTGCTTGCGCGCGCCCAGGTAGGCACCGGTCAGCGTGTCGGCTGACTTGAGCTGCTCGGGCGTACCGTCAAACACAATCTGCCCGCCGCGTTCGCCGGGGCCGGGGCCCATGTCGAGCATGCGGTCGGCGGCCAGCATCACGGCCGGATCGTGCTCCACCACCACCAGTGTGTTGCCGGCATCACGCAGACGCAGCATGGCTTGCGTGATGCGGTGCATGTCGCGCGGGTGCAGGCCGATGCTGGGCTCGTCCAGCACAAACAGCGTGTTGACCAGCGAGGTACCCAAAGCGGTGGTGAGGTTGATGCGCTGCACCTCGCCGCCGCTGAGTGTGCGGCTTTGCCTGTCCAGCGTGAGGTAGCCAATGCCGACATCGCACAGGTATTTGAGGCGGGTGTTGATTTCCTCGTGCAGCAGCGCCAGTGCCTGCGCATCCTGGCCGCTGTTGTCCAGCGCCAGCGCGTCAAAAAAGCGGCGCAGTTGGTCCATCGGCAATTGCATCAAATCGTGTAGGCACAGGCCGGGCAAGGCTTGCAGTTGCGTACGCGACCATTGCACGCCCACAGGCATAAAGCGCTTGTGGGCGGGCAGCGCCGCATCGGCATCCTGCGTGGTGCCAATGCGCCAGAGCAGGCTCTCGGTTTTAAGCCGCGCGCCGCCGCAGGTGCCACAGGGCGTATAGCTGCGGTACTTGGACAGCAGCACGCGGATGTGCATTTTGTAGGACTTGGTTTCCAGGTACTCGAAAAAGCGTTTGACGCCATACCACTTCTTGTTCCACTGCCCGTCTTTGTAGTCGGGCGTGCCGTTGATGACCCAATATTGATGCTCAGGCGTGAGCTTGTTCCAGGCGGTGTCGCGCGGGATGCCTGCCACTTCGGCGTGGCGCATCAGGTCGTCCTGGCATTCCTTCCAGGCCGGGGTTTGCAGGGGCTTGATGGCACCCGCGCGCAGCGTGAGTTTTTCGTTGGGAATAACCAGGCCGTAATCCACGCCGATGACGCGGCCAAATCCCCGGCAAACCGCGCAAGCACCCACCGCGGAGTTGAACGAAAAGGCCGAAGGAATGGGATCGGCGTAGCGCTGGTCGCTGCTGGGGCAGTGCAGGCCCGTGGAGAAAAGCCAAGTGAAATTGGGGTCAGAGTCCAATTTCGAAGGAGATTGCGCGCTCCGTTCAGACGCTTGTCCTGAATTGGAATCTGACCCCAATTTCACATACACCCGCAGGCGGCCGCTGCCGCGCTTGAGCGCTGTTTCAATCGACTCGATCACGCGGGCTTTTTCTGTCTGGTGCAGACGAAAGCGGTCGGCCACCACATCAAGTACTTTGCGCGGGCCAGTGGGCGTGGCTACTTCTCGCTCGGCCTGCACCTTGGTGTGGCCGCTGGCGGAGAGCCATTGCTCGACTTCCTGTGGCGTGGCGCTGGCGGGCAATTCCACGGGGAAGGTCAGCACCAGACGCGCATCATGGCTGGCCGTGCGCTCGGCGAGCGCTGCGTAAATGGTTTCGGGCGAGTCGTGCTGCACGCGCTCGGCGGTTTGCTGGTCAAACAATTGCGCAGCGCGGGCAAACAGGAGCTTGAGGTGGTCGTTCAGCTCGGTCATGGTGCCCACCGTGGAGCGCGAGCTGCGCACCGGGTTGGTCTGGTCAATCGCAATGGCGGGCGGCACGCCATCGATGCGGTCTACCGCCGGTTTGTCCATACGGTCTAAAAACTGGCGCGCATAGGCGCTGAAGGTTTCTACATAACGGCGCTGGCCTTCGGCAAACAGCGTGTCAAACACCAAGCTGGATTTGCCCGAGCCACTGGGGCCGGTGACCACTGTCAGCTCGCCGGTACGGATGTCAATGTCGAGGTTCTTGAGGTTGTGCTGGCGCGCGCCGCGGATGCGGATCAGTCCTGGGGTCATGGTGGGCAGTCGGTAGGTGGCAGCAGTAAGTGACGGGCCTGGAGAGGCAAGCCAAAGATTTTAGGGATACGCTGTGGCGCCACGCGCCCCAAGGTCTTGTTGACAGGCCGCGATAAGCTGGGTGCCGTCAACGCGGGCGCTGCATGCCACGCAACTGCGCCGCCTGCTGCCAGTGACTTTGCGCAAACCAGTCTGCGCCCTCCAGGTAAGCCCGCAGCATGGGCAGCGCGTCCAGGCCCCAAAAATGCCTGTCATGCACCGCCAGTGTGGGCACGCCAAACACGCCTTGCGCCAGCGCTTCGTCGGTGTTGGCCTTGAGCTGCGCTTTCACTGCGTCGCCCGCCGGGTCTTGCGCGGGTTGCAGCTGCAGCGTGAGCGCAGCCAGGCGGCTGGCATCGGCGGCGTCTTGCCCGCTGCACCAGACATGGCGAAACAGCGCCTCGGTGGTGTGCCGGTTATTGCTGCCCTGCCTGCCGCAGGCCACGGCAAGGCGCAGCAGAGCCAGCGGATTGAACGGATGGGCCGCGGGCAATTGAATAGCAATGCCGTGCGCCTGACCCAGCCACAGCACCTGGCGGTAAGTCCAGTTGCGTTTGGGCGCTATTTCTGCTGGCCCCAACTGGCCATGATGTTTGAGCAAACCGGCAAACAAAATTGGCCGGTATTCCACGCTGTAGCTCAGGCCTTGCAGCGCCACTGGCAGCCGCTCGAACGCCAAGTAGGCGTAAGGTGAAATAACGTCGTAGTAAAAAATGAGGTGCTTCATCGAATCAGTTTTTAAAAGCCGCGCGCTGCGCAATCAGCGCCCAGACGTGGCGTTTGCCCACTTCGTCCAGACGGCTCCAGGCGGCAATTTCTTCAATCGTGCGAAAACACCCTGCGCACAGGCTGCTGCTGGCGTCCATGCGGCAAACCGACAGGCAGGGCGAGGGCACGGGTGATTGCGCGGCTGCCGCTAAGTCAATCGTGGGTGGCTGGGACATGGTGTGTGCTATCCAAACAGGAGTAAAAATAGATAGCGCTACCCGCTCACCCCTATTGGCCTGTGGCCAGTTTTAACTATAAAAAAGAGGCTTAAAAGCAGTTTTTCCAGCTGGTGGAGCGGCTTTTTGTGTCTAAAACAGGCCTTGGCAGTCGTTTTTTATAAAAAAATGCCATTTTTTACCCATTAAAACAAGCTATAAACCAACAGGAGCGTGCGGGTAGCGCTATCAATAAATACTATTAAAAAATGAGCGGCTTCAGGCAGCCGCCCGCTTGCTCAGCAGCGCGTTGGCCGCACGCGAATTGGGTTTGCGCTGCAAAAAGCCGCTAATGAAGGCACTGGCGTCAACCAGTTTGTCCAGGTCGATGCCGGTATCTATGCCCATGCCGTGCAGCATGTAGACCACGTCCTCGGTGGCCACATTGCCGGTGGCGCCCTTGGCATAGGGACAGCCGCCCAGCCCGGCCACCGAAGCGTCAAACTGCCACACACCCAGCGCCAGCGCTGCCAGCGTATTGGCCAGCGCCATGCCATAAGTGTCATGAAAATGACCGGCCATTTTTTCCAGGGGGTAGTGCTTGAGTGCCGCCTCCAGCGCGGCTTGCACCTTGCGCGGCGTGCCCACACCAATGGTGTCGGCCACGTAGATTTCGTCGGTGCCAATGTCTTTGAGGCGGCGCGCCACCATCTCGACCTGCGCCGGTGCAATCTCGCCCTCATAGGGGCAACCGACCGCACACGAGATGGCCCCACGCACCGGCACACCGGCCGCATGCGCAGCAGCCACCACCGGGGCAAAGCGCTCAATGCTTTCTTCGATGCTGCAATTGATGTTGCGCTGGCTGAAAGCCTCGCTGGCGGCGGCAAAAATCACCACCATATCGGCGTTGGCGGCAAGCGCACCTGCCACGCCCTGCACATTGGGGGCCAGCACTGAATAGCGCACGCCAGGCTGCCGCGCAATGCCCGCCATCACCTGCGCGGCGTCGCCCATTTGCGGCACCCACTTGGGGCTGACAAAACTGGTGGCCTCGATGTCCCGCAAGCCTGCCGCCTGCAAGCGGTGAATCAGCTCGATCTTGACAGCGGCGGGCACCGGCTCTTTCTCGTTTTGCAGGCCGTCGCGCGGGCCGACATCAACAATCTTGACTTTGGCAGGGAGTTGCATGGTTTGGGCAGTTTAGTACTCAGGACAGCAGTTTGAGCAATTCCGCGCCCTCAGCCACCTGGTCGCCAGGGGCATAGAGCAACTCGGCCACGGTGCCGTCAAACGGCGCGGCAATGGTGTGCTCCATTTTCATGGCGTCCATCACGGCCAGGGCCTGGCCCTTGCGCACCACGCTGCCCGCTTTCACGGCAAACGACACCACTTTGCCGGGCATGGGCGCAGTCAGGCGGCCCACTTCAGCCGCCTGCGCACCGGCATGGGCCAGCAAGTCGATGGCGGTGATTTGTGTGGCCCCCAGCGCGGTGAAGACATGCGCCGTGTTGCCGGCCCAGTCCACCTGCGCCAGCGCGCTGGCACTGCGAAAGCTCAGGCGGATGCCATTGGCGTCGGGTGCAAACGTCAATTCGCCCTGCACATCGGCCAGCGCCAGGTGCAGCTTACCTGTGCGCTGGTAGGTGAGGCTGGCCTGGAGGGGCGCATCATGAAACTCAAACGCAAAACGGCGTACCGCTTCGGTATACGCGCGAAAGCCGTCGCGGCGGCTGAAGGGGTGGGCTTGCGTCTGGGCACGCTCGGCCAGCAGGGTGCTGGCAATGGCGGCCGCCGCCGCCAAAGGCAGGCCCACCTTCTCCTGCTTGAACAAGGTGGCCCGTTCGCGTTGAATCAGCGCGGTGTCCAGATCGGCTTGCGTAAACGCGCGCGACTGCACCACCGCACGCAGAAACTGCACATTGGTTTGCAGGCCGACGATGTGGGTTTGCGCCAGCGCCTCATCAAGCCGTGCCAGCGCTTGCGCACGGGTATCGCCATGAACGATGAGCTTGGCGACCATAGAGTCGTAAAAAGGCGAGATGGCATCGCCCTGGCGCACGCCAGAGTCAACTCGCACGCTGCTGCGGTCAAATTCACTGCACGGCGGCAGTCGGTAGACTTGCAAGCGGCCGGTGGCGGGCAAAAAGTCGTTGTCGGGGTTCTCGGCGCAAATACGCGCCTCGATGGCGTGGCCGGTGATGCGCAACTGGTCTTGCACCAGGGGTAGCGGCTCCCCGCAGGCCACGCGCAATTGCCACTCCACCAGATCAAGGCCAGTGATGGCCTCGGTCACCGGATGCTCCACCTGTAGGCGCGTATTCATCTCCATAAAAAAGAAATTCATGTCACCGCCGGGCGTTTGCTCCACGATGAACTCCACCGTGCCCGCACCCACATAATTTACGGCGCGCGCAGCCGCTACTGCAGCCGCGCCCATTTGCTGGCGCATGGCCTCGGTCATGCCTGGCGCGGGGGCTTCCTCCAGCACTTTTTGGTGGCGCCGCTGCACCGAGCAGTCGCGCTCGAACAAATACACACAGTTGCCCTGCGTGTCGCCAAACACCTGAATCTCGATGTGGCGCGGGCGCTGCACGTAGCGCTCGACCAGCACGGCGTCGTTGCCAAAGCTGCCACTGGCCTCGCGCTTGCATGAGGCCAACGCGGCCGCAAAATCGCCTGCATGCTCGACGACCCGCATGCCCTTGCCGCCACCGCCCGCGCTGGCTTTGATGAGTACCGGGTAGCCTATGCGCGTGGCTTCTTTTTCCAGCAAAGCCGGGTCCTGGTCAACGCCGTGGTAGCCCGGCACCAGCGGCACGCCTGCGGCTTGCATCAGGCGCTTGGACTCCGATTTGAGGCCCATGGCGCGAATCGCCGCCGGTGGCGGGCCAATAAAGGCCAGCCCGGCGTCGGCGCAAGCCTGGGCAAAGGCGGCGTTCTCGCTCAAAAAGCCGTAACCGGGGTGAATCGCCTGCGCGCCGGTAGCCTGGGCGGCGGCAATGATTTTTTCCCAGCGTAAATAACTGTCTTGCGGTGCGCTGCCGCCAATGTGCACCGCTTCGTTGCACACCGCGACATGCTTGGCGCTGGCGTCGGCATCGGAATACACGGCAACGGTCTTGATCGCCATGCGCTTGGCTGTCGCGGCCACCCGGCAGGCGATCTCCCCCCGGTTCGCTATGAGAATTTTTGTGAACATCACAGCGTCCAGTTCGGTTTGCGTTTTTGCAAAAACGAGGCCACACCTTCGCGCCCCTCAGGGCTGACGCGGATATCGGCAATGCCGCCCACCGTCATGGCAATCAGATCGGCATCGATATCGCGCTGCGCCACGTCCTGCACCAGTTGTTTGCAAGCGCGCATGGCCTGCGGGCCGGTATTGACCAACGCCTGCACCAGCTCATCGACCTTGGCGTCCAACGCTTCGGCGCTCACCACCTCGTGCACAAAACCGATGCGGTGCGCCGTTTGCGCGCTAAAGCGCTCTGCCGTCAAGAAATAGCGGTGCGCCGCACGTGCGCCCATGGCGCGAATCACATACGGGCTGATGGTGGCGGGAATCAGGCCGAGCTTGACCTCGCTCAAACAATACTGCGCCGTATCCACGCTGATCGCAATGTCGCACGCTGCCACCAGCCCGGTGCCACCGGCATACACATCGCCCTGAATGCGGGCCACAGTGGGTTTGGGGCAGGCATACAGCGTGCGCATCATTTCTGCCAGCGCGGCGGCATCGGCCCGGTTTTGCTCACGCGTGTAGTCGGCCATGCGGCGCATCCAATTGAGGTCGGCCCCGGCGCAAAAGGCCGAGCCGTTTGCGGCCAGCACGATGCAACGCACGTCTTCCCGCGCACCCAGTTCAAGCACGGCTTGCGTCAGTTCGGCAATCACAGCGTCGTTGAAGGCATTGCGTACCTCGGGGCGGTTCAAGGTGATGCGGGCCACATGCGCGGTTTGCTCAATCAACAAGGTGGACATGGCTTGTGCGTTCTGTGTTTTTCAATAGCGCTTGGCGGCTTCATCGAGCATGACCTCGGTAGCGCCGCCGCCAATCGCCAGAATGCGCGCGTCGCGCCACAGCCGCTCAATCGCCATGCCTTGCATATAGCCCATGCCGCCGTGAAATTGCTGGCAGGTTTGCACCACTTCATTGACCAGCTCACCCGTGAGTGCCTTGAGCATCGACACGTCTTGCACCACGTCCATTTTTTGCGTGACCTGCCAGGCGCAGTGGTAGAGGTACTGGCGCATGGCGCGGGTCTTGGCGTCCAGCATGGCAATGCGCTGGCGGATGGTTTGCTTATCCCACAGCGTGGCACCAAAGGCTTTGCGCTGGCGCACAAAATCGAGCGTGAGCGCCAGCGCCTGCGTGGCGTGGCCCACCGCCATGGCCCCCAAGGCAATACGCTCGGTCTGGAAGTTTTTCATGATCGAGTAAAAGCCCTTGCCCTCTTCACCCAGCAGGTTGCCCAGCGGGATGCGCACGTTGTCCAGCACCAGCTCGGCGGTGTCCGAGCTCAGCCAGCCGGTTTTGCTGAGTGCTCGGCCCACGCTGAAGCCGGGCGTGCCTTTTTCCACAATGAAAATCGACACATCGTGGCGCGCCGTGCCGGTGCGCGCCGCCACGAAATACAGGTTAGCGTGGACGCCGTTGGTGATAAACAGCTTGGTGCCGTTTAGCACCCATTCGTCACCCTCACGCTTGGCGGTGCTGCGCAGGCCAGCTACGTCAGAGCCTGCGCCGGGCTCGGTAATGGCCACGGCGGTGATGGTGTCGCCCGCAATCACGCCCGGCATGTACCTGGCTTTTTGCTCGGGCGAACCGGCGTGGTGCAAGTGCGGGCTGGCCATGTCGGTGTGCACTAGCGCGGTAATGATGAAGCCGCCAAAGGTGGACTGGCTCAAGGCCTCGGCATAGACCAGATTGGTCATGGCGTCGGCCTCGGCGCCGCCGTATTCGGTCTCGTACATCAAGCCAAACAAACCCGCCGCACCCATCTTGTGCAGCACCTCGCGCGGCACGCAACCGGCCGCTTCCCAGGCCTGGGCATGGGGCTCGACCTCGCGCGCAATGAAGCGAGCAATCTGGTCGCGCAGTTGGGTGTGTTCGGGGGTGTCGTAAATGGTGGGGGTCATGCTGGTTGTCTCTTTGCAAACACACTGAAAACTACATGCGGAACACGCCAAAACGCGGTTCAGGTATTGGCGCATTCAGGCTCGCAGCCAAGCCAAGCGCCAGTACGCGGCGCGTGTCGGCGGGGTCGATCACGCCGTCGTCCCACAGGCGGGCGCTGGAATAGTAGGGGTGCGACTGGTGGGTAAATTGGTCGAGCGTGGGCTGCTTGAAGGCCGCTTCTTCGGCCGCGCTCCAGGTACCGCCACGCGCCTCAATGCCGTCGCGCTTGACGGTGGCCAGCACGCTGGACGCCTGCTCACCGCCCATGACGCAAATGCGGGCGTTGGGCCACATCCACAAAAAACGCGGGCTGAAGGCGCGGCCACACATGCCGTAATTGCCCGCGCCAAAACTGCCGCCGATGATGACCGTGAATTTGGGCACATTGGCTGTGGCCACGGCGGTGACCATCTTGGCACCATGCCGGGCAATGCCTTCGTTTTCGTATTTTTTGCCGACCATGAAGCCGGTGATGTTCTGCAAGAACACCAACGCAATCTTGCGCTGGCAGCACAGCTCAATGAAGTGCGCGCCCTTTTGCGCCGACTCGGAATAGAGCACGCCGTTGTTGGCAATGATGCCCACCGGCATGCCTTCAATGTGCGCAAAACCGCAGACCAGCGTGGTGCTGGAGCCGCCGGGGATGCCGCCCCAGCGCGCCTTGAATTCGTCGAACTCGCTGCCGTCCACTATGCGGGCAATGATCTCGCGTACGTCGTAGGGTTTGCGGGCATCGACCGGAATGATGCCGTGCAGCTCAGCCACATCAAATTCAGGCGCGCGCGGTGCACGGCCCGATGGTGTTGTGGGGGGTTTGATATTTAGATTGGCGGCACAGGCGCGGGCGATGGCCAGGGCGTGGTGGTCGTTATTCGCCAAATGATCGGCCACGCCCGACAGGCGCGTGTGTACATCGCCTCCGCCCAGATCTTCGGCGCTCACAATCTCGCCAATGGCCGCTTTAACCAGCGGCGGGCCACCCAGAAAAATCGTGCCCTGATTTTTTACGATGATGGTTTCGTCGCTCATGGCCGGCACGTAGGCGCCGCCTGCCGTGCAACTGCCCATGACCACGGCAATTTGCGCAATGCCCTGCGCGCTCATATTGGCCTGGTTGAAGAAAATGCGGCCAAAGTGATCACGGTCGGGGAACACGTCGTCCTGGTTGGGCAGATTGGCACCGCCCGAGTCCACCAGGTAAATGCACGGCAGGCGGTTTTGCAGCGCGATTTCCTGCGCCCGCAAATGCTTTTTGACGGTGATGGGAAAGTAGGTACCGCCCTTGACGGTGGCGTCGTTGCAGACCACCATGCAGTCCACACCGCTGACGCGACCAATGCCAGCCACAATGCCGCCGCCAGGCGCGGCATTGTCAAACATGTTCAACCCTGCCAGCGGCGCAATCTCCAGAAATGGCGTACCGGGGTCGAGCAGTTGCGCCACCCGCTCGCGCGGCAGGAGCTTGCCGCGGGCGGTGTGCTTGGCGCGCGCTGCCTCGCCGCCGCCCTGGGCAATTTTTTCAAGCTGTGCGCGCAGGTCGGCCAGCAGAGCCTGCATGGCCTGCGCGTTGGCCTTGAAATCCTGGCTGCGGGCGTTGAGTTGGGTGGCTAGCACTGGCATGGCACCGTCCGTATTGACATAGTGGGCTATCTGGCATCTCAGTTGACGTTTACGTAAACGTCAACTTAAACGACAATTGTGGCATGAGAATCCACAGGCCTACCCAGCATAAGCTGCACTTTGCATGGTGTAGCGCAACATGCACACGATTTACAGCATTTCCAGCGCCACCGCCGTGCCCTCGCCGCCGCCAATACACAAGGTGGCCAGCCCACGCTTGAGCCCGCGCGCCTTGAGCGCATACATCAGGGTGACCATGATGCGCGCACCGCTGGCACCCACCGGGTGGCCCAGCGCACAGGCACCGCCATTGACGTTAAGGATGTCGTGGCTGACCTTGAGCTCTTCCATCAGCGCCATGGGCACCACGGCAAAGGCCTCATTGACTTCCCACAAGTCCACATCTTTCACGCTCCAGCCGGCCTTGGCTAGGGCTTTTTGGGTGGCCGTGACGGGTGCCGTGGTGAACCAGTTGGGCTCCTGCGCATGCATGGCGTGGCTGACAATGCGCGCCAGCGGCTTGCAACCCAGCTTGGCGGCAGTGGACGCGCGCATCATTACCAGGGCGGCAGCGCCGTCGTTGATGCTGGAGCTGCTGGCCGCGGTAATGGTGCCGTCTTTTTTGAAGGCGGGCTTGAGCTGTGGGATTTTGTCGAGCTTGGCTTTGGCCGGGCCTTCGTCAATGGCAATCAGCACATCCCCCGCGCGGCCCTTGACGGTGACGGGCGTGATCTCCGCCGCGAAAGCGCCCGATTGCGTGGCGGCCTGCGCGCGCTTGACGCTGGTAATGGCAAAGTTGTCTTGCGCTTCGCGGGTGAAGTGGTATTTGGCGGCGCAGTCCTCACCAAAGGTGCCCATGGCACGGCCCGGCTCGTAAGCGTCTTCCAGGCCGTCGAGCATCATGTGGTCGTACATCCGGTCATGGCCGATGCGCACGCCGCTGCGGCCTTTGAGCAGCAGGTGCGGCGCGTTGGTCATGCTCTCCATGCCGCCGGCCACCATGACATCGTGTGTACCAGCTAGCAACATGTCGTGCGCGAACATCGCGGCCTTCATGCCCGAGCCGCACATTTTGCTGAGGGTGACCGCACCCGCGCCTTTGGGCAAACCGCCTTTGAACGCCGCCTGGCGCGCCGGGGCCTGGCCCTGGCCGGCCATGAGGCAATTGCCAAACAACACTTCGTCTACAGCATCGGGTGAGATACCGGCGCGCTCTACGGCGGCTTTGATGGCCGCGCCGCCCAGATCATGCGCGGACAGGCTGGCAAAGTCGCCCTGGAATGCGCCCATGGGGGTGCGGGCAGCGCCGACGATAACAATGGGGTCTGACATGGTGTTGCTCCTTGCTTGATGAAACGGGTTGAAAATTGGTGCGGGGTTGGCTATTAACTGGCAACCAAGCCGCCACGCTCTTGCTGCGCAATCTGCAAAATATAACGCTGAAACTGCGCATCTTCTCCACGCAGGAGTATGGGTAACGCTCACGGCGGCACCATTCGCGCATGAAGTCGTCCCAGCTGTTCCAACGGCGTTTTTCCACTTCACTCATGCGCTCGCTCCAGGCGACGATGTAGGCACGCTCAAAGAGCGAGATCAGCATGTCATAGATGACCAGAATGCGTTCGCTTTGCTCTGGCGTGGGCTGCTCCAGCGGTTCGTTGCTGCGCAGGCGCAGATCGGCGTTGTCCAGCACCACTTTCAAAAAATTGTTGTAGGCGTCACTGAGTAGCTGGTAGGCGGCTTCTTCCTCGTTGTCGCGCTCCTTACGCTGCTCCCAAACGAAAAAAGCAATCGCAAACGGCAACGCCAGCGCCGTGACCACAAAGCTGGCGAATTCCCACGCGTCTCTCATGGCGAAGCCACCGCAGCCAGTGTTAGCGCCCTGTGCACATGCTTGAAGCGCCGCTCGCGCTCATACGGAAACACATCGTGCACATGGCCAGCAGCAATGCGGTCCTTTTGGGTTTGCCAGAAATCCACGTCCAGCAAATCGGCATGGTGCTTCATGAACACTTCACGCACCGCGGCATTGCCCAGCAAAAACGGGCCAAATGTTTCGGGGAACACGTCACGTGGACCAACGGTGTACCAGACTTCGCCCGACATTTCTTCTTCTTCATTACGCGGCTCGGGCACACGGCGGAAGTTGCAGTCGGTGATGTATTCAATCTCGTCGTAGTCGTAGAACACCACCTTGCCGTGGCGCGTGACGCCAAAGTTCTTCCACAGCATGTCACCGGGGAAGATGTTGGCGCTCACCAGATCCTTGATGGCGTTGCCGTATTCAATAACCCCGCGCTCGATCTGAGCGCGCCCACGCTGCGCTTCATCGGGCGCGCCAGAGAGCGCGTCAAACGCCTCTTGCAAATAGATATTGAGCGGAATCATGCGCCGCTCTATGTACATGTGCTTGATGATGACTTCGGTGTTGCCGTCGCTGTCGCGGTCGGAGATTTCCAGCTGGCTGGGAGCGAATTTTTCAATCTCGGCAATCAGTGCGTCCTCAAAGCGTGCGCGCGGAAACGCCACCTCGCTGTATTCCAGCGAGTCGGCCATACGGCCAACCCGGTCGTGCTGCTTGACAAGCTGGTATTTGCCCTTGATCTGCTCACGGCTGGTGTCTTTGGGCGGCGGGTAGAAATCCTTGATGAGCTTGAACACATAGGGAAAGCTGGGCAAGTCAAACACCAGCATCACCATGCCTTTGATGCCAGGGGCAATGCGAAACTTGTCGGTGCTGTGGCGCTGATGGTAGAGAAAATCCCGATAAAACAGGGTCTTGCCCTGCTTGGCCAGGCCCAGCGCGTTGTAGATTTCGGCACGTGGCTTGCGCGGCATCATGCTGCGCAAAAACTGCACGTAGGCCGACGGAATTTCCATGTTGACCATGAAATAGGCGCGCGCAAAGCTGAACAAGATAAGCAGGTCGTCTTCACCAAACAAGGCGGTGTCCACCACCAACTGGCCCCGCTTGTTGTGCAAGAGGGGCAGGGCAAACGGAATCTCGTTGAAGCCGTTGATGATCTTGCCTACCGCGTAGGCTCCCTTGTTGCGAAAAAACAGGTTTGACAACACCTGAATCTGGAAATTGGCGCGCAGCTTGACGTTGTCCAGCCGGCTGCTGATGGCCTGCAAGACATAGCCTGCGTCGCGCTCAAGGTCTTCGAAGCCGCGGCGCAAGTCGTAATGGCGGATGATTTCCACCACCGTTTGCTGGAGGCTCTCACGCGTGGGGTACCAAGCGGTGTAAGTGGGGCGGGCACTGGGCTCGTCGTTTTCAATGTATTCGGTACTGACGGCGGGCCGGACAAAAATGAAGTCGTTGTGAAAGTGCGTGCGGTGCAGGATTTTGGTGGTAACTGAATTGAAGAAAGTCTCGGCCAGTTCGGGCTGGCGGTGGTTCACCAGGAGGCCGATGTAGTGCAGCTTGATTTGTTGCCACACATCCATGCTCTGCTGCCCGGCCTTGAATTCGCGCTCCAGGCGCAGCACGCATTCATTGACGCGCAAGTCGTAGAACTCAATGCGCTCGCGCTGGCCGCGCTGCTGGCCGTGCCAGTCAGCCGTCTCGAAGCGGTGTTTGGCGCGCGCTGATTCGGTGTGGAACAGCCGGTAATGGCGGTTGAAGCCGTCCATCATCGCTTTGGCGATGTTGTAGGCTTGCGGTGAATCAAGGCGCTGGGGAAACATGATGCTAGTTAATTTATAGCAATAGACGCTTGCTGCGTGGATGCTAGCGTCTGTTTTTACTTAAAACCTGGGCCACTGCGCGCTCGCGTGCCAGCTCCAGCCCAGCAGCACCTTGCACCGACATGTCCAGGTCGTGCACCAAGCCATCGCTCACACCGTAAATCCAGCCATGCACGGTAATGGAGTGGCTGCGCAACCACGCGTCTTTCAGCACCGTGGTCTGGCACAAGTTGACGACCTGCTCAATCACGTTCAGTTCGCACAGCATGTCCAGCCGCTGGGTGACAAGCGCTCCTTCCAGTGGCTTGCGGTAGCGGTCGCGCACGTCTTGTATGTGGCGGATCCAGTTATCGGCCAGGCCAATACGCGCATTGTCCAGCGCTGCCTGCACACCGCCGCACCCGTAGTGGCCGCAGACAATCACGTGCTCGACATTCAGCATGTCAACCGCGTATTGCACGGTAGACAGCGCGTTCAAATCCGAATGCACCACCACGTTGGCCACATTGCGATGCACAAACACCTCGCCCGGCTCCAGGCCTGTGATCTGGTTGGCTGGCACACGCGAATCGCTGCAGCCAATCCACATGTACTTGGGCTTCTGCTGGTTCTTGAGATTGGTGAAAAAACTGGGGCGTTCGCGCACCATCTGGGCTGCCCAGGCGCGGTTGTGTGCAAGCAGGTGGTCAAGTGACATTACAAAGTCTCCGCAAACAATTCGCGCCCAATCAGCATGCGTCGCACTTCCGAGGTGCCCGCGCCAATCTCATACAGTTTGGCATCGCGCCACAGGCGGCCCAGCGGGTAGTCGTTGGTGTAGCCGTTGCCGCCAAAAATCTGAATGCCTTCGCCCGCCATCCAGGTGGCTTTTTCGGCACACCAGAGGATGACGCTGGCGCAGTCCTTGCGCACCTGGCGCACATGCTCGCTGCCCAGTGCGTCGAGGTTCTTGCCGATCATGTAACAGTAAGCGCGCCCGGCTTGCAAGGTGGTGTACATGTCGGCCACCTTGCCCTGAATCAGCTGGAATTCGCCGATGCTCTGGCCGAACTGTTTGCGCTCGTGGATGTAGGGGATGACGTTGTCCATCACCGCCTGCATGATGCCCAGCGGCCCGGCGGCAAGTACGGCGCGCTCGTAATCGAGGCCGCTCATGAGCACCTTGGCACCACTGTTCAGGCCGCCCAGGATATGGGCTTCGGGTACCTCTACATTTTCAAACAGCAGCTCGCCCGTGTGGCTGCCGCGCATGCCCAGCTTGTCGAGCTTTTGCGCAACGCTGAAGCCCTTCATGCCTTTTTCAATGATGAAGGCGGTAACACCACGCGCACCCAGTTCGGGTTCAGTCTTGGCATAGACCACCAAGGTATCGGCGTCCGGCCCGTTGGTGATCCACATCTTGCTGCCGTTCAGCAGGTAGTAACCGCCCTTATCTTGCGCCTTTAGCTTCATGGAAATCACATCGCTGCCCGCGCCGCTCTCGCTCATGGCGAGCGCGCCCACATGCTCGCCACTGACCAGTTTGGGCAGGTATTTCTGGCGCTGCGCAGCGCTGCCGTTACGCTTGATCTGGTTGACGCACAAGTTGCTGTGCGCGCCGTAACTCAGGCCAACACTGGCACTGGCCCGGCTGATTTCTTCCATGGCCACCATGTGCGCCAGGTAACCCATGTTGGCACCCCCAAATTCTTCGGGAACGGTGATGCCCAGCACACCCAGTTCGCCCATCTTGCGCCACAGATCAAAGGGGAACAGGTCGCTGCGGTCTATTTCAGCCGCACGGGGGGCAATTTCAGCCTGCGCAAACTCGCGCACGGCGTCGCGCAGGGCGTCAATCTCAGCACCCAATTGGTAGTCAATGCCGGGCAGGTTCATACGGGTTTCCTCAGTATTTTTTGGCTACGGCAATCAGGGTGGCTTGCATCACGCCGCACAGCTTGCGCTGACCGTCTTTCACATCAAACAATTCAGCGCTGGTGATAGTAAGGGTACGCCCGGCTTTCACGACCTTGCCCACGCAAAACACCTCAGTGCCCAGCGCCGCGGCCACAAAGTTGATTTTGTACTCCACCGTGGTGACTTCCATGCCTTCGGGCGCTACGCTGAGCGCCGCATAGCCGCAGCAAATATCCGCCAAGGCACCTAGCGCGCCACCATGAAAAGCGCCTTGCTGCTGCGTTACCTTGTCGCTCAGGGGCAAGGCAAACTCCACCTCCCCCGGCTGCACACGCACAATGCGCGCACCCAGGTGCTGCATCAGGCCTTGGCGCAAAAAACTGGTTTCTATGCGCTGGTACAGGGCGGTGGACTGGCTCATTTACCGCCCTTTTTTGATGCGGCTTTCTCATTTTTTGCAAGCAGGGATTTGGCCTCTTTCTCATGCGCCTTGACTTCATCCAGCGTGGCCTGCAATTCGGTAAGTTGCGCCTCTAGCGCGTCACGGTGCAAGGCCAGCACGTTGAGGAATTTTTTCAGTTGCGGCAGTGTGTCGCGCGGGCTGTCGTACATCTCGATCAGCTCCTTGGCCTCGGTCAGCGAAAGGCCCAGGCGCTTGGCGCGCAGTGTGAGTTTGAGCCGCGTGCGGTCGCGTGCGCTGTACACGCGGTTGCGCCCGGCCGCGCCGTCGCGCAGGGGCTGCAGCAGGCCCATGTCTTCATAAAAGCGGATGGCCCGGGTGGTCAGGTCGAATTCCTGGGCCAGATCGCTGATGGTGAATGTGGTGTTGGCTGGAGACATGGTCGGCACGCAAGTGACAGGACGACAAAGAGCACGCCCCTACAATGAATTTTCATTTGACGTTTACGTTAACGTCAATTAAACACTAATCCTACATGAACTCCCTTGAACACCAATTGCATTACCCGCTAGGCGACACCCTCAGCCCCGCTGGCGGCACGCTTGAGGTGGCGCCAGGCGTGCGCTGGATCCGCATGGGTTTGCCGTTTGCGCTGGACCACATCAACTTATGGCTGCTGCGCGATACGCTGAACGGAACACAGGGCTGGAGCATTGTGGACTGCTGCATTGACAAACCTGAAAGCCGCGCGCTGTGGGAGCAGATTTTTGCCACGCAGCTTGCTGGCCTGCCCATTTTGCGTGTGATTGTGACCCACATGCATCCCGACCATATTGGCCTGGCCCACTGGCTGTGTGGCAGGTGGCAGGTGCCGCTGTGGATCAGTGCCACCGATTTCAACGTAGCCCGCATGGCCAGCCAAGGCACGACCGGTTTTGGCGGCGACAGCGCAGCACGTTTTTTTGCGTCACATGGCCTGACCGACCCAGCGTCCATCGAAAAAATCCGTGCCCGCGCCAACTACTACCCCAGCATGGTGCCCGCAGTGCCAGCCAGTTACCACCGCATGATGGATGGCGATGCCATCGCTATTGGTGGCAATAATTGGCGCTGTATCAGTGGCTACGGCCATGCACCGGAGCACATCGCGTTGTACTGTGACAGCCTGAAAGTGCTGATTGGCGGCGACATGATGCTGCCGCGCATTTCCACTAACGTGAGTGTTTTTGATATTGAGCCTGAGTCCAATCCATTAGCGCTTTTTTTGGCATCTATTGACAAATTCAGCCCGCTACCATCAGACACCCTGGTCCTACCTTCGCACGGCAAGCCTTTTTGGGGTCTGCATGCGCGGATTGCCCAATTGCATGCCCATCATGATGACAGGCTGGCCGAAGTGCTGGCAGCCTGCGCCAGTCAGCCGTGCAGCGCCTCCGACATCGTCCCTATCATGTTTAAGCGCACGCTGGACTTGCATCAGCTGACATTTGCCATGGGTGAGGCTGTGGCGCATTTGCACCTGCTGTGGTTTCAAGGACAACTGAGTCGCCAGATCAGCGCCGATGGCATGGTTCGCTTTGCGGTTGCCACGCCATGAATATCACCTAAACTATTTCATTAGGTTTTGTTACATAAATCTCACCATGAAGCGCCTTAATATTGCAGCACTCTCAATCGCTTACCTGACTCTAACCCCAGCGCTAGTGCTGGGGCAAAGCGGCACAGGCCTCAAGTTACCCTCGACCAATCGTTTTTTCATTCAGCCTGGATTCGCGGATACGGCGAAGAGTCTCACGGTGGGCATAACGTGGCCCTGGGACCAACCTAGCCAATGGGGTGTGGAAGGCTTGGTAGGCTATTGGGAGGCATCCATCGGATACTGGAATCCCAAAAGCGACCCGGCAGGCTTGTTTACCCGCAACTCCACCCAGTTGGGCATCACGCCTGTGCTGCGCTACTACCCGTATGCCCAAAACCAGTTTTTTCTGGAAGGCGCCATTGGTTTTAACCTGATTACGCCGGTTTACCGCAATGGGGGCAAGCAATTCAGCACCAGCTTCCAATTTGGTGACCATATTGGCCTGGGTCTTGTGTTTGGTAGCCGCGCCGAGCATGAAATTACACTGCGCTACCAGCACTTTTCAAATGCGGGATTGAAAAAACCTAACCCCGGCGAGGATTTTTTGCAAATTCGCTACTCACTCCACTACTGAATCACGGCATCAGCCCCAGGGGGGTAAAACATTTTTCTTTAAGTGGTTGACTTGCTCCGTGTAGTCGGGCACGACCGAGCGCACAGTGTCCCAAAATCGCGGGCTGTGATCCATCACTCGCAAATGACTGAGTTCGTGCGCAACGACATAGTCAATTACTGACATACGGTAATGCACTAAACGCCAATGCAGGCGGATTGAGCCATCGGCCCGTGCGCTGCCCCAACGGGTACCTGCGTTGCTCAGGCTCAGCTTGGTCCAGCGCACGCCCAAGCGAGCGGCAAAGTGGTTTAGTCGCTCCTCAAAGATCCGCTTGGATTGGCGCATTAGCCAAGCCTGCGCGGCATCGCGGATTTGGGGCACGCTGGCGTTGTGCGCCAGACCCAGTTGCAAGCGCAACAAGGGCGCGTCACCCGGGTTGAGCGCTTGGTTAACCAGCGCTGCGCCCGCACCTTCAAAAGCATGTGCCGGATCAATCCACAACTGCACCGGCTGGCCCAAAAAAGTTAGGCTGGCACCATCGTGCCACTGCATACGGTTTGATTCAAGCGACTCATGGCGCTGGCGCGTCTCGGCCAGTTTTTTGACAATCCAGCTACCTTTTTCTTGCACGGCGGCATCAACTTCCTGCAGCGGCACCCAAGATGGTGCTCGCACCACAAGGCCATCAGGGCCAATCAGAAAGCCGATGCTGCGACGTTTGGCCCGGCGGAATTCAAACGCCACCACACCACCGCGCAATAACGCTTCGCGGTTGGCACGCGGGTGCGAGAAAAGTACCGTCTGTGGCACTGCACCTGCTGAGGATTCAGTTGCTTTAATCGTATTGCCGGTAACGACTGGTGTGCTTTGCGGACTTGTGATTTGCGGCGCATGGCTGGCACCAGGGCCAAACAAATCCAGGTTGAAGCGCAATAACTGCATAAGTGGTGTGGAACTGCTTAGCCCGGTGTTTTGCTGAAAACTGGTGTGGGACCATTTGGCGGGTAAGCATCCGGGTCAAGGCGGCGCATCTCGGTCTCGATCCAGTTTTCAACCTCACGCATTAGCTCGTCTGGTTCGCGGCCAACAGAACTGATGGGCCGGCCAATCGAAATATTAACCACACCAGGGCGCTTGATAAAAGCCTTGCGCGGCCAGCAGGTGGCTGAGGTGACTGCAATCGGAATCACGGGCGCACCGGTTTCCACTGCGAGCCGGGTGCCACCATTTTTATACACCCCCTTGTGGCCGCGCGGAATGCGTGTGCCCTCAGGGAACATGATGACCCACACGCCCTGCCCCAACAACCGCCTTCCTTGCTCAACCACTTTGTTAAAGGCCTGGGTGCGCAGGCCACGGTCAATGTGAATCATATCCATGCGGCCCATGGCCCAGCCAAAAAACGGCACGTACAGCAGCTCTTTTTTGAATACGTACGCCAGCGGGTGCGGCATGAGGGTGGGCATGCAAAAGGTTTCCCAGGTGGACTGGTGCTTGACCAGCAGGACGGCGGGGCTGGTCTGCCCGGTCGGCAGGTTTTCCATGCCAGTGACGCGGTTGCGAATGCCCAGAATCACCCGGCCACCACTTACAGCTAACCGCAACCAGCCCGCGCATTGCCAGTAGACCGTGGTAGAGCTGACAAACAGCGAGCAAAGTAGCACCATCAGCGCCCAGGGGATCACGGTAACTGCCATCCACAGCAGGTGCAGGAGCGAGCGAATCAACAGCATGGTGCGTGTTTACAGTGCGGGCGAATTGGTGCGCGCGGCAATCACCGCGTCGGCAAAGGCGTTCAGATCCAGATGCGTTTGGGTTTGCTCAGGGAATACATCTGCCAGCGCTTGCTGGCGGTAAATGCCAGCCTTGCCAGTCAGCACCAAATGCGGCGCACAGCCTGCCGCTAAGCCGGCTTGCAGATCACGAAGACTGTCGCCGGCAGTGGGCACGCCTTTGAGATTGATGCCGTAGCGCTCGCCAATTTGCTCAAACAAACCGGGCAGCGGCTTGCGACAAGTGCAAGTGTCTTGCGGCGCATGCGGACAAAAGAATACCGCGTCCACGCGTCCACCCACCGCAGCAAGCATTTTGTGCATTTTCCTGTGAATGGCATTCAACGCTGCCACATCAAACAGCCCGCGTCCCAAGCCCGACTGATTGGACGCCAGGACCACCTGAAAACCGGCATGGTTGAGCTTGGCAATCGCTTGCAAGGCACCGGCCAGGGGCTGCCATTCATCGGGGGACTTTACAAAGTCGTCACGGTCTTCGTTGATGGTGCCGTCGCGGTCAAGGATGACAAGTTGCATGGGAAGGTTATACAGCCAAGTAGCGTCAGGTAGCTAAGTTGCCAGCTTGGACAAATCGGCCACACGGTTCATGGCAGCATGCAGCGTTGCGAGCAAGCCCAGGCGATTGGCGCGCAATGCGGGATCTTCGGCGTTGACCATGACCGTTTCAAAAAATGCATCAACGGGTGCCTTGAGTGCGGCTAGCGCCTGCAGGTTTTCAGTGTACTGGCCTTTAACCCAGGCTTGATCTGCACTTATAGCTACTGATGTAATAGCGTCTTGCAACGCGATCTCAGCTGGCTCATGCAGCTTGGTGGCATCAACGCTGGCCTCTACCGTGCCCTCCACCTTTTTAAGTATGTTGCTTACACGCTTGTTGGCGGCGGCCAGCGCGGGGGCCTCGGGCAGCGAGGCGAAAGCGCGTACTGCCGCCAGACGCTGCGGTATGTCGCCAAGGCGCTGGGGCTCTAAAGATAGCACTGCATCAATCTCTTGGCTGCTGTAACCCTGCTCACGCAACAGACCAGCTAGGCGCTCGTAAATGAAAGTGGGTAATTTGACCTTGCCGTAACCAAACACTATGCAGTCTTCTTCAGATTGCTGACTTAGCCATTCATTGAATGCATGCGCAGCACTTAACAGTAACGGCGACAACAACAACGGCAGGTTCTTCTCCATCAGAATCCGGATGACCCCTAGCGCATGGCGGCGCAGCGCAAACGGGTCGCGGTCGCCGGTGGGCAGATTGCCAATGCCGAACATCCCCACCAGTGTTTCAAGCTTGTCGGCCAGTGCCACCACCAGGCCGGTATGGTTGCGCGGCAGGCTGTCACCGGCAAAGCGGGGCTTGTAGTGGTCTTCAATTGCGATAGCGATACCGTCGCGTAGACCTTCATGGCGTGCATAGTAGCCGCCCATGATGCCCTGCAGTTCCGGGAATTCACCCACCATGTCAGTCAACAAATCGGTCTTGGCCAGTTGCGCGGCCTGCTCGGCCTTGTGCGCCAGCATGTCAAACTCTTCTTTAGCCTGCACGGTGTAGGGCGTGGTGGCCGCGCGCAGTTGTTCAACAATGGCATGGGAAATGGCACGTACTCGCTTGGCGCGCTCGGCCTGGGAACCGAGCTTGTTGTGGTACACCACCTTGGCCAGGCCGTCCAGGCGAGAGGCCAGCGTTTTTTTACGGTCTTGATCGTAGAAAAATTTGGCATCGGCCAGCCGCGGACGTATGACGCGCTCGTTGCCGCCAATCACGGCGCTGGCGTCTTGCGGGCTGATGTTGCTAACCACTAGAAATTGATGGGTGAGTTTCCCGCCAGTGTCGAGCAGCGGAAAGTATTTCTGGTTGGCCTTCATGGTGAGAATCAGGCACTCTTGCGGCACTTGCAAGAACGCGGGCTCGAACTCGCACACCAGCACATTGGGCCGCTCCACCAACGCAGTCACCTCATCAAGCAAGGCGTCGTCTTGCAGCGGCTGCACACCACCACCCAGTCGGGCCGCGGCTTGCGCCAGCTGGCGCCCAATCTCG
Source organism: Burkholderiales bacterium (assembly GCA_021732385.1). Classification (GTDB taxonomy): domain Bacteria; phylum Pseudomonadota; class Gammaproteobacteria; order Burkholderiales; family Burkholderiaceae_C; genus JAKFVA01. The sequence goes on along the minus strand of JAKFVA010000026.1, from coordinate 42,952 downwards.
GCTTTGCGCTGGGCAAAGCTGGCAATTACTGCACCGTCGTTCAGCAAGATGTCGGCGTAACTGTCGGCGTTGGCAATCACCACCACGGCTTTGGCGGCTTCAAAACGGTGGCCTTGCGTGCTGTTGCCCGCATGCAAGCCCAGCGCCTGTACTGGCACCACGGCACTGCCGTGCAGGGCAAGCAGCCCATGCGCGGGACGCACAAAGCTCACACTGCTCCAGCCCGGCAACTCACAGCCCGATTCCAATTGGTAGCTCATGACCTTGGGGATGGGCAACTTGGCAATCGCCTCAAGCAGTGCTTTTTGCAGGCCATCGGCCAGTGTGGCACCGCGCACTGTGCTGTCGTAGTACAGCACTTGCGCCTTGCCGTCCATGGCACGCTTGAGCTGACCCACCGCACCAGCGTCTGCTCCAAGGGCTTGCAATTTTTTTAGCAGGGCTGGCGTGGCATTGCCCGCTGAATCCAGGCCCACACTGACCGGCATGAGCTTGCTGGACACGCTTTTGTCTGCCGCCTGCGCCGCCACCGCAGTGATGTGCGCCGCCAGCCGCCGCGGCGAGGCGTAAGCCGTGGCCTTTGATTCACCGTCCGCCAAACCCAACAAACGCAACTGATCCAGCAATACGCTGGCAAAGGCATCGCCCAACTTATTTAACGCCTTGGGGGGAAGCTCTTCGACCAACAGTTCGACCAACAGATTTTTTGTTTCCATACCGCTCATGCCACCTTTTTGGCCAGCTGTGCCACCCACTCGGGCGGGGCCATTGGAAAACCCAGGCGCTCACGGCTGTCGAGGTAGCTTTGTGCAACGCTCTTGGCCAGGTTGCGGATACGGCCAATGTAGGCAGCGCGTTCGGTGACGCTGATCGAACCACGTGCATCGAGCAAATTAAACGTGTGGGCGGACTTGAGCACCTGCTCATAGGCAGGCAATGCCAATTGCTGCTCAATCAAATGTTTGGCCTGCTTCTCGTGAGCGGTAAAAGCCGTGAATAAAAAATCGGCGTCGCTATGCTCAAAGTTGTAAGCGCTTTGCTCCTGTTCGTTTTGCAAGTAAACGTCGCCATAGGTCAACCCCTGCGTCCACTTCAAGTCATAAACGTTGTCCACGCCCTGCAGGTACATAGCCAGGCGCTCCAGGCCATAAGTGATTTCACCCGTGATGGGGCGGCAATCGATGCCACCGACTTGCTGGAAATAGGTGAATTGCGTCACTTCCATGCCGTTGAGCCAGACCTCCCAGCCCAAGCCCCAGGCACCCAGGGTGGGATTTTCCCAATCGTCTTCGACAAAGCGTACGTCGTTCTGCTTCAAATCAAAACCCAGCGCTGCGAGGCTGCCTAGGTACAGCTCCAGAATATTGGCAGGCGCGGGCTTGAGCACCACCTGGTACTGGTAGTAGTGCTGCAAGCGGTTGGGGTTGTTGCCATAACGGCCATCTTTTGGGCGGCGGCTGGGCTGCACATACGCAGCTTTCCAAGGCTCAGGGCCCAGTGCTCTTAAAAATGTAGCGGTATGCGAGGTGCCTGCCCCCACTTCCATGTCGTAGGGTTGCAGCAGGGCGCAGCCTTGCGCGCTCCAGTATTGTTGCAGCCGCAAAATAATGTCTTGAAAACTCAGCATGCGCTTATTTTAGAGGCCAACTCGGGTTTGAGATTTACGGTGCCGCGCGCCAAAGGCTATTAAAAGTGTAGCAATGGACAGTCCCCACAAGGGCCACAAATCAAAGTGCCCAGCCCACTTGGCAAAAAAGGTATTGCCGCTGCGGCCCTGCACCTCACCCAGTAAAACGCCTCTTGTCAGACGTGGTAGCTGGTGCGTCACATTACCTCGGTGATCAATGATGGCCGTGGCGCCCGTGTTGGTGGCACGGATCATGGGACGCTGCAATTCCAGTGTGCGCATGCGCGAGATTTGCAAGTGTTGATCGATCGCCAGGCTGTTGCCAAACCAGGCAATATTGCTGACGTTGACCATGATGGTGGGTGCCGTGGCTGCATCCGTAAAACGCACGGCCAACTCCTCACCAAACAAGTCTTCGTAGCAGATGTTGGGGGCCAGGCGCTGTACACCTTGTGCGCCCCGCACCTCGAACGCGGGCGGCCCGACCACGCCGCGGTTGAAGTCGCCTAGAGGGATATTCAACAACTGCGTGAACCATTTAAAAAATCGGGGAATAAATTCACCAAACGGCACCAGATGGTGCTTGTCATAACGGTAGGGCTCAATCCTGCCCGGTTGTAAACCCAGCACGGAGTTGGTATAGCCCGAGCGCAGACTGCCCAGTGGCATGCCAATAAGCGCAGCGCCTGAAGCCACATTGGCGACCGGCACAGGGGCTGATTTGACAGACTTTATTGTGTCACCCACGCCTGCACCAAAGTGCTGGCGCAGTCCATCCCAATAGCCCTCTGGAAGCTCACGCGGCAGCAATGGCAGCGAGGTCTCAGGCGTGACCACCAATTCGGTGCGCGCTGCGCGCAATTGCGCGCCGTACCAGCTCAGCGCATCGGGCACGCCCGAGCCGCTCTGAAACTTTTCGTCCTGCGCAATATTGCCTTGTAAAAGTGTGACCGACAAGACGCCTGCTGACTGCGTGACTGGCGAGCTGTCCTGCCCCATCTGCGCTACGGACGGCAGCGTTAACAACATCAGCGCCGCAATCCGCTGCAACCGTCCGCAGTCGGTAATGCGCGCCAGACTCAATGCCAACCAGGCAGCGATTGCGCCAATGCCATACACACCCAGCCACGGCGCATAGCCAGCCAGCAAGCCGTCAACATGCGCATAACCCGCCGCACCCCACGGAAAACCCGTAAAGAACACGCCGCGCGCGAGCTCGGCCAGTGTCCAGCATGCCGCAAACACCAAGGCACGCCCGGCCAAATTGGCGGGTGCCACAACGACAAACAGCAGGCACGCCAGCGCGTAATAAAGTGCCAACGCAAATGCCAGCGCTGCCACTGCCAACACGGCAAACGGCGCAGCCAGACCGCCATACACATGCAGCGAGATATACAACCACCAGAATGTGCCTGCCAGCCATGCGGTGGCAAACACCCAGCCCAGCCAAAAAGCTGCGCGCCGACAGTCCCTAGCGCCCTCCAGCAGCCAGGCCAGCGCCGCCAGGGCCAGCAATTGCAAGCCCCACAAAGGCTCGCCGCTGCCTGGCAATGCCAGGCTGGCAGCATGTGCCAAGCCCGCAATTACAGCGCAAAGCGTGGGCCAGGCCCGTATGGGTTTTGCAGATGGGCGGATGGCCTGCACCCAGGCCGGTTCAGGCAATGCTGTCGGCACCGCGCATCTGCGTAACCTTGAACCAGCGCACCGCGCCAGCCTTGGTGTGCAGCACCACAAACTCCAGCCCACTCAAGGCATGACGTTCGCCACGCCTGGGCACATGGCCCATTTCATGGGTAATCAAGCCGCCGATCGTGTCAAAGGCAGTCTCGCTATCGCTGGCCACCAAGTTGACCCCGAGCGCTTCATTGAGCCGCTCGATGGCGGTGTTGCCACTGACGCGGTAGGTGTGATCCGTCAGACCAAAAATGTCGCCTTCGTCTTCGGCAATATCAAACTCGTCTTCAATCTCGCCAACGATTTGCTCCAGCACGTCTTCGATGGTGATGAGGCCAGCCACACGGCCAAATTCATCAATCACGATGGCCAGGTGGTTGCGGTTGCCGCGAAAGTCGCGCAACAGATCATTCAAGCCTTTGCTCTCGGGAACAAACACAGCCGGGCGCAGCAACGCCCGCACGCTTTGCTGCGGCGCGTCCTGCAACTTGAGCAAGTCTTTGGCCATCAAAATGCCAATGATGTTCTCTCGCTCGCCCTCGTACACCGGAAAGCGAGAGTGCGCCGCCTCGATCACCATGGGCAGCAGAGCCGCTAGTGGGGCATTGATATCGAGCAAATCCATGCGCGGGGCCGCGACCATGACGTCACCAGCCGTCATGTCGGCCATGCGGATTACGCCCTCGAGCATGACGCGCGATTCGGCATTGATGATCTGGTTGTCTTCAGCATCCGCCAGGGTTTCAATCAACTCGGCCCGTGAATCGGGGCCGGGATGAATAAATTCGGCTAGCTTTTGCAAGAACGTGCGCTTGTCTTCCTTGGAAGCAGCGCGTGCGGGATGCGGGTCTGACACTGGCAGATGCGCAGGACGTGCAGTTGTTGAGATGCTGCCAAGGATACCGGATTCACCGCTGCGGCGGGCAACTCTGGGGCGCCCATCTCCCAAGGTGAGCTTTGCGAGCTATTCGCCGCTATGATGGCGCGCGGCCTGCACGCCACGCCGCACTTCCTGCACACCGGCCAAAAATTCCCAGAATTGCTTAGCCTGAACTTTCATGTGGTAGTCAAGCTGCGCAAAACGCTGCTCCACAATCTCGGTCATGCGACTGTCCAGCGTGGGCGGGGCGAGGCGCAAATAAGCCTCGGTCTCGGCACCGTCGCGCTCCAGCGTGGCACCAGCGTTGCGGGCAATCTTGAGCATGGCGGTATTCTCGGACAACGCATGAATGAACATCAGGTTCACCCCCTCATTGCTGGCATGCATCACCGCCCGCTCAAACAGCCGGGCACCATATCCGCGGCCGCGCGCTGCAAGCAGCACCGATACGCCGAACTCGGCACAGGCCTCGCATTTGGGGTCTGGCGAAAAAGCCAGATGCGCTACTGCCAGTAGTTCCAGCTTGCGGTTGTAAATGCCATAGATTTCATCGCGGTCAAAGTTCAGGTCATTAACGTAACGGGCAATCTGTTCATCAGACGCCGAATAGCCAAAGCGCAGGTAACGGTCGCGCGGGCTCAGTGTCATTAAATGCTGGACGATGCGCTCTCGCTCGCTCGGGCCAATCGAGCGGATAGGCACCATGACGGGTACAGCTTTAGACCGCATAGGTTGCGCACCAACTACCGCTCTAGCAGTAGCTGGTGGGCGGAAAAACGCCCTGCTGGCATTCAGCGAGGCTTGCAAAAGGACTTTGGGTTCGACCATGGCTTAAATGTAAGGGTTTTCCCTGATTAAGCAAGCCCTATTCAGACAAAATTGGAGGTTTAGGCGGGCCCATCCATTTATGGGCTCTCATTGTGCTTTTGCCCTTCCCAGCTAAGGATGCGACGCTATCAAAATAATTTATTCAAGGGCAATTTATAAGCTGCCACCAGGGTTTTTAATCTTTGATTGCGCTGGCTGACAACTTGTTAAGCAGAGCCAGCGTGTGCGCCATCACCTCCGGCTCCAAGGCCAGATCCACATGGCCACACCCCGCCATCATGTGATTGGCCGCCCCCGGCAAAGTGGCGCTGGAAGCAGGGAACACGATGTTGTCGGTGTTGGAATACCAGCAGGTAAATACAGCGTAGGGCGGCGCATCAGCCGCCATTGCCGCCTCATCACGCGCCAGCTGCGCCAACCAGGGGTTGCCTACCCGCATCTGCCGCGCATTGGGTGCCTGGCCAAAGCGGGCCGCTACCGTGCCATGGTGCGGCGTGCCAATAGTGATGATGTGCCGTATCTGGTGTTCGTTGGCGCACGTGCCTGGCATCACGGCTCGCCGCCAGGCACGCGCGGCCAGACCGCCCATGCTGTGGCACACCAGCACAGGCGGCTGGCCGGTAGCTTGCGTCATGCGCTGCACAGCGGCGTCTATCAAAGGCACGTAATCGTCAATGCCCGCAAAAGCGGGATGCAAATTGAGCGCCATAAACGGGTGACCCGCGGCTTGCAGTGGCCCAAGCCATGGTGTCCAAATACCCCGATTACAAAAAAAGCCGTGGATCAAAATCACGCCGCAGCGTGCAGACTTGATTTTTGTGTTTGCGCCAGTGCTGGTTGTGGGCCAGTCGCAGAGGTCGGTGTCGGGCACCATTTGGCTGCGAAATGGCTGGCGCCAGCCAAACACCTGCGGCGTGGTGCGTATTTCACTCAGCCAGCCCCGCAGTACAACTGCGCCAGAGGCGCGCGCTACCCGGTCATGCCGGTTTACCCGGTAAGCCCAGAAAAATTCCAGCGCCAATACGGGCACATACGCCATCAAAATCACCAAGCTGCACAGTGCAGCCCCAAGCGGCGAATACGGCTCAAGCAGCAGCCAGCAACCACCGGCCAGCGTCAACACCCCCAACACCATGGCTTGCTGCAAGCGAGCCAATGCGCCAGGCGTATTGGTGCCTTGGCTCAAAGCTTCACGCTGCGGCCGCCCAGGCGCTCCGCCAGCGCCTGCGCCAAGCAGTTAACCACGCCATAAATGGACAACTGCGGATTGGCACCAATGCTGGTGGGGAACAACGAACCGTCATGCACGCTAAGGTTGGCAATTTGCCAGTGCTGGCCGTCAGGCCGCGTCACGCCACGCTTGGCGCTGGCGGCCATGCCGCAGCCGCCCATGACATGCGCGCTGACCACCTTGGTGAGCAGTGGCTTCATCTCCAGCGCGGCAATAGCCGCCTTGGCTTGCGCCCACGAGGCATAGGGCTGCGCCATTTCATGCACCGGCAGCACCTCGCGCGCGCCAGCTGCAAACTGGATTTCGGCCATGCTGAGCAGGGCGCGGCGTGCACCGTCCATCACAAAATCGCTCAAGGGGTAGTCGAGCACAGGCGAACCGTCTGCGCGCAGGCCCACGCGTCCCCCCACGGCTTGCGCATGAAAACCATCGCGCAGTAACGCCAGCAACACATGGGTGTGGGCAAACTGTTTGAGCAAATTGGCTTGCGGTTCGCCAAAGCCGGACACCGTGGAAGAGAAAATCACAGGATGCAGCGGCGGCGCTTCCAGCTTGTAGCCGATGGCCCCATCGATTGGCTGGGTTTCTAGAAAATGATCGGTATACAGGGTCTGCGGCGCGCCCTGCCAACCCTCAACCTTTTGCGGCATGAGCGCCGCCGACATCACTACCGGATGCAAAAATGTGCGCCGACCTAGCACGCCATGCGGATCAGGCGCTCGCGAACGCAATAACACCGCTGGGGAGTTGATAGCGCCCGCTGCAAGCACATAGTGTTTGGCCACGACTTGAATCGGCTTGGCCTGCGCTGGCACCGCACCATTGAGCGCCACCGGCAGGGCATGCAGCGCAGCAACATGGCCATTAACCAGCGTCAGCCGCTCGGCGCGCGTTTGCACCAGCAGCGTGGCGCCTGCATCCAGCGCGGCTGGAATGGTGGTCACCAGCATCGACTGCTTGGCGTTGGTGGGGCAACCAAGCCCGCACGAACCCAGATTCCAGCAGCCCTTGACGTTGCGCGCAATCGCCGCTGCCGGAATACCCAGCCGGGCCGCGCCACGCCGCAACAAATCGTTGTTTTCGTTTGGCGGCGTCAGCCAGGGCGAGATGCCCAGGCGTTGCTCAGCCTGCAGAAAATAGGGGGCCAGCGCGGCAGTCGTGAAGTCTGTCAGACCAAACTCGCGCTGCCAATAATCAAGGGTGGGTTCGGGCGTGCGAAATGAGCTGGTCCAGTTGACGGTGGTGGAACCCCCAACGCAGCGGCCTTGCAGGATATTGATGGCTTTGTCCTGCGTTTTGCGCGCCGCGCTCTCCTGGTACAGCGTGGGGTAGGCTTGCGCTTCAAGTTGATTGAAATCGCTGCTGCTTTTAAGCGGCCCTTCCTCAATCAGCACCACGCTCAAACCGGCTTTAGTGAGCAACTCGGCCGTGATGCCTGCGCCTGCGCCGCTGCCAATAATGGCCACATCACAAGTAATTTTCTCAGGCGCAACGGCCAGGCTACCACCGTACACGCGCCAGCCGCGCGCCAAGCCCTCACGAATGGGGTCGGTGACAGAGTTCAAAACAGGAATTGCCATAGCAGCCGCCATCAAATCACACCCTCGGGGGGCCTGGGTAGCCCATCAATGGCCAGGTACTGGCATCAGAAAAATACGCGCCACCCACCAAGTCATGCAGCGCATGGTAGGCCTGTTGACGCAGGCTGATGCGGGAGCTGCGCATGCCCTGCAAGGCAGCTTGCAGCGTGGGTACATCGGCTTGCGGCCAGTCAGGCTTGAGGCCGCACAGGGCTATGCGCCCCGCGCTGCTCGACAGCAGTGTCAACAGCTGCGAAAGCTCTGCCTGGGCGTGTTCAGGCAGCCCACTGATAAGGCCATCCAGCCGTTCCAGCAAGCCTTGCATGGCCAGCGCTCTATTGCGGGATTCGGCGGGTAGCGTGCCGTCAAGCAGACCAAGCGCCAAGGCTGAAAACACCGTTCGCGCCTGACTGCTCAAACGGCCGTTATGCCAACCTGGCTGGACATTGACGACCACCCAGCCCGCCAAAGAAAACAGGGCCGCCGACGCCAGCCCCAAGCGCAATAAATTCCTTCTTTGCATGGCCGCACTATGGCATGCGGCACCTGCTGGCGGTAGAGCCCCGCGCCTAGGGCGGTGTATGGTTAGGGCATGCAAAGCACGCATTTGATTCGGCTCGCTATCGACCAGGTCATGGCACTGCGCCAGGCCAGCCTGGCCGACCCCAGCCTGCAAGCGGCTTTGCAGCACACCAAACAACGCCAAGCCCGACGCTTTGCCCGTGTTTACCGTGACCTGCTGGACAACCCCCTTTTCAGCAGCGCCGCCCAGTTTTTTTTAACCGAGCTGTATGCGGACAAAGACTTCAGCCTGCGCGACCGGCAATTTGCCCGCATCGCCGATACCGTGGAAAAGCTGTTCCCCCAGAGCGTCGTGAATGTCACCCAGGCGTTGGCCGATTTGCACCTGCTGACCGAGCAACTCGACTTTGCCATGGCCCACGCCATGCTTGCGCTGCCTGCAGCCACCCCGCCTTTACCCGCCGCGCTGGTTTACCTGCACGCCTGGCGCGCTACTGGCGCTCGCGAACAGCGCCAGCGTCAACTCGCCAGCGTCATGGCCCTGGGCCAGCAGCTAGGGCAACTGGCGCGCACCCCTGGCCTGCGCTTAATGCTCTTGATGATGCGCGGCCCGGCAGCAGCGGCTGGCCTGTCTGACCTACAGCGTTTTCTAGAGGCGGGTTTTGACGCGTTTGCAAAAATTGCCAAGCACCCCAGCGGCGTGGCGGATTTCCTGGCGACAATCCAAACTCGTGAATCAGCCTTTATCACCAGCTTGTTTGACGACTCTGAAGTCACTTGCGTGACGCTTTTGTCCTAGGACAACTCCGATGGCGCGCCGCCGCGGGTGGCATCACAATCGCGACATTTCCAGCACTCGAAGAAAGCGCCCATGAACTCAGCCTGGCTCAGCAGTTACCCCAGCGGCGTGCCGCACAGTGTGCAACCGGAGGCATTTCAGTCGGTCGGGCAAATGCTGGAGGCGTCTTTTCGCCAGAACGCGCAGCGCCCCTTTTCAGTCTGTATGGACCAGTGGATGCGCTATGGCGAGCTCGATGATGCCTCTGCCGCCATTGGCGCCTGGCTGCAAAGCCGTGGCTTGGCACCCGGGGCCAAAGTGGCCATCATGCTGCCCAATGTGCCGCAATTCCCGGTCACCATGGCGGGCATCTTGCGTGCGGGCTACACCTGCGTGAACGTCAACCCGTTGTACACGCCGCGCGAACTCAAGCACCAACTCAAAGACTCCGGTGCCACCGCAATTGTGATTCTGGAAAATTTTTGCCACACCTTTGAAGAGGCGCTGCAGGACCCGCAGGTTGACGCTGCCATGGCGCATGTGGTGGTGGCCTCGTTTGGCGACATGCTGGGGTTTTGGTACGGCAAATGGATGACATTTGCCGTGCGCCACCTCGCCAAGCTGGTACCCGCCTACAAGTTGCCACTGACCAATGGGCGCAGCGTCACACTGTTTGCGCAAGCGCTGGCTGAAGGCAGCCACCTGACGCTCAAGCCCGCGCAAACCACGCTGGATTCAATTGCCTTTTTGCAATACACCGGCGGCACCACCGGCCTGTCCAAAGGCGCGGTGCTGACCCACCGCAATATTGTGGCCGCCGTGCTACAAGCCGAGGCCTGGTTTACGCCCGCTGTCAAGCGCGAGGGCAAAGGCATTGCCCAGGTGCATGACGTCAACAGCATTTCTGCGCTGCCGCTGTACCATATTTTTGCGCTCACCCTGTGCCTGCTGACCATCCGCTGGGGCGCGCACACCACGCTGGTACCTAACCCGCGCGACATTGGCGGCTTTATCAATGTGCTGAAAAAACGGCCGTTTCATTTGCTGCCCGCTGTCAACACGCTGTTCAACGCGCTGCTGCAACACCCGCAGTTCAAAACCGTGGACTGCTCGAGTCTGTGTGTCTCGCAAGCCGGCGGTATGGCGGCCTCCAGCGGTACGGCCAAGCACTGGCAAGAAGCCACTGGCAGCACCATGATTGAAGGCTGGGGCATGAGCGAGACCTGCGCCATTGGCACCAACAACCCGGTCACCGCCAGCAGTTTCAGTGGCAACATCGGCCTGCCCCTGCCGGGCATCGACATCGCCATCAAAGATGATGCCGGGCAATCGCAACCGCAAGGCGAATCGGGCGAGATCTGCATCAAGGGCCCCAACGTCATGACCGGCTACTACAACCAGCCGGAAGAAACCCGCAACGCTTTCACCCCCGACGGCTATATGCGCACCGGCGACATTGGCCTGATGGACGCGCAGGGCTTCATCAAAATTGTCGACCGCAAGAAAGACATGATTCTGGTCAGTGGCTTCAATGTCTTCCCCAATGAGCTGGAGAACGTCATCTCCACCTGCCCCGGCGTGGTTGAATGCGCGGCTATCGGCGTGCCCGACGCCAGCCAGGGCGAGGCCATCAAAGTCTTTGTGGTGCGTGAAAACAGCATGCTGACCGAGGACGAGGTAGCCAAGTTCTGCCAGCACAACCTGACCGGCTACAAGCGCCCCAAATACATTGAATTTCGCGACGACCTGCCCAAGAGCAACGTGGGCAAAATTTTGCGGCGCGAGCTGCGCCAGGCGTAGGGGCCACCCGGCATGACGAGCCATTTGCAGGCGGGGCAGTTGCCGCCCGGCGTGCGTGTGCTGGAGCGCGGCTGGCTGTCGTCCAACAACATTGTGATTCAGGGCCAGCACGACACCGCCGTCATTGACACTGGCTATGCCAGCCACGCCGCGCAAACCGTGGCGCTGGTGCAGGCGCAGTTGCAGGGCCGCCCGCTCAATGCCCTGCTGAACAGCCATTTGCACAGCGACCACTGCGGCGGCAACGCCGCGCTGCAAGCGGCCTACCCCCAGGCACAAACCCATATCCCGCCTGGCCAGGCCGCTCATGTGCTGCCATGGAACCCGGCGGCGCTGTTCTACGAGGCCACGGGCCAGCAATGCCCACCGTTTCGCTTTGATGCGCTGCTTCAGCCCGGCACCAGCATTACGCTGGGTGGCCTGGCCTGGCAAATTCACGCCGCCCCCGGACACGACCCGCATTCGGTAATTTTCTTTGAGCCGCAGTCGCGTTGCCTGCTATCGGCAGACGCGCTGTGGGAAAACGGCTTTGGCGTAATCTTCCCCGAGATTGAAGGCGAGCGCGCCTTTGACGCCGTGGCCGACACGCTGGATTTGATTGCCTCGTTGCGCCCGCTGCTGGTGGTGCCCGGCCACGGCCCCGTATTCAGCGGCGGCATGGCAGTTGACGGCGCACTGGCACGCGCCCACACGCGGCTGGCGCAATTTGCCTCCAATCCGCTCAAACACGCCCGGCATGCCGCCAAGGTGCTGCTCAAGTTCAAGCTGCTGGAATGGCAGCGCACACCCGCCGCGCACCTGCTGGCCTGGGCACAGTCCACGCCCTATTTCGAGCTGGTGCACCGGCGCTTTTTTGCGCTGGAGCCACGCGCGCAATGGCTGAGCCAGCTCATTGACGAGCTGGCGGCGGCTGGCGCCCTGGAGCGCCAACAAGCCGATTTGGTCAATATCTAAGGCTTGGCGGGTCAAAAACGCCCCGAAATGCCCTAAAACGCACTGAAATGACGCGAAACGCTTAAAAACGCCAAAAATCTGAAAAATCAGGCATTTTTTAAGGCTTAAATAAGCCCCTAGACCAACAAAGACGTGCGGGTACAGCTATCAATTTTTACTATATTTTTTATAGCAATAAAACGCCTTTTTGGTTAAATTACCAAGCAATTCGGGCCAATCAGCACAATAATGAGTCTGTTGCGTTGGCTTGGCCTAGGCCTGCCTCTATTTGCTAGCGTTTTTTGCCGCAGTGAGGTAACAGCCATGTCCAGCCCCGCCAGCCCCAGACAAAACCGGCTTCTAGCCACCCTGCCCGACGCCGACTACCAGCGGCTTTTGCCCGCTTTGGAGCCCATTACCCTGCCACTGGGCTGGGCGCTGTATGAGGCGGGCGACTCAATGCGCCATGTGTATTTCCCGACCAGCGGTATTGTTTCACTGCTTTACGTGACGCTGGCTGGCGCATCAACGGAAATTGCGGTCACCGGGCACGAAGGCATGGTCGGCATCTCGGTGTTCATGGGCGGCAATCACACCACCAGCCGCGCGGTGGTGCAAAGCGCAAGCACCGGCTACCGCCTGAGAGCGCCGTTGGCACTGGCAGAATTTTCGCAAGGCGGTGCCTTGCAGGTGCTGGTGCTGCGCTACACCCAGGCGCTGCTGACGCAAATTGCCCAAACTGCCGTGTGCAACCGTCACCACTCAATTGACCAACAACTGTGCCGCTGGCTGCTGCTCAGCATGGACCGTTTGCCCGGTAATGAACTGCACATGACGCAAGAGTTGATTGCCAACATGCTGGGCGTGCGCCGTGAAGGCGTTACCGAAGCCGCCGGGCGGCTGCAAGCAGCGGGCCTGATTCATTACGTGCGCGGGCGCATCACCATTCTTGACCGGGCCCAGCTCGAGCAACGGGTGTGCGAGTGCTATGGCGTAGTTAAAAAAGAGTATGTGCGTTTGCAGGCCCAGCCGCAGGGCGGACCACCGTTGGCCCCGATTTACAAAAACCATTTATGACTGACAAAAAAAAGGGCGCTGCCAAAAAACCGGTGACAGCGGCAACCGCCCAGCCAACGCCTCAAACCAGCGCAGTGCCGCCCGAGGCCGCCACTGCGGATTTGCCTGAAAACGCCCTATTTCCCATTGTCGGCATTGGCGCATCGGCCGGTGGCCTGGCGGCGTTTGAAGCGTTTTTTTCAGCCATGCCCAGCGGCAGCGGCAGCGGCATAGCATTTATTGTGGTGCAGCATTTGTCGCCCGACCACAAAAGTATTTTGACCGAGCTGATTCAGCGCTACACCCGCATGCAGGTGTATGAGGTGGAAGACGGCATGGTGGTAGAGGCCAACTGCACCTACATCATTCCGCCCAACCACGACATGGCTTTTTTAAACGGCAGCCTGCAATTGCTGGAGCCCGGTGCGCCGCGCGGCCACCGCTGCCCGGTCGATTTCTTTTTCCGCTCACTGGCGCACGAGCAGCGGGCGCGGGCGATTGGCATTGTGCTGTCGGGCACCGGCAGTGATGGCACGCAGGGCGTACGCGCCATCAAGGCCGAAGGCGGCATGGTGATGGCGCAAAGCTCCGAGTCAACCCAATTTGACGGCATGCCGCGCAATGCCATTGCCACGGGTCTGGTGGATTTTGTGCTGGCCCCCGCTGATATGCCGGCCCAGCTGCTGTCGTACATCGGCTTTGCCTTTAACAACGCCAACGCGGTGGGCTCTGCCCCTGGCCTGCGGGTCGACGACGCGCTGAAAAAAGTTTTTGTGCTGCTGCGCTCGCAAACCGGACACGACTTTTCCCAATACAAGCAAAACACCATTATTCGCCGTGTGGAGCGGCGCATGGCAGTCAACCAGATTGAGCAGGTAGACGAGTATGTGCAATACCTGCGCAAAAATCCCACTGAAGTCGAGGCGCTGTTTCGTGACTTGCTGATTGGCGTGACGCACTTTTTCCGCGATACCGAGCCTTTCGACGCCTTGCAAGAAGAGGCCGTGGTGCGTTTGCTGTCCAACAAGCCGCCAGGCACCACCATTCGCGTCTGGGTGGCCGGATGCTCCACCGGCGAAGAAGCGTATTCAATTGCCATACTGCTGCAAGAGCGTATGAGTGCTTTAAAAACCAACTTCAAGTTGGTCATATTTGCCACCGACATCGACAGCCGCGCCATCGAGCACGCCCGTGCCGGCATCTACCCCGCCAGTATCTGTAGCGACGTGTCGCCCGAGCGGCTGGCGCGCTTCTTCACCGAGGAACCAGGCGGCGAATTTTTCCGCATCAACAAGCTGATTCGCGACATGCTGGTTTTTTCCGAGCAGAACGTCATCAAGGACGCGCCCTTCTCCAAGCTCGACCTGATCAGTTGCCGCAATCTGCTGATTTACATGGGCCCGGAATTACACAAAAAACTGATACCGCTGTTTCATTACGCGCTCAACCCCGGCGGGGTTTTATTTTTGGGCACCTCGGAGTCTATCGGCGATCACCTGGATTTGTTTTCCACCGTCAATCGCGGTGCAAAGCTTTACCAGCGCAAGGACGATGGCGGCCCGCAGCGCCTTTCTCTGAGCCGGTTTTTACCGCCCTTCAAACGCAGTGAATCAACCCACCGAGCTGCCACCAAAGTGGCAGGTGATTCGGTTGAGTCGCTGCGCGAACTGACCGAGCGCACCTTGCTGCAACAGTACGCACCGGCGGGCGCGCTGGTCAACGAGCGCGGCGATATTTTGTACCTGCAAGGGCGCACCGGCCAGTACCTTGAACCGGCACCGGGCGAGGCAGGCCTGAATATTCTGAAAATGGCGCGCCAGGGTTTGCGCCCTGGCCTCACAACCGCCTTGCACAAGGCCGTAGCCAAAAGAGAGGCCGTGCTGGTGGCGGGTTTGCGCGTCAAGACCAATGGCGATTTTTCCCTGGTCGACCTCAAGGTGCAGCCGGTTGCTGCCGATGCCTCAGAACAGGCGCTGTTTCTGGTGGTCTTGCAGCCGTCACCGCAGGCCGAACAGGCCGCTGCCGCTGCCGCAGTCGGTAAAGCCGCTGGCAAAGTCGCAGACGGGCCGCCACCCGATGCGGGTGCGCACACTACCAATGCACAAATTACGGCCTTGAAACAGGAACTGCGCGACAAAGAGGAGTACCTGCAAACCACCACCGAAGAGCTGGAAACCTCCAACGAAGAGCTCAAATCGGCCAACGAAGAAATGCAGTCGATCAACGAGGAAATGCAGTCCACCAACGAAGAGTTGGAAACCTCCAAAGAAGAGCTGCAATCGGTTAACGAAGAATTGGCCACGGTCAACACCGAATTGCAGGGCAAGGTGAGCGGCCTCTCGCAGGCCAACAACGACATGAACAACCTGCTGGCGGGCACGGGTGTAGGCACGATTTTCGTCAACCACCAGTTGCACATTCAGCGCTTTACGCCCGCCGCGACGCAAGTGATCAACCTGATTGCCACCGATGTCGGGCGTCCGGTGGGCCACATAACGGCTAACCTGGTGGGCTACCACCAATTGGTGGAAGACGTGCAGCAGGTGCTGGACACGCTGATTCCCAAAGAGGTCGAGGTGCAAACCAAATTGGGCAAGTGGTTTGTGCTGCGCATTCGCCCCTACCGCACGCTGGAAAACGTGATTGATGGCGCGGTGATTACGTTTTTTGATATTTCCGACATGAAGATGGCGCGCGAGGTGCTGCTTGAAGCGGAAACCCTGCGTCGCATGGCGGCCGTCATGACCGACTCGCGCGATGCTATTTTGGTACAAAATCTGGACGGCAAAATTCTGTGCTGGAATCCGGGTGCAACGCGCTTGTATGGCTGGAGCGAAGCCGAGGCGCTCAGCATGAACATTCGCGAACTGATTCCCCAAGCCGGGCAAGCCCAAGCGTTGGCCGTGGTTGCGCAATTGAGCCAAGCGGCGGTATTACAACCCTACCAGATGGAGCGCAAGACCAAAGACGGTCGGCTCCTGCACGTCTGGCTGATGGCCACAGCACTGGCCGATCAATCGGGGCAGGTGTATGCAATTGCCACCACAGAGAGGGCCAGCGCATGAAAGACAAGTCGGCACCGCACAACCTTAGCGGCGCTACTGAGACTGCCTGGGCTGCTTCGACACCAGCCGCACTTGAGGGATGGACAACAACGGGACAGGCTGGCGTGCTGCGTCAACAAGCCGAGACGCTGATGCGCCGAAAGACCGACGCGGCAGGCGACCAGTCGTACAAAATGCGCGCAATTACCGCGCCCCTCACCCTGCCCGACGCGGCCAAGCTGCTGCACGACTTGCAGGTGCATCAAATTGAACTGGAACTGCAAAACGAGGAGTTGCGGCGCGCCCAGGACGCGCTGGAAACCTCACGCGCACGCTATTTTGATTTGTATGACCTGGCACCCGTGGGTTATTTCACGCTGGATAAGACCGGCCTTATTTTGGAGGCCAATCTGACCGCTGCGACCCTGCTGGGCGTGGCGCGCAGCACGTTTACAGGCCGCCTGCTAAGCCACTACATTGCCCCGGATGACGCCGACACCTATTACCTGAGCCGTCGGCAATTGCTCAAATCGGGTGCAACGCAGGCGTTTGAGTTGCGCTTTCTGCGCGTGGGCAAAGCGCCATTCACCGCCTGGGTTGAGGTCAGCATGCATGGCACGGACGACGAATCGGTCTGCCAGGTAGCGCTGAGCGACATCTCGGAGCTGAAGTCCACCCAGGACAAATTGCGCCAGAGCCAAAGCCTGCTGCAAATTGCCGGGCGGGTTGCACAGATGGGCGGCTGGACGCTTCAATTGCCAGGCCACGAGTTGCAATGGTCGCGCGAGATTTTTGACTTGCTTGAATTCCCGCAGGGTACGCTGCTCACACTGACCCAGGCGCTGGCGCTGTACACCCCCGCGTCCCATGAAATCATCAGCAACGCACTGCGCGCTTGCGCCCGCACTGGCACGCCTTTCGATTGCGAGCTGGAGATTTACACCGCCAAACGCCGTGCGCTCAATGTGCGCGCCATTGGCCAGGCTGTGCGCGATGAACACGGCAGCATCATCGCCATTGAGGGCGCGTTTCAAAATATCAGCGAACACAAAAAAGCCGCACAAACGCTGACATCATTGGAGACGCAATTGCGCGAATCACAAAAGATGGAAGCCATTGGCACGCTGGCTGGCGGTATTGCCCACGACTTCAACAACATTCTGGGCACCATGCTGGGTAATGCCGAACTGGCGCGGCAGGACTGCGGCTCAAACTGGCAGGCGCTGGTTAGTCTGGACGAAATTCAAAAAGCCGGACACCGCGCCAAAGACTTGGTGCAACAGATCCTGACTTTCAGCCAACGCCAGCCGACTGCGCGCCACGTTATGTCATTGCCCGCGCTGGTGGAAGAGTCGGTTCGCCTGATGCGTGCCGTGCTGCCCGGTGGCGTGCGCATTGACTACCAGTGCGCCGCCGACACGCCGCCGGTAACTGCCAACGCAACGCAGATCAAGCAGGTGTTGCTTAATTTAGGCACCAATGCCGCTCACGCCATGCAGGCACGGCCCGGCAGCATTGAGATTCGGGTTGACGCCTTCCTGCTGGACGCCACCGCTGGGCGCGCCGATTTGAATTTGCGCCCTGGCCGCTATGCGCGCATTGTGGTCATTGACACGGGTGCCGGCATGGACACCGCCACGCAGCGGCGTGTGTTTGAGCCGTTTTTTACCACCAAACCGGCGGGCCAGGGCACTGGGCTGGGCCTGGCCGTGGTGCACGGCATCATGCAGACACACGAGGGCGCGATTGCCTTACACAGCGAGCCCGGCAAAGGCACCCGCTTTGAGCTGTATTTCCCCAGCACCTACCAAACGCCAGCAAGCGCCCCTACCGAAACGGCAGGGCCAGCCAGCGAAGGCCACGGCCAGCACATTCTCTATATTGACGACGATGAGTCGCAGCTATTTCTGATCAAACGCATGCTGGAGCGCTGGGGTTACCGCGTCAGCGCCTACCTGGAGCAGCGCGAGGCGCTGGCGGTAGTGCGCGCGGGCGAGATCAACTTTGATCTGGTGATTACAGATTTCAAGATGCCCGGCCTGTCTGGCTTGGAGGTGACGCGTGAAATTCAAAGTGCGCGGCCTGCCCTGCCAGTCATCATGGTCTCGGGCTACATCACCCAGACACTGCGCCAGGAGGCGGCAGCCGCCGGGGTGCGTGAGTTGATTGCCAAACCCCACAACATGGAAGAGCTGCGTGACCTGATCTACCATTTTTTGGCAAGCAACCGTATAACGGGCGAGGATGTGGCTTGAAATGCCGCCAGAACGCAAAAAAGCGCGCAAAGCCGGAATAAACCGCAGCATGCGGCTGCCACCGCTGCGCGTTGGCATTGGCGGGGGCCGGTAGGCTCAGGCAAAACCACGCTGCTGGAGATGCTGTGCAAAGCAATGCGTGTCCAGTACGACCAAGTGTGGCCGGGTGGCTCATGGTTGCTGCAAGGCCAAGTGGCTCAACAACTGCGAAAAAGCGTCAATGGCCAATTGAATGTCGTCGCTGGTCATGCTCTCCAGCGGGTTGTGGCTGATGCCTGCGTTTTGCCCGCGCACAAACAGCATGGCTTGCGGCATGATGCTGTGCAGCTTCATGGCGTCGTGGCCTGCACCGCTGGGCAAGCGGTGAATCATGGGGGCTGGCATACCCAGCGCCGCTACAGCGTGCTCCCAGTGCGCCTGCCACGCGGCATGGCTGGGCGCGGCGGCAGCACGCTCGGTCAGCTCCAGTGCACCGTGCACGCCCCGGCGCGTGCAAATTGCATCAAATTCAGCCAAGACATCGGCTACCAAGGTATCACGCTGGGCATCGATGGGTGCCCGCATATCGAGTGAAAAAACACACCGCCCCGGCACCACGTTGACGGAACCAGCAGGCACTTGCAACTGACCCACCGTGGCCACCGAGTCAGCATCTTTGGCCGCCCGTTTTTCAACATACAACACCAGCTCAGCCACTGCGGCCGCGGCATCCCGGCGGCGGTGCATGGGCGTGGTGCCGGCATGGCTGGCCATGCCAGCAACCTCGCCCACATAGCGCACGCTGCCGTTGATGGAAGTGACGATGCCCAGCGGCAAACCCAGTTCATTGAGCACCGGGCCTTGCTCAATGTGCACTTCAACAAAACCCAGGTAGTCGCTGGCCTGGCGTTCAAGGTCGGGGATGGCGTCGACAGCCAGCCCCGCTTGCGTCATGGCGCTGCGCATGCTGATGCCATCGGCATCGCATTGATCCAGCCATTCGGGCTTGAACTCACCCACCAGCGCACCAGAGCCCAGGAAGGTGGTTTTGTAGCGTTGCCCTTCTTCTTCGGCAAAGCCCACCACTTCAATATGAAAGGGCAGGCGTTTGCCCTGGTGGTGGAGTTCACGCACGCAAGCCATGGGCACAAAAATACCCAGCCGGCCATCGTATTTTCCGCCGTTGCGCACCGTGTCGTAATGACTGCCTGTGAGCAGCGTTGGTGCATCGGGTAATGCCGCTTGGTAAACACCGACCACATTGCCCACTGCATCAACAGACACGGCATCAAAGCCGCATTGACGCATCTTCTCGCACAGGTAGTCTGAGCAGGCGCGGTGGGCGTCGGTCAGGTACGTCACGGTAAGTTGGCCCTTTTCGGCGTAGCCTGGGTCGCTCCACTGCGCCAGTTGCTCGTGCCAGTCCCAGACCTCGTTACCCAATTCAAGCGGGTTGGAAAATTTGTCATTCAAGCGCAGTTCGGCAATGCGGTGTATTTGGCGCAAGCACTCGTGCAATTCAAAGTCTGCCGGGTTGTGCAAGCGCCGGGAGAAGCTGGCAATGATCTCTTGCCGGGACAGACCCTTGCCGCGCGGGCCACGCACCGCCAGAATAAACTGGTTGCCGAACTTGGCGTTGTAGTCACGGTTGAGTCGCTGCAAGAGCGCAAACTCTTGCGCCGTGCAGTGGGTCAAGCCCGCCTGGTTTTGCTCACGTGTGAATGCTGCAGTCAGGCTGGCGCTGACCATGGCTTTGCCTGCCAATTCGGGGTGAGCCTGGATGAGTGCGATTTGCGCGGCCTGGCTGGCCTCGCTCACCACAGCAGCCAGCGCATATTTCAGATGCGCCAACGACTGAAAAGGCCGCTGTCCCAACGCTTTCTCGGCTATCCAGGGCGAGTGCTCGTAGACGCCCTCCAGCTGGTGCAAAGCTTCTTGCAAGGGAGCTTGATTAATCTGGTCGAGCGTGAGGGTCATACGGCTAAGGTCTCTTGTAGGCAAGGGTGGTGTTGCTGCCAGTGCTGTGCAATCTGTTCGCGACCGGTGTACCAGCCCAGCGGGCGCGTGCCGGTGAGTTGTTTAACGGCAGCCAGCCCCAGGCGCAGTGCGCTCGCTCGGTGGCTTCATCGACGGCTTGGTAGTTGACATACCCACGCAAATTGCGCGTGTAGCCCAGGCGCTGGCTGGCAACACCAGATTCAGCACGTCATATGCCAGCTCACTATGTCACGCTCGACTCAGCTTTGCCCTTCAGTCAGGGTATCAAGCTGAAACTGGCCGCTCTTGTGCCATAGCCAAGTGTCGGTGTATGTCACCTTGCCCAAACGGCTTGGCGCAGGAAAAGGTGAGGCCTGCCGCACGGTTCGCTCAATTTCCGCCACAACCTCGGGCGCATGGCGCGGCGCCCGTAGCCACTCCAGGCGCGTGACGCGGCCTACCTTGTCAATTTCGACATTGAGCACACCCACGGCATAAAGTAGCGGCGGCATCTTGCCCTTGTAGATACGGTTGGCGTTTAGGCCATAAATATGGGTCGCGCCATCTTGGCGGTAGGCACGTGGTGTTGTTGCAGCGGAAACCCTGGCCGACCCTTTTTCAGCCGGAATAGGGCCAATCACATCGGGCGTGGGGACTGCCTCTGGAGCAGGCTTTGGTGGCACGACATCAGCTGGGGGTGGCGATTTACAGGCAGTCATCAGTGCCGCACCAGCTAGGGAGCACAGCGCCAGCAAACCATAACGACGCAATTTGAAATTTGTCATAGGGTGTCTCATTTCTTGGCTACGCACTTTGGCCCTAGCTTTATACGATACCACTGGCCTTTGCCTTGAACTAGTTTGACATGACATGGATTGGATTGAGGCCTAGGCGCACAACGGAATTACTGAACTCGAAAAACAAATTCCTGCTGAGCCAACGCATCGCCTGAGTCGCTATTGCATTTATATTGCCGCATTGCCTCGCGCACTACGCCGTGGAACACGCTGGGACCAGACAGAATAATTACCTCCTTGACCTGACCATCACGTATCACTGCCTGCGCCCTGACAACGCCCTCAGTGCCATCACGTAGCGCTTTGCGGGGCATCTCGGGCCTGACTTGTGTGGGGCAAACTACGCCAATTTCAGCCCTTGTTGCCGTGGGCTTGGCAGGCTCTGGAGGCGGAGCAATTACAGGTGGTGCCAGTGGCGAGGTGATTACCGCGGCAATTGCTGGGGTTGCAGTGAGAGCAGGCACCACTTCAGGCGGCGGAATAAAGAGCGGCGGCGCCTCCACCTTGAGGGCATTGGGCTTAACAGGCTTGGCCTGACGCGGTGTTGGTGTTGGTGTTGGTGTTGGTGTTGGCGGGGGTGGAGGCAAAATAATGACCTCTTGTATAACGACTGCCTCCAGCGGTTTTTTGATTAGCTCCAAGCCCTTGCGCGCTGTGCCGCTAATCAGGGCGTAGGCAACCAACACATGCAATCCAATTACCACCACCCAGCCGGTAGCACGGCCAGAGGCATTGCTGCTTTGGTATTGCCTTAAGGCACGCGCACTCATTGGATGAACTGCTCGCTGCCGATAACAGCCACTTTGGTCAAACCACGGCGTTTGGAAATTGACAGCACGTTGGCAAACACCGCGTACTGGCATTTTTTATTGGGACGCAAATGAATTTCGGGCTGGCTGGCGAGTTGACCGACTTCGGCCATTTTGTCTTCGAGCTCAAGTGAAGTTACCGGCAAACCTTGCCAGTAAACCCTGTTGCTTTCATCAATATCGATCTGAATTTTTTCTGGCTTAACCAGATTTTGCGCAGGTGCGTTCACTGGCAGCGCAAGGTTGACCGCATGCAATTGGATAGGGATGGTGATGATGAGCATCACCAGCAAAACCAGCATGACGTCAATCAGCGGTGTGGTGTTGATGTCCATGATGACTTCAGGATCACCCGCGCGCCCGGCAGCGCGTGCCGCCAGTCTGCTTGATTTCTTTTTGTTCAGTTGCATCGGGCTAATCCTCAGCCGCCCAATGCGGGCGGCTCCGTGATGAAGGCCACCTTGGTGATGCCTGCGCGCTGGCAAGCGGCAAGCACTTTGCCAACGCTTTCATACATTGCATTGAGGTCGCCACGAATTTGCACTTCGGGCTGGGGCGACATAGCTGATACCGCTTTAAGTTTGACCACCAAGGCATTGACATCCTTGACAGGGGTGTCGTACCAAAAGATACCGCCTTTTTGGTCGACCGAGATGATGATGTTGTCGGGCTTGCTGGCACGCACCTCAACCCGCTCTTTGGGCAAAGTGACCGGGATCGAGGTGGTAACCACTGGGATGGCAATCAGGAAAATAATCAGCAGCACCAGCATCACGTCCACCAGCGGGGTGGTGTTAATGGCGGAGATGATGTCATCGTCGCCTTGCGAGGGTCCAGCAGTCATTGCCATAAAAACGCCTTGACCTGCTTACGCCGCTTTGCCTGACGAACCGACCAGCACCGCATTCAGTTCCTCGCTGAATTCACGAACCTCATCCATTACTACCTTGTTGCGGCGCGCCAGCCAGTTGTAGCCCAGCACAGCAGGAATGGCGACCGCCAGGCCGATGGCCGTCATGATTAAAGCCTCACCAACCGGGCCAGCCACTTTGTCAATTGACGCCTGGCCAGAAATGCCAATGGCGGTGAGCGCATGGTAAATACCCCAAACAGTGCCAAACAAACCCACGAAAGGCGAGGTAGAGCCCACCGTGGCCAGAAAAGCCAAGCCGCCCTGCGCCTTGGCCTGTACCCGGTCAACTGCCGCCTGAATGCTCATGGGCACCCATTCATTCATGGGAAT
This sequence comes from Burkholderiales bacterium, assembly GCA_021732385.1. GTDB lineage: Bacteria > Pseudomonadota > Gammaproteobacteria > Burkholderiales > Burkholderiaceae_C > JAKFVA01. The sequence continues at coordinate 19,939 of JAKFVA010000026.1, read as the reverse complement.
GTGGCTTTTCAAACCCGTGTGATTGCCAATAGCGTCTGCGCCCGATTCCGCAATGAAACGAAATGGGCTGGTTTTCTCCAGTGCCCCCGCACCCTCACGAACCGAGGACGCGGCCCAAAAGTGCTTGTCCATGGTGCTGGCCTGTCGGCCAATACGGGACTGCTCCAGCAACTTGACGACCATGATGTACCAGCTGCCCACACTCATGATGGCCAGCATCAGCAGCACCGTGCGAGCCACTAGGTCGGAGCCCTTCCACAGTGCTTCAATTCCATACGGGTTTTCAATGGGTTCGGGCGTTTTCTTGGCGCCAGGCACTGCACCGGTTGCAACAGCTGGAGGCTGTGTCGAACCTGGCTGCGTACCGACCACCGCTGGCGCAGTGGCTGGCACCTGGGCTAGCGCCGCACTTGCAATAGCACCACCCACAAGACATAGGCAAAAGAGCAGTGAAGCAACTGCAGCACGGCGAAAAACAGGGGTTCTGGCAAACAATTTAGATCCAGTATGGGTTGATGTGGTCAAAGCAAATGGGGGCGGTCTCAATTCCAACTGTAACACTGTCAGTTTAAAGGACGGTATCGGATTGGTGCCCCGACCTTGCCAGCCACGCCCATAGATCTCCGATGGCGCGCTTCAAACCAGCGTCTTGTGCACAGGGCAGCGCCACTGAGCGAAGCCTGCGCGACGCTAAGGTACATACCCAGCGCCATCTGCGGTGTAAAAACGTTATAACAAAGCAAAACGCCCACTGTTAGTGGGCGTTTTGCTTTAAGCGATTACCGCTTGTAATTGGTTGCGCGAGGAGGATTTGAACCTCCGACCTTTGGGTTATGAGCCCAACGAGCTACCAGACTGCTCCATCGCGCGGCAATCAAATATTGTACTTTATTCCGGCTTGTCTTGTGCGGCTTCCGCGGCAGAAGTGTCAGGGCGGTCCACCAGTTCAACCAGCGCCATGGGTGCGTTGTCACCCACACGAAAGCCCATTTTCAGGATGCGCGTGTAGCCACCGGGACGGGTCTTGAAACGCGGGCCCAAATCGGCAAACAGCTTGACCACGCTGTCGCGGTCACGCAGGCGGTCAAAAGCCAGGCGCTTGTTGGCCAGGGTTGGTTCTTTGGCCAGCGTAATCATGGGCTCTACTACGCGGCGCAGCTCTTTGGCTTTGGGCAGCGTGGTCTTGATGGCCTCATGCGCAATCAGCGAGTTCATCATGTTGCGCAGCATCGCCAGGCGGTGCTCGCTGGTGCGGTTGAGTTTGCGTAAGCCGTGTCCGTGTCGCATGGTGTTTCCTTAAGTTTTACCGTGTTTTGCGGGCAGCCGTATCAGGTACTGCCCGTTTGCGCTGAATGCGCTGCGAAATGCCCCCTGTACCGGGCGCTTGGAAATTAACGCTTGTCCAGGCCAGCCGGTGGTCAGCTTTCAAGCTTCATGCCCAGGGTGAGGCCGCGCGAAGCCAGTACTTCCTTGATTTCGTTCAAGGATTTGCGGCCCAGGTTAGGGGTCTTGAGCAATTCATTTTCGGTGCGCTGGATCAGGTCGCCAATGTAGTAAATGTTCTCGGCCTTGAGGCAGTTGGCCGAACGCACCGTGAGCTCCAACTCATCGACAGGGCGCAGCAAAATTGGGTCGAACTGCTGGGAGCTGCGCACAGCGGGTGCGGAGAAGGCGGCCAGTTCGCTGCCCTCAAGCTGCGCAAACACTGCAAGTTGTTCCACCAGAATCTTGGCCGAGGAACGCACTGCGTCTTCGGCGGTAATGGCACCATTGGTTTCAATCTCGACCACCAGCTTGTCCAGATCGGTGCGCTGCTCGACGCGCGCGCTTTCAACCACATAGCTCACGCGCTTGACCGGGGAGAACGAGGCGTCCAGCACAATACGGCCAATCGATTTGGTTGGCTCGTCGGCATAACGGCGCATGCTGCCGGGCACATAGCCACGGCCTTTTTCCACCTTGATCTGCATGTCGATCTTGCCGCCCTGCGAGAGATGGGCAATCACATGCTCTGGATTGACGATTTCCACGTCATGCGGCGTTTGGATGTCGGCTGCCGTGACAATGCCGTCACCTTCCTTGCGCAGGCTCAAGGTCACTTCATCGCGGTTGTGCAGCTTAAAAACCACGCCCTTCAAATTGAGCAGAATGTTGACGACATCCTCTTGCACGCCATCAATCGACGAGTACTCGTGCAACACGCCAGCAATCGTTACTTCGGTAGCGGAATAACCCACCATCGACGACAGCAACACGCGGCGCAGCGCATTGCCCAGCGTGTGACCATAACCACGCTCAAAAGGCTCGAGCGTCACTTTGGCGCGGTTTTGCGCCAGTTGCTCAACATTGATGGCTTTGGGTTTCAGCAGATTGGTTTGCATGGGAATCTTCCTCTCAATACCCCCGGCTCGTTACGCCGGTAAGGCTGGTGAAGCACCTGACGCGCCGCAGGCGGGTCAGGAACGAAAACTAAAACGGTTGGCTGGAATTACCCAGATGCGGCGGATCAGCGTGAGTACAACTCAACGATCAGCGATTCATTGATGTCGGCAGCAAATTCGTCGCGGTCTGGCACTTTCTTGAAAGTACCTTCAGCTTTGTCCAGGCTGACTTCAACCCAAGCCGGCAAACCGACTTGCTGCGCCAATTGCAGTGCTTCGGCAATACGAACTTGTTTCTTGGACTTGTCGCGGACCGCCACCACATCGCCCACCTTAACCATGTAAGACGGGATGTTCACGGTTTGGCCGTTGACCGTCATCGCCTTGTGCGAGACCAATTGGCGTGATTCAGCACGGGTTGAGCCAAAGCCCATTCGATAGACCACGTTGTCCAAGCGCGACTCGAGCAGGAACAACAGGTTTGCACCGGTGTTGCCCTTGCGGCGGTCGGCCTCTTCAAAATAGCGGCGGAACTGACGCTCGATTACGCCGTACATGCGCTTGACCTTTTGCTTTTCGCGCAACTGCAAGCCGAAATCCGACGTGCGGGTGCCCGAAGTACGGCCGTGCTGGCCGGGCTTGGAGTCGAACTTGGCCTTGTCGCTGATCGAGCGGCGAGCGCTCTTCAAGAACAGGTCGGTGCCTTCACGGCGAGAGAGTTTGGCCTTGGGGCCGAGGTAACGTGCCACTTGAACTTCCTTATGTCAGCTGCCGCCAAATTTGGCGGGAGCCATCAAATAAATTTGATGGCGGTGGGCTTGGTTAAAAAACTAACGCTTCTGAAAATAAAAGCAATCAATTAACGGAGCGCAAAGCGCTTAGATACGGCGGCGCTTCTGTGGACGGCAGCCGTTGTGCGGCACCGGGGTCACATCGGCAATGGAGCTGATGCGGATACCCAGTGCGGCCAACGCGCGCACGGAGGATTCGCGGCCAGGACCAGGGCCCTTGATTTCCACATCGAGGTTCTTGATACCTTGCTCAATCGCAGCGCGGCCAGCGACCTCAGAGGCTACCTGGGCGGCAAATGGCGTGGACTTGCGCGAACCCTTGAAACCCTGACCACCCGACGACGCCCACGACAAAGCGTTGCCTTGGCGGTCGGTGATGGTAATGATGGTGTTGTTAAACGAGGCATGCACGTGTGCAACGCCATCCGCAACGTTCTTGCGGACTTTCTTGCGCACACGCTGCGCAGCGGTATTGGCGGGAGCTTTGGCCATGTCTTTCCTTCGATCCGGTTATTTCTTGAGCGACTGTGCCGCTTTGCGTGGCCCCTTGCGGGTGCGGGCATTGGTGCGGGTGCGCTGGCCGCGCATGGGCAGGCCACGGCGATGACGGAAACCACGGTAGCAGCCGATGTCCATCAAACGCTTGATGTTCATGGTGGTTTCGCGGCGCAGATCACCCTCAATCGTCAGACTGCCGATGAAGTCACGAATCTTTTCCAATTCGCCATCGTTGAGGTCCTTGATTTTCTTGGAGTAAGCAATGCCACAAGCCTCGCAGATTTTGCGAGCGCGCGTGCGGCCCACACCAAAGATGGCGGTCAGGCCAATCTCGGCGTGCTTTTGCGGCGGAATATTAATACCAGCGATACGTGCCATAGTCTTCCCTCTAAACTTTCAATCAGCCTTGGCGTTGCTTGTGACGCGGGTCAGTGCAGATCACGCGCACCACGCCCTTGCGGCGAATCACTTTGCAATTGCGGCAAATGGTTTTAACCGATGCAGAAACTCTCATAACGTACTCCTAAAATCTTTCCAGTCAGTTGGGGACAGGGCCTGCAACCTGACTTGTCAGTCAAGCTGCTGCGGTCTGTCCCGCAAATTCATCACTTAGCTCGAAACACAATCCGCGCCCGGGTCAAATCGTAGGGCGTTAACTCCACTGTGACCTTGTCACCCGGCAGGATGCGGATGTAGTGCATCCGCATCTTTCCTGAAATATGCCCCAACACTACATGACCGTTTTCGAGCTTGACCCTGAAGGTGGCGTTGGGCAGGTTCTCCACCACCTCGCCTTGCATCTGGATGACATCGTCTTTGGACATGTAGTAATCAGTTACCCAAAGTTGGTTTAAAACTGGCTTTTTTCAGCAAGGACTCGTACTGCTGCGACATCATGTAGTTCTGCACCTGCGACATAAAGTCCATGGTCACCACCACAATGATCAGCAGCGATGTGCCACCAAAATAAAACGGTACGTTGTATTTCAAAATCAGAAATTCAGGCAACAGACACACAAAGGTGATGTAGATGGCACCGGCAAACGTTAAGCGAAGCAGTATCTTGTCGATGTAGCGTGCGGTTTGGTCGCCAGGACGAATACCAGGAATGAAAGCGCCACTTTTCTTCAGGTTGTCGGCCGTTTCACGGCTGTTGAAAACCAGTGCCGTATAAAAGAAGCAGAAAAACACAATCGCGCTGGCGTACAGCATCACATAGATAGGCTGACCAGGCGACAAAGTGGAGGCCACATCCTTGAGCCAGCGCATGGATTCGCCCGAACTAAACCAGCTCACCACAGTGGCCGGCAACAAAATAATCGATGAGGCAAAAATGGGCGGAATCACACCCGCCATGTTCAGCTTCAAGGGCAAATGCGAAGACTGGCCGCCGTAGACTTTGTTGCCCACCTGGCGGCGCGCGTAATTCACCAAAATCTTGCGCTGACCGCGCTCCACAAACACCACAAAATAAGTCACCAAAATGACGACCGCCACAATAACCACAGCGATCAAAATGCTCATGGCACCCGTGCGCACCAGCTCTAGTAAACCGCCCACCGCGCTAGGCAGACCAGCGGCAATACCGGCAAAAATCAGGATGGAGATACCGTTGCCTAAGCCGCGCTCGGTAATTTGCTCGCCGAGCCACATCAAAAACATGGTGCCGGCAGTCAGGCTCACAACGGCCGTCATGCGGTAACCAAAGCCAGGATCAAGCACCAAACCTGGCGACGCCTCCAATGCCAGCGCAATGCCCAGCGACTGGAAGATGGCCAGCCCTAGCGTGCCATAGCGCGTGTATTGCGTAATCTTGCGGCGCCCGCCTTCGCCTTCTTTTTTCAGCTGCTCAAATGCAGGCAACACATAGGTGAGCAACTGCATGATGATGGAAGCCGAAATGTAGGGCGTAATGCCCAACGCAAACACCGTGAAGCGCGACAAGGCACCGCCCGAGAACATGTTGAACAGGCTCAAGATGCCGCCTTGCTGGCCCTTGAACAACTGCTGCAACTGTCCCGGATCAATCCCGGGAACCGGAATGTGCGCGCCTATGCGGTAAACCACCAAAGCCAGCAGCAAAAAGACAAGACGGCGACGCAGGTCGCCGAACTTGCCGGTTTTTGCCAATTGGGCTGGGTTGGTTGCCACGAATCGTTCCTGCTGCGGTCTTAGGCGACGGTTCCGCCGGCCGCTTCAATGGCTGCCTTGGCACCAGCCGTGGCATTGATGCCATTGAGCTTGATTGCCTTGCTCAGTTCGCCCGACTTGATGACCTTGACCGTCTTGACCAGCTGGCCAACCAAGCCCAACTGCTTGAGCGTAAGCAGGTCAACCTCGGCAACGTCAAGCTTGTTCAGCGCGCCCAAGGTGATTTCACCATTGAACTTGAGCTGATGCGACTTGAAGCCGCGCTTGGGCAAGCGGCGTTGCAAAGGCATTTGACCGCCCTCAAAACCGACTTTGTGGTAACCGCCTGCACGGGATTTTTGACCTTTGTGGCCACGACCCGCTGTTTTACCCAGGCCTGAACCGATGCCGCGACCGACGCGGCGCTTGGCATGCTTGGCACCGGCTGCTGGTTGAATGCTGTTGAGTTCCATAGTTGCCTCTTAAAGCACTTTGACCAGGTAGCTGATCTTGTTAATCATGCCGCGCACCGCTGGCGTGTCTTCCAGCTCGCTGATGCTGCGAATCTTGCGCAAACCCAAACCACGCACAGTTGCGCGGTGGGTTTCCTTGCAGCCAATCGGGCTGCGCACCAACTGGACCTTGACGGTTCCAGATGACGCTGTTTGTGCTGTTGTCATGGTGAATGCCTTATCAGGTCAAAAGTTCTTCAACGCTTTTGCCACGCTTGGCCGCCACCTCGGATGGGGTGGTGGAATTGCGCAGGGCGTCGAGCGTGGCACGAACCATGTTGTAGGGATTGGTTGAGCCATGGCTCTTGGCCACAATGTCGGTAATACCCATGACTTCAAAAACCGCGCGCATCGGGCCGCCGGCAATGATGCCCGTACCCTTGGGAGCGGGCGCCATCATGACCGATGCCGCGCCGTGCTGACCCGTCACGCGGTGAAACAGGGAGCCGCTTTTGAGCGACACCTTGAGCATGTTGCGACGCGCTTCTTCCATGGCTTTTTGCACGGCAGCTGGCACTTCCTTGGACTTGCCCTTGCCCATGCCAACGCGGCCATCGCCATCACCCACAACGGTGAGTGCGGCGAAACCCAAAATACGGCCGCCCTTGACCACCTTGGTCACGCGGTTAACCGCGATCATTTTCTCGCGCAGACCGTCTTCTGGACCGTCACCTTGCGCTTTAGCTTGAATTTTTGCCATGTTTATTCCTGATCCGCTTAAAACTGCAAGCCGGCAGCACGTGCCGCATCAGCCAAGGCCTTGACGCGGCCGTGATAGGCAAAACCAGAACGGTCAAATGCCACTTTTTCAACACCGGCCGCTTTGGCCTTTTCAGCGATACGTGTGCCGATGGCCTGGGCAGCACTGACGTTGCCACCTTTGCCCGCCGCGCCCAGCGCTTTACGCAATTCGGCCTCAGCCGTGGAGGCACTGGCGATGATTTTTGCGCCATCGCCAGAAATAACGCTGGCATAAATGTGCAAATTGGTCCGGCTTACCATCAGGCGCGCCACACCTTGCGTGGCAATCCGGATCCGGGTCTGTTTCGCGCGGCGAAGGCGCTGCTCTTTTTTGGTCAACATCGCAGCCCCTTACTTCTTCTTGGTTTCTTTGATTGCGACTTTTTCATCCGCATAACGGATGCCCTTGCCTTTGTAGGGCTCCGGTGGGCGAATCGCACGAATTTCAGCGGCAATTTGGCCAACGCGCTGGCGGTCGGCACCTTTGATCACAATCTCGGTGGGCAGCGGCGTAGCCACGCTAATGCCCGCAGGCATCAACTTGTTGACCGGGTGGGAATAGCCCACCGTCAAATTAAGCTTGTCGCCCTGGGCCTGGGCTTTATAGCCCACACCAATCAAGGTGAGCTTTTTCTCAAAGCCCTTGCTGACACCCAGCACCATGTTGTTTACCAGCTGGCGCATGGTGCCACTCATGGCATCGGCCTGGCGCGAGTCATTGGCCGGGGCAAAAGTCAGCTTGCCAGCATCGCTCGCCACCTTGACCAGCGGATTTTGCACCAGCGTCAGTGTGCCGCCAGTGCCCTTGACACTGATCTGCTCGGGTTTGATGGACACATCCACACCAGCGGGGACGATCACGGGATTTTTTCCTACGCGGGACATTGTTTTCTCCTTATGCCACGTAGCAAAGCACTTCGCCGCCGACACCGGTAGCGCGGGCCTTGCGGTCGGTCATTACGCCCTGAGGCGTGGTAACGATGGCCACACCCAAGCCATTCATGACCTGAGGAATGGCATTGCTGGCCTTGTAAACACGCAGACCAGGGCGGCTGACACGCTCAATGCGCTCAATCACGGGCCGGCCAGCATAGTATTTGAGGGCGATTTCCAGTTCGGCCTTGCCGTCCTGGGTTTTCACGGCAAAACCGTCGATGTAGCCTTCGTCCTTGAGGACTTGGGCAATCGCCATTTTGACTTTGGAAGACGGTACCGACACCGTAGGCTTGGCCACCATCTGCGCGTTGCGGATGCGGGTCAACAGGTCGGCAATAGGGTCACTCATGCTCATAGGGGATCTCCTGCTATTGCCACTGTTACCAACTGGCCTTGACGATGCCCGGAATATTTCCGGCCATAGCCATTTCACGAATCTTGGCGCGGCCCAAGCCGAACTGACGGAAAGTACCGCGCGGACGACCGGTTATCTCGCAGCGGTTGCGCTGGCGAGTGGGGTTGGCATTGCGCGGTATTTTTTGCAGAGACAGGCGCGCCGCAGCGCGCTCTTCCTCGCTGCGCTTCATGTCAGCCGCAATGGCCTTGAATTCCGCCAGTTTCTTGGCGTATTTGGCGACCAGGTTGTCGCGCTTGAGTTCGCGCTGAATCAAAGATGCTTTAGCCACAGACAACCTCAGTTCTTGAACGGGAATTTGAAGCCTGCAAGCAGTGCCTTGCACTCCTCGTCATTCTTCGCCGTTGTGGTAATGCTGATATTGAGGCCACGCAAGGCATCGACCTTGTCGTACTCAATTTCAGGGAAAATAATTTGCTCTTTTACGCCGATGTTGTAGTTGCCACGGCCATCAAAAGCACGCCCGGAAATGCCGCGGAAGTCGCGCACGCGCGGCAGGGCCACAGTAACAAAGCGGTCAAGGAACTCATACATGCGCACGCCGCGCAGGGTCACCATACAGCCAATCGCCTGGCCTTCGCGGATTTTGAAGCCCGCAATGGCTTTCTTGGCCTTGGTTACCACCGGCTTTTGGCCGGCAATTTTAGTCAGGTCGGCCACGGCGTTGTCCATGACCTTCTTGTCGGCCACGGCTTCGCTCACGCCCATGTTGAGCGTGATCTTGGTCAGGCGGGGCACCTGCATCACCGACTTGTAGCCAAATTTGGCCTGCAGGTCGGCAACGATTTTTTCGCGGTAAAACTGTTGTAGTCGAGCCATGTCGTTACCTCTTAGGCCAGCTTGATTTCGTCGCCGCTGGACTTGTAGACGCGCACGCGTTTACCGTCAGCCAACAGCTTGATGCCCACCCGGTCAGCCTTGCCGCTGGCGGCATTGAAGATGGCCACGTTGGACTGGTGAATTGGCATGGATTTCTCAATGATGCCGCCGGTGACGCCCTTCATGGGGTTGGGCTTGGTGTGTTTTTTCACCAGGTTAATGCCCTCGACCAAGATGTGTGCGTCGTCCTTGCGCAGCGCAACCTTGCCGCGCTTGCCCTTGTCGCGGCCTGCGATCACGATGACTTCATCGCCTTTACGGATTTTGTTCATTTGGCTTTCCTCACAGCACTTCAGGAGCCAGCGACACAATCTTCATGAACTTCTCGGTGCGCAACTCGCGCGTGACCGGTCCGAAGATGCGGGTGCCAATAGGCTCCAGCTTGGCGTTGAGCAACACAGCAGCATTGCCATCGAATTTCACCAAGGAGCCGTCGGTGCGACGGATGCCCTTGGCAGTGCGCACCACCACCGCGTTGTAGATCTCGCCTTTTTTGACGCGACCACGTGGCGCAGCTTCTTTGATGCTGACTTTAATGACGTCGCCCACGCTGGCGTAGCGACGTTTGGAGCCGCCCAGGACCTTGATGCACAAAACGGATTTGGCACCGGTATTGTCGGCAACATCTAACCGGGATTCAGTTTGGATCATTTCAAATTTTTCCCAACTTGCACCGGGGCTTTCTGCAATCAGAAAACAACCCAGTCAGTCTTGGGCCCGTCGTAGGCTGCCAGCCAAATCCCTAAGGTATTGGCTAAGCCGCTTTTCGCTGGGCAGATACGCAAAGCCAGCCATGAATAAAACCCATTGCTGGAAAGCGAAGCCTCTGATTATGCTGCATTGGAAGCCCCGCGTCAACCCCCCGTGATTTAAGATAGCCCTTATGGCAACCCAATCCCCCACCCCGGCGCGTCCGCGCGCGCCCAAGCCCAGCAACACGGGCCAAGAACGTATCGCACCCATCAACAACGAACGCATCAGCTTCATTGGCGGGGGCAACATGGCCAGCGCCATCATTAGTGGGCTAATCAAGCAGGGCATGGCGCCACGGCTAATCGACGTGGTGGAGCCCGACGAGGAAGCACGCGCCCGGTTGACCGCTCAATTTGGCGTCACCACGCACACTAGCAGCGGCCCGGCGCTGGACGCCTCCACCTTGCTGGTGTGGGCCATCAAGCCGCAAGTTTTCAAGGAGGCGGCGCTGCAGGCCCGCTACTACACCAAGTCCGCGCTGCACCTGAGCGTGGCCGCAGGCATCCATACCGACAGCATCGTGCGCTGGTTGGGCACCAAGCAAGTGGTGCGCGCCATGCCCAATACGCCGGCCATGGTGGGCAAGGGCATTACCGCGCTATATCCACGTTCTGATGTGGCGGTAGAGGATCGGCGCCGCGTAGAAAGCGTCATCAGCAGCACCGGCGAGCACTTGTGGGTGGGCGACGAGGTACAGCTTGACGCTGTCACCGCGCTCTCGGGTTCGGGCCCGGCCTACGTGTTTTACTTTCTGGAAACCATGATTCAGGCTGGCTCCGATATGGGCTTGCCGCGCGAGCAAGCCCAGCATCTGGCGATTGCCACCTTTGCTGGCGCTGCCGAACTGGCCCGCAAGTCCGACCAGCCGCCAGAAATCCTGCGCCAGCGCGTCACCTCCAAGGGCGGAACCACACACGCGGCCATTGCCTCCATGGAACAAGACCAGATGAGAACCCTGTTCATGCGCGCCATTCACGCCGCCCGGCTACGCGCCAAAGCCCTGGGCGATGAGTTTGGTGCCAGCTAATTAGGCGCAGCGGCAATGCCGTTTGGAGCGCTCAAGCCATCGCATAAAACAGCACGATGCTGGCAAACCAAGTAAAGCCCAGCCAGTGGTTGAGGCGAAAGGCGCGCAGGCAGTCTGCCGGATTGCGGGTTTTTATCAGGCAGTAATGCCATGCAATTTGAGCAGCCACCAGGGCAAACGCCATATAAAAAATGGCGTCTCCCCTGTGTTCGACAAGCGCTAAAAGCCAAATTAACGCAAAACCCGCATAGAACAACAGGATGCCCGCCACATCGAAGCGGCCCAGGGTAATAGCCGAGGTTTTAATACCGATTTTCAAGTCGTCTTCACGGTCGGCCATGGCGTATTCGGTGTCGTAGGCCAGCACCCAAAACAGGTTGCCCAGCACCAGCCACCAAGCCAGGCTGGGCACACGCGATTGCACGGCGGCAAACGCCATCGGGATACCAAAGCTAAAGGCCACCCCCAGCACCGCCTGCGGCATGGCAAAAAAGCGCTTGGTGTAGGGGTAGACCAGCGTGGCGGCCAGCGCGGCCACAGACCAAATCACGGTCGTGGTATTGGTGGTCAGCACCAAGCCAAAGGCCAGCAATGCCAGCAGTGCGCCTAGCGCCAGGGCCTCTTTGGGGCATACCGCGCCAGTGGTCACCGGGCGCTGCGCGGTGCGCGCCACGTGCCTGTCAAAGTCACGGTCGGCCACGTCGTTGATACAGCAGCCGGCGCTGCGCATCAACACAGTACCCAGCGTAAATACCGCCAGCAAATGCCAGCCCGGCCAGCCGTGCGAAGCCAGCCACAGCGCGCTCAAGGTTGGCCACAACAGCAGCAGCCAGCCAGCCGGTCGGTCCCAGCGGATGAGCTGCAAATACAGGCGCAATCGATTTGAAACGGAAATTGCCACGGCTGCTGGCTAGCCTTCAAGACAGGCGCTTCACGCCTGGCAACTCGCAGGCATAGATGGCGTTTCGCAAAGCAGCAATGGCCTCGTAGCGCGTGAAGCTGCGCCGCCAGACCAGTACGACACGGCGCGTCGGCGCATCGCCGTCAAATGGCAGGTAATACACCAGTTCCGCGTCATTTTTTCTGCGCTTGGCACCGGCAGCAAGTGCCTGTGCTGGCACCGCCAGGCGCGGCACCAGCGTAATGCCCATGCCAGCGGCCACCATGTGCTGAATGGTCTCCAGCGACGAGCCTTCAAAGCTCTTGCGTATGCCCTCGGCGTCAGACGAAAACCGCGCAAATTCGGGGCAGACCTCGAGCACGTGGTCGCGAAAGCAATGGCCGTTGCCCAGCAGCAGCAAAGTCTCTTTTTTGATGGTTTCGGCACTGACCGATGACTGCTGCGCCAACGCGTGGCCGTGCGGCACCACCACCATAAAGGGTTCGTCGTACAAAGGTGCCACAGCCAGCCCGGTGTCAGGGAAAGGCTCCGCCAAGATCGCACAATCAATCTCGCCAGTGCGCAGCATGTCGAGCAGTTTGACGGTGAAGTTTTCTTGCAGCACCAGCGGCATTTGCGGCGAGCGGGCAATCACCTGGCGCACCAGATCGGGCAACAAATACGGCGCAATGGTGTAGATCACGCCCAGCCGCAGCGGCCCGGCCAGCGGGTCTTTGCCGCGCTTGGCAATCTCGCGTATTTGGGCGGCCTGCTCCAGTACGCTTTGCGCTTGCCGCACGATTTCGTCGCCCAGCGGCGTCACGGCCACCTCGGTGGCGCTGCGCTCAAACAGCTTGCAATCCAGCTCTTCTTCGAGTTTCTTGATTGCCACACTCAGAGTGGGCTGCGACACATGGCAGGCATCAGCCGCCTTGCCAAAGTGTTTTTCCCTGGCAACAGCCACAATGTATTTCAGCTCGGTCAAGGTCATGCCGGGATTGTGCCGTCAGTCCAGCCACCCCAAAGCAAGCCGGCAAACCAGACACTATAAAAAGTATAGTAAAAAATGATAGCGTTACCCGCTCGTCAATATTGCGTCTTAGCCCTATTTGATGCTCAAAAAATGGCCTGGGAATCCAAAAAACGGCATTCAGGCAGTGCTGGCACTGTTCAAGCTTTCAAATAGGCCGCCTTGGTGCCCAGCCAGCGATCCAGGTGTTTTTGCGCCATGACGGGCTCGGCGTCCAGCATTTGCGGGGCCAGGGCACGCGCCCATTCAAGCCATGCGCTATCGGTTTGCAAATCAGCAAAGCGCAGCAGCGCGTCGCCCGACTGGCGAGCGCCTAAAAATTCACCTGGGCCACGAATTTGCAAATCGCGCCGGGCCACTTCAAAGCCGTCAGTGGTTTCCACCATGGTTTTCAGGCGGGCGCGGGCTGTGTCGCCCAGGCGGCTGGCGTCCCCGGTGGAATACAGCAGCACGCAGGCCGACGCCGCCGCGCCGCGCCCGACCCGCCCGCGCAACTGGTGCAATTGCGATAGGCCAAAGCGCTCGGCATGCTCAATTACCATCAGGCTGGCCTTGGGTACGTCAACGCCCACCTCAATGACCGTGGTGCTGACCAGCACCGCCATCGCGCCGCTGGTAAAAAGCGCCATCACCGCCTTTTTTTCTGCCGTAGGCATGCGCGAATGCAGCAGGCCAATGCTGACGCCTGCCAGCTCTGCCGACAATTGCGCATGAGTTTGCGTGGCATTGGTCAAGTCCAGCGCCTCGCTCTCTTCAATCAGCGGACAAACCCAGTACACCTGACGCCCCTGCGCCACTTGCGTGCGAATGCGCTCAATCACCTCGCCACGCCGCGCATCGCTCACCAGCTTGGTGACCACCGGCGTGCGGCCCGGCGGCAGCTCGTCGATGGTGGACACATCCAGGTCGGCGTAATAGCTCATGGCCAGCGTGCGCGGAATCGGCGTGGCGGTCATCATCAGGAGGTGAGGCTCGCGCTGCGCGTCGGCCTCACCCTGTTTTTCCGTGCTCACCCCCTCCCCGGCCCTCCCCCGACCGGGGGAGGGTTCCCCTTCGTGACGCGAGTGCCTCAGCGACGCCTTGCCTCGCAAAGCCAACCTCTGCGCCACGCCAAAGCGGTGCTGCTCGTCAATAATGGCCAGCGCAAGATTGCTGAACTGCACTTTGTCTTGAATCACCGCGTGGGTGCCGATCACCAACCCCGCCTCGCCACTCTCCACCAGCGCCAGCATCTCGCGGCGCTGCTTGGTTTTTTGGCTGCCAGTCAGCCAGGCCACTTGTACGCCCAGCGGCGCCAGCCAATCGACCAATTTTCCAAAATGCTGCTGGGCCAAAATTTCAGTGGGTGCCATCAGCGCGCATTGGTAGCCGGCCTGAATGCACAGTGCCGCCGCCAGCGCCGCCACCACGGTTTTGCCAGAGCCCACGTCGCCTTGCAACAAGCGGTGCATGGGCTGCTGGCGCGCCAGGTCATGGGCTATCTCGGCGCACACCCGGCGCTGCGCGGCGGTGAGCTGAAACGGCAAGGCGGCCAGCAGGCGCTCGTGCAGCGGCGCTGGCTGGGGCACTTGCTGATGCGCTTGCGCCTGTGATTTCAAGCCTGCTTTCCCGGCAGGCGCTGCCAGCATGGGCGCACGCAATGCATTGCGCGCGCGCCGGGCTTGCAATTGCGACAGTTGCTGAGCCAGCAATTCCTCGGCTTTCAGGCGCTGCCAGGCCGGGTGGCTGCGGTCTTGCAGTTCGTCCAGCGCGGTATCGGGTTTAGGGTGATGCAAAAACCACAGCGCTTCCTGCAAACGCCACAAAGGCGCTGGCAAATTTTCAGCCAGCGCCAGGGCGGGCAAGGTGTCTGCCAAGTCCACCCGCTCCAGCGCACCCAGCACCACGCGGCGCAGCGTGGGCTGGGCCAGCCCGGCCACTGTGGAATACACCGGTGTCAGGGCTTGCGGCAGCGCGCCACTGGCCGAGCGGCAGGTGGGATGCAGCATTTGCCAGCCGGCAAAACCGCCTTTGAGCTCACCCCGTGCGCGGATGCGCTGGCCGGCCGCCAGCGCTTTTTGTTGCGAGGGGTAGAAGTTGAAAAACCGCAATACGCAAACGTCGCTACCATCATCGACCGTCACCACCAGTTGGCGGCGCGGGCGGTACATCACCTGGCAATCGGTGACCACGGCTTCAATCTGCACGCTGTCGGCAGCGCCTGCGCCAGGGCGCACATCGGCCAGGCGTGTGATGCGGGTTTCATCTTCGTAGCGCAGCGGCAGGTGCAGGGC
The DNA here is from genome assembly GCA_021732385.1 of Burkholderiales bacterium. Taxonomy (GTDB): domain Bacteria; phylum Pseudomonadota; class Gammaproteobacteria; order Burkholderiales; family Burkholderiaceae_C; genus JAKFVA01. The sequence continues at coordinate 4,693 of JAKFVA010000026.1, read as the reverse complement.
CAGGTCAATATCGCGCTTGAGCCCCAGCTTGTGCAATGCTTTTTGCAACGCCGTTGGTGCAGGTGCAGCAGGTGCAACAAGTGCAATTGGCTTGGCAGGAGCAGGAATTGACGGCATAGGACAATTCTGCCTTGCGACCGACCTTTATTGCCCCCCATGCGCGCTTATTGCCTCAGTGATTTCGACTACACCCTGCCAACCGCCCTGATTGCCCAGCACCCGGCACCCGAGCGCAGTAGCTCGCGCCTGCTAGACGGGCGCAGCCCTGCGCTGGCAGACCGCGTTTTCAGCAACTTGCCCGCCCTTTTGGAGGCGGGCGATTTGCTGGTGTTCAACGACACCCAGGTGGTGAAGGCGCGGCTGTTTGGCAGCAAAGCCAGCGGCGGCAAGCTGGAATTGCTGATTGAGCGGGTGCTGGCTGACGGCAGCGTGGCCGCGCACATGAAAGTCAGCAAAAAACCGCCGGTGGGCAGTGTGCTGCACATGGCGGGCGGCTTCACCGCCACGCTGCTGGGCCGTTGGCCCGCGCTGCATGAGGCCACGCCCAGCGCCGCGCAGGCCTCGCTGTTTCACTTGCGCTTGTCGGGCGATGCACATGCGCTCATGGCGCAGCACGGCCATGTGCCGCTGCCGCCCTATATTGCGCATGCCGATGCGGCTGAAGACGAGTCGCGCTACCAGACCGTGTTTGCCAAACACCCGGGTGCCGTGGCGGCACCCACGGCGGCGCTGCACTTTGATGCCGGTGTTTTGGCCGCCCTGCAAGAACGCGGCGTGGGCACCGCCAGCGTTACGCTGCATGTGGGCGCAGGCACTTTTCAGCCGGTAAAGGTGGAGCGAATTGAAGACCACCAAATGCACTTTGAGCGCTACCAGATTCCCGCCGCCACCTTGCGGGCCATTGCCGATTGCAAGGCGCGCGGTGGCCGTGTGGTGGCGGTGGGCACAACCACCGTGCGCACGCTGGAGAGCCACGCGTTGACGGGTTTGGCAGAAGGCGACACCGCCATCTTCATCCGCCCCGGTTTTGAATTTCGCGTGGTGGATTTGCTGGTGACCAACTTTCATTTGCCCAAAAGCAGCTTGATGATGCTGGTCAGCGCCTTTGCCGGGCATGCGCACATCATGACGCTGTACCGCCACGCCATTGCGCAGCGCTACCGCTTTTTTAGCTACGGGGATGCGATGCTGCTGGCGCGCCAGCCTGCGGCTGCACGGCCATCTCAACCGGCTTTGGATGCGGCTACGGGTGGCGGTGCGGGCTTGGCGAAATAGCGCACGCCGGGCAAGCCACCGTAATCCGCGTCTTGTGTCCAAAACGTGGCGTTATATTCGAGCGCCATGCTGTACATGGCGGCATCCGCCAGGGCCAGCTTGTGTTGACGCGAAATTTTGGCGGCGGCTATTGCGCGGGCATCGGTGAAGTCCAGGACCTTGCCCAGGCGCATCACATTGAGCGCCTTATCCACCAAATCAGCGGGCAGGTTGCGGCTCAGGATTTTGTGTACTTCAAACAGGGCGATGGTGGGCACCAGCAACAAACTGCGCTCAATGATCGGCAGTTCAAACAAATCGGCGCGCGGGCTGTCCGTCAGGTATTCAATCCAGCCCGATGAATCCACCAGATTCATTCAAACTCCCGATCGGGTTCTTTCTCGGGCTCAATATCGCCCAAGTCGTAGCCCTTCAATAGGCCCCGGTAGGCGCTCATGGGCAGCTCGGGTTTAATCACCAATTCATTTTCACGCAGCTCAAACTGAATGTGCGAGCCAGGTTTGATGCCCAGTTTGGCGCGCATGGCGGCAGGCAAGGTGACCTGCCCTTTGCTGGAAACTATGGACTCTGTTTGCATAACGGCTTGCATAAAACCCCCCTTTTGCTTGCCAAGTAAGGCCAATAGTAAAGGAATTCCAAAAGTAAAGCATTCTCCAATACCAAGCATTTACAATTATCCGACTTTACGCAATCACCATGCTGACCTTTCAACTCCTCGCCACCGACCCCGCCAGCCACGCCCGGCGCGGCCGCCTCACGCTCAACCACGGCGTAATAGAGACGCCGGTTTTCATGCCAGTGGGCACTTACGGCACGGTCAAGGGCGTAATGCCCAGGTCGCTTACCGAGATGGGTGCGCAAATTATTCTGGGCAACACGTTTCACCTCTGGCTGCGGCCAGGATTAGAAGTTTTGCAGCAGTTTGGTGGCTTGCACCGCTTTGAGGGCTGGCACAAACCCATACTGACTGACAGCGGCGGCTTTCAGGTGTGGAGCCTGGGCGAGATGCGCAAAATTAGCGAGGAAGGCGTCAAATTCGCCTCGCCCGTGAATGGCGACAAGCTGTTCTTGACGCCCGAAATTTCCATGCAAATCCAGACCGTGCTGAACGCCGACGTGGCCATGCAGTTTGACGAATGCACGCCGTATGAAACCGCTGGCGTGGTCACCACCGAGCGCGAAACCCGCGTATCCATGGAACTCAGCCTGCGCTGGGCGGCGCGCTGCAAGGATGAATTTGCGCGGCTGCAATCGCACAAGTCCAACCCCAACGCGCTGTTTGGTATCGTGCAAGGCGGCATGTTTGAGGCGCTGCGTGATGAATCGCTGGCAGGGCTGGAAGCGCTGGACTTGCCCGGCATCGCTATCGGCGGCCTGAGTGTGGGCGAGCCCAAAGCCGACATGCAGCGCATCTTGGCCCATACCGGGCCGCGGCTGCCCGCGCACAAGCCACACTATTTGATGGGCGTCGGCACGCCGGAGGATTTGGTGGAAGGCGTGGCGCATGGCATCGACATGTTTGATTGCGTCATGCCCACCCGCAACGCCCGCAACGGCCATATGTTCACGCGCTTTGGTGATTTGAAAATCCGCAATGCGCGGCACAAAACCGACGAGGGGCCGATTGACATGACGTGTACCTGCTATGCCTGCCAAGGCACGCCAGCGTCTGCTAGCACGGGCGGCGGCAATGGCAACCGCACAATCCACACTGCGGCCAGCGGCAGCTCAAGTTCAGGCGGTTTTTCACGCGCTTACCTGCACCACCTTGACCGCTGCGGCGAAATGCTCGGCCCCATGCTGGCCAGCATCCACAACCTGCACTATTACCAAAACTTGATGCAAGAGATTCGTGATGCGCTGGACGCGGGGCGCTATGGCGCGTTTGTGGCGCAGTTCAAGGCGGATCGGGGGCGTGGGGTGTAGCAGACAAGCTGACCGCGACGAGTCCGCATCGCGTAGAGTTGTGGCTAGGAAGTCCGCAGGTCAATATATGCGCACGAACCAAGCCGATGCCGGGTTGCGGGGTTTGTCGCTGGCTTTATGGGAGCGGCCTGCGCACTGTTGCCATAAGTCAGCAGTGATTTTTGGCTCCCGATTTGCTAGTTTATGCCGCAAAAAGTTGCGGTCTACATTACGTTGGGCTCCACAGCTAGTTTCGCTAACTTAAAACCGAAATACATTTACGGAGAAATGATGAAAAAGATATTTTTAGCCGCCGTTATCGCGACGTTCGTTAGTGTAGCCGGAGCAGCACAGAATTATGAGGACCGCAAGGCGTACACGGTTAACCTTTCACCTCATGTAGAAATTACAAACTTCTCGTTTGCGAATGCAGACCGAGATAGAGGGCGCGGTCTGTCGACCGAAACGCGTTTCATGGCTCACTATTCATGGAAGAGTACATCGCAGCAGCCAATCATTGCACTTGAAATTGTGATGCTGAAGTACGATGCCTTTGATGAGCGGCTAATCGGCAGTCGTTTTATCGTACAAGGCACCAACAGCGTAAACTGGTCGCCTCTACAACCCGGTCAGAGCAGCTCCGACGGTTCAATCAGTTTTCGCGATGAGGATGTATTTACCGGTATCGCCTATGTGCGGCGTGTTCGCCTTAGCGACGGGACAGTATGGCGTGTGGACGAGTCGAAGCTGCTTCAGGAGCTGAAAAAGGTCGCTCCAAGCATTCGTAACCTTGGGAATTTAGCACCTGACGAAAAACCTCCGGCAAAAGAGTAGACAGCCGTCCGGAAGCTATTCAGGCGTGGCCTAATATGTCGCTGCAGCGGACGGCTTTGCCGCCCGCTGCAGCTTTCACGTTGAGCCTCATGAACACCATCGATACGTCTTCCACCGTCTCCTTGCACTGCAATCGCTGTCACGCAGAGACTTATCACGTACAGCGCGGCGAGTGCAAGAAGACCGACCTTGCCTTTGATGAAACTTTTCAAACAAAGATTTACTTCGCAGAGACATACACGCTTTTGCAATGCCAAGTGTGTGGGCAAGGTCGACTGCAGGTTGTAATGTGGAACTCCGAGAACGACTGCAGTCCCGCAAGTCTGTTCCCTCCTCCTGAATGTCGCCGTTCTCCACAGTGGCTAAGCCAGATTGAACAGAATCAACGGATTCTCTTACAGGAGGTCTACGCTGCGCTTGACGGTGGAATGTATGCTATGGCCCTAATGGGAATTCGCTCCGTATTAGACGTCTGGGTTTCAGGTCAAACGTCTGGGAGAAACAACTTTCCCAGCAAGCTAGAAGAACTGAAGCGACTCGGGACCCTCACTGTGGACTTCACCCGTTTTCGTAGACATAAATCAACTTCCGGTTTGAAGTTGCTCGAACGCAAGCGGACTCATTTGGTCAAGATGACTGTGCCTGCGGACTCGATTGTAAAAACCCTCAATGTAGTCAA
>JAKFVA010000024.1:37500-73298 GCA_021732385.1 Burkholderiales bacterium | reverse complement strand
GCCATGTCGTTGTTACGACAGGCAGTGATGCCTGGATTTTCTATAGTGGAGCTTTGCAAGCCATGGACTTGCGCATCGACCAGGAGACCCCATGCCCGACTTTCACACCGTCACCGTGGCGCAGGATGCCCGCCAGCCACGCATCGCCCGGCTGCGCCTGAACCGCCCCGAAAAACTCAACGCCATCAGCAGCACCATGCCGCGCGATATTCGCCAGGCCGTCGAATGGGCCGAGGCGCAAGACGCCGTGCATGTGATCGTGGTCGAGGGCGAAGGCCGGGCCTTTTGCGCCGGTTATGACCTGAACGAATACGCTGAAGGCATAGATCCCGCCAACATCACCGCCGACCACCCTTGCCGCCAGGAAAAAACGCCGTGGGACCCGATGGTCGACTACGCGCTGATGAAGCGCCATACCGAGGAATTCATGTCGCTGTGGCGTTGCAGCAAGCCCACCATTGCCAAGGTGCAGGGCTACGCCGTGGCCGGCGGCAGCGACATTGCGCTGTGCTGCGACTTGCTGGTGATGGAGGACGACGCCAAGATTGGCTACATGCCCACGCGCGTCTGGGGCTGCCCCACCACGGCAATGTGGACTTACCGGCTGGGCGCCATGCGCGCCAAGCAACTCATGTTCACGGGCGACACCATCACGGGCAGCCAAGCTGCCGAATGGGGGCTGGCCAATATGGCTGTGCCTGCGGCTGAGCTGGACAGTGCCACCAACGCGCTGGCCGAGCGCATCGCTGGGGTACCCAAATCGCAGCTCATGATGCACAAGCTGGTCATCAACCAGGTATGGCTGGCAATGGGGCTGGAGCAGACGCAAATGTTTGCCACCGTGTTCGACGGCATCACCCGCCACAACCCCGAGGGCATGTGGTTTCGGCGGCAGGCGCAGGTCGAGGGTTTTAAAAGCGCGATTGACTGGCGCGACAGCGGCCGGCCGATTCCCGAGGGCGATGAGGCCCGTGCACTGGTGAAACAGCTAGAGCAGCAGCTGGCGGCGGCGCGGGCGAAGGTTTAACCGAATCGCCCGAGCAGCTGCTTAGAAACTCTAACCTGAAGTATTTTCTCGTCAAGGTGCGTTGCACGGGCGCGCTTGGCCAATGCTTCAGGCATGCACGCCGTGGTTGCGCCGCTTGGCGGGTTTATCGTGGCCATTGTGTAGATTGGGCGTGCTCTCGAGATCTTCAGCGTCGTGCGGTGGGCCATAGCGTAGGGCGGCCATGCTCAGGTCCGTCATCATTCTCAACGCGTTTGTGATGGTTTCTGGCATCACAGTTGGGCCGCTATGTGGCTGCTTCATGTCATTAAACAGCGCTTGAATTTGCGTCGCACAGGCGGTAGCGAACTCGTTCTGATTCTGTCCCAGCACATGCGTCACGCTGTTCCAGTAGGCAGCAGCGCACTCGTTATTGCCACGCAACTGTTCCGAGCAAATGGTTTGCCATTGCTGTTGGTCTTTAGCCGAACCGAGCTGGTTGTTTACCTTGCTGCTGGCGGTAAGTGCTGCTTCAATGTGCTCCAGCTGGCAGCGCCTGAGCCGCTGCGCATTCAAGAGCATGGTGTTATTCATGTCAAGGCTCATTTTCATAGCCAGTTGGTAAAAATTGATCGAAGGAAAAAAAGTATTCATGCCGTAACTCCCGGGGCGTTCCATTTCGATTTGGGGTAAACCGAAAGATGAAAGACGAGCAAGTCATTTCGCTCATTGCGCACTTCGCATCTTGAAAGATGGACGCGTGTTTAGATGTGCGTCGCGACACATTGCGGCCTCCATTTCCAGGTCCGTGTAACCAGTCATTGCATAGGTCCATGCGGCAATTCAGCGTTAGCCCCGATACATCACAAGCCGGCTTGAAACAGGTCTCCAGTAGTTTCTGAAATTAAATTGCCTGCGGATCCACATCCACCGCCCAGCGGATCAAGCCTTTGCCTGCCGGTTGCTGGCGCAACGCATGCAGCAGCGGCTGCCACTGGCGCAGAAATTCTTGCAGCGCGGCGCGCGAGGGGGATTCCACCAGCAATTGCGCGCGCTCAACATTCGCCACCCGTGCCATGGCCAGCGGCACCGCGGGGTAGAGGGTGACGCGCGAGGTGATTTGTGGGTCCAGCCCGGCTGCGCTGACGCCGTCGTGCACGGCTTGCAAAAAACCTTGCGCCACTTCCTGCGTGCGCGCATCGGCGCGCAGCAACGCCTGAAAGGCAAATGGCGGCAGACCGGCGGCCTGGCGCTCGGCCAGTTGCTGTTGTGCAAAACCGGGATAGTCGTGGCGCTTGAGCGCATCAAACAGCGGGTGCTGCGGGTGGTAGGTCTGGATCCACATTTCGGGGCTGCTGGCCAGACTGGCATCGCGCCCGGCCCGGCCCCCGGCTTGCAGAAGCAGGCTGAAGAGGCGCTCTGGCGCACGGAAATCGCTGGAGAACAGCGCGCTGTCGGCCTCGATGCAGGCCACCAGCGTGACGCGGCGAAAGTCGTGGCCCTTGGCAATCATCTGCGTGCCCACCAGCACATCGACTGCACCGCTGTGCACTTGGGTCAGTTGGGTGGCCAGGTTGCCTGCGCGGCGGGTGGAGTCGGCGTCAATACGGGCCAGATGTACTGGGTGGCCGTCTGGCCGGCGCAATTTGGCCAGCCATTCACTCAGGTGCTCTTCCAGCTGCTCGGTGCCGTGGCCCAGCATGGCAATGTCTGGGTTGCCGCAGCCGGGGCAGGCACGCGGCACGCGCTCTGTGAAGCCGCAATGGTGGCAGCGTAGCGTGCGCCCCAGCTTGTGAAACACGCGGTAGGCGCTGCAGTGCGGGCACTGGCTTTTCCAGCCACAGCTATGACAGGCCAGCACTGGCGCGTAGCCCCGTCGGTTCAACAGCACCAGCGATTGTTCGCCCGCTGCAATGCGATGGGCAATGGCGTCCAGCAGTGGCGCGGCCAGACGGGTGCGGGGCGGTTGCTGTTTCATATCTACCAGGCGCACCTGGGCAAAACCATGGTCACTGCCCACGCTTTCGGCGCTGGTCGGCTGCACTACTGTGCCACCGGTGTGAGTTGCTACGCGCCCCATGCGTGTGGGCATTAGAAGCCGCAGGTAACGTCCACCGTCTGGGGCCGGGCGGCTAGCGTGCCAGCTCTCCAATGAGGGCGTGGCTGAACCCAAAATCACTTTGGCACCTTCGAGCCGACCGCGGTAGATGGCCAGATCACGGGCGGAGTAACGCGCGCCTTCTTGCTGCTTGTAGCTGGCGTCGTGCTCTTCATCCACCACGATCAGCCGCAACTGAGGCAGCGAGGCAAAGACGGCCATGCGTGTGCCCAGCACAATGCGCGCCGCGCCAGTGTGTGCCGCAAGCCAGTGGGTCAGGCGCTGCGCGGGTGTCAGCCCGCTGTGCAAAGTAGCCACCGCCGCTGTGCCAAAGCGCGCCTCAAAGCGTGCCAGCAATTGGGGTGTGAGGTTGATCTCGGGCACCATCACCAGGACCTGGCTGGTGGCGTGCTCTTGCAGTGCGGTCTGCACGGCCTGGAGATAAACCTCGGTTTTGCCACTGCCCGTAGCGCCAAATAACAAAAAGGGCCCGGGCTCATTGGCAATTTGGGTCAATGCCAGGGATTGCTGCGAACTTGGCGTGGGTGGCGGCTCGGTTGCGCTGCTTGCGGTGGTTGGAGTTTCAAGCGGTCTAACGGGTTTAGGTTTGAGACGACGCGCCAGCTGCACCGGGCTAAGCCCGCGCAACTGCGGCGGCAATGCTGCCAAAGCCACTTCACCCAGCGAGCGTTGGTAATAATTAGCCGCGAAAGTTACCAATTGTCGCCAATTCTTGGATAGCGCTGGCAAGGCCGCCAGCGTGCTCAAAATGGGCCTGAGCGCAGTGCCAGCCGGCAGTGCTCCGAGTTCATTTGGAGAGTCCCAGACCACGCCCAGGGTCAGCCGCTTGCCCAAGGGCACATGCACTAGGCTTCCCGGTGCAAGTGGGAACTCACTTAAATAGGAAAGAGGCCCGTGCAACCCGCTATGGGCAGGGGTGTCCACCACGACCTGTAGAGGCTGCGTGGATTGAAATGCATTTTGGCCTAAGATATTCAAGTAAAAGTACGTAAATACAGTTTAAGTAGTTGATTTTGAAGCACATCAACAGCGATTCAGCAATTCTGTGGATAACTTTGTTGATAGTTTGCCTCGGCACTGCGCAAAGCCACGTAAACGCTGGGATTCATTGGAATGCCGCTAAAAAAGGCATTTGATTAACTTTAATAAAATCAATAAGTTAGCTTAGCTACAGCTTTGATAGTAAAAGTCGGCCGATGCAAGCCTCACTATCCACCGCAAGTAGATATTTGTGCATAAGTCAAGTGCCGCCGTAAAAAATATCCAAGTCGCCAAGGTTCAGGCAGTAAGTAAATACCCGGATTGAAAATCCCGGTGGATTTGGATCAACGCTGTCGCATAACGCCTGAATAACGGTGCACCGCTTCCACCAAAACCGCCACATGTGCAGGTGGCGTGTACTGGCTGATGCCGTGGCCCAGGTTGAAGATGTGCGTGGGGCCAAAGCCTGAGCCGGTGTGCGGTAAGCCAAAGCTCTCCAGCACCTTGGCTACTTCGGCCTCAATTTGTGGTGCGCTGGCAAACAGCACATTGGGGTCGATATTGCCTTGCAGGGCCTTGCCTACCGCGCCCTCGCCACCCACGCGGGCACGCGCCTGCCCCAGGTTGACCGTCCAGTCCAAGCCCAACACCTCGCAATCGAGCGCGGCCATTTGCTCCAGCCACAGGCCGCCGCCCTTGGTGAATACCAGGCGGGGAATGCGCACCCCGTCATGCGCGCGGTGCAGCTGCGCCAGCACGCGCCGGGTGTAGGCCAGGCTGAACTGCTGGAAAGCGCCGTCAGCCAGTACGCCGCCCCAGCTGTCAAAGAGCATCACCGCCTGGACACCGGCCTCGATTTGCGCATTCAGGTACTGCGCCACGGCGTCGGCGTTGATGGCCAGCATCTGGTGCATCAGGTCGGGGCGCTGGTAGAGCATGGTTTTGACCAGGCGGTAGTCGTCGCTGCCCGCACCTTCAACCATGTAGCAGGCCAGCGTCCAGGGGCTGCCGGAAAAGCCGATTAGCGGTACTTTGCCAACGCTGCGGCCTTGGCTGTCGGTGGTTGCCAGTGCCTTGCGAATCGAACGCACCGCGTCAAACACATAGCGCAGCTTGGCCATGTCGGGCACTTGCAGCTTGGCCACCGCGGCTTCATCACGTACAGGGTGGGCAAAACGCGGGCCCTCGCCCTGCGCAAACGACAGGCCCAGGCCCATGGCGTCGGGTACCGTCAGGATATCGCTGAACAAAATGGCGGCATCCAGCGGGTAGCGCGCCAGCGGCTGCAGGGTGACCTCGGTGGCAAAGTCGGCATTGGTGGCCAGGCCCATGAAGCTGCCAGCCTTGGCGCGGGTAGCGCAGTACTCGGGCAGGTAACGTCCTGCCTGGCGCATCAGCCACACGGGGGTGTGCGGCGTAGCCTGGCGAAAGCAGGCGCGCAAGAAGGTGTCGTTTTGCAGGTGCGCGCTGATGCTCAGGGCGGCGGTGTCTTGGGGGGCGGGAACTGGGGTCATGGGCGTATTGTCTCAGCCACCCGCAGCCTCTTGGGGCGTGGCTGTTTGCAACGTTTCAAAGCGCTGCTGGTGGGCAGTGAAATGGTTGGGGTCGCGCGGGCGTGGAAACTGTACCAACTGGTGTTCCAAAAATGCCAGTAGTGCAGGATCCATGCGCATGGACAAAGTTTAATCTGGCGACGTTGCCCAAAAAACGCAATAAAAAAACCCGGGCAGGCCCGGGTTTTCATGCAGCGCCAAGCGCAATGTCTTTAGCTTTTGTACTTGACGGTGCAGCCATACGGCGCGCTGGTGGCTACCGACAGCGGTTTGCCGCCCAGGGCTTCACCCAGGCCTTGCTTGACATAATTGGTGGCGGTTTTAATGTCTTCCACGCGCCCCGACGGAATGCTGTCAATGCCGCCAGCGTACACCAGCGTGCCTTGCGGATTGACGATGTACATGTGCGGCGTGGTGCGGGCACCGTAGTTCTTGCCAATCGTGCCTTCCTCGTCCATCAGCATGGCCGTCATGGGGCTGGCTTTTTCCTTGGCCCAGGCGGACAGTTGTGCAGGCGTCATGTAGTCCTGGCTTTGCTTTTCGGTGGAGTTAATGGCCAGCCAGACCACGCCCTTGGCCACAGCGTCTTTTTGCACCGACTGCATGTTGTCTGAGTTGTAGTGTTTCTTGACAAACGGGCAGTTGGGATTGACCCATTCCAGCACCACGTGCTTGCCCTTGAAGTCGCTGAGCTTGACGGTTTTTCCGTTCAGGTCAGTGGCAGTGAAATCGGGCGCAGCCTGGCCCACGGTGGCGGCGGCTTGCGCCAGGCCAGCAGTCAGCAGCAGCGAACTGGCGCTGACGGCAAGAAAAGAAGACTGAATCAGGGAGCGACGCAACATGGTGAATTTCCTTCAAAGAAAGTGGAACACAGGACAACACAACAGCGTGGCAGCATAGGTCAACTAAAGTTTGGCAATGGCGCTGCGCACTTCGGGAACACTCAAAATCTCGGACAACACTTGCGGCGGCTGGCCGTTTTTGTAAAACACATACACCGGCACGCCGTTTCTGCCCAGCTGGCCCAACGCGGCGGTAATGGCCGGGTCGCGGCGCGTCCAGTCGGCGCGTAACAGCACCACTTTGCGGTCGGCGAAATCTTTCATGACGTTGGCGTCTGCCAAGGTGGTTTTCTTGTTGTACTGGCAGGTCACGCACCATGCGGCGGTGAAATCCACAAACACGCTTTGGTTGCTGGCCAGCAGCTGGTCTACCCGGCCCGGCTCCCAGGCTTGCCAGCCGCTGGCGGCGGCGCTGGCTGAAACGCCCGCAGCGGCATCCAGCGGCTTGGTGAGGTTAGGGCCAATGGCATACACCACAAAGGCCAGCGACGCGACGGAAAAAGCGGCTACCACGGCGCGTGCGCGGCCAGCCAGCGTGGCAGCCCACAGCCCCATGGCCAGCAGCACCAGCAGCACCAGTAAAGTGGCCGCGCCGTCAATGCCGCTTTGCTGGCCCAACACCCAGACCAGCCAGGCCACGGTGGCAAACATCGGAAACGCCATGAACTTGCGGAAGGTGTCCATCCAGGCGCCAGGCCGTGGCAGCGCGCGGGCAATGGCCGGAATCAGGCTGGCAGCCAGGTAAGGCAAAGCCATGCCCAAGCCCAAAAAGGCAAACACCAAAAGCGCTTGCAACGGCGGCAGTGCCACCGCCAGCCCGAGCGATGCGCCCATGAACGGTGCTGTGCAAGGCGAGGCCACCGCCACCGCCAGCACGCCCGACAAACCCGCGTCCAGCGCCGGGTTCTTGGCCTGCAAGGTGGCCAAGCGGCTGGGTACAAACTGGCCAAATTCAAACAAGCCTGCGAGATTCAGGCCCAGCACGGCAAACAGCGCTGCCAGCGCCGCCACCACCCAGGGCGACTGCAACTGAAAGCCCCAGCCGAGCTGCTCGCCCGCAGCGCGCAAGGCCAGCATCAGCGCGCCCAGTGCCAAGAATGACAGCACCACTCCGGCGGTGTAGGCCAGCCCGCTGATGCGGTGAGCGCGCCGGTCGGCGCCGTGCTGCGCAAAGCCCAGCACCTTGATGGCCAGCACCGGGAACACGCAGGGCATCAGGTTCAGAATCAGCCCGCCGACCAGCGCGCCAAACAAGGCCGCCACGAGCGACAGGCCTGCGCCCCCGCTACTGCCTGCCCCAGCGGGCAGACTTTGTGAGGTGACCGCGTTGTTGTTGGTTTTAAGTGCCTCGGCAAGCGCCGGCGAGATGCCACCTACTGCGCCCACAGCGGGCCAGTCGCCTTCCACTTTAGCCTCGCTGCGCCAGGCACCGGCATAGCCTGCTGAGCTGCCATCATTTTTAAGCGCCAGCACAACGGGCATGACGCCGGGGCTGTTGCTGCGTTGCGCGGCCAGCGGGACTTGCGCTGTCCAAACCGCGCCTTGCCAGCTTTGGGTAAAGGCCGCGCCGGTTTCAATGACCTCGGCGGTTTCGGGAAAAAATTCCAGCGGTTTGCCTTGCGCCGAAGCGGGCAGACCCGCCACGCTGATTTGAATGGACTTGGGCGACAGCACTACCTTGCTCTCGCCCGCAACGGCTTTGGGCTGCGCGGCAAACGCTGTCTCAAAAGCGGCGGTATTGATGCCATACGAGCCCTGTGTGGGCAAGCGCAGGGCAAATTCGCCTTCTTCAGGAATGCATTCCAGCTTGCATACCAGCCAGTTGGCGTTGAGCTTGATGGGCAAGTCGCCACCGAGCAGCGGTGCCTTGTAGTCGGCAGTGATGGTCAGCGGCACCGGCAGCAGTAGCGTGCCTTCATAGCCGTAATTGGCCAGCGCACCAATGGGGATTTTCTTGGGGACCGGCCAGGCAATCTCGCCCGCCACCACGCCGGCGGGCAATGTCCATTGCAGCTGCGTGGGCAGGCCGGAGTCGCCGGAATTTTTCCAGTAGGTGTGCCACTCGGGAATGTGCCGCAATTGCAAGCCTACCCACACGGTTTGGCCAATGCCCACGCCTTGCGGTGCGTACGCCATCAGCTCGGCGCGCACGCGCTCGCTGGTAACTACGCTTTTAGGCTGGTTTTGCGCCCACGCAGACGCGGCAAAAGTCGCAATCACCACTAAGAAAGCAATAGCGGTTTGCAGATGGCGGCGAAGTTTGGGGAAATTCATGGCGTACAGCATAAGCCTGTATGAGAGGGCGTGCATCGCAGGGAAGTTCCACAGGTTAGCGCCTACTAGCAGCGCGTGGACTGGCGTGCACAACCAAGCTGCATCACCCGCCCAATCAGCCACTAAGATAGCGCATGGCTACAACCCCTGCAACCGGTATTGGTTTGCCCTCGCGCTGGTGGGCCGAACTGACCACCACCGACTTTACACAGCTGCAAGAAAGCGGTGCGGCTTCGCAACTGCTGGCCGTGCTCCCGCTGGCCGCTACCGAGCAGCACGGTCCGCACCTGCCTTTGGGCGTAGACAGCCTCTTGCTTGACGGCATCATTGCCGCTGCGCTGGTGCACCTGCCCACGCAGGTGCCCGCGCTGTTCCTGCCGCCCCAAAACGTGGGCCGCAGCGTGGAGCACATTGCCTTTCCAGGCACGCTGACCCTGCCGTTTGAAGCGCTGTTGCACAGCTGGCTGGCGCTGGGCGAATGCGTGGCGGGCGTGGGCGTGCGCAAACTGGTGCTGCTTAATTCGCATGGCGGCAATGTGTCGTCGATGGACATTGTGGGCCGCGAGTTGCGCGCACGCTGCGGTTTACAGATTTGGCTGATGAATACCTTTCAACTCGCGCTACCACCCGAGTTGCAGGCGCTATTCACGCCCGAAGAGCTGCGTTTTGGCGCGCATGCCGGTGCGCTGGAAACCGCGCTGATGCTGGCGCTGGCACCGCACTTGGTGCGCCCGGCGGCGTTGCAAAACTTTGCCTCGGCCAGCCAGTCGCGTCATGCCGCGCACCCGCTGCTGGCAGCCAACGGCGTCAAGCTGGCCTGGGCAACGCAGGATTTGAATCTGCAAGGCGCCGCAGGCGACACCCGCCAAGCCAGTGCAGAAAAAGGCCGGGCGCTGCTGGCCGCTTATGGGCTGGCGCTGGCGGGCGTGCTGGAAACCATTGCGCAGTTGTAGGGCAGCTTGCCAGGGCAATCAATGGGTAAATTGCTCTGTTTTTAATAGTAAAAAACCATAGCGCTACCCGCACATCAGTGTTTAATAAAAGCCCTTAATGGCATCTGAAAACGGCCTGTTTTTCTTCAAAACGGGCGATTGGCGGCTTGGCTGGCACGCCAAAGCCGCGCCAAGCGGCCATTTTAGGGTGATTTGTGCCGTCAGCCCAATAGCAGCTTATGTAAGTAGCTATGAATTCAGGAGTCTGCTGCGCTGCCAATCTTTGAATTCAAGTGGCCATGGCTGCAATCATTTCCAACGCGTCGTAGCGGCGGGTGGGGATTTGGGCTTGCAAGTGCTGCGCTTTGATTTGCTCGGCCAGGTACAGCGCGTCGCGCGCCACGCCCGAGAAGCGCCCGCTGCCCCAGGTGTGCAGCCAGGGCAGGCCCAAAAAGTACAGGCCAGGCACGTGCGTGACGCCGCGCAGGTGCACCGGCTCGCCGCGGCCGTTGAACACCGGCGCGTCCACGTACATGAAGTCCGGTGCAAAGCCGATACACCAGATCACGCTGTTGATGCCGGCGTCTTTAAGGCCGAGGCGGGTGCGCTCTTCTGGCGGCTCCCAGACCGGTGTGTAGCGGCTTGGTGGCGGCGCTGAGATGTTGTTTTTTTCGATGAATTTGTCGATGCTGGCATTGATGCCGTTGTAGATGTTATCCGCGTGGTCCAGGTTGTTTTTCAGGTCGGGCTTGAAGTGCAGCACGCCGTCTTCCAAGGCTGTCAACAGGCCGTAGAGTTCCATGCCTTCCAGTGCAAACTGGCGCAGGTCGATGTCGCGCCCTCCATCGCGCCCGGTAACGTAATGGTTGGTGTTGTCACGCACGCCTTCGCGCAGCGGGTGGTCGGTCACCGGCATGTCGTAGTAGTTCATATCGGCCAGCCAGTCGACCACATCTTTGCCGCGGTAAAAGCGTGCGCAGCGCGGCGCGTCGCCAGTGGCTACCACCACTTGGCGGCCGGCCAGGTGCAGGTCTTCAGCCAGTTGCGAGCCCGATTGGCCGCAGCCCACCACCAGCACTTTGCCATCGGGCATTTGCGCCGGATTGCGGTACTCGGCGGAGTGGATTTGCATCATGCCCGGCGGCAGCCGCTCGGCCAAGCGCGGCACGATCGGCTTGTGGTAGCCGCCCGAGGCTATGACCACTTGGCCCGCCGTGAAATGGCCGCGCGTGGTTTGCACGCTGTAGATGCCGTCTGTTTGGCGCAAGACTTTTTCTACTGCGCAGGACTCCAGCACTGGCGCGCCCACATGCGCAATAAAGCCTGCCAGCCACTCGTTAATTTGGCTTTTCACCATGAAGCCGTGCGGGTCGCTGCCTTGATATGGGTAGCCCGGCAAATCGCATTGCCAGTTGGGCGTGACCAGGCAAAAAGAGTCCCAGCGCTGGGTGCGCCAACTGTGGGCCTGGCTGCGCTTTTCCAGCACAAGGTGGTCAATGCCGCGCTCGCTCAGGTAGTAAGACAGCGACAGACCCGACTGGCCGCCGCCAACAATGATGACGCTGTAATGGGTGGTCTCGGGGTTGATTCGGCTCATGCGATTGATCCAAGGTTTGCGTGAATTTCAGTCGAAAGCCGTCACTTGCACTTGCAGCTCTTGGCTGCCGTTGGCTAGCTTTTGCTGGCGCTGCGCCAGCGCTTCAATCTCGGCTAACTGGCCCATCGCGGCAGAGCAGGCAAAGCCGTACTTTGCGCGCACCCGCTCGGAGGCAATTTCCAGCGCATCGCGCGAGCGTTGCACAAAATCATCCAGCGGATAGCTTTGGCCAACCACCAGAAAGTCTTTGATAACCAGAGAAGGCGAGTAACAGCGCGTGGTGCTCTGGTCGGGCCAGCGCACATGAAAATGCATTACGGGCATGGGGCGGTTTCCTGAAGGAGCGGGGCAGTCGCGGGCAGAGCCGGCCGCGGGGACGTTTGGCGCTCCATCCGTTGGTAAATGCGGGCATGGCGTGCTGCGCTGCGTGGCCAACTGAATTCGCTAGCCAGCCGGGCGGCGCTGCAGGCAAGACGCGCGGGGTCGGCAGTGCACAAGGCGCGCATAGTGGCCACGGCAATTGACGCCACATCGTGCGGGTCTGCCCAGCAGACATCGCCTTCTTGCAAATACCCGGTGAACGGCGCGATGCGCGAGACCACCACCGGCCTGCCACTGCACAGCGCTTCCAGCACCACCAGGCCAAAGCCTTCTTTCAGTGACGGCATCAGCACCACACTGGCCAGACGAAATAGGGCGGGCATGTCGGCGTCGGGCAATGGGCCAGTGAGCAACACGGGTTGACCAGGGCCGGAGCCGATGCCCGTGGCTTTCAGTACGGTGTTGAATTCACGCGCATAAGACGAATGGTCGAGCAGGCTGGCACCCCCTGCAATGACCAACTGCAACTGCGGCATTTGCTGGCGTAACTGGATGAAGGCCTGCAAGACGCGCAGCGTGTTTTTGCGCGGCTCCACGCCGCCCACGCTGAGTATGACGGGGCCGTTTTGCGTAATGCCCAGATGCTTGGCCAGCGCCGCGTCGGCAGGTTGCGGCGCACTGCTGTAGCGCTGCGCATCGACGCCGTTATTGACCTCGTGCGCGGTGATACCGTGGTCGCGCGCCAGAATTTCTTGCCATAGGCGGCTGACACACAGCACTTGCTGCGCCTGCTGCACCGAGCGGCGCTGCCAGTGCATGATTTGCGGCTGGCTGAAATTGTCCAGGTGATGCACGGTGCGAACAAAACCGTCAATCAGGCCGCGCTCTTGCAGATTGGCCAGCGCGTTGCCGCCCATGCCGTCGTGGCAATGCAACACATCAAAGCGCTCGGTTTTCAGAAGTGACTCAATATGGCTCTCAAATGCCGTGATGCGGTTGGCAATCATGTCCACCATTTCAGGCGGCGTGTGCGTCACTGGCACCAGGGAGGCGGCGCAGCGCAGCGGGCGGAAAAACTGCTGGCCGGGCAGCGCGGGTGCAAATACCGTGACCTGATGACCCAGATCGTGCAGCGCGTGTGCCAGCTCAATGCTGTGCACCACGCCGCCGCGCGGATTGACCGAGTGGGTGAGCAGCCCAATTTTCATGCGCTGGCCGTGTGATGTGCCGCGGCAATGGCCGTTGGGGCAGCCCGCTCAGCGGCAGGCGGCGCAGGCGCTTCGCAGATGAATGCCTCTTGCGCAAAGTCCCACAGCAATGCCTGGCTGCCCGCATGTTGCAGATGCACTTGCCGTCCGGCAGTAACGCTGCCCACCACTGCGCAGGCCAGGTCGCGCGCGGCAAAGCGCTGCAGCACCTCGCCGATGCACTCGGGCCGCACACTGAGCATGAAGCCGTAGCTGGGGAAGGAGGCCAGCCAACGGGACAGCGGCACACCGTCAGGCCGCGGCATGGCGTCGACATCAATGTCTGCGCCGACCTGCGAGCATTCCAGCAGCATTAGGGCCGTGCCCACGGCGCCCGCCATGCTGATGTCTTTAGCCGCATCGCACAGGCCCGTTTCGGCCAACTGCGGTAGCAGTTCCATGTCGCCGCGCAGGCGCACGCTGGGGGCTGTGGTCGAGGCATTCCAATACGGAAAGGGCGCTTGGTAAGCGCCGCGCAAATCCACCGCCATAACCAGCCGGTCGCCGGGGCGCGCGTTGAAGCTTGTGAGCAGTTTGTTGGCCCGCCCCAAGATGGCGACAGCCAGTTGCGGGCGCTCGCTTTGGTTGTTGCTGTGGCCACCGACGATCGGCACGCCATACGCAGCCGATGCTGCGGCCATGCCGCGCAGCATTTCGCCCGCCGGGTCCATGCCTTTGCTCCACAGCGCATTCACCACAGCGGTGGGCCTGCCGCCCATGGCATAGATGTCGCTCACATTCACCATGACAGCGCTGTAGCCGGCAAACCAGGGCATCTTCAGAATGAAATCTTCCACCAGCCCTTCAATCGCAAACAGCAAGTAGCCGCCCAAGCCGTCGGCAATGGCGGCGCAGTCATCGCCATTGGGCACGGCTTGGGCCAGCGCAGCGCTGCCGCCTGGCAGGGCTTGCCCTAGCGCAGTAACGATGTCGCTAATGTCCCGCTTGTGCGTGAAGCCGCGCGAAGCACGCAAGTCCTCACACAAGCGCTGCGCCGCGTTCACAGGCGGCTCCCCTGGTTATCGGTGGCGGGTTGCCTGGCGCGTGTGACGTAGCCGCTGAGCGCGTCAAAGCAGGGCGGGTAAGCCGACAAGTCGGCTTGCATCTCGCTGTGCGGCCTGCCGCGTACCAGCAATTCAGCGCGCTCATGCCAGTGCTGCTTGCGAAACAGCGCCACGTTTTGCGCCTGCACATGCGCCAAAAACTGCGTGCAGCCTTGCGCGTTTGCCAAACCCACGGCGAGGCGAATCAAGGTGCAGCCCAGATGCCCCTGGCTGCGAAAGCTGGGGTGCACGGCCAAGCGCGAACCCCACCAGACGCTGGGTGAGTTGGCTTGCGTACTTCTGTGGATCCGCACGGTGCCAACAACCTGGTCTGGCATACCGCCGCTGCATGACATGGCCACCAGCAATTGCGCGGCATCGTCCACCGTGTCGCGGTCGTCGCCCGCAAAAATGCCTTGCTCAAAACAAAACACCGCGCGTCGCAATGCATGAGCCTCGCGCCGCTCCCAGTCCTGGCAAGCCTCGCGCACCAGAAATTCGGTGGGCGAATACGCGGTGGAGAGCTCGGACAGGTCGAAGGTGCACAGCATGGCGGCTCCTTGGCTACTCAAGTTTCGTAGACAGACAGCGACGAGCAGGCACCGCATTTGCCGCAGCCAGCCTTGATGTCTCCAGAGCGCAAATTTGCCGCCGCCACGCGCTTGCCGAGTGGCTGCAAAATCGACTGCATGAACTCGGGCGAAGGCGCGGCATGGTCTTCCAGCGGCGTGCCGCTGATGGGCACAAACGGCACAACAAATGGGTACACGCCCAGTGCCAGCAACCGGTCGCACATTGACAAAATCGCTTCGCGCGTATCGCCCAGACCGGCCAGAATATAGGTGCTGACTTGGCCACGCCCAAACACCCGCACCGAGGCTTCAAAGGCTTGCATGTAGCGGCTGATCGGTACGCTGGCTTTGCCCAGCATGATGTGCTCGCGCACGCTTTGCGTGACAACTTCCAGGTGCATGCCCAGGGTGTCAATGCCGCTGGCTTTCATGCGCTCAAACCAGCGGTCGGTGTCGGGCGGTTCGCACTGCCCTTGAATGGGGAGATCAACGGCGGCTTTCACGGCAAACGCGCTGTCGCACAGCACCTGCGCGCCGCGGTCCGGTGTGGCCGGCGTGCCGGTGGTCATGACCATGTGCTTGATGCCGTCCAGCAGCACAGCGGCGCGGGCGACCTCGGCCAGTTGTTGCGGCGTTTTGTGGGCGATAGTGCGGCCTGCGGCGAGCGACTGGCCGATTGCGCAGAATTTGCAGGTTTTTTTGCGGCTCTCGTAGCGGATGCAGGTTTGCAAAATCGTGGTGGCCAATACATCCGAGCCGTGCAGCGTAGCGATGTGCGAATACGGCACACCGTCAAATGTTTGCATGGCATAAAAACGCGGCTGCTTGGGGAAGGTGATGCTGGCAATTGGGATGCTGCCGCGCGTGATGATGCTGCGGCCCTGTGCATCAGGTGCCTGCGCCGTGAAGGGCGAGTCCCAGGCGGTAGCGGTATGCACCGGCACCATGATGGTGTGGCCATCTACCGTGACGGCCTTGTGGTCGGACGGGCCTGCGCCGCCCTTGCGGCTGGATGCGCCGGCTTTGGGGTCAGCCAGCCGTAACCCGAAGGACTGCAGCTCGGTCATCAGCTGGCGGTTGCTGGCTGCGCTCAAGTGCGCTTCGTTCGTCGTGTTCATAGGCCAAGCTCCCGGGATTGGTAGAGGGTTCAGTGAGTGATTCGCCCGCACTATTGGGCATGCGCACCATAGGCACGGCAGGCCGGTCGTTCAGCATCAGGCCCAGCAACTCGGGGCGGGCGTAGTGACCGACCGAGTCCATCATGCGTTTGCGCTTGGCAATCAGCGCCATGTCGAGGTCGGCAATCACCATGCCTTCGCCCTCGGTCAGCGGCGCAGCCAGGTGCTTGCCCTCGGGCGAAATAATGGCCGTGTGGCAGCCGCCGCGCAAGGCGTTTTGCAGGCCTTTGTCGGGCGTGACGGATGTAATCTGCGCCTCGGTCAGCCAGCCGGTGGCGTTAACCACAAAACAGCCAGACTCGAGTGCGTGGTGGCGAATCGTGACTTCCATCTGGTCGGCAAAAATCGGCCCAACCAGCGAGCCGGGGAATTGCGCGCAATGGATTTCTTCGTGCTGCGCCATCAGGCTGTAGCGCGCCAGCGGGTTGTAGTGTTCCCAGCAGGCCAGCGCGCCAACCCTGCCAACAGCGGTATCGACCACCTTGAGGCCGGTGCCGTCGCCCATACCCCAAATCATGCGTTCATGATAGGTGGGCGTGATCTTGCGGCGCTTCAAAACCAGTGCGCCATTGGCGTCAAAAATCAATTGTGTGTTGTACAGCGTGCCGTGGTCGCGCTCGTTGACGCCCAGCACCACCACGATGCCGTGGGAACGCGCCCGCTCGGCTACGGCATGAGTGACCGGGCCGGGCACGACCACTGCACGTTCAGCCAGCTTCAAGTGTGGCGCACCCTGCTGGCAGGGCGGCAAGACAAACGAAAAATACGGGTAGTAAGGCACCAAGGTCTCGGGAAAGACCATCAGCTGCACACCTTTAGCCGCCGCTTCGTCAATGGCGCTGCACACCCGGTCCAGCGTGCCGTCCGGCCGTTCAAAATCAGGTGCGATTTGAACGGCGGCGGCGCGGACGGTTTGGAGTGCGAGCGACATGACGGGGCCTACAAATTACAAAGTCCAGGTATCCAAAATGAACGCGTTGTCCTTGCGGTGCAGCAAGATGCAGTCGAGCACGTCCAGCGGGTTGATCGGGATGATCCCGGGGATCAACGAGCCCTCGCCATGCCCGTAGAGCATTTGCAGCGCAAAGCGGCAGCAATAGACCTTGCCGCCCTCGGCCATGAACTTGGTGATGGTGTTGTTGAAGTTTTGCGCACCCGGAAAAGCCTCGTCGCCCAGGGTGGGAAAGCCGCGCTGCACGCCCAGCGTGACGCCAGGGCCATAGAGCAACACCGAAGTGACAAAGCCCTTGCGCTGCAAGCGCGTGGCTTGCAGCAAATTCACAAAACCGATCGAGCCTTCAAAGGCCACGGTGTGAAAGGTGACGAGGGCTTTCTCGCCGGGGGCGGCTTTGACGTCTTCAAAGACTTTCTCTTCGTAATCAACAAGAAACTCGCCCTTCATGTTGGGCGCTTTGGTGACTTTGGGCATGGGTGGCTCCGTTGGGTTGGGTAATGAAAGGAATGCCCGTTACTTTTTGCATGCTCTGTGCCATGCTGCGGGAGCAATCGTGCGATCAAGCTGCAATCAATCAAGCGCCATGCTTTGAGGTTGACGGAAATTTATTTTTTTCGTGGCGGCAAGTGACGCTCAACCGCAAGCCGCGCACTGCATTGATGCATTACACATGCAATCAATGCACCCGATCAATGGGGTTGTTTGCACCTTCAGCAGGCATTGGGTGCGCTTAGCAGGCGACCCTTTGGGCATGGAATATGCGTGCTTGATTAGGTAACTCACACCGCATTGATGCGATCAATCTATGCAATCAAGTAGTGCAATCAAGTCGAGTGCCAGCACCTATGAACAAAACCACCCAGCACTGGATCAAGCGGATCGACAAGAGCGATAAGCCGGCTTATCTGCTGCTGGCCGATTTGATTGCCGAAGACGTGCGCACTGGCCGCCTGTGCGCCCGCGACCGCTTGCCCACACTGCGTGAATTGGCAGGTGACCTCGGTCTGAACTACACCACCGTGGCGCGCGGCTACGGCGAAGCGCGCAAGCGCGGGCTGATTGATTCGCGCTCGGGCATGGGCACCTACATTCGCGGTGCCAGTCCAGGCTTTCAGTTGCGCGGCGGCAGCGGTGCCGAAATGACCATGAATTTGCCGCCTGAGCCGCAAGACCCGGCGCTGCTGCAGCGCATGCATGAAACGGCGGCACGCCTGTTTGCCAGCGCCGACTTGTACGACCTGCTGCGTTACCAGGACTTTGGCGGCACGCCGCACGACCGCGAAATTGGTGCACAGTGGCTGCGCCAGCGCGTGCCGCATGCGCGGCCCGAGCAGGTGCTGGTTTGCCCCGGCATCCACAGTGTGCTCACCGCCTTGTTCTCGCAACTGGCGCGACCCGGCGAGATGATTTGCGTTGAGTCCCTCACCTATCCCGGCGTCAAGGCGATTGCAGCGCAGTTGGGCATCCAGTTACACGCGCTACCATTGGATGAAGACGGCCCGGTGGCCGATGCGTTTGAGCACGCCTGCAAAACCCTGCACCCCAAGGCCCTATATTGCAACCCGACGCTGCTCAACCCCACCACTACCACTGTCACGCGCTGCCGCCGCGAGGCGTTGGCCGATGTGGCGCTGCGTTACGCCATTCCCATCATTGAGGACGACGCCTACGCCATGCTGCCGCGCGAGGTGCCACCAGCGTTGGCCAGCCTGGCGCCCGAGCTCACCTACTACATCAGCGGTTTTTCCAAATGCTTTGGTGCTGGATTGCGCAGCGCCTACGTCAGCTCGCCGGGGGGCAGGCAATCGCAGCGGCTGGCTGGCGCCATGCGCGCCACCACGGTAATGGCCTCGCCGTTGACCAATGCGCTCACCACTTGCTGGGTCGAAGACGGCACGGCCCAGCACATGCTGGGGGCCATCCGCAGTGAATCCATGGCGCGCCAGACGCTGGCCAGCCAACACCTGGCACCGCACGGCATGCTGGCTCAGCCCGAGGGTTTTCATTTGTGGCTGCCTTTGTCAGCAGCCTGGAGCCCGGTCGAGTTTGCCTCTTACCTGCGTACACAGGGTGTGGGCGTGGTGGCCAGCGCCGCCTTTTCCACCGATGGCGACCCGCCCGATGCAGTGCGTATTTGCTTGGGTGGCCCGATTACCCTGGGCGAGTGCGAGCGCGCATTGCGCCTGATTGCCGATACCATTGACCACCCCGTTCACCCCCACGCCACTGTCTAGCCTTTTGGAGATTTCATGGAGACCAAACCCCCGCTGCCGCCTTTTGACGCCGAGACTGCCGCCAAAAAGGCTCGCATGGCCGAAGACGCCTGGAACACCCGCGACCCCGAGAAAGTGATTCTGGTCTACACCGCCGACACCATCTGGCGCAACCGGGCCGAATTTCCCAAGGGACAGGTCGAGGTCAAGGCATTTTTACAGCGCAAATGGGCCAAGGAGCTGGACTACCGGCTGATTAAAGAGGTGTGGGCCTTTACCGGCAACCGCATTGCCGCGCGCTTTGCCTACGAGTGGCACGACGATTCAGGCCAGTGGTACCGCAGCTATGGCAACGAGAATTGGGAGTTTAATGAATTCGGTTTCATGCAAAGACGCTTTGCCAGCATCAACGACATGCCCATGAAAGAAGCTGACCGTAAATTCTTCTGGCCGTTGGGCCGCCGCCCTGATGACCACCCTGGCTTGAGCGATTTGGGCTTGTAAGCGCGCCACAGGGCGCAAAACTGCTTGGCAAGCCTGAAATGGTCAAAATTAGAAAAACTAGGCCATTTTTAGATGCCAAAAAAAGCGTTTTACTCAGCATTGGCGAGCGGGTACTGCTATATCTATTTACTCTACTTTTAATAGCAAAAAAGCCACTAATCCGCACCAGAAAGGTGCGCACTATTTCAGAGCGTCTCTTGCTACCATTTGCGCATGTCCGCTGACTCCATCTCGCTAGCTGCCAGTCCATTGCCTTTAGTGGTGGCGGCAGGCAATGCGGGAGCAGACCCGCTGTGGCAGCACCAGCTCGGTTTGTTGCTCGAATCCACCGGCGAGGGCATCTTTGGCATTGACCTGGACGGCCGCTGCATGTTCATCAACCGCGCCGCCGCCCAACTGCTTGGCTGGAAGCCCAGCCAAGCGTTGGGCTGCAATATGCACGAGCTGGCCCACCATTCACACAGCGGTGGTGCGCACTACCCGGAGGTGGACTGCCCCATTTTTAAAGCCTTTCGCCAAGGCTTGCCCTGCCGCATCGACGCCGAAGTGTTCTGGCGGCAAGACGGTACGGCTTTCCCGGTGGAGTATTCCAGCTACCCGATTTTGGACGGCGGACAGGTGCGCGGCGCTGTCATTACCTTTGTCGACATTACCGAGCGCAGGCGCACGGCTGACGCGCTGCAGCAGGCCAAAGACCAGCTGGAACTGCGTGTCAGTGAGCGCACACAAGAAT
The DNA here is from genome assembly GCA_021732385.1 of Burkholderiales bacterium. Lineage (GTDB taxonomy): Bacteria > Pseudomonadota > Gammaproteobacteria > Burkholderiales > Burkholderiaceae_C > JAKFVA01. Next base: position 53,249 of record JAKFVA010000024.1, on the reverse strand, counting down.
TGCAAGCCGCGCTGGCCCAGTTGCGCGAGTTATCTGCGTACACCCACGCCGTGCGGGAAGACGAGCGCACCCGCATTGCCCGCGAGGTGCATGACGAACTGGGCAGCTTGCTGGTAGCGCTGAAGATGGATGTGAACTGGCTGGGCAAGCGCTTGGGTGAACTGGACTTGCCGCTGCCCAATCCCATGCAGGGCAAATGCCAGAACATGAGCCACCTGATTGAGACCGCCGTGGACAACGTGGGCCGCATCATTACCGACCTGCGCCCCAGCATTCTGGATCACCAGGGTCTGTGGGCTGCGCTGGAGTGGCAGGCCCAGGAATTTGCGCAAAGCGCCGAACTGCATTGCGACTGGACCATGCAGGTTGACGACAGCGTGGCATTGCCCGAGCCACTGGCCATGGCGGTGTTCCGGATTTTTCAGGAAATGCTCAGCAATGTCGGGCGACATGCCCAGGCCAGTGCGATTGGCGTGCGCATTACCGCCGACAGCCGACGCATTGAACTGGCAGTGCGCGACAACGGCGTGGGCGCCCGCGCCGACGCGCTGGAGGCACGCACGGCGTATGGCGTGATGGGTATGCGCGAGCGTGCCCGGCATTTTGGCGGCGACATTCATATCACCAGCGCACCCGGTCAGGGCGCTACCTTTGCTTTGTATCTACCGCTGGCAGAACTGACGGCTAAGGCGCTGGACAAACCCGGCAGTGTTGCATGATCCGCATTTTGATTTGTGACGACCACCGCATCGTGCGTGAGGGCCTCAAGCAGATACTGGCGGATGCCACTGACATGCAAGTGGTCGCTGAGGCGGCGAGCGGGCCCGAGGCGTTGATGCAAGTGGCGCAATTGCAGGGCGATAGCACCGCGTCAGGCGGCCTGGATGTCGTGCTGCTTGACATTGCCCTGCCCGAGCGCGATGGCTTGGATGTGTTGCAGTACCTCAAGCAACACTATCCCCGCTTGCCCGTGCTGATGCTCTCCACCTACCCCGAAAAGCAGTATGCCGTGCGCTGCCTCAAGCTGGGCGCAGCGGGCTACCTGAACAAAAGCGCCGACCCCGATGACATGCTGGCCGCCGTACGCAAGGTAGCAGCGGGCGGCGTGTTTGTAACGCCAAGCACAGGCGAGGCGCTGGCCAGCGCTGTAAGCGGTAAACAGGGTGGCAAAGCCGGGCCGGAAGCGCTGTCACACCGCGAGCACCAAGTGTTTCGGCTGCTGACCCAAGGCCTGAGCGTGAGCGAAATTGGTGCGCAGCTGAAAATTGCAGCCAACACCGTGAGTACCTACCGTGCCCGCATTCTGGAAAAAACAGGCACCAAGAACGATGTGGAGCTGGCTTTGTATGCCCAGCAGTACGCCAATTCGCATTAATGGGTTTGCAAAATGGCTTGGCGAGCCGGTTTTTGTAGGGCCACCACTACAGCTTGCCGTTGCAATGTCCACAATTTGTGCTGGCCGGTTGCGCGCGAATGCAATCAGGCCCAGCACTTGCATAGAGGTAGCACCAACTCCATTAGAGGTGCTCCATGTCCAAACTGCCTGCTGTTACACCTGCCGCTCCGGTGCACGATCCCTATGATGCCGCCCGCCCGCTGATGCTGCGCTGCGGCTGCGGCGAAGACCACGCGCCGCAAGCGCATGGCCAGGCTGCCATGACGCAAGAAGACATGGGCAACAACTTCATGGAAGCGGCCCTCATCAAGGCGCTGTTCCCGGTGGACGAAGTGCGCCGGAATTTTTTGCGCGCCGTGGGTGCCAACACCGCACGCGCTGCCATTGCCTCGCTGCTGCCCATTGGCACCATGCAAGCCATGGCGCAAGACCGTGGCTCTCTGGAGAAAAAAGACCTCAAGCTCGGCTTTATTGCCATTACCTGCGCTGCGCCGCTGATCATGGCCGACCCGCTGGGCCTGTATAAAAAAGAGGGCCTCTCGGTACAACTTAACAAGACGGCTGGCTGGGCCTTGATCCGCGACAAGATGATCAACAAGGAGCATGACGCCAGCCACTTTTTGTCGCCCATGCCGATTGCCATGAGCATGGGCGTTGGCTCCAACCCGATTGCCATGAATGTGGCCAGCATCCAGAACACCAACGGCCAGGCCATTACGCTGGCCAACAAGCACAAGAACAACCGCGATCCCAAAGGCTGGAAGGGCTTCAAGTTTGCCGTGCCGTTTGAATACAGCATGCACAACTTTTTGCTGCGCTATTACCTGGCGGAGAACGGCATCAATCCCGACACTGATGTGCAAATTCGCGTGACACCACCGCCCGAGATGGTTGCCAATTTGCGCGCTGGCAATATCGACGGCTTCCTTGGCCCCGATCCATTCAACCAGCGCGCGGTGTACGACGAGGTGGGCTTCATCCACATTCTGTCCAAGGAAATCTGGGACGGCCACCCCTGCTGCGCATTTGGCGTGTCGGACGACTTCATCAAACAAAACCCCAACACCTTTGCCGCGCTGTACCGCTCGATTCTGGGTGCCTCGTTCATCGCCAGCGGTGAAAGGGACCGCGAACTGATTGCCAAGGTAATTGCGCCCACGCAGTACCTCAACCAGCCCGAATCAGTGATTGCACAAGTGCTGACCGGCAAGTTTGCCGACGGCTTGGGCAATGTCCGCAATGTGCCAAACCGCGCTAACTTTGACCCAGTCCCATGGCAGAGCATGGCGGTGTGGATGCTCACGCAGATGAAGCGCTGGGGCTACATCAAGGGCGATGTGAATTACAAGCAGATTGCCGAAAAGGTGTTCTTGCTGACCGACGCGAAAAAGCAGATGAAGATTGCTGGCTTTGCACCGCCTGAAGGTGCCTACAAGAAATACAAAATCATGGGCAAGGAATTTGATCCGGCCAAGCCGGATGAGTATGTCAAAAGCTTTGCCATCAACAAGATAGCCGCCTAAGCCTTGCCCCCGCCCTGACTGGGCGGGTTTGATACAGGTTTGGCAACCCACTGAGACAACAGGATTAACCATGTGGAAAACCTTGAACTTCAGGGCGGCGGTGCTGTCCGCGTTGATATTCTTTTCTGTGCTGGCGATTTGGTATGCCGCCACCTTGTCGCCTGCGACAACGGCTGCGCCGCCCGCTGCGAGCCTGACTGCAGAGCAAATTGAATACAACAAGCTGTTGGGCAAAGATTCGGCGGGTGCCAACACGGGCGGCAAAACCACGGGCTTTCCTACTTTGGGGCAAATGGGAAAAACCATTTGGGGCCATGTGACCAACCCGGTCTATGACAACGGACCCAACGACAAAGGCATTTTGATTCAACTGGGCCATTCGCTGGCGCGCGTAGGCCTCGGCTTTTTCCTGGCGGCGCTGGTGGCGATTCCGCTGGGCTTTGTAATTGGCATGAGCCCGCTGCTGCGCCGGGCGTTGGACCCATTCATACAGGTGCTCAAGCCCATCAGCCCGCTGGCCTGGATGCCGCTGGCGCTCTACACGATTAAAGATTCATCCATCAGTGGTATTTTTGTAATTTTTATCTGCTCGGTCTGGCCGATGCTCATTAACACGGCGTTTGGTGTGTCAGCCGTCAAGCGTGAATGGCTCAATGTGGCTGCCACGCTGGAGGTAAACCCGCTGCGCAAGGCCTTTCTGGTGATCTTGCCAGCCGCGGCCCCGACCATTCTGACGGGCATGCGAATCAGCATGGGAATTGCGTGGCTGGTGATTGTGGCGGCTGAAATGCTGGTGGGCGGCACTGGCATTGGCTACTTTGTCTGGAACGAGTGGAACAATCTGTCGCTCACCAACGTGATTTTTGCCATCGGTGTGATTGGCATTGTGGGCATGCTGCTGGACTTGACGTTTGCACGCTTCCAGCAATTCATCACCTACGTCGAATAAGGCCAAGAAAGATAAACAACGTGGACGGTTTCCTGAAAATTGAAAAACTTGGCAAAGCCTTTGTGGCCGACAAGCCGGTATTTGCTGACGTATCCTTCACTTTGGAAAAAGGCGAATTTGTCTGCATCATTGGCCACTCGGGCTGCGGCAAAACCACTATCTTGAATGTGTTGGCTGGTCTGGATGTGGCCACCAGTGGCCATGTCTTTATGGATAACCGTGAAGTGGTGGGCCCCAGCCTGGAGCGGGGCGTGGTGTTTCAAAGCCACGCGTTGATGCCCTGGCTCAGCGTGCGCAAAAACATTGCCTTCGCCGTCAATTCACGCTGGCCCGACTGGAGCAAAGAACAGGTGGCCGAGCAAGTTGAAAAATATGTGGGCATGGTGGGGTTGTCTCCAGCATTGGATAAAAAGCCCTCGCAACTCTCGGGTGGCATGAAGCAGCGGGTGGGCATTGCACGGGCTTTTGCCATTCAACCCAAAATGCTGTTGCTAGACGAGCCTTTTGGCGCGTTGGATGCGTTGACGCGCGGCACTATCCAGGATGAACTGAAAACTATCGTGCGCGACACACACCAGACCGTGTTCATGATCACGCATGATGTCGATGAAGCTATCTTGCTGGCCGACCGCATCTTGCTCATGAGCAATGGCGCCGAGAATGCCAATGGCTACACACCTGGCGGCATTGCCGAAGTGGTGATCAACGAGCTGCCGCGCGAGCGTACCCGTGCCGGACTGCACCACCTGCCTGGCTACTATGAAATGCGCAACCACGTTGTTGATTTCTTGGTGTCTCGCGCCAAGGCTGGCAGCGCAGCTGGTGCCGCGCACTAATTTCCCATTCACCCCAACGCAACTACACCCCTCAAGAGGAGACACACATGAACCGCCTGGAAGTCACAGAAAAAATCATCACCACCAAAGTCAGTAAAGGCATCCAATGGGCCGACGTTGCCAAGAAAGTTGGCGAGTCCAAAGAATGGACGACCGCCTTGTGCTTGGGCCAGATGACCGCCACCGCAGCGCAAGCCAAGACCCTGGGCAAGATTTTTGGCCTGACACCCGATGAGCAAAAGTGGCTGCAAGTCGTGCCCTACAAAGGCTCGCTCCCCACGCCCGTGCCGACCGACCCGCTGATCTATCGCTGGTATGAAATTGTCAGCGTCTACGGCACCACCATCAAAGAACTCATCCATGAAGAGTTCGGTGACGGCATCATGAGCGCAATTGATTTTTCGATGGATATCAAGCGCCAACCCGACCCCAAGGGCGACCGCGTGAATGTGGTGCTGTCAGGCAAGTTCTTGCCGTACAAGACCTACTAAACCGGGCTAGCCGGTGCTGCCAGGCGTGGTTTGTTCGGCATAGCGCTGCACGAGACCTGCCATGGCTGTGGCAGTGCTGTCTTCACGCGCCAGCAAACCGGCCACCACGCCCAGCTTGTCGGACTGGGGGCGGTTTTGACTGACTTTCCATTTGCCGACCAGTCGGGTCAGTGGAATTTCTATACCGACAATCGCTTGCAGCATACGGTCGATGTAGTCTGGCGGGGCATCGGTTACTTTCCACGGCAGTGCCTGCCCGGCTTCGTGGGTGTCAGTCAGTTGAGTGACGTGATGCAACAGCCAGTCGCGGTCTTCGATGGCACGGGGCAAACCATGGGCCTGCACCACGGCGTAGTTCCAGGTTGGCACAGCTTTGCCGTGTAGGTGTTTACTGGGATACCACGAGGGCGTAATGTAGCTTTGTGCGCCCTGAAATATCACCAGTGAGCTAATTGTTTTTGAAAACGAATGCCACACCGGGTTGGCCCGCGCCACATGACCGGCTAAGGTACCGTGCGCACCGCGATTCGGATCAAACAGAAACGGGATAGGGTTGGCGAGCAGTTCGCCATCGCTTTGCGTGACCCAAGTGCCCAGTGGATGCGCTTGAATTAACGCACGCAAAACGCCAGCATCTGATTCGTCGTGGTGTTGGGGAACATACATCGCCCAAAGCGTAAGCAATTCAGTGCAATTGTGCAACCAGAATATGGCGCTGGCACACGTGTCAATATGAAGCTGGCGATGAGGCGTCTTTTAGAAGCTGTCAACAGTGCTTCAAACCAAATCCTCAATGGCCAGTAAGTGGTAGCGCTGACCATATGCAAAAGGCACCTTGTGTACGGCTTGCATCACGCGTTCAGCCTTTTCACTGTTGCCCATGTGAATCAGCAGTGCGCAGTGCCCCTGCCTGGCCAGCGATACATACTTTTGCACTGTGGCACCTTCAGTGCCAACGGACGGCAGCACTACATCGGACTCACCGTTGACCTTGCCAATATCTCGCAGAATGGTTTCGGCGCCCAGCAGCGACACGGTACCGCTGTCATCGGAGTTGCTGTCAATCACGCAGTCAATTTCGTGTGCCACCTGTTCAGCGTCTTCCAGCCTTGCAAACAGTATGAAGGCATAGCCCTTGGGGTAGAAAACGCCGCCCAGTGTCAGCATGTCCGGCGTGAGCTCAAATGGGGTCATGGTATTGGCCTTCGTGCGCAAAAAAAGTGCGTAAGCTATCTCACTGGAAGCTCAATCTCGCGAATCACACCACCACCTTTGACGCTACCTGTAGCTGAGCTATTGCCTTGAATCAGTTGGATGCAATCTTGGCGCTCGGTCGGTGGCTGTGCTTGGCAGCGTGCCAGCGCATTGGCCTGGTAATCGGTACTGCCAGTGGAGGTCAGCCTGCCGCGGCGGGCGTCGGCGTAGGCGTTGTTGGCTTCAGTCAGGCAAGTGGCGCGGTCTTGATGAGACTGGCCACTCATGCAAAAAGCGCGCTCCTCCTTGTAGCGCTGCTGGGCTTCCGAGCCAACGCTTCGGTTTTGGGCCAGTGCGGCGGACATGCCCGCCATGGCCAAGAAAGAAGTGATGGCTGAAATGGCTGCTACACGATAAATAAAACGGGGCATGTTCATGGGGAACTCCTGTATGCAAAAGAGGGAGTTCTCAAGCTTGCGCGCTACACCGCTCAACGGCTGTGCGCGCTATACCGCTTTGCGTGTAGGACGACGGCTGCTCAGCGCTAGTTTGGCCTGACCTGGACCGCGTGCGCCAGCGGTGTGCGCGCCAAATGCGATCTTGCGTACCATCAGCCAAACGGCGGCAACCGCCGTTTGGCTGGCGCAGCAGTTCACCGAGCCGCAGTCAAACTCATAATGGCGCATCGTCGCTGTCGCTGCAAGCTACGATGTTCAAGGTAAGTGCGGTCAAGGCAAAAGCAATTTCATGGGTCAACTCCAGTTGAAAACGCAGACGTTATCTGTGTACGAAGAAGGCCGTGTGACAAGTGGTGCGGATTGACTTGTGACAGGCCGGATGTGCGATCTACGTGACATCCATGCTGTACTGCTAGCACCAGATTGGGCCAAATGGCGCGCCAAAATACACCGCTCAATAGTTGCTGCAGCGCGTATAAGCGTCGAGATCGCGCCGGTAAATACCAGCTTTGATTTGCAGCAAGCCGAGCACTGAATGAAAGTAGTGGTCGTGCGACAGTGGTGCATCGTGCTGCTTGCGCAGGCAGTCGGTGGCGATGCCACGCCGCTCAAAAGCAGGTGACAGCCAGGTAACCCACGGCACATGCTTTTGTACGTCGGGGGCAATGCTGTAGGGCATGCCGTGCAGATAGAGGTTGTTTTCGCCCAGAGACTCGCCATGGTCGGACACGTACACCATGGCGCTGGCGTAATCACCCTGGCGCTTGAGCCAGCCGATGGTGGACGCCAGTACATGGTCGGTATAAGCAATGGAATTGTCGTAAGCGTTGACCAACTCGGTGCGGCTGCAATCTTGCAGGTTGTTGCTGGTGCATTCAGGCAGGAAGCGCTTGAAAGCAGCCGGAGAGCGTTTGTAATAGGCGGGCCCATGGCTGCCCATTTGGTGCATGATGATTACCACCCCACGCGCACGGCGCTCGGCAGGCATTGCGGCAAGCCGCGCGTCCAGCCCTTCGAGCAAAATGCCGTCCAGGCACTCTCCACCGGGGCACAGCTCGGCGTGTTTGAGTTGCGAGGTGTTGACGGAAGGCACACGGTCACAAACACCTTTGCAGCCGCCTTGGTTGTCCAGCCACAGTACAGCAAGTCCTGCATGGTGCAGTACGTCAATCAACGTTTCGTAGTCATGGCTGCGCCCGTCAAAACCGTCGCGACCCAGGTGCGAGAACATGCAGGGCAACGAGGCGGCAGTGCTGGTGCCACAAGACCAAACGTTGCGAAAGCTGGCAATCTGTTCGCGTGTTAGTTCAGGATTGGTATCGCGCGCGTAGCCGTTTGCACTGAAATTGCCGCTGCGTGCAGTTTCGCCCAGCACCAGAACCAGCAGCGGCGGTTTGCTGTCGGTGTTGCCGAGCACGGCATTGGTGCCAATTGGCTCCACGAGTGTGCGTGCGGTGCGCAACGGTTTTATGGCGACATGACCCAAGGCGTAGAGGGTATTGAGCGGGTTGACGAGGTAGCGCAAATGCTTGTGGTTGCGCATGGCCGACGACAGTGGTGCAAAGCTGAGAACGGCGGTGCCCAGTACGAGCAGCAGCGCAACCGCCGCCATGCCCGTGTTGTGCAGCGCCTGGCGGTGCCAGGTTGCCGTGTGAACGGGGGTGCGCCCCACCAGCCAGATGGGCAACCCGCCCAGCAAAGACAAAACCACCACCAGCCGCCAGTTAAACAGGTCGAGCGCTTCCCTTGCGTCGGTCTGCAGCACGTTGATGACCATGGTGTTGTGAATGACTACGCCGTAGTTGAGCATGAAATACGCCCCCAATGCCGAGGCCGCGAGCAGCAGCATGCTGACGGGCTTGAGGCTCCAGCGCCATGCCAGCAGACTTTGCAGCGCGGCCAGACTGGCCGCAATCATCAGGGCAAATGCACCGGCGAACGCCCAGCCTGACGCGTTACCCAGCAACCCCAGCCTGTGCATTTCGCGCCACAGTGGCAAGTTGCACAAGACAGCTATCCACAGACTGGTCAGCGTGACTAATAGAGCAGGCCCCACCGGGCGAGACACGACTGGCGCAACGCGGCGATGGCGCTCGCCGCCCGCCAGACCCGGCATGCGGATGACGGGCGTGGTCAGTTTGATCGATGTCATACCTGCACCTGCAGGCGTGAGGTGCGGCGCCAGAGCACATCCAGTCCGAATGCAACACACCAGCAGATCCAGCCTGTCCACAAGGTATGGCTCATGAAGTGCGCACCGCGCAGTTGCTGTGCAATACCCAGTATCAGCCCGGCGGCGGCTGCAGCCAGCAACCAAGCCCGCGCCTCGCGCGGAGCGCTTTGACGAAACGCAAAATAGCCACCAAAAAAGGCAAAGCCCGAAGAAGCATGACCTGCCGGGAAACAACGGCCCGTGCCACCGTCGGCAAACAAAGTCCAGTGCGATGCATACCGCGCCAGGCCACCAAACGCGTGCAAATCCCAGGGGCAACTGGTGGTACTGAAGGATTTGATGACGGAGATCGCAAATGCAGCAGCCAGGGTGGTAATGGCAAATTGCAGGCGCTGCGCTGTACCCAGCCGCGCCAGTGACCCCATCAATGGCTCAACCGGCCACCATACCGCCAGGCACAAACCCAGGGCCAAGACCCAGGCGGCGCGGCGCAAACCGTCGTGCAGGACATGGGTGAACAGCCAGTGATGGCGAAGGGGGAATCCTTGCGTGTTGCCAGCCAACTGGGCCAGCATGAGGTCCAGTCCGCTGGCGTCCCAGGCAACAAGCGCTAGGAATGCGAGGATGGTAAATAAAGTGAGTTGATGGTTTGGGGAAGAAAATTCGGTATGGCGCATGGATCGGCAGAATGCCCAGTGCGGCTTAAGCCAGCCTTAAGCGCTTTGGCTCACAATCAGCCCATGCGTGTTTTGGTGGTTGAGGACGATGAAGGTATTGCGCAGGGATTGCAGGTCAATTTGCAACGCCTGGGCTGGGCCGTGGATGTTGTGCCGGGTGTGGCCGGTGGTTGGGCTGCTTTGTGCGCTGAGCCGTTTGATCTGGTGTTGTTGGACCTGGGGCTGGCAGATGGGGACGGCACGCAGCTGCTGGGCCGCTTGCGTGCGGGCACTGCCAAACCGCTGCCCGACAGACAAACACCCGTGTTGATCATGACTGCACGCGATCAGGTGGCTTCGCGCATTGCTGGACTGGATCTGGGTGCCGATGACTACGTCACCAAGCCTTTCGACATAGACGAACTCGCAGCGCGCATGCGCGCCTTGCGACGGCGTGCCATGGGCCGTGCCCAATCGCTATTAAGCCATGGCGATTTGTTGATTGACCCGGCTGCCCGCACCGTTGCGCGCGCGGGCCTGCTGGTGGAACTTTCCGCACGAGAGTTTGCCATATTGCTGGCGCTGCTGGAGGTTTGTCCGCGCGTGCTGTCGCGTCCACAAATTGAAGCACACCTGTACAACTGGGACCAAGCGCTGGAGAGCAATGCAATTGAAGTGCATGTGCATCACTTGCGTAAAAAACTCGGTGAAGACGTGATTCGAACCCTGCGTGGTGTTGGTTATTTCGTACCCGCACAGTCCATGGAATCAGCAACGTGAGGCAACACACGCTCACCGGGCATTTGCTGGCCTGGACGTTGGGTGCGTTGGTGCTGGTGTGGGCGACTTTCATTGCCGCTGGCTACTATGCCGGTTTGCACGAGTCCGATGAGTTGACCGATGGACACCTTGCCAGTGTGGCTTCACTGCTTCTAGCCTACAGTGATGGCGAATTTGCGCCGGGCCGCCAGAATGTCGCACCGCAGGGCACGCTCGAGCTGAAGGCGCACGACTACCAGCAGTCGATGAGCGTTGTGGTGTGGGATGCGGCTGGCCGAGTACTGACCCGCACCGGCACTGCGCCCTTGCCCATGTTTGGCCCCAGTGATGGTTTTGCTACCCTGCGCCTGGGCCAGCCAAGCACGGCGTGGCGGGTGTTTTCGCGCTGGAACGACGGCCACACCCGCAAGGTAATGGTGCTGCTGAGCGTGCTGGAGCGAGATGACTTGGCCGAGGACATTGCCGAGCAGATTACGGAGCCCGGTTTGTGGCTGCTGCCTGTGGTGGCGGTGGTTTTGGGCCTGGCGATACGGCGCGGTTTGCGGCCTTTGTACCAGCTCTCAGGCGAGATCAATGCGCTGGATATCCACAGAGCCCAGCCAATCACAGTCCAGCCCTCGCATGAAGAATTTCGTGCCACGGTGCTGGCTATTAACACATTGGTTGAACGCTACCACGCCGCGCTGACCCGTGAGAGAGCGTTGGCCAATGAGTTTGCCCATGAGTTACGCACGCCGCTGGCCGCCATCACTTTGCAAGCGCGGGCCTTGCGTGATTCGCCTGAGGCGGCTGCACGCGAGGGCATCCTCGTCCAGCTGGAGCGGGACGCTTTGCGTGCTGGCGAGGTGTTGTCGCATTTGCTTGCGCTGGCCCGCGCCAGCAGGGATGAATTGGCAGTGTCTGCGCAGGCCCTGGATTTGTCTGAACTCGTACGCGGTGTGGTTGGCGAGTTTGCCCAAATGGCGTACCAAAGCGGGCATGAGTTGGGGCTGGCAAGTCCGGCACCGTTCCCCATGCAAGGGCATCCCGTTTTGCTGGAATTGGCCTTGCGCAACCTGGTGGAAAACGCGCTGAGCCATACTTCGGCGGGGACCTGCGTGCAAGTGCAGCTGGACCCGCGGGCGCGTTGGCTGCAGGTGTGTGACAACGCCCAGCAAACCGCGCGCCAAAATACACCCGCTGCTGCAGGTGACGGAGTGCGTGCGTTGCGGCTGGGATTGGGTCACCGGGTCGTGGAAAAAATTGCGGCGATTCACAGCGCCCGTTTTGAGCAAGTAGTGCCCCCACCTGGTTTTACAACCTGCTATCGGGTGACATTTGCGGCCAGCGTGTCGCGCGCATTCAGGTAAACGTGACCCAGTCTGGTCGGTCTTGCAAGTGCGGCAGGGTGTTGAAGGTCAACAAGTGCAAGCGTTTGGGATTGAAGACCAATTCGGTTACGGCACTGTTTCGCAAGCGGAAATTAAGCTCAATGGTTGCCTCTGGCCCGCACCCCAGCACCTGCGCAACAGCGCAGGCGATCGGGCCGCCGCTAGAGGCCAATAAAACGTTCCCGTCGCATTGGTTGCGCACGTGCGCGAGGGCATGGCTTATGCCTTGCGTAAATTCTGCATAAGTAAGCATGCCGGCAGGCTGTACGGTGCCCGCCATCCAGGCGCTCAAACCATCACGCAAGAGGCGAAAGTGTTGCCGGTAAGTCTCTGGCGTATCGGGTTTAGCGAGCGGTTGCGGATGAATGGCTGCAATTACCGCTTCTGGCAGGTACTCGTTTAGCCCGGGCAGTGCAAGCGCAGATAAAGCTGTGCCCATTCCATCGCAAATGCCAGTGTAGGTTTGTGTGTGACGCTTCAAGGTGCCCGTGAGCGCCGAACTGAAAGTGACGCCATGGCGCTTGAAGTGCTGGCCCAGCAACTGGCTTTGCCGTTCACCAAGGGGGCTGAGCTGGTCGTAATTGGCGGCGCCAAATGAAGCCTGACCGTGACGCACAAGGTAGAGTGTTCCCATGCTGAATTTATAGTCAAAGTTGCCGCTAACCTAGGTCTCGTGGGCGACTAATGCTATGGTTTTTGATATTTTCAAGATAACGTGCTCATGCCGACAAGGCCTCCCAGCGCTCCAGGGTTTGCATCAGCGCTTGGTCGATTTCCGCATCGCGGTTTTGTAGGCTAAGGGCGCGCTTGGGGTTGCTGGCGTAAAGGCTGCCATCGGACAGCTCCAAGCGGATGCCGCTTTGCTCGGCTTCAAGCTGTGCAATTGTTTGTGGCAAGCTGTCAAACTCGCGTTGCTCTTTGTAGCTCAACTTCTTTTTTAATAGCGGTACCCGCACGTCATTATTGGGCTTGGAGTCAATTTGGCTTGTGTTTTTGCTGGGGATGGCAATGATTGCCGCTGAGGTGGCACCAGTGTTGGCCGCTGCTGCCCAGTCCAGGCTGCGCTGACGCTGGGTCAGCCAGTCTTGCGCGCCGCCTTCGTACTCGCGCCAGAATCCCGCTTGCCCAATGTCGCCCTCGTAAGCCAGGGTGCTTGTGACCACGTTGTCCAGAAACGCACGATCGTGGCTGACCAGAAGTACGGTTCCAGGATAGTTTTGCAGCAAGTCTTCGAGCAGCTCCAGCGTATCAATATCCAGGTCGTTGGTTGGCTCGTCAAGCACCAGCACATTGGCTGGGCGGGCAAACAGCCGAGCCAGCAGCAAGCGGTTGCGCTCACCGCCGGAGAGGCTGCGCACCGGGGAGTTGGCCCGCGCTGGCGAGAATAAAAAGTCGGTCAGGTAGCTTTTAACGTGCTTGCGCTGGTTGCCAATCTCGATCCACTCGCTGCCGGGGCTGATGAAATCTGCCAAAGTGGCGTCCAAGTCGAGGTTATCGCGCATCTGGTCAAAGTAGGCCACCTGCAAGTTGGCACCCTGCTTGACTTTTCCGCTGCTGGGCGCGAGCTCGCCCAAGATCAGTTTGATAAGCGTGGTTTTGCCCGCACCATTGGGGCCAAGCAGCCCGATTTTGTCCCCGCGCAACAATGTGGTGCTGAAATTCTTGACGATGACTTTTTCGCCAAACGCATGGCTGACATCTGTCAGCTCGGCCACGATTTTTCCGCTGCGCGTGCCGCTGTCCACATCGAGTTTGACGCGGCCTACTGCATCGCGGCGCGCAGCGCGCGCCTCGCGCAGCGCGTCCAGCCGCACGATACGCGCGGTGGCGCGTGTGCGGCGCGCCTCCACGCCTTTGCGGATCCACACCTCTTCAGCCGCCAGTACTTTGTCAAAACGCGCGTTGATCACAGCCTCTTGAGCCATCTGCTCTTCTTTTTGAAGCAGGTAGGCGCCAAAATTACCTGGGTAACTGCGCAGCTTGCCGCGATCAAGCTCGATGATGCGGGTTGCAACGCGGTCCAGGAAAGCGCGGTCGTGGGTAATGGTGACAACGCTGCCTTTAAACTCAATCAGCAAACCCTCAAGCCAGGCAATCGAGTCCAGATCGAGGTGATTGGTCGGCTCATCCAGCAGCAGCACCTCGGGCTGGCTTACCAGCGCTTGCGCCAGCGCAACACGCTTTTTGGTGCCGCCCGAGAGTGAGCCAATTAGTGCATCCGGGTTCAAGTGCAGGCGCTGCAGGGTCTCATGAACGCGCTGCTCCCAGTTCCAACCGTCTTGCGCTTCGATGCGGCTTTGCGCGGCATCGAGGTCGCCATGACCTTGCACATATTCCTCAATCAGCGCAATGATATCGGCCACGCCCGCGCAAGCGGCTTGGAAAACCGTGGCCTCGGGCGACAGGCTGGGTTCTTGCGCCACATAGGCGATGCGCAGGTTTTGTTGTACTTGCAAAGTGCCGTCATCGGCCTTCTCCAGCCCAGCCAGGATCTTCAGCATTGACGACTTGCCCGTGCCGTTGCGGCCTATCAAGCCGACGCGCTCGCGTGTCTCCAGTGCAAAATCGGTGTAGTCCAGCAAGGCGGTGTGGCCGTAGGCGAGGTGGGCTTGCAGCAGAGTCAAAAGTGCCATGGAGAAATTGAAAAAATAAAGTGATTGCGGGATTCGACTGGCACTGGCGTCAGGATGACCGCCAAATTAGATAGTGCATTCTGCACAAGGCGCGATTATCCGGTTAGCCTGCAAAAGTGCGATTACGCAGGGTAATGGTCAGGAGCGATGATGGAATTGAAGCTAAATGGGCACCTAGTGAAAATTGAGGCACCGCCGCAAATGCCGCTTTTGTGGGTGTTGCGGGATGTGCTCGACCTAACTGGCACCAAGTTTGGCTGCGGCGTAGGGGCTTGCGGGGCTTGTACGGTGCAAATCGATGGCGCGGCAGTGCGTTCTTGTGTAACGCCCATTTCTGCGGCGTTGGGCAAGGGTGTTCAGACAATTGAAGGCTTGGGTACGCCAGAAAAGCCGCACGCATTACAGGCAGCCTGGATTGCCGAGCAAGTGCCGCAATGTGGTTATTGCCAAAGCGGCATGCTGATGGCTGCTGCTGCGTTATTGAAGAAAAATCCCCGGCCCAATGATGCTGATATTGATGCTGCCATAACCAATATATGCCGCTGTGGTACCTACCAGCGAATCAGAAAAGCCATTCACCGGGCAGCTGGGCAGTCGCAATGAAAAGAAGAACACTACTGCTCACGGGGGCGGGTGCGGCGGGGGCATTGATTTTGGGTTGGAGTGCGTTACCGGCACGTTCACGCCTGGGTGCAGGGGCGTTGATGCGTCCGGATGCTGGGGAGGTGGCCCTGAATGGTTGGATAAAAATCGCTGCCAACGGCACGGTAGTGCTGGCAATGGCGCGCAGCGAGATGGGGCAAGGCGTGCATACGGCCTTACCCATGCTTGTGGCCGAAGAACTGGATGTGCCGCTGGCTCGCGTGCGGATTGAGCAGGCAGGGGCTGACGCCATTTACGGCAACGTAGCTGCTTTGGTTGCTAGCTTGCCATTTCATCCTTTGTCGACACAAGCCGCCAGTCCGCCAGTTCAAGTCAAGCTTGGGCACTGGATGGTGGGGAAGGTTGCACGTGAATTGGGCATCAATATCACTGGAGGGTCGTCCAGCGTGACCGATGCCTGGGACGTTTTGCGGCTGGCCGCGGCCACTGCCCGCGCCAGCTTGCTGGGAGCCGCTTCTTTGCAGTGGAAGTTGCCATTGGCTGACTTGGTGGTGAAAGAGGGCGTAATTTCACACCCCTCGGGCAAGTCCGCCAGTTATGGTGAGTTGGCCAAATTTGCGGCGGCCACGCCGCCGGGCGAGGTGGCGCTGAAAAACCGCAAAGACTGGAGGCTGATTGGTCAGCCAG
>JAKFVA010000024.1:0-32500 GCA_021732385.1 Burkholderiales bacterium | reverse complement strand
TAGTGCCTCAAGTATTACCTTCGGGGGTAGAGCACTGTTTTGGCTAGGGGGTCATGGCGACTTACCAAACCAAGGCAAACTCCGAATACCGAAGAGTACAGCTTGGGAGACAGAGCACCGGGTGCTAACGTCCGGACTCAAGAGGGAAACAACCCAGACCGCCAGCTAAGGTCCCTAAAACGGGCTAAGTGGGAAACGAAGTGGGAAGGCTATAACAGTCAGGATGTTGGCTTAGAAGCAGCCATCATTTAAAGAAAGCGTAATAGCTCACTGATCGAGTCGTCCTGCGCGGAAGATGTAACGGGGCTAAGCCAGTTACCGAAGCTGCGGATTTGCAATTTATTGCAAGTGGTAGGAGAGCGTTCTGTAAGCCTGTGAAGGTGCGTTGTAAAGCGTGCTGGAGGTATCAGAAGTGCGAATGCTGACATGAGTAGCGTTAAAGCGGGTGAAAAGCCCGCTCGCCGTAAGCGCAAGGTTTTCTACGCAACGTTCATCGGCGTAGAGTGAGTCGGCCCCTAAGGCGAGGCAGAGATGCGTAGCTGATGGGAAACAGGTCAATATTCCTGTACCGATGTGTAGTGCGATGTGGGGACGGATCTTAATAGGTTATCCGGGTGTTGGATGTCCCGGTTTAGGCAGATGTAGGCGACAGGTAGGCAAATCCGCCTGTCATATACCGAGGCTGCTGATCGAGCGAGCTTGCTCGCGAAGTAACTGAACGAGGTTCCAGGAAAAGCCACTAAGCTTCAGCTACACACGACCGTACCGCAAACCGACACTGGTGCGCGAGATGAGTATTCTAAGGCGCTTGAGAGAACTCAGGAGAAGGAACTCGGCAAATTGACACCGTAACTTCGGAAGAAGGTGTGCCCTATTAGTGTGATGTGAACAACTGAGCATGAACGGGTTGCAAAAAATCGGTGGCTGCGACTGTTTATTAAAAACACAGCACTCTGCAAACACGAAAGTGGACGTATAGGGTGTGACGCCTGCCCGGTGCTGGAAGATTAATTGATGGGGTGCAAGCTCTTGATCGAAGTCCCAGTAAACGGCGGCCGTAACTATAACGGTCCTAAGGTAGCGAAATTCCTTGTCGGGTAAGTTCCGACCTGCACGAATGGCGTAACGATGGCCACACTGTCTCCTCCTGAGACTCAGCGAAGTTGAAATGTTTGTGATGATGCAATCTCCCCGCGGAAAGACGGAAAGACCCCATGAACCTTTACTGTAGCTTTGTATTGGACTTTGAACAGATCTGTGTAGGATAGGTGGGAGGCTTTGAAGCAGGGTCGCTAGATCTTGTGGAGCCAACGTTGAAATACCACCCTGGTGTGTTTGAGGTTCTAACCTAGGCCCGTTATCCGGGCTGGGGACAGTGCATGGTAGGCAGTTTGACTGGGGCGGTCTCCTCCCAAAGTGTAACGGAGGAGTTCGAAGGTACGCTAGTTACGGTCGGACATCGTGACGATAGTGCAATGGCATAAGCGTGCTTAACTGCGAGACTGACAAGTCGAGCAGATGCGAAAGCAGGACATAGTGATCCGGTGGTTCTGTATGGAAGGGCCATCGCTCAACGGATAAAAGGTACTCTGGGGATAACAGGCTGATACCGCCCAAGAGTTCATATCGACGGCGGTGTTTGGCACCTCGATGTCGGCTCATCTCATCCTGGGGCTGTAGCCGGTCCCAAGGGTATGGCTGTTCGCCATTTAAAGAGGTACGTGAGCTGGGTTTAAAACGTCGTGAGACAGTTTGGTCCCTATCTTCCGTGGGCGCTGCAGATTTGAGGAAGCCTGCTCCTAGTACGAGAGGACCGGAGTGGACGCACCTCTGGTGTATCGGTTGTCACGCCAGTGGCATTGCCGAGTAGCTATGTGCGGAAGAGATAACCGCTGAAAGCATCTAAGCGGGAAACTCGTTTCAAGATGAGATCTGCCGGGGCCTTGAGCCCCCTAAAGAGTCGTTCAAGACCAGGACGTTGATAGGTCAGGTGTGGAAGCGCAGTAATGCGTTAAGCTAACTGATACTAATTGCTCGTGCGGCTTGACCCTATAACTTTGATAGCAGTTTTAAAGAAATCTTTAAAACCAATCAAGGAAGTTATGCCAAGTTGACGCACTCAAAAATAAATGCAACGCGCTTGCGTTGCATAAATGCTGATTTAACTCTATGAATTGGTTGCCTTGACGTAAGTCAAGGTGGCAAAAAGTTATGCCTGATGACCATAGCGAGGTGGCACCACTCCTTCCCATCCCGAACAGGAAAGTGAAACGCCTCTGCGCCGATGATAGTGCGGATTCCCGTGTGAAAGTAGGTCATTGTCAGGCTCTTACAGTGAGAAATGCCCAGCCTTTTGGCTGGGCATTTTTTTTGGTTGAAGTCGTTAATTTAATGCGTCAACAAATCTTGGTACTCAATCGTAATCGGGGCATGATCAGAAAATTTCTCTGATTTATAAATGCTTTCCCTTCGGGCGCGTTGAGCGAGGCTGGGTGTGGCCAAGTGGTAATCAAGCCGCCATCCCACGTTGTTTGCATATGCTTGCCCGCGGTTACTCCACCAGGTGTAAGCTGTATCCGTCGCTGTAGGTTGCAATTGACGGTACACATCAACCAATCGAGTTGATGCAAACGGTTTGGTGGCATCGTGATGAGCTCCAAGCAATTGGCTCATCCAAGCTCGCTCTTCAGGCAAAAACCCACTGTTTTTCTGATTGCTGCGCCAATTTTTCAAATCAATTTGTTGATGTGCAATATTGATATCACCACACAAAATAAAGTCACGGGACTTTTGCAATTGAACAAGATGCGGCTGCATCTGTGCAAGAAATCTGAACTTGGCTAATTGACGCTCTTCACCAGAAGATCCGCTGGGAAAATAGCAGCTGATGATGGAAGTCTTGCTGACCGTTGTGTCAAATCGCAATTCAAGGTAGCGCCCCTCGGCGTCAAACTCTGGCGAGCCAAACCCGTAGATCACATCGGATGGCAACAAGCGGCTGTACACACCAACACCCGAATAACCCTTTTTGTCAGCGCAATGAAAGTAGCCCTGCATCCCGGCCAAGACTTCAAAACGCCCCTCAAGATCAGCAGATTGGGCTTTGAGCTCTTGTACACAAATACAATCAGGCTGATGGCGTTCCAACCAAGATTCAAGACCCTTGGAAGCCGCGGAACGGATGCCATTGAGATTCAAGCTGGTCAATCTAAACAAAGAATATCCTAGGGTGATGGGCATGCAAGAAAAATCAAAAAACATTATTGACCAGCTCGGCTCAGAAAAAAACACTGTGGCCATGGAGTTCGTGAAATTTGCCATTGAATCCAAGGTATTGCAGTTTGGTGAATTCAAAACCAAAGCGGGCCGGTTGAGCCCCTATTTTTTTAACGCAGGCGGTTTTGATGATGGCATCAAGCTGGGCAAGCTCGCAGGCTTTTATGCTGCCAGTTTGATGCAGTCGGGCATTAAATTTGACATGTTGTTTGGCCCAGCATACAAAGGCATCCCGTTGTGCACTGCCTTGGCCATTGAACTCGGGAAAATGGGCCGACATGTAAGTTTTGCCTTCAATCGCAAAGAAGCCAAAGCGCATGGCGAAGGCGGCACAGTAGTTGGCGCACCGCTGAGAGGACGTGTGTTAATTGTGGATGACGTTATCTCGGCTGGCACTTCAGTCAGGGAATCCATGGGTATCATCGAATCAGCGGGTGCCACACCATGCGGCGTGGTGGTTGCGTTAGACCGGCAAGAAAAAATGGCAGAAAACAATCTTGACTTGCCTTACAGTGCTGTTCAATATGTGAATCAGCATTACGGGTTGGAGGTCTGTGCAGTTGCTTGCCTGGAAGACTTGATGCGCTATTTCAAATCAGCTAAACAAACACAAGATGTACCCGCTGCAGATTGGGTGCAATTGCATGCCAAAGTAGCCGCTTACAGGCAAAGCTACGGTGTGGTGTGTGCTTCTTAGTTAGGCGAAAGGTAATGAGCTGTGAGTAGCCATGGTTACGCTAGTGCAGTAGAGAAAGGCATTGTTTTCTCGCATGGGGTGCTAAGCCTGTGTGCGTTGCTGTACTTGGAAATGGCCGAAGCACAAGGCATATTTACCTGCACGGATGCCAAAGGCAAACGTCTCACATCAGACCGACCAATAGCGGAGTGCGCAGATCGCGAGCAAAGAGAGCTCAATAAAAGCGGTACCGTTCGCCGCAACATGACCCCTACCTTGACTGCGGTAGAGCGCGCTCAATTGGAAGCGGCCAGCAAGGAGGAGGCAGAGGAACGCAACCGTGAAATTGAAGAGCGCAAAAGAAGCCGCTCATTACTCGTGCGTTACCCAAATCGCGCATCACATGACAAAGAGCGAGAACTGGCATTGCAGCAAGTTAACCGTGTGGGCGATGAAGCCAAAAATCGTGTGGCTGAGCTTATGCGACAAGCTAAGGCGCTGGAGCTGGAAACTGATTTCTACAAGACCAGCAAAACAAAGGCCTCGTCTTTATTGGTGAAAAAAATCGAGCAAAACCAAGAAGACTTGAAGATACAGCAGGCTTTTGTCAATGGTCAAGACGATGAAAAGAAACGCGTCAACCAACGGTTTGACGAAGAGCTAAGCCGCCTTATCGGTATGTGGACGATGCAGGCGGGCGGCAAGTCCGCAGCCCAAAAAAAATAAACAGAATCCAAAATATGCGCAGTTAAGGGCGCTAAACGCGTAAACGTTATCAGCGCCAATGCACTCAAAACTTCTGCAGCTTGGCCTTGAGAAGTAGTTGTACTTGATCGGGGTTGGCCGTACCTTTTGATGTTTTCATCACTTGGCCCACTAGCGCATTGAGTGCTTTTTCCTTGCCTGCCAGAAATTCCTGAACGGATTTGGGGTTGGCCGCGAGTGCCTGCACTACCAATTTTTCCAACTCAGCGCCGTCATTCATTTGCCGCAGACCTTGTGCTTCAATGATGGCATCCGGGTCAGTGGCTTGGCCAGTCCAGAGCGTTTCAAAAACCTGCCGTCCTGCGCTGTTGGAGATTGAACCATCGGCAATGCGGCTCAGCAGCTGTGCGAGCTGCTCTGCGCTTACGGGTGCCTGCGCGATACCGAGCTCGCCAGCGTTGAGTCGCCGTGACAGCTCACCCATCACCCAGTTGCTGGCCAGTTTGGGCTGGCCGCATAACTTGGCGGCCTGTTCAAAATATGCTGCAGTCTCTTTGTTATGTGTAAGCGTGGCGGCGTCGTATTCAGGTAGACCATAAACCGAGACAAAGCGCTGCGCCATGACGCGCGGCAGTTCGGTCATTTCGGCGCGCACGCGCTCTACCCAAATGCGATCAATCACCAGTGGTGGCAAATCGGGGTCAGGAAAATAGCGGTAATCAGCGGCGTCTTCCTTGGTTCGCATGGCACGTGTTTCACCGCTGTCAGGGTCAAATAGCACAGTAGCCTGCTCAATCGTGCGGCCATCCTCAATTTGTTCAATCTGCCAGCGCACTTCGTAGTCAATCGCCTGCTGCATAAACTTGAAACTGTTCAGATTTTTAATCTCGCGCCGCGTACCCAGTGGTGCACCGGGCTTGCGTACAGACACATTGGCATCGCAGCGAAAGCTGCCTTCTTGCATATTGCCGTCACAAATACCCATCCAAGTCACCAGCTTGTGCAACTCTTTGGCATACGCCACGGCTTCGTCAGACGAGCGCATGTCGGGCTCGGTCACGATCTCAAGCAGCGGTGTGCCCGCACGGTTTAAGTCAATACCGGTTTGACCTGCAAATTCTTCATGCAACGACTTGCCCGCATCCTCCTCCAGATGCGCACGCACCAGACGCACCGTCTTCTTTTCATCGCCGAGCAAGAACTCAACAGTGCCACCTTGCACCACCGGAATCTCATATTGGCTAATCTGGTAGCCCTTGGGCAAGTCAGGGTAGAAATAGTTCTTACGTGCAAAAACGCTAAGCTCTGCAATCGTGGCGCCCACAGCGAGGCCAAACTCAATGGCACGCTGTACCGCTCCTTGGTTCATCACCGGCAGTGTGCCGGGCAGCGCCAGATCCAAGGCGCAGGCCTGGGTATTAGGCTCGGCACCAAATGCTGTGGCGGCACGGCTGAAAATCTTAGACTGCGTAGAGAGTTGGGTGTGCGTCTCAAAACCAATCACCACCTCGTAGCCCCGAACAAGTTTGCTCATGTCATGCCATTCTTACGGGCTGGCGGCTGTGCCAATCGGTGACTTGCTGAAAATGATGTGCCAGATTAAGTAGGCGGCCTTCAGCAAAATAGTTGCCAATCAATTGCATGCCAACCGGCATATTGCCACTGCCCAAACCTACCGGCACACTCATGCCGGGCAAGCCGGCCAAGGATGCGGGCAGCGTAAAAATATCAGCCAAATAATTGGCTACCGGGTCGTCGGTTTTGTCGCCTAGATGCCAAGCTACAGTGGGCGCTACAGGCCCGGCAATCACATCGCACAGCTTGAAAGCCTGCTGAAAATCGTCGGCAATCATGCGGCGGATTTTTTGCGCTTGCAGGTAATAAGCGTCGTAGTAGCCGTGGCTCAGCACATAAGTGCCAATCATGATGCGGCGCTTGACCTCGTCCCCGAAGCCTTCAGCGCGGCTTTTTTTGTACATGTCCTGCAAGTCGGTGTACTGCGCTGCGCGATGGCCAAACTTCACGCCGTCAAAGCGGCTTAGATTGCTAGAAGCCTCCGCAGGCGCAATGATGTAGTACACCGGTATGGACAGCTCAGTGCGCGGCAAAGTGATCTCCACCAGTTGCGCACCCAGTCTTTGGCATTCCTTGAGAGCCGTGTCAATGGCGGCGCGTACGTCGGCGGCCAACCCATCACCAAAAAATTCAGCAGGAACGCCAATGCGCAGTCCCGCAATGGAGTCATTCAAGCTGCGTGAAAAATCTTCTGCTGGTCTATCCAGCGATGTTGAATCACGGTCAAGGTCTGGCCCGCACATGGCGGACAGCAACAAGGCGCAATCTTCTGCGCTGCGTGCCATCGGCCCAGCTTGGTCCAAACTGGAGGCAAATGCAATCATGCCGTAACGCGAGGCTCGGCCATAGGTGGGTTTGATGCCGGTAACGCCACAAAACGAAGCGGGCTGGCGGATTGAGCCACCAGTGTCAGTGCCGGTAGCAGCGGGCACCAGTCGCGCGGCTACGGCCGCGGCGCTACCGCCAGAAGAGCCGCCTGGTACGCGTGTCTTGTCCCAAGGGTTAAGCACGTTACGGAAAGCCGAATTTTCACTGGACGAGCCCATTGCAAACTCGTCGCAGTTGAGCTTGCCCAACGTTACTGCGCCAGCGCTGGCCAGTTGGCTAACCACGGTCGCATCAAACGGCGAGCAATAGCCCGCCAGCATTTTTGAGCCTGCCGTACTGGGAAAATCGCGGGTCACAAAAATGTCTTTGTGTGCAATTGGCAGACCCAGCAAAGGCGCGTTGTCGCCACGTGCCAAGCGTTCATCGGCAGCACGCGCCTGCATCAAAGATACGCTGGTATCCGTGGCCAAAAAAGCGCCCAACGAAGCCGCCGCTTCAATGCGGGCCAGAAAGTGTTGCGCAGTTTCTACCGCAGAGACTTCCCGCGCAGCCAGTTTGGCGCGCAATTGCAGCAGGCTCAGGTCATGTAAATCGGTCATGGTTGCGCTCACTCAATCACCTTGGGCACCATGAACAGGCCGAGCTCAACGGCCGGCGCGTTGCGCTGATTGGCTTCGCGCTGATTGACCTCGCTCACCTGGTCTTGCCGCAGCCGCAGCGCAATCTCCTGAATAGCAGCCACCGGATGCGGCAGGGGCGTAACGCCTGTGGTGTCAACGGCTCGTATTTGTTCAACAATGTCAAAAAAGCTATTGATCTGGCCCAACATACGCTGGCGCTCGTCGGGTTGCAATTGAAGCCGTGCCAAATGGGCAATACGGTCGATATCTTGTGGAGTCAGGGCCATAAATAAATACGTAACAAGCCGGTAAAACAACGGGTAACAGGGCCGTTTTCACCCAAGTGGCGCTAGGGCAATCAGGTATTATCTTAGCTTTGAAGCTCAGTGCTTTGACCTGCTGATTAGGTGACCCTAAAAGCGTGGAAAAGCCAACTTCAGCCCCGATACACAAAAAAATGATGCAGCGTGCGTCATACGGTGATGGCAAGTCAACTGCCAGCCACGAGAGGATTTGAGATGTTTGGAGCATTCCGTCGGTATTTTTCCACCGACCTGGCCATTGATTTAGGCACCGCCAACACCCTGATTTTTGTTCGCGACAAAGGCATCGTTCTGGACGAGCCTTCGGTAGTGGCAATCCGCCATGAAGGCGGCCCACAAGGTAAAAAAACCATCCAGGCCGTAGGCAAAGAAGCCAAGGCCATGCTGGGCAAAGTGCCTGGCAACATTGAGGCCATCCGCCCGATGAAAGACGGCGTGATTGCCGATTTCACTGTCACCGAGCAAATGCTCAAGCAGTTCATCAAGATGGTGCATCCGCGCTCGGTCTTGAAGCCCAGCCCGCGCATCATCATCTGCGTACCCTGCGGCTCCACCCAGGTCGAGCGTCGCGCCATCCGTGAGTCGGCTCTAGGAGCCGGTGCTTCCGAGGTGTATTTGATTGAAGAGCCAATGGCCGCCGCCATTGGCGCGGGCTTGCCCGTGAGCGAAGCCAGTGGCTCCATGGTGGTCGACATTGGCGGTGGCACCACTGAAGTAGGCGTCATCAGCCTGGGTGGCATGGTCTACAAGGGCAGTGTGCGCGTGGGCGGCGACCGTTTTGACGATGCAATCATCAGCTACATCCGCCGCAACTACGGCATGCTGATTGGAGAGCCTACGGCAGAAGCCATTAAAAAGAACATCGGCTCGGCGTTCCCTGGCTCCGAGGTGCGCGAGATGGAGGTCAAGGGCCGCAACCTCAGTGAGGGCGTGCCGCGCAGTTTCACCATCAGCAGCAACGAGATTCTTGAGGCCCTGACTGACCCGCTCAACAACATTGTGAGTGCGGTCAAGAATGCGTTGGAGCAAACCCCGCCCGAACTGGGCGCCGACATTGCCGACCGCGGCATGATGCTGACTGGTGGTGGTGCCCTGCTGCGCGACCTTGATCGCTTGCTGGCTGAAGAAACCGGTTTGCCCGTGTTGGTAGCCGAAGACCCGCTGACCTGCGTGGTGCGCGGCTGCGGTATCGCTCTGGAGCGGATGGAGCGCCTGGGTTCCATCTTCACCACCGAATAAAGCACGGGTGCAGCGATGCCGCTTGGTACGCTGGACAGAACCCCGCCGCCCTTCTTCAAGCAAGGGCCGTCGGCTTTTTCCAAGCTGATTTTTTTCAGCGCGTTGGCACTTTTTTTAATGGTGGCCGACGCGCGCTTCAAATTCGCGCAGCCGTTGCGCGCCAGCTTGGCCGCGCTTTTGTACCCAGTACAGTGGCTGGTGTTGCAGCCGGTACGTGCCATGCGCGAGGGTGCCAGCTACTTTACCGAGCTCTCGCTGGCCCAGCAGGCTGAACAGGCAGCGCGCGTGCGCCTGGCGCAGCAGTCGCAGCGTGCCAACCAGGTCGAGCAGTTAGCGCAGGAGAACGCCCGGCTGCGCCAGCTGCTTTTGCTGCGCGAGAAAATCACCACACCCAACCAAGCGGCAGAGGTGCTGTATGACGCGGCTGATACATATACCCGAAAAGTCATCATTGACAAGGGCCTTGTCCAGGGCGTTGAGGCGGGCTCTCCGGTACTCGATGAATCGGGTGTGCTGGGGCAAGTTACGCGTGTGCACCCGTTGGTTAGTGAGGTAACGCTGGTGATCGACCGCGACCACGCCATCCCTGTGCTCAATACCCGCACTGGCGCGCGCACAGTAGCTTATGGCGACCCACTGACAGAAGGTGGCTCATTGGAGCTGCGTTTTTTGGGCGGCAATGCCGACGTGCAGGCGGGTGATTTGCTCACCACCAGTGGAGTCGATGGGGTCTATCCCGCAGGTTTGCCAGTAGCCAGTGTGAGCCGGGTTGAACGGCGTGCCGACTCAGCCTTTGCGCGCATTTATTGCACGCCCAAAGCAATGGTACATGGCGCGCGCCATGTGCTGGTTCTCAAGCCGGTGCTCGCACAAAACCCGCCATTGCCGCCGCCAGGGCCCCCCGCTGCCACCAAAAAGGGAGCTGCCAAACCATGATCATGCGCCCCGGCCAGCAACTGCTGTTGCCCGCCAGCCCTTTATTCATTTGGAGCAGTTTGGTCGTGGCCCTGGCCATCAACATGGCGTTAAATATGGGTGTGGCAGGCCGGTCACCGTGGGTGCCTGATTTGCTAATGCTGGTGCTGGTGTTTTGGAGCGTGCACCAGCCGCTGCGTGTCGGGGTGGGTGCGGCGTTTGTTTTTGGTCTGCTAATGGATGTGCACCAGTCTTCACTGCTGGGTCAGCATGCACTGGCCTATACCGCTCTGGGCTTTTTTGCCATCACCATCCACCGGCGCCTGTTATGGTTTACGGTGCCGTCGCAGGCCTTGCAGTTGCTGCCGTTTTTTCTGGGTGCGCATGCCGTCGAATTGACGGTTCGGCTGCTGGGTGGCGGCGTTTTCCCCGGCGTGTGGCAAGTGGCTGCGCCTTTGCTGGAGGTTGCGCTGTGGCCGCTGGTCAGCGTTGTTTTGTTGGCTCCACAGCGCCGCTCGCCCGACCCGGACGAAAATAGGCCGCTATGAAGTTGCCCCCACAATCGTTCACCTCGTGTAACTCCTTGGCCCCCGAGGGAGCTGTGGCCTTGCATGGGTTGGCCCAGCGCTACGGCCATGACTGAACTACGCAATGTTGAAGCCGACCTTTCGCGCTTTCGCGTGCGCGTGCTGATAGCTATGGTCGTGGTGTTGGCGGCGTTTGCCCTGCTGGCCGGGCGGCTGGTATTTTTGCAGGTGGTGCGTCACCAAGAGTTGAACGATCAGGCCGAAAGCAACCGCACAGCGGTGGTACCTATCGTGCCCAATCGCGGGCTTATTCTTGACCGCAACGGCATTGTGCTGGCCACCAATTACTCCGCCTACACGTTGGAAGTGACGCCCTCCAAGATACGCAACATGGAGCAGACACTGGACGAGTTGTCGCAAGTGGTTGAGATTGCGCCGCGCGACCGCCGCCGCTTTAAAAAGCTGATTGACGAATCCAAAAGCTTTGAATCGCTGCCCATTCGCACCCGCCTGACAGACGAGGAAGTAGCCCGTTTTGCCGCGCAGCGCTTTCGCTTCCCCGGTGTGGACATCAAGGCCCGGCTGTTTCGCAATTACCCCTATGGCGAGCTGGCCAGCCATGTGATTGGCTACATTGGCCGCATCAACCAGCAGGAGAAAGAGCGCATCGAAGAGTCAGAAGACGAGGCCAAGTACCGCGGCACCGAGTACATCGGCAAGCTCGGGGTAGAGCAAAGTTTTGAAGGCCAACTGCATGGCATCACCGGTGTCGATGCGGTAGAAACCTCGGCTGGGGGCCGCGCCGTGCGCAAGCTTGCCAGCAACCCGGCCACGCCGGGCAATACCGTGGTGCTGTCGATTGACATCAAGTTGCAAAAGCTGATTGAGGACATGTTTGGCCAGCGCCGCGGTGCGCTGGTTGCGCTGGATCCGCGCAACGGCCAAGTGTTGGCGTTTGTCAGCAAGCCCACCTTCGACCCCAACTTGTTCGTCGAGGGCATTGACGTAGAGAACTGGCGTGCGCTCAACGAATCCATTGAGCGACCGCTGCTCAACCGTGCCCTACGCGGCACCTACCCGCCGGGCTCCACCTACAAGCCATTCATGGCTATGGCTGCGCTGCAGACTGGCAAACGCACGGCGGGCACCATCGTCAACGACAACGGTGCCTGGCTGTTTGGCGACCACAAATTCAGAAGCCACGGCGACCACGGCTTGGGTCCGGTTGACCTGTACCGCAGCATCGTCAAGTCCAGCAACGTGTACTACTACTCGCTGGCCAATGAACTCGGCGTGGACGTAATGCACGACTTTATGAAGCCGCTGGGCTTTGGTCAGATCACCGGCATCGACATCAATGGCGAGGTGCGCGGCTTGCTGCCCAGCCAGGAGTGGAAACGCAACGCCTACAAAAAACCCGAGCAGCGCAAATGGTATGCGGGCGAAACCATCTCCCTGGGCATTGGCCAAGGGTACAACAGCTTTACCACGCTGCAACTGGCGCAGGCCACGGCCATCCTGTCAAACAATGGCATCAAACACAGGCCGCATTTGGTGATTGCCACACGCGATGCCGTCAGCCTGAACAGCCAGCCGGTGGTGCCCGAGTCGGCGCAAGACCTGGGTTATCTGCCCGAGCATGTGGCGGTGGTGCGCAAGGCCTTGGTGGGCGTAACGCAAGAGGGCACTTCGGCGCGGGTGTTTGCTGGCGCAGGCTATTTAAGCGGCGGCAAAACCGGCACCGCGCAAGCTGTCACCATTGGTCAAAAAGACAAGTACGAATCGCGCAAGCTCGAGGAACACCAGCGCGACCATGCCCTCTACATGGCGTTTGCCCCCGCCGACAAACCCACCATTGCGCTGGCCGTGGTGGTGGAGAACGCCGGTTTTGGCGCTGAGCATGCCGCGCCCATAGCGCGCCGCGTGTTTGATTACTGGCTGCTGGGCCAATACCCCAGCCCAGAAGACCTGGCGGCAGTGCAAAAAGGCCAGGCGGCGGCTCCCCTGGGCAAACCGCGTGCCGTGGCTGACATGCCTTGGCCCCCAGCCTCGACCAACCCGGTTTTTACCGGCCCGCCCGCGCCACTGCAAGCCAGCGCGGCGACGCTAACTGGCGCGTCAAACGGGCTTGCACCTGCCACGTCCAGCGCCCCCTCTGCGCCTGCAGAAGCTACGGTGCCTGCAGCGCCTGTAGAGCGCCTCCAGGGCGGGGTAGCAAGCCGCCAGCCAGAAAAAACCGGTTTTCTACGCTAAAACTGTAAAAACAAGCTTTTTTTCAAGCATTAAAACAACTTCAAAACCATACAAGACGTGCGGGTGTCGCTATCTTTTTTTACTACTGAAAAAGGAGCATTTGGTATGCCGCGCAGGCTTTGAAAAGTGCCCAGGCCCGCCCGCGGCCATGTACAGCACCCGCCCACAATCCACACACCCAACCCGCTATGCATTAGCGTGCAAACGCATCAAAACCGGTTTTTAGAATCAGTGCGCCCACTACGCCAATAAACACCACGCGCACAAAACCCGCGCCATGCTTGAGCGCCAGGTGGGTGCCCAGCCAGCTGCCCGCCAGGTTAGCTAGCGCCATGGCGACGGCATAGTGCCACCAGACGTGGCCTTTCCAGGCAAACAGCGCCAGCGCGGCCAGGTTGGTGGCCACATTCAATAGCTTGGCCGAAGCGCTGGCGTGCAAAAAATCGTAGCCAAGCCAGCGCACAAACAAAAACACCAGAAAACTGCCGGTACCGGGTCCAAAGAACCCGTCGTAAAAGCCAATGGCAGCGCCAATGGCGCAGGCTACGGTGGCTTCGGTGCGGCCCTGGTAGCGCGGCGTGTGATGGCGCCCCAGTTCCTTGCGCGTCAGGGTGTAGAGAAACACCGCCAGCAGCACAAACGGCAAGGCCAGCCGCAATACCGCGGGTGACACCACCGTAACCGCCCAAGCACCAGCAAAAGCGCCCACAAAGCTCACGCCTACCGCGGGCAGCAGTGCAGGCCAGCGCAATTCAACGCGTCGGCTGTATTGCCAGGTGGCCAGTGCCGTGCCCCAGACTGAAGCCGCTTTGTTGGTGCCAAACAGCGTGGCTGGGTGGGTGGTGGGGAAAGTGGCAAAAAGGGCTGGCACCAGCACCAAGCCACCACCCCCCACAATCGAGTCCACAAAGCCGGCAGCCAGCGAAGCGCACGTAACAATCAGCCATTCCATTGGTGGGATTGTCGGCTACTGCCAAGGCTTGATGCGTCAACCGCCGCGGCGCGCCAGATGCGATCTGCGCATAGCATGCCCCGCGTGCAATCAGACGAAAAAAAAGGCGCTGAGGGGTGTCAGCGCCTTGGCATAAGTATGCTCAGTCAAGTCGGTGTTTTTGTTATTCAGATCGGTCAGGTTTGTCTCCCCGGCTCCTCGCGGAAGCGGGGATCGCCCGCTTGCAAGTGATGTCACTTTAGCGACGGCACCAACTAAGTGCATCGGGGGTTTCCCGATTCACCAAGCGATTGCATTGGCCGCGTGTTTTCTATGCAACATCGTTACTGGCACGAGTGTTGCAATGCAATACAGGTATTACCCAAATGAGGCATTTTCATGCAATTGAAGCGCCATTTTCTTGTTGCCATGCTGTGCGTGGCTGTATCTTGGTGCGGCAGTGTTTCCGCGCAGGCCCAAAGCAGTGAACCGCCCAAGCCAGATGCTGCCGCGGCGGTCGCTTCTGCTCCCGTGCCAGCTCCCGTTGCGGCGGTTATTGCGCCAGTTGTGCCCGCGCCAGCAGTTGCCGTACCTGCGGCAACATCCACGCCTGCACCATTGACGCGCCCTGGTTTGGCCAAACAAGACACCATCAATGCGGGTGACACCGCTTGGCTGATGACTTCCACTGCGCTGGTGCTGCTCATGACGCTGCCGGGCATTGCACTGTTTTATGGCGGCTTGGTGCGGCGGCAAAACGTGCTCAATACCCTGGCCAGCGTGGTTGCCATTGCGGCGCTGGTCAGTTTGCTTTGGTTTGCCGTGGGCTATTCCGTGGCCTTCACGCCTAACGGCCCGTGGCTGGGCGGTGACCAGCGCATGTGGTTCAGTGGGCTGGATTACGTGAAAGAAACGGGCATGGTGGCGGTAAGCCATATTGCGCCCAATGTGCCGGAATCGGTGTATGCCATGTTTCAACTGGTGTTTGCCATCATCACCGTGGCACTGGTGGTGGGCGCGTTTGTGGAGCGCATGCGCTTTTCAGCCATGCTGTGGTTTACCGGCATGTGGTCATTGGCGGTGTACGCGCCAGTTGCGCACTGGGTTTGGGAACCGGGTGGCTGGCTGGCGCAACTGGGCGCGCTTGACTATGCCGGCGGCTCGGTAGTGCACATTAACGCCGGTGTGGCCGGGCTGGTTTGCGCTTATGTGATGGGCCCGCGTCTGGGTTACGGCCGCCAGCCTTTTGCCCCCTACAACCTGGGTCTGACCATGGCCGGGGCCGGGCTGCTGTGGGTCGGCTGGTTTGGTTTTAACGCTGGTTCTGCCATTGCCGCCGATGGCCGCGCTGGCCTGGCCATGGCGGTAACGCACATTGCCGCATCGGCGGCGGCTATTTCCTGGATGCTGGGTGAATGGATGGTGCGCGGCCGCCCGTCGCTGCTGGGCTTGTGCTCAGGCGTCGTGGCAGGGCTGGTGGCCATTACGCCAGCGGCAGGCTTTGTAACGCCGGCCTCTGCGGTGCTGATTGGTTTTGTGGCGGGAGCCGCCTGCTACTGGGGGGCTACGGGCCTCAAGCGGCTACTCAAGGCCGACGACTCACTCGATGTATTTGGCGTGCACGGCATCGGCGGCATTGTGGGTTCATTGATGACGGGCTTGCTGGCCAGCAAAACCATCTCGGGCGTGGAAGGCAGTGTGCTGACACAGGCCATTGGTATTGCCGCTGTGGTGGCTTACAGCGCCATCATGACGGGCGTGCTGCTGTGGCTAACCAAACTGATTGTGGGCTTGCGCGCAGAGGAGCAGGCTGAACAAACCGGGCTGGACATCAGCCAGCACCGGGAGAGCTTGTCCAACTGATGGAAAAAGAGGGAGTCTCTTGAAGGAGTCTGAATGCAGACCAGCGAAAAAATTGCCATCGCAGCGCATTTGCATGTACTGCTACGGCGTAAAACGGGGCGGGTGACGGATACGGAATGGATGGCGGTCAACGCCGAGTATGCAGCAGCCATTGTGCGTTTTGCGCGCACCAAAGCCGAGGAGGACGGCCATGCCGACCTGGCTGAATGGGCCAACAAGCTGGCCATGGCGGTTGCCGATCCGGGTGAGCGGCCGCCACGGCCCCTGGTTCAAACCGCCTTGGCGGCGCTGCAAGCTGTGGCACCAACGCCCACCCGCCACAGCGCCTTCGCCCATACCGATTTTGGTGCCGAGCGGGCTGATTCAGGCCTTGGCCCCGAAAGTTTGCAGCCTGCAGGCGGTGGCAAACGCGATGACACGTCCAAGTATGTCGGCGGATTGCGCTAGGCTGCAAAGGGCATAAAAAAACCGCTCGGTCAACGAGCGGTTTTATCTTGGGTAAGCCGGCGCGATACGCGGGTATCAGCGGGCGGCTAAACCGTTATCAAGAACCCCAGTTGGAATGCTTTTCACAAATCTTGTTGGTGGACTTGCCTTTGGCGGTTTCGGCAAATTTAGCCAGGCTGCCTTTAAAGTCGTCCGGGGTTTCATTCCACATGCAAGTGCAAAACGCCTGCGCTTTGTTCTGGCCTTTGACCGGGCTTTTTTCATCGCCACCGTCATAGTTTTTATTGGAATAGGCAATGCAAGCGGCATATTGCCTGTCGCCAGCGGGTGGGGCGTTGTAGTCGTCTGCAGCAAATGCTGCCGCGGCGGCGCACAAAGCAACGCCGGTGACCACTGACGCGATTAGTTTGTTCATGATGGGATGCCAGAAAAAGTGGATGAAATCAAAAAACGAGCGCCAAGAAAACGCTCCTGTATCTAACGGGGTAGCCCGAGACCGTGTTGACCCAGTAAGCCAGCGCTTGTGTAAAGAATGAGGAAATTGCGGAACTTAATGGGCTTGCCAATGAACGTGCTGGATCAACGCCTGAGGCAAGGCATTTGATTTAAGTGGCGGCAGGCTTGATGTAAAACCCGAATTGCTACAAATAGTATAGTAAAAACCTATAGCGTCACCCGCACGTCCTGTATAGCTAAAAGTTGTGTTTGATGCTTGAAAAATGGCAAAAAAGCTGAAAAATCTTGAGGTGCCGGGTTTGACGGCGCCCAAAACCCGCCAGCTACCCGGAATTTCAATAAAAAGGGCTAATTACAGGCATTAAAACTGACCCGAAGTCATTAAATACTTGCGGGTGGCGCTATGGTTTTTTGCTCTACTATTTATAGCGTTCAGAGCTGGATTGGTTGACGGCTTAGCGCGCCGCCGCCCGAATGAACTGCGCGGCTTTTTCAGCAATCATCAGCGTGGGAGCGTTGGTGTTGCCGCTGGTAATGGTGGGCATCACCCCGGCGTCCACCACGCGCAGGCCGGCCACGCCGCGCACCCGCAGTTCAGAATCAACCACAGCCATGGGGTCGTTGTCGGCGCCCATTTTGGTGGTGCCCACCGGATGAAAGATGGTGGTGGCAATGTCGCCCGCGAGCTTGGCCAGGTCGTCGTCGCTTTGGTATTGCATGCCGGGGCGGATTTCTTGCGGCGCGTAAGCCGCAAGAGCGGGTTGCTGCACAATCCGGCGCGTGGTGCGCAGGGAGTCAGCAGCCACCTGACGATCTTGTGCAGTGCTGAGGTAATTGGGCGCAATGGCGGGGGCATCTTCAAAGCGCGGGCTTTTGATGGCCACCGTGCCGCGGCTGGTGGGGTTGATATTGCACACGCTCGCAGTAAAGGCGTTGAAATGGTGCAGCGGCTCGCCAAACGCGTCCAGGCTTAGCGGTTGCACGTGGTATTCAATATTGGGGTGTTCATGCGCGGGCGAGCTTCGCGTAAATGCGCCCAATTGCGACGGCGCCATGCTCATCGGGCCGCTGCGCCGGGTGGCGTACTCCAGCGCAATCTTGGCCTTGCCCAGCCAACTGCCCGCCAGCGTGTTGAGCGTAGGCACGCCCTGCACCTGGTAGACCGCGCGAATCTGCAAATGGTCTTGCAAATTGGCGCCCACGCCGGGCAGGTCCTGCTTGACCGCAATACCGTGCTGTTGCAGCAAGGCCGCCGGGCCAATACCAGAGAGCTGCAACAGCTGCGGTGAGCCAACGCTGCCCGCGCAAAGCAAGACCTCGCGGCTGGCGCTGGCTGTCACCATCTCGCTGCCATCCCACACCTTGGCACCGGTGCAATGCTGGCTGCCATCACCTTGGCGCTCAATGACCAGGTGAGCTACCTGCGCACTGGTCCACATTTCAAAATTGGGGCGGGCGTAACAGGTGGGGCGCAAAAACGCCTTGGCCGTGTTCCAGCGCAGGCCATTTTTTTGATTGACTTCAAAGTAGCCCACGCCTTCGTTGTTGCCACGGTTAAAGTCGTCAGTGGTGGGGATGCCGGCTTGCTGCGCGGCTTGTGCAAAGGCGTCCAGAATGTCCCAGCGCAGGCGCTGCTTGTCAACTCGCCACTCGCTGCCAGCGCCGTGCAGGGCATCGCCGCCCTTGTAGTGGTCTTCATGGCGCATAAAATCGGGCAGCACTTGCTTCCAGCGCCAACGCGCATCGCCGGTAAGCTGGGCCCAGTGGTCGTAGTCGCGTGCCTGGCCGCGCATGTAAATCATGCCGTTGATGCTGGAGCAGCCGCCCAGGGTCTTGCCGCGTGGGTAGCGCAACGTGCGGCCATTGAGACCGGCGTCGGGCTCGGTGTTGTAGAGCCAGTCGGTGCGCGGATTGCCAATGCAGTAGAGGTAGCCTACTGGAATGTGGATCCAATGGTAGTCGTCCTTGCGGCCGGCCTCAATCAGCAATACCCGTTTGGAGGCATCCGCAGACAGGCGATTGGCCAACAAGCAACCGGCGGTGCCGCCGCCGATGATGATGTAGTCGAAAGTGGTGTCGTTCACGGAGAGATTCAGTCGGATTTGCTGGTGGGCATGACAAACTCTGCGCCCTTGCCAATGCTCTGTGGCCAGCGCTGCATGATGGATTTTTGTTTGCTGTAGAAGCGCACGCCTTCGCTGCCGTAGGCGTGCATATCGCCAAACAGGCTTTTCTTCCAACCGCCAAAACCATGCCAAGCCATGGGCACCGGAATGGGCACGTTGATGCCCACCATGCCCACTTGAATGCGCCGGGCAAACTCGCGCGCCACATGGCCGTCGCGGGTGAAGCAGGCTACGCCGTTGCCAAACTGGTGGGCATTGACGAGCGCAATCGCCTGCTGCAAATCGGGTACGCGCACACACACCAGCACCGGGCCAAAAATTTCTTCCTGGTAGATGCGCATGGCCGGCGTGACATGATCAAACAGCGTGCCGCCCAGCCAAAACCCCGCGTCGTGGCCCGGCACCTTGATGCCCCGGCCATCGACCAGCAGTTGCGCGCCTTCGCCCACGCCCTGCGCAATGCAGTCGGTAATGCGCTCAAGCGCGGCGCGGGTGACGATGGGGCCCATTTCGGCGTCGCTTTCCATGCCATTTTTAATGACCAATTGGCGTGCGCGCGCTGCCAGCTGAGGCATGATTCGGTCGCCTGCGTCGCCCACCAGCACCGCCACGGAAATCGCCATGCAACGCTCGCCTGCGGAGCCGTAGGCTGCGCCAATTAGGGCGTCCACCGCCTGCTCCAAGTCGGCGTCAGGCATCACCACCATGTGATTCTTGGCACCACCCAACGCCTGCACGCGCTTGCCGTGGTGCGCGCCGGTCTCGTAAATATGGTTGGCAATCGGCGTGGAACCGACAAAAGAAACGGCTTGCACTTGCGGGTGCGCCAGCAGCACGTCAACTGCTTCCTTGTCGCCCTGCACCACGTTGTACACCCCATCAGGCAGACCCGCCTGTCTGAGCAACTCACCCATCAACAAGGAGGGGGAGGGGTCGATCGGGCTGGGTTTGAGCACAAAGGTGTTGCCGCAGGCAATGGCCACCGGGAACATCCACATTGGCACCATCACCGGAAAATTGAATGGCGTGATGCCGGCCACCACGCCCAGCGGCTGGCGCAGTGTCCAGTTGTCAATGCCACTGGACACCTGCTCGGTGTAGTCGCCCTTGAGCAGCTGCGGGATGCCGCAGACAAACTCGACGATGTCGATGCCGCGCGCCACCTCGCCCTGCGCGTCGGAAAACACCTTGCCATGTTCGGCTGTAATCAGCCGCGCAAGATCGTCCTTGTGAGCGTTGAGCAGCTCCAAAAAACGAAACATGACGCGTGCTCGCTTGAGCGGCGTGGTTTCAGCCCAGGCCGGATAAGCCGCTAGCGCGGCGGCCACGGCGCTGTTCACATCGGCTTGGTTGGCCAGGGCCACCTGGCCGCTTACGCTGCCGCTGGCGGGGTTGAAAACCGCTTGCTGGCGGCTTGAGATGCCGGCTTGGCGCTGGCCGCCAATGAAATGGGCAATGGCGTGGGGTGGGGTGTGTGTCATGGCAATGGGGCCGTTGCGTAGGCGATTCTTTGTTGAGTGCCGCACGGCGCTAACGCGCGGGCCATGCAACTTTTTGCTGCTGGTGCGCTCAAGTATAGGTTTGCCGCATGTGTTTGAGGGCGCATCGGTGACGGACGCTGGCATCCCAGCATAAAACAGCAGATTCAGTTACAAACCCACTGGGCAGGTCGCTGGCTTGCACAACAATAAACACAGGAGATTTCCATGAGCGCCACCATCGACTATTACTTTGCCCCCGTATCCCCTTGGACTTACATTGGCCACCAACGCTTTGCCGCGATTGCCGCGGCCACTGGTGCCAAGGTCACCATCTTGCCGATGGACCTGGGCAAGGTGTTTCCCGTATCGGGCGGTCTGCCACTGGGTCAGCGTTCGCCCCAGCGCCAGGCTTACCGGCTGGTCGAGATGAAGCGTTTTTCCGATCACCTGAAGCTGCCCATTAACCTGCATCCCAAGCATTTCCCCACGCCCGGCGAAGCCGCTGCGCGCTTGTTGCTGTGTAGCGCGGCGCAAGACAGCCAGGAAATGGCGTTAAAGCTGTGTGGTGCGGTTTTTTCGTCGGTCTGGGCGCACGAGCGCAACATTGCCGATACCGCGGTGCTGGCCCAGTTGCTGGCCGACTGCGGCCTGCCTGCCGAGCGCTTGGCACAATCGCAAGAGCCGCAGTGGCTTACCGCGTATGAGGCCAGCACCCAGCGCGCCATTGAAGCCAGCGTGTTTGGCGCACCCAGTTTTGTGGTTAACGGCGAAATGTTCTGGGGCCAGGATCGGTTGGAGTTTGTTGAAATCAAGTGCAAGCAGTTGGCCTGAGCGCCTGCATCTTCAGGGGCAGATCATGGGACAGATGATTGAATTGAAATCAGCCGATGGCGCGTCAATCCCGGCCTATGTGGCGCAGCCAGCGGGCGCGCCCAAAGGCGCGGTGGTGGTGATCCAGGAAATATTTGGCGTCAACTCGCATATTCGCTCGGTGGCCGACGCGTATGCCGCCAGTGGCTATCTGGCCGTGGCGCCAGCCTTGTTTGCGCGTATCAAGCCTGGGGTGGAACTGGGTTACTCGCCTGATGACATTCAAGTTGGCTTTGCCCTGAAGAGCCAGATGGAGGCCATGCAGGGCAAGGCATTGGACGACATTCAAGCCGCCATTAACCATGCAGCCCAGGCGGGCCGTGTCGGTATTGTGGGGTACTGCTGGGGCGGCTTGCTGTCCTGGCGCGCCGCCTGTGAGTTGGACGGTCTGTCTGCAGCCGCGCCCTATTACGGCGGTGGCCTGACTGACGAGGCCGAGCGTGAACCGCGCTGCCCGGTGCTGTGCCATTTTGCCGAGGATGACAGCTACATTCCGCTGCCTGGCGTAGCAGCATTCCAGGCGGCGCATCCGGAAGTGCGGGTGCATATTTACCCTGGCGTGCACCACGGCTTTAATTGCGAGCAGCGCGGCTCCTACAACGAAGCCGCAGCCAGGTTGGCGCTGGAGCGCAGCCAAGCCTTTTTTGCCCAGCACCTGAGTTGAGCTAGCTCGATGAAAATTGCTTGCCGTGTTCTGTTGATTGGCTTGCTCGGTATTTTTTCAGCCAAGCATGCTGCTGCACAGGCCTACATTGGCCCCCTGTTTGACGCGCATCTGCATTACAACGCCGACGCGCATGGCAATGGCACTGGCCCGCACCCGCTGGCCGATGTGCTGGCGCGAATGCAAAAAAGTGGTGTGCGTGCCGTGCTGGCCAACAGCACGCCCGGCGAGGGTACGCGCGAACTGGCCGCCAGCCCGCAGACCAAAGCCGCCGGTGTGACGGTGGTGCCCTTTGTGCGTTTGTACAACAGCCGCGATGACTACACCGATTGGCACCAGGACGACCGCCTGCTCATGCGTGCCCAGGCTGAATTTACGCGTGGCACTGCCGCCGGGGCTTACCGCGGCATGGGCGAGGTCCATTTGTTTGACAGTCAGCATGCCAAACGCCCGGCTGTACGCAATTTGATGGCCTTTGTTGAAGCACGGCAATTGGTTCTGCTGGCCCACATGGACGATGCAGCCATCGAGCTGCTGATGGCACAGGCTCCATCGGCTGGGCAGGCTACCCGCATCATCTGGGCGCATACTGGCATAGGTGGTGTGCCGGTGGCGCGGGTTGATGAATTGATGACGCGCTACCCTGGCCTGATGGGCGAGTTGTCTTACCGGCCCGGCTTGTTGTGTGCCGAGAGCGATGCCGCCCTCAAACAGGCGCCGCAACTGTGCCCGGAGTGGCGCGCCTTGCTGCTCAAGCATCCTGGCCGTTTTTTGGTGGGCTCGGACACCTGGGTGAACCAGCGCTGGCAGTATTACGAGGCTTTGATGCAAGACTACCGGGCGTGGCTGGGCACGCTGCCGCCTGTGGTGGCGCGGCAAATTGGCTGGGGCAATGCCGCCAGTTTGTTTAATTTGGCTGCGCCATAAGCTGTCTTTGCCTGGCTAGCCAACCGCTACCTGCCGCTTTGCGACAAATAACGGTTGCGCCAAAAATACAAGCCCAAGCCCGCAGCCGTGGCGCCCATCAGCAGCATGGACAGCCAAAACCCCTGCTTCAAGTGAATCAATGGCAGAAATTCAAAGTTCATGCCGAAGATGCCCGCTATCAAATTCAGCGGCAAAAAAATGGCAGTGAGCGCCGTCAGGGTACGCATGATGTCGTTGGCGCGGTTGCTTTGCGCCGAAAAATGCATTTGAACTGCGGTTTCTGCACTGTGCTCCAGCCGCCGCACATGGTGGATCACGCGCTCGACATGTTCAAGTACATCCCGGCTGCGCACCTTGAGCAGTTCACGCTCGCGCATCTCGGCCATGTCGGCGGGCTCGGGCCAGATGGCCAGGGCCTCAATCCAATCCTGCACGGCTGAGCGCTGGTCTTCGCAGATTTCATCCAGCTGGTGCAGGGCCAGGCGGGCGTCCAGCAGAGCGCCCCAGTTGTTGAAACGCGCCTTCGGGTTGAGCAGGTCAGACTGCCAGTGGTCGAGTTGGCGGGTGAGTTCGCGTCGCAAGTCGAGGTAGCCGTCAACCATCAGGTTGATGATGCGCAGCATCAAATCGGCGGGCTGGGATGGCGGACGCACGCCACTTGCGCGCGCGTCAGGGCTGGCCATGTCCAGCAACTTGGCGGCAAAGGCCTCGCGCACAGCGCAGCCGGTGGGGTGCACGGTGATCAGCACGCGGTCGAACACGGCAAAACCCACCGGGCTGGTGTCAATGCGCCGCAGCACCGGCGGGCCGCCCCGGCGCACTGGCTCGTGCAGCGGCTCACCGGGGGCGTCGAGGTCGGTGTCGGAGTTGCCTGCGGCCAGGCGGCGAAACACCATGATGTCGTATTGCGAGGTGTAGTCGTAGTGGGAGGGCAGCTGGTTGTTAAGCAGGTCGGCCATATGCAGGTCCACCATTTGTATGCCAGTCAAATGCAGCAACGCGGCCTGAACTTCGGCGGCCTTGACCTCAAACTCGCGCCGCGCGCAGGCAATCCAGACAAAGCCCGGCTCAGGCAGTGCAGCGGGTAAGTGGTCGGTCTCGGTAATCTGGCTGCCACTGATGGTGAATACGCGCATGGGGCCTCCGGTTCAATATGAAATCAGGATTTTGCGCATGCACGCTGTGCGCGTAGCGCTACTTATTTAATAGCTTTTGATTGAAGCAGCCGCGCGGCTTCCAGCGCAAAGTATGTCAGCACACCGTCGGCTCCGGCACGCTTGAAAGCCAGCAAGCTCTCCAGCATCACCGCGTCATGATCCAGCCAACCGTTTTGCGAGGCGGCTTTGAGCATGGCGTACTCGCCACTGACTTGGTAGGCAAAAGTGGGCACGCCAAATTCGTCTTTGACGCGGCGTACGATGTCTAGATACGGCATACCAGGCTTGACCATCACCATGTCAGCTCCCTCGGCAATGTCCAGTGCCACCTCGCGCAACGCCTCGTTGCTATTGCCGGGATCCATCTGGTAGGTTTTTTTGTCGGCCTTGCCCAGGTTGCCGGCCGAGCCCACGGCATCGCGAAACGGGCCGTAAAAGGCACTGGCGTATTTGGCGCTGTAAGCCATGATTTGGGTGTGGATCAGTCCTGCGGCTTCCAGCGCCTGGCGAATTGCGCCAATGCGCCCGTCCATCATGTCGCTGGGGGCCACCATGTCCACACCGGCGCGTGCTTGAACCAGCGCTTGCTTGACCAGCAGCGGCACGGTTTCGTCGTTCAAAATAGTGCCGTCGGCGTCCAGCACGCCGTCCTGGCCGTGACTGGTGTAGGGGTCAAGTGCCACGTCGGTCATGACGCCAAGCTGTGGAAAGCGCAATTTCAATTCACGCACCACGTGCGGAACCAAGCCACTGTCGTTCCAGGCCTCCTGGCCATCAGCGGTTTTGAGTGCCGGGTCAATCACTGGAAACAGCGCCATTACAGGAATACCCAAATCCACACACTGCTGAGCCACCGGCAACAGCAAATCCAGGCTGAGGCGTTCAACACCAGGCATGGAGCCCACGGGCTCGCGGCGGCCTGTGCCAGCCAATACAAACACCGGGTAAATCAGGTCTTGAGCGGTCAATGCATGCTCGCGCACCAGGTTGCGGGTGTAGGCATTGCGGCGCAGGCGGCGCGGGCGGCCTGCGGGGAAAGCACTGGGAAATGTGTGGGTCATAAAGAAAATTGTGCATCAAACCTTTAAACTGTGGCCATGTTATGGATCAAATCGCTGCACATCGTGTTTGTTGTCAGCTGGTTTGCCGGCTTGTTTTACTTGCCGCGCATTCTGGTTAATCTGGCGCAAATCCCGCAACCCACGCCACCTGAGTCAAGGGCGGAGCAGGCTCGCCTGCTTTTGATGGCGCAAAAACTTTATCGTTTCAGTCATGTGCTGGCGGTGCCCGCAGTCTTGTTTGGCTTGGCATTGTGGCTGCATTACGGCATTGGGCGCGGCCCGGGTAACGGCTGGCTGCATGCCAAGCTGCTCGTGGTGTTTTTGACTATTGGCTACCACCTTGCCTGCGGTTCATTGCTGCGCAAGTTTGTTGCTGGGCGCAATGTCCGCAGCCACGTGTGGTTGCGCTGGTTCAATGAAGTGCCGGTTATTTTGCTATTGGCCGCAGTAGTGCTGGTGGTAGTCAAGCCGTTTTGATACGCAGGCTGTCAGCCAGACTGTGTTGACGCCATGCATAAATCCTCCGCCTGGCCGCTGGCGTTAATTTATGCCTCGCTGGTGGTTTACGCCAGCCTCTACCCCTTTTCCGATTGGCGTGACCAAGGCATTGCCCCCTGGAGCTTTGTAGCTGCGCCCTGGCCCAAATACTGGGGCAGCTTTGATGTGGTGGCCAATGCGTTGGGTTATGGACCGCTGGGGTTTTTGCTGGCGCTTGGCGTGCTGCGCAATGCCCCGGCAGCAGACGGTCGGGGCCGGTGGGCGGTGGGGGTGGCATTGTTATTGGCTGCGTTGCTGTCTTTTTTAATGGAAACCCTGCAGAGCTATTTGCCTGTTCGCGTGCCCTCCAACCTGGACCTGGTACTCAACGCGAGCGGCGCCTTGTTGGGGGCTTTGTTGGCCAGTTGGCTCCAGCGTTGGGGTGCTATTGACAGTTGGAGCCGTTTTCGGGCGCGCTGGTTTGTTGCTGATGCGCGTGGCGCGCTGGTGTTGCTGTGCATCTGGCCGGTGGCGCTTTTGTTTCCAGCGTCGGTGCCACTGGGTCTGGGTCAGGTGCTTGAACGGCTTGAGTTGGTGGTGGCTGAGCAACTGGCTGATACGCCTTTCCTGGCTCTGCTGCCGGTGCGCGATATTGAGCTACAGCCACTGTGGCCTGGCACCGAATTGCTTTGTGTAATGCTGGGCGCGCTTGTTCCCTGCCTGCTGGGCTATGGCGTAATTTGTAGGCTGTGGCGCAGGCTGGCCTTCGTGTTGCTGGTGCTGGCGGTGGGGGCGGGCGCTACGGCATTGAGCGCAGCGCTGACATACGGCCCTAGCCATGCGTGGGCCTGGCTCAGTCTGCCAGTGCGTTACGGTTTGGCGGCGGGTGCACTGGCTGCATTGCTGCTGGTGTGGTTGCCTGCCCGGGCTTGCATGGCCTTGCTGCTGCTGGCACTGGCTGCGCAGCTGGCCTTGCTGAACCAAGCGCCAGAGGGTGCGTACTTTGCCCAGACGCTACACATTTGGGAGCAAGGCCGATTCATCCGTTTTCATGGGCTGGCACAGTGGCTTGGTTGGCTATGGCCTTACGTTGCACTGGGCTATGTGCTGGTACGGCTGTCGCAGGCGCAAGGCTTAAACTCGGGGCATGAAAGCCACCGCTGACCTGACCCCACCTCCCTATTTTCAACGCCACATTTTCTTTTGCCTGAATGAGCGCAAAGCCGGCGAGAACTGCTGCGCTGCCCACGAGGCGCAAAAAGGCTTTGACCGCTGCAAGGCGCAAGTCAAGGCAGCGGGCCTAAATGGCCCCGGCCAGGTGCGCGTCAACAAGGCCGGTTGCCTGGATCGTTGCGCGGGCGGGCCGGTGGCGGTGGTCTACCCCGAAGGTGTCTGGTACACCTATGTCGATGAGAGCGATATTGATGAAATTGTCCAAAGCCACCTGAAAAACGGCCACGTGGTGACGCGCCTCTTAATGGCGGGGTCAGTGGGCCGGTAAACCGTTGTTTGGCTGGCCCAGCACCCGGTGTGCGCGGCCGAGGTAGTGAAATCTTCTTTATGAATGCACAAACCCAAGCTTTTACCCTTCAGGGGCCAGCAGGCTCGCTGCAAGGCTTGTGCGATGCGCCAACCACCGCCTCACGCGGACTGGCCGTCATTGCGCACCCACACCCACTGTTTGGCGGCAGCATGGACAACAAGGTGGTGCAGACGCTGGCGCGCGCTTTTGTGCAATGCGGCTGGACCGCGTTGCGCTTTAATTTCCGCGGTGTGGGACAAAGCCAGGGGACTTACGACGAAGGGCGTGGTGAGCTGCAGGACCTGCTGGCCGTGGTGATCCATGCACCAGCGCAAGCCGGCGCTGCTGCATTGCCGTCTGTGCCGCTGGCCCTGGCTGGTTTTTCTTTTGGGGCTTTTGTGGCCAGCCATGCGGTTGGCAGCTTGTGGCCAGCGCGCGAGATTCAGAAAATTGTGCTGGTGGGCACAGCGGCCAGCCGCTTTGATGTATTGCCTCTGCCGCTTGAGGCGCATTCCCGCACGTTGGTGTTGCACGCCGAGGCAGACGACACCGTGCCCCTGGCCGATGTGCTCAACTGGGCGCGGCCGCAGGCCCTGCCGGTGACCGTGGTGCCCGGTGGCAGCCATTTCTTCCATGGGCAATTGCCGCTGCTCAAATCGCTGGTGTCACGCCATTTGTGTGCGCCGCCGTTTGCAGCGACGGCGTTGCCTGACAACCCTTGACTGACCCCATGAATTTTTTTGCATCTGCGTTTTTTGCCATTCGTTTTTGTTTGCTG
This sequence comes from Burkholderiales bacterium, assembly GCA_021732385.1. Lineage (GTDB taxonomy): Bacteria > Pseudomonadota > Gammaproteobacteria > Burkholderiales > Burkholderiaceae_C > JAKFVA01. The sequence goes on along the minus strand of JAKFVA010000024.1, from coordinate 4,803 downwards.
ATGTGTGTTTGTGTCGGCCCAGCAACCGCCCAAACCGCTGCTGCTACCCTGACCGCGTCAGCGCCTGCCGTGCCGATTTTGCTGGCTGCTCCCGAGGTGGCTGCACGCGCTTATTTGCTGCTGGATATGACGGCCAACCAGTTGCTGGCAGAAAAAGACATTGATATGCCGGTCGAGCCTGCGTCGCTGACCAAACTGATGACGGCGTACCTGGTATTTGATGCGTTGCGCGCCAAGAAAATCAGCCTCAAACAAACCTTTGCAGTCAGTGAACGGGCCTGGAAAATGCCCGGCTCGCGCATGTTCATTGACCCCAAGATGCAAGTACCGGTGGAAGACCTGATTAAGGGCATGGTCGTACAGTCGGGCAATGACGCCTCGGTGGCGCTGGCCGAAGGCGTTGGCGGCAGCGTTGAGCGCTTTGTGCAGCTCATGAACGAACAGGCTAAGGCGCTTGGCCTGAAAAATACTGTCTATAAAAATCCTGAAGGCCTGACCGAGGCTGGGCATGTCACCACGGCGCGCGATTTGAGCGTGCTGGCCACGCGCCTGATTAAAGATTTTCCTGAATATTTGCCTACCTACGGGCTGCAGAAGTACCGCTACATTGGCACGCCAACCGCCAATGACAACAACCGCAATTTGCTGCTGTTTCGCGACCCGTCGGTTGATGGCCTGAAAACCGGGCATACGGCGGCGGCGGGCTATTGCCTGATTGCCACTGCTCGGCGTGATGCGCCCAACTTGCCACAAGGCCGCCGCCTGCTGTCCATCGTGCTGGGCGCCGCCAGCGAGAATGCGCGTGCCAATGAAAGCCAAAAACTCCTCAATTGGGGTTACACCGCCTTTGACGCCGTCAAGCTGTTTGATGCAGCCCAGGCGGTGGTGACGCCAGCGGTCTGGAAGGGCACGGTTGCTAATGTTAAGCTGGGCCGAGAGCAGGCCATTGTGGTGGCTGTGCCCGTGGGTGGTGCTGGCAAGATCACTACCTCAGTGACCCGCCCGGATCCGCTGGTAGCCCCCTTGGTCAAAGGCCAGCAGCTTGGGATTTTGAAGGTGCAGTGGGCCGGACAGGCACTGGCTGATATGCCGCTTGCCGTGCTGGAGCCCGTGCAGCAGGCGGGTTTTCTGGGGCGCACCTGGGACGCCATACGTTTGTGGGTGAAATGACAAGTTCGGCTCAAAAATTCAGGGCTTGAGCGTTTTTGCCACTCAGCATATACTTGAGGGCTTTACCGCATTTAGCGGTGCCCCGATTTATTTGTGGAGGCCAGTAGTGCCAACTATCAACCAGCTAGTGCGCCAAGGGCGCGAAGTCGAGACTGTCAAGTCCAAAAGCCCGGCGATGCAAAACAGCCCGCAGCGCCGTGGCGTGTGCACTCGCGTGTACACCACGACGCCTAAAAAGCCCAATTCGGCTTTGCGCAAGGTGGCCAAGGTGCGCCTGACCAATGGTTTTGAAGTAATTTCTTATATCGGCGGCGAAGGCCACAACCTGCAGGAGCACTCGGTGGTGCTGGTGCGCGGCGGCCGCGTCAAGGATTTGCCCGGTGTGCGCTATCACATCGTGCGCGGCTCACTTGACTTGCAGGGCGTGAAAGACCGCAAGCAGTCCCGTTCCAAATACGGCGCGAAACGACCGAAAAAAGCCTGATAGCCCCCAGTGGCTAACAGCCCTTGCCGTTTTGTGCGGCAAGGCCGCGCAGTACAGGCGTTTAGCCTGTGCTGCAAACGACCCAAAGCGCAAATAGTTGCGCCGGTCGAGTAAGTGAAAGCCCGGCTGGGTTTTCGCGGTGTCCGCAGGGATGCCAACTGAAGCAAAGAGGTGAAAAAATGCCACGTCGTCGTGAAGTCCCCAAACGGGAAATCCTGCCTGATCCCAAGTACGGCAATGTCGAGCTCGCCAAGTTCATGAACGTCATCATGCAAGGCGGCAAAAAAGCGGTTGCCGAGCGCATCATTTACGGCGCGCTTGAGCAAATCGAAAAAAAGAACCCTGGCAAAGACCCGTTGGAGGCCTTCAACATGGCCATCAACAACGTCAAGCCCATGGTTGAAGTCAAGTCACGCCGTGTTGGCGGCGCCAACTACCAGGTGCCTGTTGAAGTGCGCCCGGTGCGCCGTTTGGCGTTGGCCATGCGTTGGGTCAAGGAAGCGGCGAAGAAACGCGGTGAAAAATCCATGGCCCTTCGTTTGGCCAATGAACTGATGGAAGCCACGGAAGGCCGTGGCGGTGCCATGAAAAAGCGTGACGAAGTGCACCGCATGGCAGAAGCCAACAAGGCCTTCAGCCACTTCCGCTTCTAACAAACGCCCCCCTATTCGCAAAGTGCGGGCCCGCCCATCGCTATTGATGCTGGCGGGTTTGCGCTTTTTAACGGAGTAATTAATCATGGCCCGCAAAACACCCATTGAGCGCTACCGCAACATCGGTATCTCGGCGCATATCGATGCCGGTAAAACCACCACGACAGAGCGCGTGCTGTTCTACACCGGCGTGAACCACAAAATTGGCGAGGTGCACGACGGCGCCGCCACCATGGACTGGATGGAGCAGGAACAAGAGCGCGGCATCACCATCACTTCGGCTGCCACCACCTGTTTCTGGTCGGGCATGGGCAAGACCTTTGATGAGCACCGCATCAACATCATTGACACTCCCGGCCACGTGGACTTCACCATCGAGGTCGAGCGTTCCATGCGCGTGCTCGATGGTGCCTGCATGGTGTATTGCGCTGTGGGCGGCGTGCAGCCACAGTCGGAAACCGTGTGGCGCCAGGCCAACAAATACAAGGTGCCGCGCTTGGCCTTTGTCAACAAGATGGACCGCACCGGGGCCAACTTCTTCAAGGTCTATGACCAGATGAAGCTGCGTCTGAAGGCTAACCCTGTGCCGCTGCAAATCCCGATTGGCGCAGAAGAAAAGTTTGCGGGTGTGGTGGATTTGGTCAAGATGAAGTCCATCCTCTGGAGTGAAGAGGACAAAGGCGTTACTTTCACCTACGGTGAAATTCCGGCCGAACTGGTCGACAAGGCCAATGAGTTCCGTGAAAAGCTGGTTGAAGCTGCGGCTGAAGCCAGCGAAGAGCTGATGAACAAGTACCTCGAAGGCGAAGCGCTGACCGAGCTTGAAATCAAGGCCGCTATTCGCCAGCGCGCGATTGCCTGCGAGATCCAGCCCATGCTGTGCGGCTCGGCGTTCAAAAATAAGGGTGTCCAAGCCATGCTGGACGCCGTGGTGGAGTACATGCCGTCACCCGTGGATATTCCCCCGGTGTCGGGCATGGACGACGACGAAAAACCCGTGACACGCAAAGCCGCTGACAGCGAGAAGTTTTCTGCGCTGGCGTTCAAGCTGATGACCGACCCGTTTGTCGGGCAGCTCACGTTTGTGCGCGTCTACTCAGGTGTGCTCAAGTCGGGCGACAGTGTGTACAACCCGATCAAGGGCAAGAAAGAGCGCATCGGCCGCATTGTGCAAATGCACGCCAATGCGCGTGAGCCGGTTGATGAAATTCGCGCCGGCGACATTGCCGCATGCATCGGTTTGAAAGACGTGATTACTGGCGAGACCCTGTGCGATCCAGATTCCATCGTAATGCTTGAGCGCATGGTGTTCCCTGAGCCGGTGATTGCGCAGGCCGTGGAGCCCAAAACCAAGGCCGACCAGGAAAAAATGGGCATCGCCCTGAACCGCTTGGCGCAGGAAGACCCGTCTTTTCGCGTCAAGACCGACGAAGAGTCCGGCCAGACCATCATTGCCGGTATGGGCGAGCTGCACCTGGAAATCATTGTTGACCGCATGAAGCGCGAGTTTGGTGTGGAGGCCAACGTGGGCAAGCCGCAAGTGGCCTACCGCGAAACCATTCGCAAGACCATTGAAGACGCCGAAGGTAAATTTGTGCGCCAGTCTGGCGGCAAAGGCCAGTACGGCCACGTGGTGCTCAAGATCGAGCCTAATGAACCCGGCAAGGGCATTCAGTTTGTTGATGCCATCAAGGGCGGCGTGGTGCCACGCGAGTACATTCCCGCGGTCGAAAAAGGCATTAATGAGGCTGTAACGCAAGGCGTCCTGGCCGGCTATCCGGTGGTGGACGTGAAAGTTACGCTGCACTTTGGCTCCTACCACGACGTGGACTCGAACGAACTGGCGTTCAAGATGGCGGCTATTTTTGGTTTCAAGGAGGGCTGCCGTAAGGCCGGTCCCGTGATCCTTGAGCCAATGATGGCCGTTGAGGTCGAGACCCCAGAAGATTACGCCGGCAACGTGATGGGCGATTTGTCGTCGCGTCGCGGCATGGTGCAGGGCATGGAAGACATGGTGGGTGGTGGCAAGGCCATCAAGGCCGAGGTGCCGCTGTCTGAAATGTTCGGTTACTCGACGACGCTGCGCTCCATGAGCCAGGGTCGCGCCACCTACACCATGGAGTTCAAGCACTACACCGAAGCGCCAAGAAACGTGGCGGAAGCCATTGTGTCTGCCCGCGCCAAGTAAGTAATTGGTGGTGTCAGCCCTGCGGCTTGTCGCAGGTGCCGCCTCCAGCAATGCGGATTAATCGGCCACCGTTAGGGTGGCCGCGTCTGCGATCAGGTGCCCTTCGCTGCCCGTGGCGAAGAAATCAGCAATCTGGTGCAAACGTAAAACCTGTTCACGGGCTTGTTCTTTGGAGATCAGCAAAATGGCAAAAGAGAAATTCGCGCGCACCAAGCCGCACGTCAACGTAGGCACTATTGGTCACGTCGACCATGGCAAGACCACCTTGACGGCGGCCATCACCACCGTCTTGTCGGCCAAATTTGGCG
>JAKFVA010000011.1 GCA_021732385.1 Burkholderiales bacterium | reverse complement strand
CGCTCCAGAATTGCCTTGCCCTGGGCCGTGTGCGTGACCTCGGGGTGAAACTGCACGGCGTAAAAGCGCCTCGCCTCGTCGGCCATGCCGGCTATGGGGCAACTTTCGGTGGAGGCCATGAGCTTGAAGCCAGGCGGCATTTCGGTGACGTTGTCGCCATGGCTCATCCAGACATGCAGCATGCCGTGGCCCTCAGGCGTGGTGTAGTCCTGAATGCCTTCCAACAGCCGGGTATGGCCACGCGCGCGCACTTCGGCAGGGCCAAACTCGCGCTTGTGACCGCCCTCGACCTTGCCGCCCAGGGCCGCGGCAATGGCATACATGCCAAAGCAAATGCCCAGCACCGGCAGGCCCAACTCAAACACCACCGGCGGAGCGCGCAGACTTTCGTCTTCCCACAAACTGGCGTGGCTGCCCGAGAGAATGACGCCCTTGAGCGAGCCGTCTCGGGCGTATTCGCGGACCCAGTCGTCCGACACATCACAGGGGTGTACTTCGCAATACACATGCAGCTCGCGGATGCGCCGCGCAATCAGTTGCGTGACCTGGGAGCCAAAGTCCAGGATAAGGATTTTCTGGTGTTGCATTATTCCGCGCGGTAGTTGGGCGCTTCTTTGGTGATCTGCACGTCGTGCACGTGGCTCTCGCGGATACCGGCCGAGGTGATTTCGACAAATTCAGCGCGCTCGCGCATTTCTTCTACCGTGGCGCAACCGCAATACCCCATGCTGGCACGCAGGCCGCCCGCCATCTGGAAAATGATGGCAATCATCGAGCCTTTGTAGGGCACGCGACCCTCAATGCCCTCGGGCACCAGCTTGTCGGCGTTGGGGTTGCCCGCGCCGGATTCCTGGAAATAACGGTCAGCGCTGCCCTGCTGCATGGCGCCTATGCTGCCCATGCCGCGGTAGCTTTTGTAGCTGCGGCCCTGGAAAAGCACGATCTCGCCCGGTGCTTCTTCGGTACCGGCAAACATGCCGCCCATCATCACGCAGTTGGCGCCGGCCGCTATGGCTTTGGCAATGTCGCCGCTGTAGCGCACGCCACCGTCGGCAATCAGCGGCACGCCGGTGCCGCGCAGCGCGGTGGCCACGTTGTCGATGGCGGTAATTTGCGGCACACCCACGCCCGCCACAATGCGCGTGGTGCAGATCGAGCCAGGGCCAATGCCCACCTTGACCGCGTCGGCTCCCACATCGGCCAGTGCCAACGCCGCCGCGCCAGTGGCAATGTTGCCGCCCACCACGTCGATTTGCGGGTAGTTCTGCTTGACCCAGCGCACCCGCTCGATCACGCCCTTGCTGTGGCCATGCGCGGTGTCCACCACCAGCGCATCCACCCCGGCTAGCACCAGCGCTTCGACGCGCTCTTCAGTGCCCTCGCCCACGCCCACTGCCGCCCCAACGCGCAGGCGACCGCGCTGGTCGCGCGCGGCGTTGGGAAAGCTGGTTTGCTTGGTAATGTCTTTAACAGTGATCAGGCCCTTGAGTTCAAACGCCTCGTTGATCACCAGCACGCGCTCCAGCCGGTGCTTGTTCATCAACGCCTTGGCTTCCGCCAGCGTGGCGTTTTCGCCCACCACAATCAGGCGCTCGCGCGGCGTCATGATCTCGCGCACCGGCAGTTCCATGCGGGTTTCAAAGCGCAGGTCGCGCCCGGTCACGATACCGGCCACTTTGCCGCCATCAATCACCGGAAAACCCGAGATTCCTAGCTGCTCACTCAGCGCCATAACCTGCTGCACAGTGTGGTTGGGGGTGATGACCACTGGGTCGCGCAACACACCCGATTCGTAACGCTTGACTTTGGCCACCTCGGCCGCCTGCTGTTTGGGCGTGAGATTTTTGTGGATGATGCCAATGCCGCCTTCTTGCGCGATGGCAATTGCCAAGCGCGCTTCGGTCACCGTGTCCATGGCGGCTGAAGACAGCGGCAGGTTCAGGGTGATATTGCGCGAAAACCGGGTGGAAAGCGAAGTGTCCTTGGGCAGGACCTGGGAGTACGCTGGCACCAACAACACATCGTCGAAGGTGAGCGCTTTGCCTAGGAGGCGCATGTCAAAACTCCAAAAGGTCGATTGTATCCGCGGTGCCATGCCAACCGAGCGCACCGGCTTGCGACCAAAGGCTACTTTGGGTGCTTCAAAGGAAAGCCGCTTGTTACAGCAAATGTGCCAAACCGGTAAACTGGTTCGGTTGTCGTTTTTTTTGGCGTTCTGCATGAAATCTGTACGATTTTTTATCGCTCTTGGCCTGTGCATGCTGGCGTTTTCCGCCGCTGCGCAATGGATATGGATGGAGAAAGACGGCCGCAAGGTTTACAGCGACCGTGCGCCAGGCCCAGAGATTCCAGCCAAAAGCATTCTCAAGCAGCCGGGCAAACGGGCCGCAGCGCCAGAGCCAGTCAGCGCTGACGATGCCGCCAGCTCGGCAGCCGACGCTGGCACCAAAGCCACAGCGCGTCCTGGCACAGCAAACCCGCTCAAGCCAAGCGGCAAAGACAAAGAGCTTGAAGACAAGAAAAAACAAGCCGAAGCCGCTGAAGCATCCAAAACCAAGGCTGAGCAGGAAAAAGCCACCCAAGCCAAGGCAGAGAATTGCGAACGCGCCAAACGCAATCTGACCACACTCAAATCGGGCATTCGCCTGCAACGAACCGATGCAAAGGGCGAGCGCGAGTTTATTGGCGACCAAGAGCGCGCAGCGGAAACCGCGCGCGTAGAGGGCGTGGTCGCAGGCTGCTGACCGGCTTTGTTGCCAGACTAAGGTGATTTCCCGCTTTTGGCGGCGGCAAACAAACCGGCCCGCTTGATGCCCTGGCGTTTAAAGCGCTCACGACGCGCGGCCTTGGGGTCAATTTGCAGGGGGCGGCAAACTGCCAGCCGGTCGCGGTTTTTAAGCGGGCTATCTAGCTGCACGCGGATACCCCAAATATCAAGCACACAGGCCTTAACTTGCAAGTGCTGCGCCAGATTTGGATGCTGCTCATACAGGCCGCTGACCAGCAAGGCATCTTGCGCGCAAGCACCGGCTGGCAGCTCCAGCGTTATCTCAAACACTTGGCGAGGCGCATGGGCATAGACCAGCGTCACTTGAATGTGCGCATCAGACATAAATTTCGTTGGCGCGTTTGACAAACGCATCCACCAGGCTGCTGGCAATTTTGTCAAACACCGGGCCGACCAGGCCCGCCAGCGTGGCATTGTCAAAGCCATAGCTCAGGCTCAGCTCGACCCGGCAAGCGCGCGCGCTGGCGTCACCAACTGGCACGAATTGCCAGTGGCCTTCAAGCTGTGAAAAAGGGCCCTTGACCAGTTGCAAGTGCAATTCACGCCCCGGTACATGGCGGTTGCGGGTAACAAAACTCTGGCGAAAACCGGCCAGCGCCATGCCCAGTTCAGCCGTTACAACATCGGCCTCTTGCGACAGGATACGAGCCGTGTTGCACCAGGGTAAAAACGCAGGGTAATGCTCGATATCGGCGACCAAGGCAAACATTTCCTCAGCACTGAACCAGATCAAAACCGACTTGTTAACCGTTTTCATACAATTGCCATCTCTTGCGGATTGTAGGTTCGCACGCCACCCCCAACTAATCTGCATGACCAAGAAACCCGATAAAAAAGACAGCGGTACCGGCCGTATTGCCGACAACAAAAAAGCTGCTTACAACTATTTTTTTGAAGAGCGCTTTGAGGCAGGCATGGTGCTGGAGGGCTGGGAGGTCAAAGCGCTGCGCGAGGGCAAGGTGCAATTGACCGATGGTTACGTCACCATCCGCAATGGCGAGTTGTTTGTCATTGGCTGCCAGATCAATCCGCTCAACACCGCCTCTAGCCATATCAACCCCGATGCGGTGCGCACCAAAAAACTGCTGCTGCACAAGGAAGAAATCAAGCGCCTGATCGGCAAAGTGGAGCAAAAAGGTTACACCCTAGTGCCACTTAATTTGCACTGGAAGGCGGGCAAGATCAAGTGCGAGATTGCGCTGGCCAAGGGCAAGGCCGAACACGACAAGCGCGACACCATCAAGGACCGCGAAGGCAAGCGCGAGGTGGAGCGTGCCATGAAAAACCGCCACAAATGAAAACGGCCTGCATGCAGGCCGTTTCAAAAAACACTTTACGCGCCTACTTGGCTGACAACACCTGCTTTTCCAGCGCAATCTGGCGCGGAATGTCAGCGGCTTGGTACAGCGGAGAAGAGCAGGTCTGGTTGGTGCAGACAAAAGCCGCCGGTTTTTGCAGTGGTGGGTACTGCACATCGGGATTGGGCAACTTGCCTTCCGCCGTGTCCCACCATTCAATGCGCCTAAACACCGCTGCCTGACTAAGGGCAGACTTGAACAAGGCCTGGGCACGCGCATCTTTTTTGGATCCAATCACCGTGATGTGCAGCGGCTGGCCTGCTGCTTCTTCAGTGGCCAGCAAGATGCCTGGAATCTGGCCAAACCGTGTGGCTACATCAGGGTCTGAGATATAACGCAAGGCGACTTCGGCGGTTGCCAGGTCTTTGGCATCCCCGGTGTAGCGGTACAGCAGATTCGCAAAGCGTGCCGCCTCCATGTTTTCGTCAATGTTGGCGCGTGGACCCAGTTTGTCGCTTTCCTTGTAGGCACTGGGTAAATAGCCGCCCCCGTTGGGCGCAGCAAAACGCGCCAGTACGCCAGACGCCACCCGCGCTTTTTTTAGCCAGTAGCGGTCGCCCGTGACGCTGTAGAGCGACAAGGCGGCGCGGCCCATGGCCAGGTTATCGCCCATGAAGGGGCCGCCCTGGTCTTTGTCGCCGTGGCGCAAGCTGCCGTCCTTGTTGGTGCGGTTGGCCACAATCCAGCGTGCAGCGCGCAAGGCTTCGTTTAGTACGGCTTGCTCACCCGTAGCGCTGTAGAGCTCAACCAGTGCCTCTATCATCCAGCCGTTTTCACGGGTGTAGACGTTGGTGTCAATGCGCGGCATCCCCGCAGCACGGCGCTCTTTATCGCCCAAGGCAAAATAGCCATCGCCCTGCTCGCCCGGCACACGGTCTGCGTCCTGGCTGGTGTAGAAGGTGCCGTTTGGACTGGTCAAGAAGTCTTTCATGTAACGGCGAATGTCTTGCGCAGGCTTGATCAGTGACGGGTCGTTGTAGGCCTTGGCACCCAAGGCATACATGCGCATCATGTTGGCCTGGATCTCCATGATTTTTTCGTAATCCGGGTTGTCCCAGTTGCTGTGGGTGGAGTACTGGTAGGCACCACCCCAAACCGGGTCAATCAGTTTTTGCGAATTTTTAAGCGTTAGCTTGGCCCAGGCTTCGGCTGTTTTGTCGCCACGCTCCGACAGCGCAATGCTGTACTCGACCACGTCGCGCGGAATGTAGCGCTGAATCTGTTTGAGGCCACCAATTTCGTGGTCTTGCGACGCACGGTAGCGCCTGTCAACTTCTTTGCGCACCTCTTCAGTCAAGCGTGTTGGGCCGGTGAACTGCTTTTCCTTGTCAGCGTCTTCAGCCGCATACAGCGGGCTGGGGTCTTCCAAAATCGCCTTGAGGATATTGACGAAGCGATCTGCCTCGCGATAGCCGCGCAGCTTGCCAATGTCGTTGCCGTCGGCGTCAAAGATGACGTGCGCAGGCCAGCCATAGGCCTCGTAGCGGCGCGACAAATCGGGCCGCGAGTCCTGGTCAACATAAATCGGAATGAAATTGGCTTTGACGAAATCAGCCACCTTGGGGTCGCTGTAGGTTTTTTCGTCCATGACGTGACACCAGTGGCACCACACCGCGCCCAGGTTCAACAGTACATACTTGTTGCTGCTCTTGGCCTGTGCAAATACGTCATCTGACCAAGCCTGCCAAGCTACCAAGCCCTTCTTTTGGTAAGGCTTGAAAGCCTGTACGCCCGCCTTGCTTTTGACTGCCGCAGTTTTTGCCGTGCTGGTAGCGGTCTTGGCTGTTGCAAGAGCGGGGTCAGCCGCAAATGCAATGCCCGTGATTGCCATAGCTGCACATATTCCAAGAATACGAAGGCGTTGTTTCATACCGATTCCTGTTGTAACTTAGTTGAATTCAACCCACAGGATACGAATTCACTTACATCTCGGATTCAGCTGACGCCAAAGAGTTCAGCGGCCAGCCCGCTTGCGCTCGTGCTCGGTGAGAAAACGCTTGCGCAAGCGAATGCTCTTGGGCGTGATTTCCACCAGCTCGTCGTCTTCAATGAACTCCACCGCGTACTCCAGCGTGGCATCAATTGGCGGTGTGATCTTGATTGCGTCTTCCTTGCCCGAGACACGGAAGTTGGTCAGTTGCTTGGTGCGCGTAGCATTCACCACCAGGTCGTTGTCGCGGCTGTGGATACCCACAATCATGCCCTCGTATACCGGGTCGTTGGCACGCACAAACATGCGGCCGCGGTCGTCGAGCTTGCCCAGCGCGTAGGTGAAGATTTCACCCGCGTCCATCGAGATCAGCACGCCATTCTTGCGTCCACCGATGTCGCCCTTGTGCGGCTGGTAGCTGTCGAAAATATTGCTGATCAGGCCCGAGCCGCGCGTCAGGTTGAGAAACTCGTTGGTAAAACCAATCAGCCCGCGCGCCGGGATGTGGTACTCCAGACGCACCCGGCCACGGCCATCGGGCTCCATGCTGTTGAGCTCGCCCTTGCGCTCGCCCAAGGCCTGCATTACGCCGCCCTGGTGCTGGTCTTCAATGTCTACCGTGACCATTTCGATGGGCTCGTGGCGCTCGCCGTCCACTTCCTTGAACACCACACGCGGCTTGGACACAGCCAGTTCATAGCCTTCGCGGCGCATGTTTTCCAGCAAGATAGTCAGGTGCAGTTCACCCCGGCCCATGACCTCAAAGACACCTTCTTCATCCGTTTCCTTGACACGCAGGGCGACGTTGTGTTGCAGCTCTTTTTGCAGACGGTCCCAGATTTGGCGGCTGGTCACGTATTTGCCCTCGCGGCCAGCCAGTGGGCTGGTGTTGACGCAAAAATTCATGGTCAACGTGGGCTCGTCCACCTTGAGCATGGGTAGCGGCGCAGGGTTCAAGGGGTCGGTAATGGTCACGCCAATACCAATGTCGGTCAGACCGTTGATCAACACAATCTCGCCTGGGCCAGCTTCTGTAGCCTGAACACGCTCAAGACCCTGAAAGGTCAGCACCTGGTTGACGCGGCCCTTGACGGCCTTGCCATCCGGGCCTTCCATCACCACTACGTCCATCATCGGTTTGATGGTGCCCGCGCTAATGCGGCCCACACCGATGCGCCCGACAAAGGTGGAAAAATCGAGCGCTGAAATTTGCAACTGCAGCGGCGCGGCGGGATCGCCTTTTTGCGCTGGTACATGCTTCAAAATGGTATTGAACAAGGCCGCCATGTCAGGGCCCCACTGCTCGTTTGGCGCGCCCTCGTCCATGGACGACCAGCCGTTGATACCCGAGGCATAAACCACGGGGAAATCCAGTTGTTCGTCGGTGGCACCCAGCTTGTCAAACAAGTCAAAGGCGGCGTCCACCACATATTGGGGCCGCGCGCCAGGCTTGTCGACCTTGTTGACCACCAGAATTGGTTTGAGGCCCAGCGCCAGCGCTTTCTTGGTGACAAAACGGGTTTGCGGCATCGGGCCTTCCTGCGCGTCAATCAGCAGCACCACGCCATCGACCATGCTGAGCGCACGCTCGACTTCACCGCCAAAGTCGGCGTGGCCGGGGGTGTCCACAATATTGATGTGCGTACCCTCCCAGGTGACAGCGCAGTTTTTAGCCAAAATGGTGATGCCGCGTTCTTTTTCAATCGCGTTGTTGTCCATCACGGTATCGACCATTTTTTCGTGCTCGGCAAAGGTGCCGGATTGACGCAGCAGCTGGTCCACCATAGTGGTTTTGCCGTGGTCCACGTGGGCGATGATGGCAATGTTGCGAATGGCTTTTTCACTCATGATGCAGTTTCCAATGTGCCGCTGGCCGGTTGGCCTTGGCTGGTTTCAAAAAGACGGGTATCCAAAATTTGTGCGATTTCCACCGGACTGAGCAGGCGCTCGGGAATCAGCTCGCCAGCCACGCAATGCGCCGTGCCCAGCAAGCCATTTGGCAAGTTGCCAGCCAAAGTGCTGGCGGGCGGCCCATAAACCGCTACTTGCACGTGATTGGGCCAAGTGCCGCGGCGGCGCAGACCGCTTAGAAAGCGCCCTGCATTATCTGCGTCCAATGTGACGCGCTGATGCTGCCCCAGCAAGGCATCCACAGGCAACAAGCAGGCCAGGCGCTGGGCGTCGGTCATGGCTTCAAGTTGCGCCAGCGTGACGCATTGCGCCTGGGTAAAGTCTCCCGTGGCCGTGCGGCGCAAAGCGCTCAGGTGCGCACCGCAACCCAGCGCCTCGCCTATGTCTTCGCCCAGCGTGCGGATGTAGGTGCCCTTGCTGCACTTGACAGTGATGTGAACAGCCGTGTGCTCGGGCCCATCCGATGCCAGCCTGAGGTTAAGCGCATGAATCGTGATGTGACGCGGCTCACGGCTGACCTCTACGCCCTGGCGAGCGTATTCATACAGGGCTTTGCCATCTTTCTTCAAGGCGCTGTACATCGGTGGCACCTGGGTCAGCGGACCGGTGAATTGCACCTGTATTTGCCGCACTTGTTCGGCAGTAACTTCAACTGGCCGCGTCGCAATCACTTCGCCCTCTGCGTCGCCAGTGCTGGTTTTAACGCCCAGGCGCGCCACAGCGGCATAACACTTGTCAGCCTCCAGCTGCAACTGGCTGAACTTGGTGGCTGCGCCAAAACACAGGGGCAACACGCCCGTGGCCAGCGGGTCGAGCGTGCCGGTATGCCCGGCTTTCTCGGCGCGCAGCAGCCATTTGACTTTTTGCAAGGCGTCGTTGCTCGACAGGCCCAGCGGCTTGTCCAGCAACAGCACCCCGTGCACAGGGCGCCTCACGACCCGTGTCCGGCTATTGCCCCCACGTTCTCCCGCTACGCGTGGTTCGCTGCCCCCCAAGGGGGCCTTCGCACCTTGGGGCGGCCCGGCGGTGCACGCATTGCCCCCACGCTCTCCCGCTACACGTGGTTCGCTGCCCCCCAAGGGGGCCTTCGCACCTTGGGGCGGCCCGGCGGTGCTCATTGCTAGGTGTCGCTATCGCTGTGGTGGGCGCGCGAAGCCACCGCGCGCGCAATCAGCGCATTCATGTCAGCCGCTTTTTCCGTGGTGCGGTCAAACACAAAATGCAGCGTGGGCACGGTGTGGATCATGAGCTTTTTGAACAGGCCATTGCGCAAAAAACCTGCGGCCTGATTCAAGGCCAGCGTGGTTTCCTCCACATTGCCATTGAGCAGGCTGAAGAACACCTTGGCATGGGCGTAGTCGGGTGTGACTTCGACCGCGTTGATGGTGACCATGCCGACACGCGGGTCCTTGAGCTCGCGCGCAACCAAGCCCGCCAGATCGCGCTGGATCTGGTCGGCCACTTTCAGGCTGCGGTTGGGGGCGGCGGACTTGCGTGCGGGCATAGTTGAAATACGCCTTACAGCGTGCGCGCAACCTCTTTGATCTCAAAGAACTCGAGCTGGTCGCCAACCGAAATGTCGTTGTAGTTCTTGAGCTTGATACCGCACTCAAAGCCTTCCTTGACTTCGCGCACATCGTCTTTCATGCGCTTGAGCGAGTCCAGCTCACCGGTGTAGATAACCACGTTGTCGCGCAGCAGGCGGAACTTGGCAGTGCGGTTGACCAGGCCAGAGGTGACCATGCAACCCGCCACTGTGCCAATCTTGGAGGCCACAAACACAGTGCGAATCTCGGCTGTGCCCAACTGCTCTTCCTTCTTGTCCGGCGTCAGCATGCCCGACATGGCCAGCTTCAGGTCATCGACCGCGTCATAGATGATGTCGTAGTAACGAATATCGACGCCGTTGTTTTCGGCCAGCTTGCGCGCGCCCGCATCGGCGCGGGTGTTAAAGCCGATGATGACGGCCTTGGAGGCAATCGCCAGGTTGATGTCGCTCTCGCTGATGCCGCCCACTGCGGTCAATACCATCTGCACCTTGACCTCGGCCGTGGACAGCTTGAGCAGCGACTGCGCCAGCGCCTCTTGCGAGCCCTGCACATCGGCCTTGACAATGATCGGCAGCAGCTTGACTTCGCCAGCCGCCATGTCGGTGAACATGTTTTCCAGCTTGGCCGCTTGTTGCTTGGCCAGCTTGGTGTTGCGGAACTTGCCTGCGCGGTAGGTGGCAATCTCACGGGCGCGGCGCTCATCGGGCAGCACCATGAACTCGTCACCGGCTTGCGGCACTTCGGTCAGGCCCTGGATTTCCACCGGAATCGAAGGGCCAGCCGTTTTGATGGGCTTGCCGTTCTCATCAAGCATGGCGCGCACGCGGCCATAGGTCTGGCCGGCCAGCACCACATCGCCGGTTTTCAGCGTGCCCGACTGCACCAGCACCGTAGCGACCGGGCCACGCCCTTTATCGAGCTGCGCCTCGATCACCAGGCCCTTGGCCATGGCATCAACCGGGGCGCGCAATTCCAGCACCTCAGCCTGCAACAGCACTTGCTCCAGCAGATCGTCAATGCCCTGGCCGGTCCGCGCTGATACGGAAACGAAGGGGGAGGAGCCACCAAATTCTTCGGGCACCACCTCTTCAGTCACCAGCTCGTTGCGTACACGCTCCAGGTTGGCGTCGGGTTTGTCGACCTTGTTGATGGCCACCACAATGGGCACACCCGCCGCCTTGGCGTGCTTGATGGCTTCTTTGGTTTGCGGCATCACGCCGTCGTCGGCCGCCACCACCAGAATCACGATGTCGGTGGCCTGGGCACCACGCGCACGCATGGCGGTAAACGCCTCATGGCCTGGCGTGTCCAGAAACGACACCATGCCGCGCGGTGTTTCCACATGGTAGGCACCAATGTGCTGGGTAATGCCGCCCGCTTCGCCCGCTGCCACTTTGGCGCGGCGAATGTAGTCCAGCAACGAGGTTTTGCCATGGTCAACGTGGCCCATCACAGTCACCACTGGGGCACGTGGCAAGCTCTCGGCCGCCTGGCCCTGCACTTCGTCGTCGGTAAAGGCTTCGGGGTCGTCCAGCGCGGCCACAATAGCCTGGTGGCCCATTTCTTCCACCACAATCATGGCGGTGTCCTGGTCCAGCGGCTGGTTGATAGTGACCATCTGGCCCAGCTTCATCAAATGCTTGATGACCTCAGACGCCTTCACGGCCATTTTGTGCGCCAGTTCAGCCACGGTAATCGTTTCGGGCACGTGCACTTCAAGCACGCGCGCTTCCACCACGGGTGGCGGTGCCTGCTCCTGGCGGTCGCGGTCGCCGCCGCGCTTGCCACGCGGGCCGGCACGCCAGCCACCACGGCCAGCGTTAGTGTCGCCCCGGGTTTTGATTTCTTTCTTCTTGGCCGGATCACCAGCCCAACTCGATGACAGCTTGGCCGACTTGACTTCCTTGTTGACACCCGCTGGCGCGCCCGGCGCCGCAGCGGGCGAACCTGGCTTGGCCACCACGGCACCAGCGGCGGGTTTGTGCAGCGTGCCCTTGATGACGCCTTTGGCAGCCTCGGGAGCCCCTGGCTTTACAGCCGGTTTGGGCTCTTCGGGCCTTTTTGCCAGCATCACTTTGGAGGGCGTTGACATCATTGAGCGAATAGCGGCCGCCTCGGCCTCGGCCTTGCGCCTGCGGTCACCCAGGTCAAGCGCTTTTTGCGCATCGTCCTCAGCCAACTGCCGGGCAGCCAGGGCGCGCGCTGTTTGCGCTGCCTCGGCAGCCGCAGTATCCACAACAGCGGCAGCAGGTGCTTCACTGGCCAGTGGTTTTGAAGCGGTTGTTTTGGCGGCCTTGCCTTTAGCTGGCTTTTGCTTGTCCGCAGTGGCATCGGCAGCGCTGGCCTCGGCCTGGGACGCGGTTGCGGCCAATTGGGCCGCTTGCTGTGCCAGCAGCGCCGCTTCGCGCTCGCGTGCTTCGTCGGCTTCGCGCAGGCGGCGGCGCTCGGCAAGTTCTTCTTCCTGACGGCGAATAAACTCGGCCTGCTTGCGCGCCTCTTCCTCGCGCCGTGCCAGTTCGGCGTGGTCAAGCAGGGGCTGGGCATTCTCTAGTGGCTCGGCCTCAACCACTTCTGCTTCGGATGCCGGGCTGCCGTCCTCACGCTTGATAAAGGTGCGCTTTTTGCGCACTTCCACCTGAATGGTGCGGGCCTTGCCGCTGGCGTCGGCCTGCTTGATCTCGCTGGTCGATTTTTTGACCAGGGTGATTTTTTTACGTTCCAGGCTGGCCGTGCCGTGGCTGGTCTGCAAAAAGCTCAGCAGCTTTTGTTTATCAGCTTCTGTAACTGGGTCGGACTCGGCGGCTTTGGACACACCGGCGCTCTTGAAATGCTCAAGCAATGTGGTGGGTGATTTTTTGAGTTCAACCGCAAACTCGGAGACAGTCTTGCTGGACATGGTTAATGGCGTCTTTCATGACTGTGTTGCAGGAGTTGCGCTGTCGGCTTGGCCGCTGGCGTCGACAGGGGTTTCCTGCGCGTCAGCTTCCTGGGCAAACCAATGCGCGCGCGCTTTTATGATCAAGGCCGTGGCATCTTGCGTGGACTGGCCGGTGATATCGGTCAGTTCATCAGTTGCCAGGTCGGCCAGGTCATCGCGGCTATGGATATTGGCCAGCGCCAGTTTGGCGATCAGCTCGGGCGTGAGGCCCTCGAGATCACGCAGGTTCTGCGACACCTCTTCCACATTTTCTTCCTTGGCAATTTCCATCGTCAGCAGCGCCTCCTTGGCGCGGGCACGCAGCTCGTTGACGGTGTCTTCGTCAAAGCCTTCCATGTCAAGCATTTCCTGCAAAGGCACGTAAGCCACTTCTTCCAGGCTGGTAAAACCCTCGGCAATCAGGGCGTCAGCGATTTCCTCGTCAACGTCGAGCTTTTCCATGAACAGCTTGCGGCTGCTGTCGGTTTCGCTGGCCTGCTTTTCAGCCGACTCAGCAGCATCCATGATGTTTATTTTCCAGCCGGTCAGGTCAGAAGCCAGGCGCACGTTCTGGCCGCCACGGCCAATGGCAATCGCCAGATTTTCCTCATCAACCACTACATCCATTGCGCCGCGCTCTTCATCGACCACGATGGACGAGACGTTGGCCGGGGCCAATGCGCCAATCACAAACTGCGCCGGGTCTTCGCTCCACAACACAATGTCAACGCGCTCGCCCGCAAGTTCATTGGTCACGGCATTCACGCGGGTGCCACGCACGCCCACGCAAGTGCCAATCGGGTCTACGCGCTTGTCGTGCGAGAGCACGGCAATCTTGGCGCGCGAACCAGCGTCGCGGGCGCAGCTTTTGATCTCCAGCAGGCCTTGCTCGATCTCGGGCACTTCCTGGCGGAACAGCTCAATCATGTATTCAGGCGAACTGCGCGACAAGATAATCGGCGCACCGCGCAGGGTCAGGTCGACTTCCATGATCATGGCGCGCACCCGGTCGCCGATGCGCAGGTTTTCTTTTGGAATCATGTCGCCGCGGCGCAAACGGCCTTCGACGCGCCCCGACTCGACGATCACATCGCCCTTGTCCATGCGCTTGACGGTGCCCACCAAAATCTTTTCACCGCGCGACATGAAGTCGTTCAGCAGCATCTCGCGCTCGGCATCGCGGATTTTTTGCAGAATTACCTGCTTGGCCGCCATGGCGCCAATACGGCCAATGGGCACCGAGTCGATGGGTTCTTCGATGTATTCATCGACTTCGATATCGGAGATTTGCTCTTTGGCTTCAAACAGCAAAATTTCCTGGTCAGGCAACTGCAGGCCCGCCTCATCGGGCACCACGTGCCAGCGGCGGAAGGTTTCATAGGCACCGGTGTCGCGGTCCAGCGCGACGCGGATGTCCACATCGCCGGGGTACAGCTTTTTGGTGGCCTGCGCCAGCGCGGCTTCCACAGCGCCCAGCACAACATCGCGCTCGACGTTTTTCTCTCTGGAAATGGCTTCCACCAGCATCAACATTTCGCGGTTCATGGCATTGCTCTCCTGCTCATTCTTTTCACTAAATCAATTCTCTGTATCACGGGGCGCTTGGTCTGCCTCAGCAGCCCTGCGACCCTTGAAATCCACCACCGGCGCAAGCCGAGCTTCATGCAACTCCTCGCGCACAAAGCCGAGCACGTTCATCAAGGGCGGTGCCCGCTTGGCACTCACCTTGCGGCCGGGCTTGGCCTCGGGCTCATCGCTCCAGGCTATTTGCCAACCTGTGCCGCCCGCGCCACGCGCCAGGCGTCCCCGAAATTTCTTGCGCAGGCCACTGACCATGCCCGCCGCCTGCGCGCCCATGGGCTGGCGCAGCGTGATGTCGATCAACTCGCCTGCAAAACGCTCAAAATCGCGCTCGCTGCGCAGCGGCCGGTCAATGCCGGGGGAGGAAACCTCCAACCGCCGGTACTCGACGCCGTCAACATCCAACGTAAATTGCAACTGTCGCGTGACCTTTTCGCAGTCTTCCACGTTGATCACCCGCTGTGCTGCTGTGCTGCCGGGCGCAGGCACCTGCCAGGGCCAGTCCATGGTGACGCGCAATATGCCGCCTGCCGAGCGCTGCAGTTCCAAAAGCTCGTAACCAAACGAGCTTACGGTTTGTTCAACGGTTTGTTGTAGGGTCAGCTTTAAGGTCACTTGCAGGAATTCAGAGGGCAAAACTAGGCGATTCAAAAACCGATCGACCAAAAAAAACGGGCGGTGTGAGCCCGCCCGTTTGGTCGTGAAGCGCATATTGTAGCGCCCTGGCAATACCTGTGCAAGATTACCCAGTCTGGGCCAGCCCATGCGCCTGAAACAAAGCCTCCGTCATCTTTCAGATAACGAAACGCAGTCTCAGGTTTTGGATAGGTTGAATCCGCTTGTTCTGCATCTAGTATGGCGTCCCCGTTGTTTATTTTTTTAAGGTCAAACCATGTCGAAATTAACTACCCTGCTGCGCGGCTTGGCTGTTGCCAGCCTGACCCTGCTGTTTTCTGTGGCCCACGCCCAGCCTGCGCCTTACGGCACCCCAATTACGTTGGAAGCCGCTACCAAACTGGCTGTTGGCGCTACCGCTGAAGCACGCAAGAACAACTGGCCCGTGGTGATTTCCATCGTCGACAGCGCTGGCCAACTTGTGCTGCTGCACCGCCTGGACAACACCCAATACGCCAGCTTGGACATTGCCACCGGCAAAGCCAAGACCGCAGTGAACTTTCGCCGCACCACCAAAGCGCTGGAAGACGTGATTGCTGGCGGCGGTGCCGGTTTGCGCTTTCTGCGCGTTGACGGCATGACTCCGCTGGAAGGCGGCATCCCTATCATTGTTGATGGCAAGATTGTGGGCGGCGTTGGCGTCTCGGGCGTGACCTCGCAGCAGGACGCGCAAATTGCGCAAGCCGGTATCAACGCACTGCTGGGCAAGTAAGCTTTTCTTCATTAAAGCCCGTGCCCCTGCACGCACTAGGTGTGCGGGGGCACGGCGCTGGGCAACCAGCGCTGCCTATCAACCAGGCCGCAAACAAGGCTAAGAACAAGGCCGCCTGGGCCACGCAGCCATCGCACACGCGCCTTTAATCCCGGCCCTACGCTGCAGTGCCCGCTGGTGACCCGCTGTCTCTTGTATGCTTGGCGTCCCGCTTGTTTCACCTCACGGAGTTTTACCCATGTCCCGCGTTTTTAATTTCAGCGCCGGTCCGGCGACCCTGCCCGAATCGGTATTGCGCCAGGCCGCCGCCGAGATGCTCGACTGGCACGGCAGCGGCATGTCGGTCATGGAGATGAGCCACCGCGGCAAGGAATTCATTGCCATCCATGCCGAGGCTGAAAGCTTGCTGCGCGAGCTGCTGGCCATTCCGGCCAACTACAAAGTGCTGTTCTTGCAGGGCGGCGCAATTGGCCAGAACGCTTTTGTGCCGATGAACCTGCTGCGCGGCAAAACCAGCGCCGACTATGTGAACACGGGCGAATGGTCTAAAAAATCCATCAAGGAAGCCAAGACCTATTGCAGCGTCAACGTGGCGGCATCCGCCGAAGCGGGCAAGTTCACCAGCATCCCGCCGCAAGCCGAGTGGAAGCTCGACCCCAACGCCGCTTACGTGCACATTTGCTCCAACGAAACCATTGGCGGCGTGGAATACCACTGGACGCCCGACACCGGCAGCGTGCCACTGGTGGCCGACATGTCGTCTAACATCCTCTCGCGCCCGGTAGACGTGAGCCGCTACGGCCTGATTTACGCCGGTGCGCAAAAAAACATGGGGCCATCGGGCCTCACGGTGGTCATTGTGCGCGACGACTTGCTGGGGAATGTGCTGCCCGTCACCCCTTCGGTGTTTGACTACAAGCAGCAGGCCGACAACGATTCCATGCTCAACACCCCGCCCACCTACGCCATCTATATTGCCGGGCTGGTGTATCAGTGGATCAAGCAGCGCGGTGGCCTGGCTGCCATGGAAGCGCACAACCGCGCCAAGGCCGCCGTGCTGTACGACTACCTGGACGCCAGCAGCTTCTACAGCAGCCCGGTGGCGCGCGCCGACCGCTCCTTGATGAACGTGCCCTTCAAGCTCAAAAACGAAGCGCTGGACGACGCCTTTTTGAAAGGCGCACAGGCGCTTGGCATGCTGCAGCTCAAGGGCCACCGCTCGGTGGGTGGCATGCGCGCCTCTATCTACAACGCCATGCCGATTGAAGGCGTGCAAGCCCTGGTGGCCTACATGAAAGAATTTGAGGCCAAAAATGGCTGAAGCCGCACGCAGTTTCGGCGTGCTGGTGCTCAACGCCATCTCGGCCAATGGCCTCAAGCGCCTGCCAGCCGCACGCTACAGCACCGGCAAAGACTTGGCCCAGCCCGACGCGGTGCTGGTGCGCTCTGCCGACATGCACAGCCTGCCCATTGCGCCCAGCGTGCAGGCCATTGCCCGCGCTGGCGCGGGCACCAACAACATCCCGGTGAAAGCCATGAGCGCACGCGGCGTCCCCGTGTTTAACGCGCCCGGTGCCAACGCCAATGCGGTGAAAGAACTGGTGCTCACCGGCATGCTCCTGGCCGCGCGCAATGTGGCCCCAGCGCTGCGCTTTGTTTCCAGCCTGGAGCCGGGCATGCCGGACATGGACAAGGCCGTGGAAGACGGCAAGAAAAATTATGCCGGCTACGAGCTGGCCGGCCACACGTTGGGCATTGTGGGCCTGGGCAAAATCGGCTGTCTGGTGGCCGACGCCGCCATCAAACTCGGCATGGATGTGCTGGGCTACGACCCCGAAATTACAGTAGACGCCGCCTGGAGCCTGCCCGCGCAGGTGAAAAAAGCCGCCAGCGTGGCCGAGGTGCTGAAAAACGCGCACTTCATCACGCTGCATGTGCCACTGGTGGAAGCCACCAAAAATCTGGTCAACGAGGGCAACCTCAAGCTGGTGAAAAACGGCGCAGTACTGCTGAATTTCTCACGCGAGGGCGTGATTGACGAAGCGGCCGCCGTGGCCGCGCTGGACGCCAAGCAACTGGGCACCTACGTTTGCGACTTTCCCAGCCCGGCCATCAACCGCCACCCGCGCGCCATTGCGCTGCCGCACCTGGGTGCCTCCACCCGCGAAGCCGAAGAAAACTGCGCCATCATGGTGGTGGACCAACTGCGCGACTACCTGGAGCACGGCAATATTGCCAACGCGGTGAACTTCCCCCAGGTGGCCATGGCCCGCGAATCGGCCTGGCGCGTGTCCATTGCCAATGCCAATGTGCCCAATATGCTGGGCCAGATTTCCACCGCCATGGCCAGGGCGGGCCTGAACATCCACAACATGGTCAACAAGTCGCGCAACGACATGGCCTACACGCTGGTCGACGTAGACAGCCCGGTAGGCCAAGCCACCCTGGACGAGATTCGCGCCATTGCCGGCGTGCTGGCCGTGCGCTATTTGCCGCATGCGGCAGACGGGGCTTGAGGCTCAGATCCGGCGGTAAATGGACCAAGCTTGCACCGCAAGTTTGCGCAAACCATCAACTGCTACTGAAGTAATAGTATTTTTTGATAGCGCTACCCGCACGTCTGTATTGGACAAAACGCGGTTTTGATGCTTTAAAAATGGCCTAGAACTTTGAAATTCAGGTTGTCAGACAGGCTTGGCCCTGTTTGGAGGGCCTTGGGACGGCAAATTTTAAGAAAAACAAGCGTTTTTAAAGCATCAAATACGGATTTTACCCAGCAGGAATGTGCGGGTGCCGCTATGGTTTTTTACTATTATTTTGGGAGCGGTTTAGCCGTAGTTTCATCCGTTGCGCTGCGCAGGCACCAACCCACGCAGGCGCAGCGCCTACCAACGCAGTTGCTCAACCTCCAGCCCTAGCGCTGAAGCAACTTTTCCCAGCGTGGCTTTGCGGGGTTGTTTGACACGCTCCATTTGAGCGTAAGCGGCTTGGGTGATACCTATCCTGCTTGCGACCTCTGCTTGCGTAAGCGCGAGATGCTCGCGCCAGGCGGCCATGGCAGAAACACCCCGCTCGAAAGACAGGTTGTGCACCATGCAGTACAGGCTCCACTGCGTGTTGAAGCTGCCGGGGATGATTTGCTCAGACAAGACCACCGGCAACAAGAGGCTGTTGTGGTCTTGGGGTTTGTAGCGGGCCATGGTGCAGTCTCCTTACCAACGGAGATTACAAGCGGCATGCCAGAGGTGTTTTTTTACAGCCTCAACGTTTAACATGAGGGGGTTAGCCGTCATGTGTGAGTACCTCCGACACTCGGGTTCGAAGAATAGGAACGAGTTCTTCTTCGAACCATGGATTGCGCCTTAGCCAAAGGTTGTTTCGCGGACTTGGGTGCGGCAATGGAACGGTGTGTGGCCAGTTTTTCCGCCAGGCTTGAACCGTTTGGGTGAGTGACGCACCATCATTCGGAAGGTGATACTCCTGCGCATATTGGCCGATGACCAAAGTGAGTTGAAGGCCTTTCAACCGCGACAACAACGCCTCTCTCCAGGCTGGTGCGCATTCAGAGCGTGGTGGCAGATCGCCGGACTTGCTTGTTCCGGGAAAGCAAAAGCCCATTGGCAAAATGGCTATTTGCTTGGCGTCGTAGAACACCTCGCGCGAAATGCCCAACCAAGAGCGAAGTCTATCGCCGCTCGCGTCGTTGAACGGCACGCCCGTTTCGTGAACCTTTCTGCCTGGCGCTTGACCCGCGATGAGGACGCGGGCTAACGGGTGTATTTGGACAACTGGGCGTGGGCCAAGTGGCAAGTGCTCGGCGCAAAGTACGCAGGCGCGAACTTCGGTGAGCAGCGACGCAAGAGAGGCCATTCGAAGCGAGTTAGACGGCTAACATAATTTATACCGCAAACCCCTGCGACATAAAACTGTAAAAAGAACACTAAATTTCAGCATAAGCTCTCATCGCTATGGCTAAGCCGCTTCATTAAAAATAGCACCAAACACCGCACGCATCAAAATTTATAACCCACCATTTTTACACTTCGCTCTACGCTTTTCGCTTCTCACGACACCATCACCCAACTCAATCCCCCGGCGCAGCCGCCACCAGCCGCTGCGTGTACGGGTGCTGCGGCGCATCCAGCACCTGCTGCACGCTGCCTGTTTCCACCACCTCGCCGTCTTTCATCACCATCACATGGTGCGCCATGGCGCGGATCACATCCACATCGTGGGTGATGAGCAGAAAGCTCAAGCCGCGCTCGCGTTGCAGGCGCTGCAAGAGTTGCAGCACCTGTTTTTGAATCGTCACATCCAGCGCGCTGGTGGGCTCGTCCAGCACCAGCACTTGCGGTTGCACGATGAGTGCGCGGGCAATTGCCATGCGCTGGCGCTGGCCGCCAGAGAATTCATGCGGGTAGCGTTGCAGCAGATTGGGAAAGACGCGCTCGCTCAAACCCACTTCCGCCAGTGCGGCCAGCACCCGCTCACGCCGCTGCGGCAGCGGCAATTGCGGCTCATGCACCTGCACGCCCTCGCCCACAATTTCTTCCACCGTCAGGCGCGGCGACAGGGAAGAGAACGGGTCTTGGAACACCACTTGCACGGCGCGGCGCAGCGGCTTGTTTTGCGCGGGGCTGCGGCTCCAGGGCTGGCCCATCACCGCCAACTCGCCCTGAAAAGGCATCAAATTCAAGGTGGCCAATGCCAGGGTGGATTTGCCCGAACCCGACTCACCGATAACGCCCAGGGTTTGGCCGCTTTGCAACGCAAAGCTGGCCTGCTGCACGGCCACAAATTCGGCTTTCTTGAACCAGCCCGCCAGGCCAGGGCGCGCTACGGGGTAGCTGATGCGCAGGGCGTTGGCTTGCACCAAGGTCTTGCTGTGCGTGCCCGCTGCAGCGCCCTGCTCCACCACATCGCGCACCGGCTTGCTGTCCATCAGCTTGCGGGTGTAGGGGTGCTGCGGGTTGGCAAACACCTCGGCAACCGCGCCTTGTTCCACCAGGTGGCCGTTTTCCATGACCGCCACGCGGTCGGCAAAGCGGCGCACCAGGTTCAGGTCGTGGGTAATCAAGAGCACGGCCATGCCGTTTTGGCGCTGCAGGTCGGCCAGCAGTTCCAGAATCTGCGCGCGCAGGGTTACGTCGAGTGCGGTGGTGGGTTCGTCGGCCAGCAGCAGCTTGGGTTTGCAAGCCAGGGCCATGGCAATCATGGCGCGCTGGCGCTGGCCGCCACTCAATTGGTGCGGGTAGCACTGCGCCCGGCGCTCGGGCTCGGGGATGCCGGTGTCTGCCAGTAATTTAATAGCTGCCAGCGCACACCCTGCCTTTGCCAGGCCCTGTTTCAGCTCAATCACTTCGGCAATCTGCGCGCCCACCGTCATCAAAGGATTGAGCGCCGTCATCGGCTCCTGGAAGATAAAGGCGATGTCTTGGCCGCGCACGCCGCGCAGTTCATGCTCAGACAGTTGCAGCAAATCGCGTCCATTGAATTGCGCCGAGCCGCTGATCTGCGCGTTTTGCACCAGGCGCAGCAAAGACAGCGCGGTGACGGTTTTACCCGAGCCGGATTCGCCCACCAGCGCGAGCTTTTCACCGGGGTGAATGGCAAAGTTGATGCCATGCACAACCGGCTGCTGGTTAAAGGCAACGGTCAAACCGCTGACTTTGAGCAAGGCGCTCACAAATCCACCCCCTGCAAATCAGTCGGGTGATCGGTTTTGCGCAGATCGGCCACTTGGTTGGTTTTGCGCGGGTCGCTCGGCACTTGGTCGGCTTTGCCCGAATTGGCATCGACTTGATCCGCCTTGCGCGGATCAAGGGCATCGCGCAACGCGTCGCCCATAAAGGTCAAAAGCAGCAGCGTCACCACCAGCACCGCAAAGGTGGACAGCGATATCCACCAGGCATCAATATTGTTTTTGCCCTGCGCCAGCAGTTCGCCCAGGCTGGGCGTGCCGGGCGGCACACCCAGGCCCAGAAAATCGAGGCTGGTCAACGCCAAAATAGCAGCGCTCATGCGAAACGGCAAAAACGTGACCACCGGCGTCAGGCTGTTGGGCAGCACATGCCGCCAGATGATTTGCCAATGGCCAAGGCCCATGGCGCGGGCGGCACGCACGTAGTCCAACTGGCGGTTGCGCAGAAATTCAGCGCGCACATAGTCACTCAACCCCATCCAGCCAAACAGGCTGAGCAAGATGAGCAGCAAGCCGACGCTGGGCTCAAACACCGCGGCAAAAATAATCAGCAAATACAGCTCGGGCATGGAGCCCCAGACTTCAATAAAGCGCTGAAACGTCAAGTCAATGCGGCCACCAAAATAGCCTTGCACTGCCCCGGTGATGATGCCCAGCAGCACACCGATCAACGTGAGTGCCAGCGCAAACAGGGCCGATACGCGAAAACCGTAGAGCAGCCGCGCCGCCACGTCACGCCCGCGGTCGTCGGTGCCCAGCCAGTTTTGCTTAGAGGGGCCCGAGGGGTGCGGCTCTTTGGCAAAGTAGTTCAGCGTGCTGTGGTGGCTGGGGTTAAGCGGATAAAGCGCAAAGTTGCCGGGCTTGGCAAACTGCTGCTGAATGAAGGGGTCCAGGTAATCCGTGGGGGTTTGAAAATCCCCGCCAAAGGCGGTTTCGGGCACGCTACTGAGGATGGGCAGGTACCACTGGCCGTTGTAGCGGGCCACCAGCGGTTTGTCGTTGGACACCAGTTCTGCCGCCAGGCTAATGACAAACAGCACGCAAAAAATCAGCAGGCTCCAATAGCCCAGGCGGCTGCGTTTGAAGCGCAGCCAGGCGCGTTTTGAGGGAGACAGGGAAACGCTGGCCATCAATCAAACTTAACTCTAGGGTCAACCCATACGTAGCACAGGTCGCTGATGAGCTTGGTCACCAAGCCAATCAGCGTAAACAGATACAGCGTGCCCAGCACCACCGGGTAATCGCGCCGGATCACGCTCTCGTAACTCAGCAAGCCCAGGCCGTCCAATGAAAAAAGCGTTTCAATCAGCAGCGAGCCCGCAAAAAAAGCGCCAATAAACGCCGCCGGGAAACCCGTGACGATGGGGATCAGCGCATTGCGAAACACATGGCCGTAGAGCACGCGCCGCTCGCTGAGGCCCTTGGCGCGCGCGGTAAGCACATAGCTCTTGCGGATTTCTTCCAGAAAGGCGTTTTTGGTGAGGATGGTGGTGACGGCAAATGCACCCAGCACACTGGCCGTCACCGGCAGCGCTATGTGCCACAAATAATCCACCACTTTGCCAGCCCATGAGAGCTGCTCCCAGTTGCTCGACGTGATGCCGCGCAGCGGAAACCACTGCAATTGCCCGCCAAACACCACCAGCAGCGCCACGCCCAGCACAAAGCCGGGGATGGCATAGCCCACCAGCACCAGCAGGCTGGTGACCGTGTCAAACCGGCTGCCCGCGCGCACCGCCTTGGCAATGCCCAAGGGAATGGAGATGAGGTAGCTTAAAAAGAACGTCCACAAGCCCAGGGTGATGGACACCGGCAGCTTTTCTTTCACCAGTTGCCACACGTCTTTGGGGTAGAAAAAACTCTTGCCCAAATCAAAGCGCGCAAACTGGCCCAGCATTTGCCAAAAACGCTCCAGCGGCGGCTTGTCAAAGCCGTAGAGTGTTTTGATCTCGGCAATGCGTGCGGCATCGACACCCTGTCGGCCACGGTAGCCTGCGCCCGCAGCGGCAGCGCCCTCGCCGCCGCTGTCGCGCCCCTGCAATTGCGCCACCATTTGCTCCACCGGGCCGCCGGGCACAAACTGCACCACGGCAAAGGTCAGCAGCAAAATCCCGAGCAGCGTGGGAATCATCAAGAGAAGGCGTTTGGCGATGTAAAGAAACATGGCGGTTTGTCGGGTCAGGGCTTTTTGCTGGGGGCGTTCTGCGATGCGGTTTCCGCCAGATTGGCCGGGCTGGCCCACCACAGGCCGGTGCTCCAGCTTTCGGGCTGGTAGTAGCGTGGTGTTACTGCCGGCTGCTCAAAGCGCCCGGCGCGGTAGGCCACACGGTGAATACCGCTGTACCAGTGGGGAATGTTGTAGTGGCCATGGCGCAGCACGCGGTCAAGGGCGCGCACGCTGGCGACCAGTTCAGGGCGGGTTTGCGCAGACACCACGCGGTCCAGCAGGGCATCGACCACCGGATTTTTTACGCCCACCACATTGCCCGAGCCTTCGGTGTCGGCTGACTTGCTGCCAAAGCGCTCGAGCAGTTCGGTGCCCGGCGCTTCGCTGCCAACCCAGCGCGTGCTGATGACTTCAAAGTCAAACACGTCAATGCGCTTTTGGTACACCGCAAAATCAACCACCCGGGTGTTGACCTTGATGCCCAGCTTCTCCAGGTTTTTCGCCAGCGGCGTCACCACCCGGCCCATGGAGCCGCCGCTGTCCAAAAATTCAAGCTCCATGGCCTGGCCTTTGGCGTTGCGCAAAGCGCCGTCTTTGTAGGCCCAGCCAGCGGCCTGCAGCAGCGCACGGGCCTGGCGCAGGTTGTCGCGCAGGGTGGTTTGCTCGCTGGTGGCGGGCGCTTGTGGCACGGGCTGGGAGAGCACATCGGCGGCCAACCACTGGGGATGCTTATCGCGCAGACTGGCCAGCAGCGCCATCTCAGCCGCATCCGGCAGGCCCTTGGCCTCAAAGTCGCTGGCCACAAAGTAGCCGCGCACACGGGTGTAGGCGTTGTAGAAAAGCTGGCGGTTGAGCCACTCAAAATCCATCGCCAGGGCAATTGCCTGGCGCACCCGCACGTCTTGCAGTTGGGGCTTGCGGGTGTTGAGCAAAAAGCCCTGAAAGTCGCCCGCGTTGCCGTGCTGAAATTCCTTGCGGATGAGCTGGCCCGAGTCAAATGCCTTGCCGCGGTAAGCCTTGGCCCAGTCGCGCGCAATGAACACCTGCACCAAGTCAAACTCACCCGCCTTGAAGGCCTCTTGTTGCGCCGTGCCGTCTTTGTAGATCTTGTAGTGAATCTGCGCAAAGTTGTACAGACCGCGCCGCACGTTCAGGTCTTTGGCCCAATAGGCCGGGTCGCGCTGATAGCTGATGTCTTTACCGAAATTGACCTTGCCAATTTTGTAGGGGCCGGTGCCCAACGGTACATCGGTGATGATTTTGTCCAGCGGCTTTCCATCACCCCACTTGCGGCTGAACACTGGCAGGCTGCCCGCTATCAGCGGGAGCTCGGCATTGACGCGCATGAAGTCAAAGCGCACGCTGCGTTCACCCACCACGCTAACGCCCTTGATCTCGCCAAAAATCGTGCGGAACTGCGGCGCGGCTTCCTTGCTGGTGAGGCGGTCAAACGAATGTTTGACATCAAGTGCCAGCACCGGGTCGCCGTTGTGGAATTTGGCCAATGGGTTGAGACGGAACACGGCCGAAAGTTTGTCGGGGGCCAGCGTCACGTCTTCGGCCAGCAGGCCGTATGAGGTGGTGGGCTCGTCCAGCGTGCCGGTCAGCAGTGTCTCGAACACCAGGCCCGACAAGCCAGGCGGCGCGCTGCCCTTGAGGGTATAGGGGTTGTATTTGTCAAAGTTGGACAAGCGCGTGGGCGGCACCAGGGTGATTTGCCCGCCCTTGGGCGCATTGGGATTGGCATAGTCGAAGTGGCTAAAGCCAGCGGGGTATTTGATGTCGCCAAACTGGGCGTAAGCGTGCGCCGCATAGGCATTTACAGGGGCCAAAGCAGCCCATGCCACGACAAATGCTGTGCATCGCGCTATCAAAACATGATTTAACCCCATGCGACAATTCTGCAACATTTATGGCTGGAGTCTGGCATGGGGTTTCTCTCGGGTAAAAAACTGTTGATCACGGGCGTGCTCTCAAACCGCTCAATAGCGTACGGCATTGCCCGCGCCTGCCATCAGCAGGGGGCCGAACTGGCTTTCAGCTACCAGGGCGAGCGTTTCAAGGAGCGCATCACCGAATTTGCGGCCGACTTTGGCAGCACGCTGATTTTTGACTGCGACGTGGCAAGCGACGAGCAGATTGCAAAATTCTTCACCGATCTGTCGCAGCATTGGCCCCAATTCGACGGCTTTGTGCACAGCATCGGCTACGCGCCGCGCGAGGCGATTGCCGGTGACTTTTTGGAAGGCCTCTCACGCGAAGGCTTCAAAATCGCGCACGACATCAGCGCCTACAGCTTCCCCGCCATGGCCAAGGCCGCCCTGCCCTATTTGAACGACAAATCGGCGCTGCTCACGCTCACCTACCTGGGCGCCGAGCGCACCGTGCCCAACTACAACACCATGGGCCTGGCCAAAGCGTCTTTGGAAGCGTCGGTGCGTTACCTGGCTGAATCGCTGGGCAGCCAGCAGCGCGGGCTGCGCGCCAATGGCATCAGCGCAGGGCCGATCAAAACTCTGGCGGCCAGCGGTATCAAGGGTTTTGGCAAGATTTTGAGCGTGGTCGCCGAGACCGCGCCGATTCGCCGCAACGTGACGATTGACGATGTGGGCAACGTCGCCGCGTTTTTGCTAAGCGACTTGGCAGCCGGTGTGAGCGCCGAAATCACCTACGTAGACGGCGGTTTCAGCCAGGTGGTGGGCGGCATGGCGGAAGCCGCATAGCGGCCAAGTGCACCCGCTACAACGCTTGTCAATGGGGTTAAACACAACCAAAATTTACTTACGCTGACCTTTCTTGCATGCACTTTGTGGCTACTATCGTGCCTCCTCATAACAATACCAGGAGACAAGATGAAACCCATTTTTTCAACGGCTGCGCTGGCTTGCGTGGCTGTTTTAGGCGCCTGCTCATCGAGCGATCCTGCGCCGGCACAAGACCCTGTCAATGTTCGCCCCAGCTTTGTAGCTGGCGTTGTAGCCCGCACCGCTTATGACGGCATTGGCAACGACTTGCTGACTGGCGGCTTGGGCCGCACCGGTCTGCAGGCTGCCGCCGCGCCTGCCTTTGCCGACGCCAGCAACCCCACCGCTGCAGAACTGCGCACACGGGCCATCTACAACAATTACCGCGCCCTGCTCGATCTAACCCCTGCTGGCGGCTTTGGCACGCTCTACGGCCCCAATGTGAATGCCGCTGGTGTTGCCACCACCGGCGAGGGCCGCATTGCCGGCGACGAATACATTGCGTACGCCGACGACGGCACTGGCCGCCTGAACGTCACCATGATGGTGCAAGTTCCTTCCACCTTCAATCCGGCGGCGGCCTGCATCGTCACCGCCACCTCCAGTGGTTCGCGCGGCGTCTACGGCGCCATCGGCACATCAGGCGAATGGGGCCTGAAAAACGGCTGCGCTGTCGCCTACACCGACAAAGGCACGGGCAATGGCGCACACGATTTGACCGCCAACCAAGTCAACCGCATCGACGGCCGCTTGGTGGCTGCCAGCGCAGCGGCCGGCGTTTCGCAGTTCACTGCCGCCTTGAACGACACACAACGCACCGCCTTCAATGCCGCCACGCCCAACCGCTGGGCCTTCAAGCACGCGCACTCGCAGACCAACCCCGAACGCGACTGGGGCCAAAACACGCTGCAAGCCGTGCAGTTTGCGTTTTTTGTTCTCAATGAGCAGTTGGGCGCCGTTAACAGCGCCGGCCAACGCCTGCAAACCATTCGCTCTGACAACACCATCGTTATTGCGTCCAGTGTTTCCAACGGTGCAGGCGCTGCGCTGGCCGCCGCCGAGGCCGATACCACTGGCCTGATTGACGGCATTGCCGTGGCCGAGCCACAGGTGCAAGTGGCCGCCAACCCGGCGCTCACCATTCGGCGTGGTGCCACCACGGTGCCGTCCAACGCTCTGAGCCTGCTGGACTTCAACACCCTGGCCAACCTCTACCAGCCCTGCGCCGCTCTGGCGGCTTCGGTCAGCGCCGCGCCCGCACTGGCGTTTTTGAACGCACCTCGGGCCGGAGCCCGTTGCGCCGCGCTGCGCGCCAATGGTTTGCTGGCTGCCAACACACTGGCCGCGCAGGCCGATGAATCGCTGGCACGCCTGCGTGCAGGTGGGGTAGAAACTGATTCTGATTTGCTGCAAGCCTCGCACTATGTGTTTGCTGTACCAGCGATTAGCATCACTTACGCCAACACCTATGTGCGCGCCAGCGTCAACGACAACCTGTGCGGTTTCAGCTATGCCGCCACCAATGCAGGCGGCACACCCACCGCGCTGGCCACCGCCTCAGCCATGCAAATTTTTGCCAGCGGCAACGGCATACCGCCTACTGGTGGCATCAATGTCGTCAACAACAATTCGGTGGGCGGTGCCGTGCTCGACGGCAATTCCATCTCGCCCTCTACTAATGCGCAAGACCTGAACTTTGACGGCGCTTTGTGCCTGCGCAACCTGGTGACCACCACCAACAGCGCCGCGCTGGCCGCGCAAGCCAGCATTGCCCAGGTGCGCCAGACCGGCAACCTGCGCGGGCGGCCCGCCATCATCGTGCATGGCCGCTCCGACGCGCTGGTGCCGGTGAACCACAGCTCGCGCCCGTATGTGGGCAACAACCGCATTCTTGAAGGTGCGAACAGCCGCCTGAATTACTACGAAGTCACCAACGCCCAGCACTTTGACGCCTTTATCGGCAGCGCCGCGCTGGCCGGTTACGACACGCGCTATGTGCCGCTGCACCGCTATTTGATCCAGGCGCTGGACCTGATGCTGGCCAACCTGCGCACCGGCGCAGCCCTGCCGCCCAGCCAGGTGGTGCGTACCACACCGCGTGGCGGCACACCGGGCGCGGCACCGGCCATTACCGCGGCCAACGTGCCGCCCATCGTGGCCGCACCTACCGCAGCCAACGCCATTACTTTCAGCAGCAATGTCCTGACGATTCCCGAGTAAGCCTACAAGGCGTATAAAAAAAGCCCATGGCATAACTGCCACGGGCTTTTTTGCATTTGCACCACTTGGAAGGGGTGCAAAAATCCACTTACTTGGGCAACAACACTTTGTCGACCACGTGAATGACGCCGTTGGACTGATACACATCGGCAATGGTCACGGTGGCAGCGCCGCCTTTTTCGTCGGTCACGGTGACTTTGCCGCCTGCAGCCTTGGCCACCAGCGAACCACCGGCCACGGTTTTCAGCGTGGCAGAGCCTTTGCCATCGGTAATCAGCTTGGTCAGCGCGGCTGCGTCAACCTTGCCAGCCACCACGTGGTAGGTGAGGATGCCGCTCAAGGTGGCCTTGTTCTCGGGCTTGAGCAGGGTGTCGACCGTGCCAGCGGGCAGAGCAGCAAAGGCGGCGTTGGTGGGTGCGAACACGGTGAAAGGACCGGCGCTTTTCAGCGTGTCCACCAGGCTTGCGGCTTTGACAGCAGCAACCAGGGTGGTGTGGTCTTTGGAATTGACAGCGTTGTCAATAATGTCCTTGGTAGCCAACATGGGCGCGCCACCAACCATGACTTGGGCCAAAGCAGCTACCGACACAGCAGACAAAGCCAGGGCAACGCCCAAGGTAACAATTTTCTTGGAAAACATAGGGAAACTCCAAATAGTTCAACCGCTAAAAATGCAGCGGCTGGGAGCTATACGGCGCGAGCGCAAGCGTAGATGTAATTGCGTGTCAAAGCCCAAGCAATCTTGCAGGCTTTGAATCCGTAAGGGAATTCCCTAAAAACGATCAACAAACCTGGCACACCGCGTCGAAGCACCCAAATTTTTCCAAATCTTGAACGCTACTAATTTTAGTTTGTAAAAAGGCGAAGGCCGCATGTAGCGGCCTTCCATTTGGTGCATCTTTCAGCTTGTTAGCGGACAGAGCGCATATCCCAATCACTAGGTATGCTTACTGTAACGCTTGCGTTAACAAAAATCAAGGTCTTGATACAACAAGTAAGGACGATGACATGCTGCCCAAAATGCTTTACCGCTTGGCACTCGATATTGGCACCACCTCCATTGGCTGGTGCTTGATTCGACTAAACGCATCTGCAGAACCTGTAGCCATCATTCGAATGGGTGTGCGCATTTTCCCAGATGGACGAAACCCAAAAGATGGCTCGTCGCTGGCCGTTACCAGACGTGGCGCACGGCAGATGCGCCGTCGCCGCGATCGGTTGCTAAAGCGAAAAGCACGCATGCTTACAGCACTCACGCGCCTGGAATTTTTTCCGCAGGACAAAGCGCAATGCAAAACGCTTGTGGGCATGAACCCTTACGCACTGCGCAAAAAAGGACTGCATGAGGCACTGACAGGTGCGGAATTTGCTCGGGCGCTGTTCCACATCAACCAACGACGCGGCTTTTTAAGCAACCGAAAAACCGATAAAAAGGACAACGACAGTGGCGCACTAAAGAAAGCCATTAAAGATCTGCGTGAAAAACTGGCACAGGAAAATTGCCTGACGCTGGGCGAATGGCTGGCCAAGCGGCATGAAGCACGGCTCAGCGTTCGTGCACGTCTGCGCGGCAAAACACAAAAAGAGAAGGCTTACGACTTTTATGCTGATCGCGCCATGATCGAGCATGAGTTTGATGCCCTGTGGAGCAAGCAAAGCAGCCTGAACCCTGGCTTGTTCAACAACGCGGCTAGGAATGAACTTAAAGATATCTTGCTTCATCAACGCCCGCTCAAACCCGTTCGACCTGGGCGCTGTACTTTGCTGTTTGAGGAGGAGCGCGCACCACTGGCTTTGCCAAGTACACAGCGTTTTAGGATTTACCAAGAACTCAACAATCTGCGCTTGTTGACTGTGGATCTTCGGGAAGTCCCGCTGAGCTTGGAACAACGCGACAAGATTGCTGCGCTGCTGGAGCGTCAAGGTGAGGTTCGTTTTACGGCCATGCTCAAGGCACTCAAGCTGCCCGGCACCACACGATTCAATCTAGAAGACGTTAAACGCGACCGTCTCAAAGGCAATGCCACCACCGCCACATTGAGTAGGGACAGTTATTTTGGCGAGAAGTGGCCCACTTTTGCATTGTCCTTACAAGATGCAATCGTTGACAAACTGCTGAGCGAAGCCAGTGAATCTGCCTTGGTTTCCTGGTTGCAAGCAACTAGTGGTATCGACGAAGCCACGGCAGAGAATATTGCCAATGCCGGGCTACCTGAAGGTTATGGCAGCTTGAGTCGGGCAGCGCTTGATCGTGTGCTGCCTGAGCTAGCAAAAGCCGTGGTTGTGTATTCCGAAGCCGTTAAAAACGCAGGATTTGACAGCCATAGCGCGTTGTCGCATTCGCAGGAAACTGGCGAGATCATGGACGCCCTACCCTACTATGGTGACCCGCTGCGCCGCCATGTGGCTTTTGCCAAAGACAACCCGCGCAGCGACGAGGAGCGTTTTGGCAAGATCGCCAACCCAACCGTTCATATTGGTTTGAATGAATTGCGCAAAGTGGTTAACGCACTTATCAAGCGCTATGGACATCCAAGCGAAGTGATTGTCGAGGTGACTCGCGACCTGAAATACAGCCGTGAGCGCAAGCTTGAAATACAGCGTGAACAAAAAATAAAACAAGACCTGAACGACAAGCAAGTCGCGGAGGCTTGTGGAGTAATCGGTATCACCCCTGCCAACCTAGACCGCGCCAAGCGCCGCGAACTGTCACAAAAAATGCAGCTTTGGGTCGAGCTAAATGCCAAAAACGTGGCCGACAGGCAATGTCCTTACACCGGCGAGCAGATCAGCATTGAACGGTTACTGTCTAGCGCAGTGGAAATTGAGCACATTCTGCCGTATTCGATGACGCTGGATGACAGCCTTAACAACAAAACCGTGGTCATGCGGCGCGCAAATCGTGACAAAGGTAACCGTACCCCATTCGATGCATTTGGCAAGCTGGCTATACCGGGCTATGACTACGAAGCTATGTTGGCACGCGCAAGCTTGATGCCCAAAGAAAAAGCCAAACGCTTTGCACCAGATGGTTATCAGCGCTGGCTCAAAGAAGACAAAGACTTTTTGGCGCGTGCGCTGAACGATACAGCCTACTTGTCGCGCATAGCCAAGGAATATTTATCACTGGTCTGCCCGCCAAACAAAGTGCGCGCTATTCCGGGGCGAATGACGGCCATGCTGCGAGGCAAATTCGGATTGAACCAACTGTTATCTGGCAACAGCACCAAAAACCGCAACGATCACAGACACCACGCGCTGGATGCTGCAGTGATTGGCATTACAGATCAAGGCTTATTGCAACGTTTTTCCAAGGCCAGCGCTAATGCACGGGAGATGCAATTAGACCGCTTGGTAGAAGAAATGCCATTACCCTGGCCGAACTACCGTGAGCAAGTGGAACGCGGGTTGAAGCACATTATTGTTAGTCACAAGCCTGACCACGGATACCAAGGTGCCATGCATGAGGAAACCGCTTGGGGATTGCATGATGTGGGCGTAGGAACACGACGCGTCCGACCAGAAGACGGTGGGCCACGCCAGCGTGAATACAAAAATAAAACCTTGGTAGAGATCAACAGCACACGCAACCTAGAGCGGCATGGCGTCGATGAACACGGCCAACCCAAAGCCTACAAAGGTTATGTGGGTGGCAGCAACTATTGCGTTGAAATTTGGAGGGAC
This sequence comes from Burkholderiales bacterium, assembly GCA_021732385.1. Lineage (GTDB taxonomy): Bacteria > Pseudomonadota > Gammaproteobacteria > Burkholderiales > Burkholderiaceae_C > JAKFVA01. The sequence goes on along the minus strand of JAKFVA010000011.1, from coordinate 54,987 downwards.
GACAAAGGTAAATGGTGTGGAAGCACTATTTCAACATTTGAAACTTATCAACTCATCCGCTCACACGGGGAGGCTCAAGGTTGGCAAGCACTACGCAACACTAAGATAAGTTTGGCAGGGAAATCACTTGTCATGAGGCTAATGATTGGTGATGTTGTTCGTTTGTTATCTGATGATTTGATTCGCACGGTTCGGCTTGTGTATACAAATATTCAAGGCACATTAGCGTTCATTGATCTCTCAGAAGCAAACGTGGACTCCCGGGCTCGAAGTAAAGAAATACGCTATCTTTTTAAGACGGCAGGCTCTTTACAAAAGGCCCAGGCACGACATATCGGCATCTCCGCTATTGGAGATCTTCGCGACCCGGGTTTCAAGGATTAACCTTCATGATCGGCCGAATCGTCGAAATCGCAGACGACCGGCGGCATTTATTTATGTCGCGCGGCTTCATGGTGGTACAAGACACCGAGGGCGAACGCAAGGAGCTCGGCCAAATTCCTCTAGACGACGTAGCAGCAGTCATCGCTAACGCGCATGGCTTGAGTTACACCAACAATTTGCTTATCACGCTGGCAGAGCGCGGCGCACCGTTTGTGCTTTGTGCGGCCAACCACAATGTAGTTGGCATGCTGTTACCTATTGATGGTAACTATCATCAAGCCAAACGCTTTGATGCGCAAATTGCTGCGAGTAAGCCCATCCTCAAACGCTTGTGGGCCGAAGTAGTTCGCGCGAAGCTGGAGCAGCAAGCCGCAGCGTTAGAAGCTGCTGGTGCTCCTACGGCACCCTTGACTGCCCTTGTCAGCAAAGTGCGTTCTGGCGACCCGGAGAACTTGGAAGCGCAGGGCGCACGCCGCTACTGGGGTCTGCTGTTTGGCAGCGACTTTAGGCGTGACCAGGACGCAGGCGGCGTCAATGCCATGCTGAACTACGGCTACACCGTGCTGCGCGCCGCCACCGCACGTGCCGTGGTTGCAGCAGGTTTGCACCCCACCTTAGGGCTGCACCACAGCAACGAAAACAATCCTATGCGCCTGGTCGATGACTTGATGGAACCTTTTCGCCCTGTGGTGGACTTGAAAGTCTGGCAGCTTAAACGCAATGGCGAGGCACAAATTACCGCCGAAACCAAGCGTGCTCTGGTTCGGACGCTGTATGACGACATGCAAACCGACTCGGGCGCAACACCAGTGCTGGTGTGCGCACAAAAACTGGCTACGTCACTGGCACAAGTCTATCTGGGAGAACGCGGCAAACTCGACTTGCCTTTGCCCGGCTTACCTCTAGCGCTGGCGGCAGCGCTAAATGACGAATAACAATGCTCTCGGGATATCGATTGATGTGGGTTGTCGTCATGTTTGATTTACCCGTAGTGGAAAAGCCTGAGCGCAAGGCAGCAACCGATTTTCGCAACGCGCTGCTAGACATGGGCTTTGAGATGTCGCAGTTTTCGGTTTATATGCGGTTTTGCACCAGTCAGGCGCAAATTGACACCTACGGTAAACGGGTGGAAGATGCTTTGCCCCAGGGCGGCAAAGTCAATATCCTTCAATTCACCGACAAGCAGTACGAACGCATCATTACTTTTCGTGGAAAAACCAAACAACTACCGAATAAAGCGCCAGACCAGTTTGATCTTTTTTAATTGAGCGCCATGATTTTCAAGATGCCAGAAGCGAAAAACCCCTTGACGAATCAAGGGGTTACCGCAGACCTAGTCTAGATGATTGGGATATGCGCTCTGACCGGAACACCGTTCTAACGACCGTTCCATCATCTTCAAAGTCTAGATGATTGGGATATGCGCTCTGACCGGAACTTTCTGATCTGGCTCAGCTTGGGGTCTGTGAGTCTAGATGATTGGGATATGCGCTCTGACCGGAACCCGCGTGCCACAGTGGCGCTGCCAGCTTTTAGTCTAGATGATTGGGATATGCGCTCTGACCGGAACCCGCGTGCCACAGTGGCGCTGCCAGCTTTTAGTCTAGATGATTGGGATATGCGCTCTGACCGGAACGTTGTATTTGGCGTCGAGCCGGTCAACGTCGAGTCTAGATGATTGGGATATGCGCTCTGACCGGAACCAAACCCATGTAGTTGACTATGGTGGCCTCAGTCTAGATGATTGGGATATGCGCTCTGACCGGAACCGGGTTGGTGCGGCTGGGCGCGATTTGCGCAGTCTAGATGATTGGGATATGCGCTCTGACCGGAACATTGGCGGGCGCAAGGCTGTGATTGAAGACAGTCTAGATGATTGGGATATGCGCTCTGACCGGAACAGGATATGGCTGCGCTGCACCGCCACCGGCAGTCTAGATGATTGGGATATGCGCTCTGACCGGAACGGGTGCATGGGCCGCAATGCCCGACGACCTAGTCTAGATGATTGGGATATGCGCTCTGACCGGAACGCGCAGTTCTCGCATGCGCTGGCGCGCTACAGTCTAGATGATTGGGATATGCGCTCTGACCGGAACCGCGGCTTTTTTCTCGGGCCATGGCGTTTAAGTCTAGATGATTGGGATATGCGCTCTGACCGGAACCATGTGTAGCTGCATTTCAGGAGACATCGGAGTCTAGATGATTGGGATATGCGCTCTGACCGGAACTTACCATCGCTCGCTTTATGCTTTTTATTTAGTCTAGATGATTGGGATATGCGCTCTGACCGGAACGGCGTAGATCTCGGACTCGTAGCCTGAAAGAGTCTAGATGATTGGGATATGCGCTCTGACCGGAACAACTTGAATGTCTCAGCGTAGCCACGTACAAGTCTAGATGATTGGGATATGCGCTCTGACCGGAACTAGGCCGCGCCGATTGCCACCAACTGCACCAGTCTAGATGATTGGGATATGCGCTCTGACCGGAACAGCCGTCGTATGTGAGATCGGTCGAGTTTCAGTCTAGATGATTGGGATATGCGCTCTGACCGGAACCAGCACGCGCCGCCACCAATTGGCATTGCTAGTCTAGATGATTGGGATATGCGCTCTGACCGGAACCAGCAGGCAGGGCACATAGGTGTGTTCTACAGTCTAGATGATTGGGATATGCGCTCTGACCGGAACAAGCGCAAGCTACGCAGGCTTTGCGGCCAAAGTCTAGATGATTGGGATATGCGCTCTGACCGGAACTACCGAGGAATTGAGGCGTGATGCCAAGCGAGTCTAGATGATTGGGATATGCGCTCTGACCGGAACGGCGGTAGCAAAGAGCAAATAGCGCAGCAGAGTCTAGATGATTGGGATATGCGCTCTGACCGGAACGCGCGCCTTGGACTGGTTTCAATAACTGTAAGTCTAGATGATTGGGATATGCGCTCTGACCGGAACTGGCAGAACCGCACCATGACGGCACGCCGCAGTCTAGATGATTGGGATATGCGCTCTGACCGGAACAAATTATGGATGGCGGTTTTCAACCATCATCCATAATTCGCGCGCTCTGCGCTATGTTTATCAACGGGGGCTTTCCGCACGCAATCCGCGTAATAGCGCCGTTTGCCATCTTCCCCTTCAATCTCCACCAGCCCATGGATGTCGGTTTCAAAACCGGGGCACTGGGCGTTGAACTCGCGAGCGAACTTGAGGTAATCCACAATCTTTTTATTGAACACCTCACCCGGAATGAGCAGCGGAATGCCGGGGGGATAAGGCGTGACCAGGCCTACGGTAATGCGCCCTTCCAGTTCGTCAATCTCCACCCGTTCGGTGCTGCGGTGGGCAATGCAGGCGTAGGCGTCGCTGGGCTTCATGGCGGGCTGCAAGTCGCTCAAGTACATGTCGGTGGTCAGGCGTGCAATGTCGTACTTGGCGTACAGCGCATGCACATGCTGGCACAAATCGGCCAGGCCCATTTTTTCGTAGCGCGGATACTTTTGGCAAAACTCGGGCAGTACGCGCCACATCGGCTGGTTCTTGGCGTAATCGTCCTTGAACTGCTGCAAGGCGGTCAGCATGCTGTTCCAGCGGCCCTTGGTGATGCCAATGGTGAACATGATGAAGAAGCTGTACAGGCCGGTTTTCTCCACCACCACGCCGTGCTCGGCCAAAAACTTGGTGACGATGCTGGCGGGGATACCGGTTTTGGCAAAGCGGCCGTTCAAGTCCATGCCCGGCGTGACGATGGTCGCCTTGATCGGGTCCAGCATATTGAAGCCGCTGGCCATGCGGCCAAAGCCGTGCCAGTTGACTTTGCCGTTTTTGCCGCCGCTTTTGGCCTCGCCTTTGAGCACCCAGTCATCGCTTCGGCCAATGCCTTCGTCCACCAGTTTTTCGGGGCCCCAGACCTTGAACCACCAGTCGTCGCCGTACTCTTCATCAATCTTGCGCATGGCCCGGCGAAAGTCCAGCGCCTCGGCGATGCTCTCTTCCACCAGCGCAGTGCCGCCGGGCGGCTCCATCATGGCAGCGGCCACATCGCAGCTTGCAATGATGCTGTATTGCGGGGAAGTGCTGGTGTGCATCAAATACGCTTCGTTAAACAGATGCCGGTCGAGCTGCACGGTTTGCGAGTCTTGCACCAGCACATGACTGGCCTGGCTGATGCCAGCCAGCAATTTGTGGATGGACTGCGTGGCATACACCACCGCATGCTTGGGCCGCACCCGTTTTTTGCCCATGGCGTGGTAGCTGCCGTAAAACGGGTGAAAGGCGGCGTGCGGCAACCAGGCTTCGTCAAAGTGCAGGTTGTCCACATAGCCATCCAGCATGCTTTTGACGGTTTCGGTGTTGTACAGCACGCCGTCGTAGGTGGACTGCGTAATCGTCAGCACTCGTGGCTTGATTTTTTTGGTATCCACACCCTTTAACAGCGGGTTGGCGGCAATTTTTTTCTGGATGGCTGCTGGCTCGAATTCTTCTTTGGGAATGGGGCCGATGATGCCAAAGTGGTTGCGCGTGGGCTTTAAAAATACCGGGATCGCACCGGTCATGATGATGGAGTGCAAGACCGATTTGTGGCAATTGCGGTCCACCACCACCACATCGCCTGGCGCCACTGTGTGGTGCCAGACCATCTTGTTGCTGGTGGAGGTGCCATTGGTCACAAAAAAGCAGTGGTCGGCGTTGAAGATGCGCGCGGCATTGCGCTCGCTGGCACCAATCGCGCCGTCATGGTCGAGCAACTGACCCAGCTCTTCCACCGCATTGCAAACGTCGGCGCGCAGCATGTTTTCGCCAAAAAACTGGTGGAACATCTGGCCCACCGGACTTTTCAGGAACGCCACGCCACCACTGTGGCCGGGGCAGTGCCAGGAATAAGAGCCGTCTTCGGCGTAATCCAGCAGCGCTTTGAAGAACGGCGGCTGCACGCCCTCCAGATAACTCTTGGCCTCGCGGATGATGTGGCGCGCCACAAATTCGGGCGTGTCCTCAAACATGTGAATGAAGCCATGCAGCTCGCGCAGAATATCGTTCGGAATGTGGCGGCTGGTTTTGGTTTCGCCGTACACATAAATCGGCACATCCAGGTTTTTACGGCGTACTTCTTCAATAAAGTGGCGCAAGTTCAGCACGGCGGGGTCAAGGTCAGGGCCAGGAGTGAACTCTTCGTCGTCAATCGACAAAATAAAGGCGCTGGCACGGCTTTGCTGCTGGGCAAACTGCGATAGGTCGCCGTAGCTGGTTACCCCCAGAATCTTAAAGCCCTCGGTTTCAATGGCCTGCGCCAGCGCGCGTATGCCTGACCCCGAGGTATTCTCCGAGCGGAAGTCTTCGTCAATGATGACAACGGGGAAGCGAAATTTCATAGCAGGCCTGGCAATAACGGGGGGCTAGGGAGTCAGCGGATTTTGAGGGCTTTGCGAGTGTAAGTAAATAAACGCAGAATCAATCCGCCACAAGCCGCAGGGGCGGCGTTTTCCCCACAGAATGTGGTGTTGCAAACACGGGGGGCATCAAATGAGTGAAGCAAGCGTATGGTGGCTAATGGCTGCCGCACTGGTGGGCCTGGAGCTGGCTACGGGGACTTTTTATCTGCTTATGTTGGCTCTGGGTATGGTGGGTGGCGCGCTGGCTGCGCATCTGGGCGCTGGCTTTAGCCTTCAGCTGGTGGTGGCGGGCGTATTAGGCAGCGCGGCCGTGGTGCTGTGGTACCTCAAGCGCAGGCAGGAGCCCAAGGCGCCAGGTGCAGCAATGGATAAAAACGTCAACATGGATATTGGCGAGACGGTGCAGGTGACGCAATGGGAAGCCGAAGGCAAGGCCAATGTGAGCTACCGCGGCGCCATTTGGCGGGTAGAGCTGGCTGAAGGCGCTGCGGCTGCACCGGGTAGCCACACCATTGTGGAGGTGCGTGGCCACCACCTGATTGTCAAACCGCTCTGACATACTGAAAACCAATTTACTCAGAAAGCGCATTATGCAAACGCCTATCGCCCTGGTTTTTCTTGTCGTCGCCGTGATTTTTATTGTGCGCTCGCTCAAGGTGGTGCCGCAGCAAAACGCCTGGGTGGTCGAGCGCTTGGGCAAATTCAACGCCACGCTCAGCCCTGGGCTAAATTTTCTGGTGCCATTTGTGGACCGCGTGGCCTACAAGCATTCGCTGAAAGAAATTGCGCTGGATGTACCCAGCCAGGTTTGCATCACCAAGGACAACACGCAGTTGCAGGTGGACGGCATCCTGTACTTTCAGGTCACCGACCCGATGCGCGCCAGCTACGGCTCATCAAACTACATCATTGCCATTACGCAACTGGCACAAACCACGTTGCGCTCGGTGATTGGCAAGCTGGAACTCGACAAAACCTTTGAAGAGCGCGCCACCATCAACCACTCTGTGGTGACCGCCATTGACGAGGCCGCGCTGAACTGGGGCGTCAAGGTGCTGCGCTATGAAATCAAGGACCTGACGCCGCCCAAAGAAATCCTGCACGCCATGCAGCAGCAGATTACCGCTGAGCGCGAAAAACGCGCCTTGATTGCCGCCTCAGAGGGCCGCCGCCAGGAGCAGATCAACATTGCCACTGGCGAGCGCGAGGCATCCATTGCCCGCTCTGAGGGCGACAAGCAGGCGGCCATCAACCAGGCCGAAGGCGAGGCAGCAGCCATTGCTACAGTGGCCGAGGCCACAGCCAAGGCGATTGCCTACATTGCCCAGGCCATTGAGCGCCCCGGTGGCGCACTGGCGGTTAATTTAAAAGTGGCAGAGCGGGCCATGGACGCGTACTCCAAAGTGGCTGCTGATGCCACCACCACCTTGATCGTGCCCAGCAACATGAGCGAGGTCTCCACCCTGATTGCTTCTGCCATGAAGATGGTGCAAGCCACCCCCAAGGCCTGATTGACTTGATCCTGCCATGACCTTTGTTATTAATTTATGAGCCGCAACGTTTTAGGCACCGAACTGCAAGCCTGCTCCTTTGACCCGCTCACGGGTTATTTCCGTGATGGCTGCTGCGAAACCGATGAGTCCGACCGCGGCTCGCATGTGGTGTGCGCCCGTGTCACGCAAGAATTCCTGCTGTACTCCCTGGAGCGTGGCAACGATTTAATGACGCCACACCCCGAATGGCGCTTTGCCGGCCTCAAGCCCGGTGACCGCTGGTGCTTGTGCGCCCTGCGCTGGAGCGAGGCGCTAGCCGCAGGCGTTGCCCCGCCCGTGGTGCTGGAGTGTACCCACGAAAAGGCTTTGCAATGGGTCAGCCTGGCGCAATTGCAAAGCCACGCATGGTGCCCTGCGTCCGCCGCTCGCTGAAGGCTTTTTGAGCGACTTGCGCTGATACAATCTGCGGCTGCTGGAGAGGTGGATGAGCGGTTTAAGTCACACGCCTGGAAAGCGTGCGAGGGGTAAAACCCTCCGCGGGTTCGAATCCCGCCTTCTCCGCCAGTAACGCTAAACCCCGCTTTGCGGGGTTTGTCGTTTCTGGTTCACCAAAGACGAATCCAACTCACGCCGCGCTTCACCCATTCCCAGATACGTTTGCACAATCCGCGGATCGTGCAGCAGCTCGCTTGCAGTGCCCTGCAAAGCCACCGCGCCAGTTTCCAGCACGTAAGCCCTGTCGGCTACTTGCAGGGCGGCGCGCGCGTTTTGCTCGACCAGCAGCACCGACAAACCCTGCTCTCGCAAACCGGCCACCACCCGCAAGACCTCTCGCACCAGCAGCGGGGCCAGGCCCAAAGAGGGTTCATCCAGCAAAAGCAGGCGTGGCCGGGCCATCAGTGCGCGGCCAATCGCCAGCATCTGGCGTTCCCCGCCCGACAGCGTAGCCGCCAGTTGGTTGCGCCGCTCGGCCAGGCGCGGGAAGATGCCAAACACCTCGTCCATACATGCATGCTGATCACGCTGGCCGCGCCGCCAGCGCGCAAAACCGCCCAGCAGCAGGTTGTCTTGCACCGGCATCTCGGCAAACAGCTCGCGCTTCTCGGGAACCAGTCCCACACCGCGAGCCACCATGGCTTCCACCGAGGGGCGGGCGATGGGCTCGTCATTCAGATGCAGCGCACCGCGTGAAGGCAGCAAGCCCATCACAGCGCACAGCAGGCTGGTCTTGCCAGCGCCGTTGGGGCCGATCACCGTGACAATCTCGCCGGGGTTGACTGCGAGGTTCACCTCGTGCACCACCTGCGCTGCCCCATGTGCCACGCAAAATCCCTCCAGGCTGAGCAGTGGTTTCATGCGGCCTGCCCTTCTAGCGCCACCGCTTCAATTTCCGTGGCGGCAAGTTCGCCGCCCCCCAGATACGCCTCTCGCACGCGCGGATTGGCCTGCACCTGAGCCGGCGTGCCGCGCGCAATTACTTGGCCAAACTCCAGCACCGTGACGCGCTGCGCCAGGTTCATGACAAATTCCATGTCGTGCTCTACCAGCAAGATGGCTACGCCGCCAGCTGCCAGATCGGCCAGCAAGGCGGCCAGCGCCTGCTTTTCCAGATGACGCAAGCCCGCCGCAGGCTCATCAAGCAGCAGCACACTGGGCTGTCCCGCAAGGGCACGCGCAATCTCCACCAGCCGCTGCTGGCCCAGCGCCAATGAGCTTGCGGGTTTGCTGCTGTGCTCGCTTAAACCGCAGCGCGCAATCTGTGCCCGCGCCTGCGCCAGCAGTGCGGCTTCTTGCGCGCGGTCCAAGCGCAGCATGGCCGCCAGCCAGCCGCGTTGGCCGCACAGGTGGGCACCCAGCGCCACGTTCTCCAGCACGCTGCGCGTGCCCAGCAGCCGCACATGCTGAAAGGTGCGGCCCAAGCCGCGCTGCGCAAAGGCGCGTGCGGGCTGGCCGCTCATGTCATGACCGACCAGGGTGACCCGACCAGCGCTGGGGCTGTCCACGCCCGACACAATATTAAAGAACGTGCTCTTGCCTGCACCATTGGGGCCAATCAGGGCGTGGATTTCACCGGCCTTCAAATCCAGGCCTACTTCGTTGTTGGCTACCAGCCCGCCAAAGTGCTTGCTGATGCCCTGAGCCTGCAGCACCACGCTGCCAGGTGCGGGCAGCAAGCGCTGCGGCAACCCAGGCGTGGCTTGCGCCACTGTGGGCACAGGTGCTTTTACCCAATGGCTGGCCAACTGCACCAGCAGCGGCCACACACCTTGTGGGAAACGCTGCAACACCAAAAGCATCAGCAGGCCAAACACAATTACCTCAAAATTGCCGCTCGCTCCCAGCAAAGCGGGCAACAGGTCTTGCAGGTAATGTTTCATTAGCGTGATGAGCGCCGCGCCAAGCACCGCACCCCACAAATGCCCGACACCGCCGACCACTGCCATGAACAGGTATTCAATGCCAATGTTCAAGTTGAACGGGGTCGGGTTCACAAAGCGTTGCAAGTGCGCGTAAAGCCAACCAGACAATGCAGCCAGCAGCGCCGCAAGAACAAACACTTGCAAGCGGTTGCGCGCGGTGTCAACACCCATGGATTCGGCCATGATGCGGCCGGATTTGAGCGCGCGTAATGCCCGGCCCGGGCGCGAGTCAAGCAGATTGTGCAGCGCCACAATAGCCAGCAGCACCAGCGCCCAGATCAACACACCCAGTTCTCGTGCCGTGCTCAATTGCCAGGTAGCAAATTGCAAAGCAGGCAAGCCCGTGATGCCGGTGTGACCGCCTAAAAACCCCAGGTTGCCAAACAAGAAATAAAGCGACAAACCCCAGGCAATTGTGCCCAGCGGCAAATAGTGGCCCGACAGCCGCACCGTAACGCTCCCCAGCAGCCAGGCCAGCGCTGTAGTGCACAGCAGTCCCAGCGCCAGCCCCAACCAGGGCAGCCACGCCGAATCAAAAGCCAGGCCCAGGCCAGCAGCCACCCACGGCATGGTGCAGACCCAGGCAGTGGCATACGCCCCAATTCCCACAAACGCAGCTTGTCCAAACGAGGTCATGCCCCCCACACCCGTAAGCAGCACCAAACCCAGCGCCACCATCGTGTACAGGCCTATATTGGCCAACAGCGTGATGCTGAAGGCAGGCAAAACTCCCCAGGCCAAAGCCAGCAGGGCTACAGCCGCCAAACCGAACCAGCGCGCGCTCATTCCTCGTCCTCCACCGGGTGGCTGTGCAGCGAGCGCCACCACAACACCGGAATGATGAGGGTGAAAACAATCACCTCCTTGTAGGCACTGGCCCAGAACGAGGAAAACGCCTCCAGCAAACCCACTAGCAGGGCACCACCCAAAGCCAGCGGGTAGCTGGCCAGCGCGCCAATGATGGCGGCCACGAAGCCTTTGAGACCAATCAAAAACCCGGTGTCGTAGTACACGGTGGTGATAGGCGCAATCAGCAGTCCCGAAACCGCGCCAATCAAAGCTGCCAGGCCAAAGCTTAGGTCGCCCGCCAGCGCAGGCGGTATGCCCATGAGTCGAGCGCCTATGCGGTTCATGGCGGTGGCGCGCAAGGCTTTGCCCACCATGGAGCGTTCAAAAAACACATACAAGGCCACTACCAGGCAAGCGGCTGTGCCCACCACCACCAGCGACTGGCCGCTAACAGGAATGCCGGCCCAATTGAACTGCGCCCCTGAAAAAGCAGGGGTGCGCGAACCCTCGGCACCAAAAAACAGCAACCCCAGTCCCACCAGCACGCCATGCAGGGCGACCGACACAATCAACAACACCAATACCGTGGCGTCTTGCAGTGGGCGGTAAGCCAGCCGGTAAAGTAGCGGCCCCAGCGGCGTCACGATGAGCAGGCTGATTGCTGCTTGCGCCAGCAAGCTTGCAGGCCGGACAAAAAGCGTGAACAGCAGGGCCAGCGCTGGTAGCAGCGCCGCCCAGACCAGGGCGGAACGCCAGTCCACCAAGCCGCCGCGCTGCCAGCGCCAAGCTTCCACTACCAGGCAGGCTAGAGAAAGCGCCAACAGCAACCACAGCGTGGCTGGCGTTTTGCCGGTTTGCAGCGCCACCAGAGTGAGCGCACCAAACACCACAAACTCGCCCTGCGCAATAAAAATAACCCGGGTCACCGAGAACACCAGCACCAACGCCAGCGCCATCAGGGCGTAAATGGCACCGTTGACCAGCCCGTCCTGCAAAAGCAGCAAAGCAATTTCAAGGTTCATGTCGGCAGATGTGGCGCAGAGCTGCGCTGCGCAGCAGATGGCGGTAAAACACGGGGGGCGGGGTCAGACACGTCTCAAGGCTGGTACTTCCAGGCGCCGCCTTCAATCTTGACCATCACGCGGGCGCGCTGGTCCAGACCCAGGTGGTCCGTGGGCGACATGTTGAACACGCCGTGCGCGCCCGATAACTCTTTGATGCCTTCCAGTGCATCGCGCATGGCGGCGCGAAATTCGGGCGTGCCGGGCTTGGCCTTTTTCAAAGCCTGCGTGGCGGCCGTGGACATCAACAATCCCGCATCCCAGGCATGCGCACCAAAGGTCGAAATCGAGCCCTTGCCAAAAGCGGCCTCATATTTGGCCACGTACTCGAGCGCGGATTTCTTCAGAGGGTGGTTGGCGGGCAGTTGCGCAGCCACCAGCACCGGGCCTGCGGGCAGGAAAGTGCCTTCAACGTCTTTACCGCCAACGCGCAAAAAGTCGTTATTGGCCACTCCGTGGGTTTGGTAAATCAAGCCACTGTAGCCGCGCTCTTTAAGGGCTTTTTGTGGCAATACAGCGGGCGTACCAGAACCGGCAATCAGCACGGCCTCAGGTTTGGCAGCGACAATTTTTAGCACCTGGCCTGTTACCGATGTGTCGGCGCGGCTGTAGCGCTCATTGGCCACAATTTGCACGCCTTTCAAACCCGCTGCCTTGCTGAATTCATTGAACCAGCCCTCGCCGTAAGCATCGGCAAAGCCAATGAAACCCACAGTCTTGATGCCCTTGTCAGCCATGTGCGAGATGATGGCCAGCGACATCATGATGTCGTTTTGCGGGGTCTTGAAAACCCAGCGCTTCTTGGCATCCACCGGCTCCACAATACGGGCGCTGGCAGCTATCGAGATCATGGGCGTTTGCGCCTCAGCCACCGCATCAATCATGGCCAGCGAATTGGGGCTGGTGGTGGAGCCCAGAATTACATCGACCTTGTTTTCGGCAATCAGCTTGCGTGCATTCGTAACAGCAGCGGTGGTGTCCGACGCATCATCAAGCACGATGTAGTTGACCTTCTGGCCTCCAATCACGGCGGGCATCAGTGACACCGTATTTTTCTCCGGGATGCCCAGTGAGGCGGCAGGCCCTGTGGTGGACACCGTCACGCCCACATTGATGTCGGCAAATGCGGTTTGTGCTGCCAGCAAGGCGCTGAGCAGCAGCAGTTTGAAAGGTCGTTTCATGGTGATGGTCTCCTGGGTTTTATGGTTGGGAAAGCACTTCTTGGGGCGGGAGTGTATCGGGCGGGTAGTGCACCGCCAGTACACCGTCAAAAAACAAGTCGCTCACCACCGGCGCCATATTGGTGTAGGTGAGCACGCCATCGGGCTTGAGCCAGGTGAACATCCAGTTCATCATGCCAAACAGCAGCATGGTCAGCGGCACCCCCAGTGCCTGCGGCGGGGCTTTGCCATGCTCAGGCGCTTGCGAGCCGGTTTTTTCAGCGCTGTGGCCGCGCAGCTGCACGATGGCCCGGGCAAAGGCGGCCACCACACGGCGCTCACCGCCCAGGATGCGCTCACGGTCCTGCTCATTCAAAAAACGCACGTCTTCAGTTAACACCCGCTGGGCGTTTTGCGCCACGGTGTATTCCTGCATAAAGCGCGTAATCAGCTCACGCAAGCGTGCCTTGGGCTCGGCGTATTGCTGCTCTACTTCATGGGCAATCACTTCCAGCCGCGACACATGGCCCTCGGCAATTTGCACCAGTAAGTCGTGCTTGTCGCGCAGATAGTGGTAGAGCGTGGCCTTGGACACGCCGCAGGCTTCGGCCACCTCGTTCATGGACGTACCCGCATAACCGCGCTGCGCAAACAATTGCGCCGCCTGCGCCAGGATGCGCTCGCGCTGGTCGTCATAGCCGGGGTCGCGGGTGCGTGCCATTTTTGTGCCCGTAGTCCTAGCGGTCGTCAAAGGACAACACCACCCGCTCACTCAACGGATGCGCCTGGCAGGTCAACACAAAGCCCGCCGCCACCTCGGCCTTGTCGAGCGCAAAGTTGCGCGCCATGCGCACCTGGCCCTCCACCAAACGGGCGCGGCAGGTGCCGCACACGCCCGAGGTGCAGGAAAACGGCATCTCCAGGCCTGCCGCGCTGGCGCAATCCAGAATGCTGGCCTGGTCTTTTTGGAACACCACCTCGCGCTGCAAACCGTCGCGAATGATGGTGATGCGGGCCTGCAGTGCATCGCCCGGCTCGGCGGCCTGCCCCAGCCCTTGCGGGGCTTGGCCATTGGGCGCAGCGGCTGATACAGCTACCGGCGCAATGCCAAAACGCTCAATGTGGATGCGCTCTTCGCGCACCCCGGCAGAGCGCAGCGCGGCCTCGGCCTCGTCGTTCATCTGGTAGGGGCCGCAAATAAAGGCGTGGTCGATGCCCGCGGCAGGCACCACGGCTTGCAGGAATTGGGCAATCTTTTCCCGGTTCATCACGCCCTGGTGCAAGGGCGAGTCGGTCTGCTCAGCGGAGAACACATGGTGCAGCACCAGCCGCGCCAGGTAGCGGTTTTTCAGGTCTTCAATGGCTTCCTTGAACATGGTCGATTGGACCTGCCGGTTGCCATACAGCAACGTGAAGCGGCTGTGCGGCTCACGCGCCAGCAGGGTCTTCATGATCGACAAAATCGGCGTGATGCCGCTGCCGCCTGCAATGCCCAGAAAGTGCCGCGCTGCCAGCGGTTGGGTGGGCACAAAAAAGCGGCCTTGTGGCGGCATCACCTGCAGCGTGTCGCCTGGCCGCAGTTGCTGGTTGATCCAGTTGGAAAACACCCCTGCCTTGCGCACGCCCACGCGCAGTTCGCCGTCGTCCACGCCCGCGCAAATGGAATACGAGCGGCGCAAATCCTGGCCCTCAATGTGCTGGCGCAGCGTGAGGTACTGGCCCTGGGTAAAGCCAAACAGCGCCCGCAAATGCGCGGGCACATCAAACGAAACCACCACCGCCTCGGCCGTGTCGGGCTCAACACTGCGCACGCGCAATGGGTGGAACAGGGGACTGGGTGTCATGAGCAGCGGCTTCAAATGGGTTTGAAATGCTCAAACGGCTCACGGCAGGCCAGGCAGCGGTACAGAGCCTTGCAGGCCGTTGCGCCAAAAGCCGACAAACGCTCAGTTTGCAAGCTGGCGCAGCGCGGGCAGGCCAGCGCGGGAGCGCGCTGCATGAAACGCACCACCGCCACCTCGCCGGCTTGTAGCGGGCCGGGCGGCGCTATGCCGTAGGCCAGCAGTTTGGCGCGGCCTTGCGGCGTGATCCAGTCGGTGGTCCAGGCCGGGGCGCGGCGCAAACTGACGCGTGCCGGGCCCAGGCCAGCTGCTTCAAGGGCCTGCAAAACATCGTGCTCAATCGCCTCGGTGGCGGGGCAGCCGCTGTACGTCGGGGTGAGCACGATTTCCAGGCCATCGTCATGTGAAATCACATCGCGCACAATGCCGAGGTCAAGCACCGACACGGCAGGCACCTCGGGGTCCAGCACGGTGGCCAGCACGGCCCAGGCCGCGTCGATTTTTGAAGTGACTTCAGCGCCGCACATCCCCACAGTCCGCCCGTGCATCACCAAACCCCTCCGGGGTAAGCGCGCTGCAAATGCTGCATTTCAGCCAGGATGAAACCCATGTGCTCGCTGTGCTGACCGCGCTTGCCACTGCTGCGAAAGGCGCTGGTTTTGGGAATTGAAAGACTGGCTTCATCGAACAAGGATTTCATCTCGGCTTGCCAGGGCGCTTGCAAGTCGGCAACGTTTGGGCCCAGCGCGCTGGCTGCAGCAGCAACGTCAATGGCGTCTGCGTCAAATAATTCAGCGGTGTAGGGCCACAACTGCAGCAGTGCCGACTCGGTGCGCTGGCGCGAGTCAAACGTGCCGCCCGCCAGGCGCAGCACCCAGTCACCCGCGTGCTGCTGGTGGTAGCGCGCTTCCTTGATGGCTTTGGCGGCAATCGCAGCCACCTCGGGGTCGCACGAGGCCAGCAGTTGCTGCCACAGCAGTTTGAGCCAGGTTGCCAGCATCACATTGCGCAGCACAGTGAAGGCAAAGTCCCCGCGCGGCAGCTCGGCCAGGGTGAGGTTGAGGTATTGATGCTCGTCGCGCAAGAAAGCCAGTTGATCTTCGTCTCTGCCCTGCCCTTCAAGCTGGCCCGCGTGCGTGAGCAGCGCACGCGCCTGGCCCAGCAAGTCCAGCGCCATGTTGGACAACGCAATGTCTTCTTCCAGCACCGGCGCATGGCCGCACCATTCACCCAGGCGCTGGCTCAGGATCAGGCAGGTGTCGGCCACGCGCAAGAGGTATTGCATCTGTGGGCTGGTGTTGCTGGCAAGCTGGGTTTGCATGGCGCTCACATGTGGTCTACCGCGCCGGGCAGTTTGTAGAACGTGGGGTGGCGGTAGACCTTGTCTTCCATCGGATCGAAGTACATGGCCTTGTCGCCGGGGTCGCTGGCGGTGATATGCAGTGAGGGCACCACCCAGATGCTCACGCCTTCCTGCCGCCGGGTATACACATCGCGCGCCAGTTGAATTGCCATGGCGGCATCCGCAGCGTGCAGGCTGCCGCAGTGCTTGTGGTCCAGGCCCGCCTTGCTGCGCAGAAAAACTTCCCACAGTGGCCATTCGGTGCTTTCAGCACCGATGGCCTGCGGCAGGGCTGGGCCCGACCCCTCCCCATCCCTCCCCTGTGCAGGGGAGGGCACCTCAACGCCGCCATTTGTAATGCTCATGCCGCCAGCGCCTCGGGCACTTGCTTTTGTGCATACGCCAGCGCTGCCTCGCGCACCCATGCGCCCTCTTCCCAGGCATCGACGCGCGCGGCTAGGCGTTCGCGGTTGCAGGGGCCGTCGCCGGCAATCACTTGCCAGAACTCAGCCCAGTTAATGGTGCCATGGTCATGTGCGCCACGCGCCGCGTTCCACTGCAAATCGGGGTCAGGCAGCGTAACGCCCAGCACCCTGGCTTGCTCCACCGCCGCGTCAATGAATTTTTGCCGCAATTCGTCATTCGAAACGCGCTTGATGCCCCAGCGCATCGACTGCGCCGAGTTGGGCGACTGGTCATCGGGCGGGCCAAACATCATCACCGTGGGCCACCACCAGCGGTTCACCGCCGCTTGCACCATGGCTTTTTGCGCCGCCGTGCCCTGCGTCATGATGGTCAGCAGCGACTCAAAGCCCTGGCGCTGGTGGAAGCTCTCCTCGCGGCAGATGCGGATCATGGCGCGTGCATACGGCGCGTACGAGCAGCGGCAAATCGGCACCTGGTTCATGATGGCCGCGCCATCGACGAGCCAGCCAATACAGCCCACATCGGCCCAGCTCAAGGTGGGGTAGTTGAAGATGCTGCTGTACTTGGCCTTGCCTGTGAGTAGCGCCTGCGTCAATTGGTCGCGCGAGGTGCCCAGGGTTTCGGCGGCGGCATAGAGGTAAAGGCCGTGGCCAGCTTCGTCTTGCACCTTGGCCAGCAAGATCGCCTTGCGCTTGAGCGTGGGGGCGCGGCTGATCCAGTTGCCCTCGGGCAGCATGCCAACAATCTCGGAGTGCGCGTGCTGGCTGATCTGGCGGGTCAAGGTTTTGCGGTAGTTCTCGGGCATCCAGTCCTTGGCCTCAATGAAATCACCGGCGTCGATGCGGGCGTCAAAGCGTGCTTGCAAAGCCGCTTCTTCGGCGCTGCGCAGGGGCGCTACGTTGCTGGCCGCATCGGGCGGCAGGGTGTCCATGGCTTGGGTGTACATGTCTTGGCTCCTTGAAAAATGAATCACCGGGGGCGCTTGTCAATCACGCGCCGGGCCTTGCCCACCAGCGTGCGCTCAATCGAGCCCGGTGCGCCAACCTGCACGCGGGTGCTCACGCCAATCAGGGTCTTGATGCGCTCTTGCAGGGCCGCGCCAAGTCGCGCCGCATCCACCGAAACGCCTGGCAGCACCTCGCAGTGCACCTGCACTTCATCAAGCAGCCCCTCACGCGTTACCACCAGTTGGTATTGCCCGCTGAGCTGGCCCTGCTGCAAGATCAGCTCTTCAATTTGCGTGGGAAACAGGTTGACGCCACGAATGATCAACATGTCGTCGCTGCGGCCCACAATCTTGCCGATGCGGCGCATGCTGCGGGCGGTGGGCGGCAGCAGGCGCGTCAAATCGCGGGTGCGGTAGCGAATCACGGGCAGCGCTTCTTTGGTTAGCGTGGTGAAAACCAGCTCGCCCTCTTGTCCATCAGGCACTACCTCGCCCGTCTCGGGGTTGATGACCTCGGGGTAGAAATGGTCTTCCCAAATCACCGGGCCGTCCTTGCTTTCGATGCACTCATTGGCCACGCCGGGCCCCATGACCTCCGAGAGTCCGTAAATATCCACCGCGTCAATGCCGGCGCTGTCCTCTATGTCTTTGCGCATCGCCTCCGTCCAGGGCTCGGCACCAAAGATGCCGATGCGCAGCGAGGTGCTGCGCGGGTCAATCCCCTGCCGGCGCATTTCTTCGATGATGACTTGCATGTAGCTGGGCGTGACCATGATGATGCGGGGCTTGAAGTCGGTAATGACTTGCACCTGCTTCTCGGTCTGCCCACCTGACATGGGGATGACCGTGCAGCCCAAGCGCTCAGCGCCGTAATGCGCGCCCAGCCCGCCGGTAAACAGGCCATAGCCATAAACCACCTGCACGATGTCGCCAGCGCGCCCGCCCGATGCGCGGATGGAACGCGCCACCAGATGGGCCCAGGTATCGATGTCGTTTTGGGTATAGCCGACAACGGTGGGTTTGCCGGTGGTGCCGGACGAGGCGTGGATGCGCACGACCTGCTCGCGCGGCACGGCAAACAGGCCAAAGGGGTAGTTGTTGCGCAGGTCCTGCTTGGCGGTGAAAGGAAATTTCGCCAGGTCGGCAAGTGACTTCAAGTCCTGCGGATGCACGCCTTTGGCGTCAAACGCCTGCTGGTAATGCGCCACGTTGTCATAAGCGTGCTGCAGCGTCCAGCGCAGCCGTGTGAGTTGCAGGGCCTGCAACTCGTCCTGGCTGGCACGCTCGATGGGCTCCAGGTCATCCAGAGTTGGCTGCTGGCCAGTCATGGTGCGGCTTCCCGTGCGTTAGCCACTGCAGGCTTGCCCTTGATAGTGTAAGAGCGGCCGCGAAACACCGCAATGCGCTCGCCCTGCTGGTTGCGCACCAATGCGTCATAGACACCAGTGCGTCCGGCTTTGGAAACCTCGGTGCAGGTGGCGGTGAGCACGTCGCCCAGACGGGCGGGGGCCAGAAAGTCGATGGAAAAACCCGATGCCACCGTCAACTCGTTGTAGGAATTGCAGGCAAAGGCGAAGGCCGAATCGGCCAGTGCCGAAATAAAACCCCCGTGGCAGGTGGCGTGGCCGTTGAGCATGTCACCGCGCACCGCCATGGCCAGTACGGCGCGGCCAGCGGCGATTTCAAGCACCTGCATGCCCAGGCCCTGGCTGGCGTGGTCGTTGGCCCATAGGCCGCGATGGACCTGATCGGCAATTTCCTGGGGTGTGCTGGGCTGGCTCATGGTGGTTGGGGGGGCTTGTGCTGGTGTTTCAGCGGTCGGTAAATACAGGCGTGCGCTTGTCAAAGAAGGCTTGCACGCCCTCGCGGTAATCGTGTGCAAAACCCAGGGTCTGCTGCTGGCGCGCTTCCATTTCCAGGGCGGCCGCCATGTCCAGGTGTTGGGCGGCGTCCAGCGCCTGGCGGGTGGCTACCAGCGCCTGGGTGGGCATGGCGGCCAGGCGCTGGGCCAAAGCCTGCGCCGCGGTTTCCAACGCGTCGTCGTCCACGCACTGCCAGATCAAACCAATGTCCTTTGCCTCTTGCGCGGGCAGTTTGTCGCCCAGCAGGGCCAGGCCCAGTGCCTGCGCGCGGCCCAGCAGACGCGGCAGCAGCCATGTGCCGCCGCTGTCGGGCAGCAAGCCGATTTTGGTGAACGCCTGAATGAAGCTGGCCGAACGCGCGGCCACTACCAGATCGCAGCCCAGCGCCAAATTGGCACCCGCGCCTGCGGCCACGCCATTGACCGCCGCCAGCACAGGCACCGGCATGCTGCGGATGCGCAACATCAGCGGCATATAGCGGCCCGCCACCACCGGACCCAAATCCACCGGCGCTGCGCCGGGTGCAGGCGTTACCTCCGCCAGGTCTTGCCCGGCACAAAACCCCCGGCCTGCGCCCGTGAGCACTACGCAGCACACGCCGGTGTCTTGCGCGGCGGCTTCAAGCGCTTCCAACAAGGCCAGATGCAATTCCTTGGTAAAACTGTTGAGCGCGTGCGGGCGATTCAGCATTAGCGTGCGCACCGCGCCCGTTTGTTTGACTAGCACTAAATCGTCTGCCATAAAGCTTTCTGTTTTGAATGGCCATAATTAATTGACCGAACAGTCGGTATATTACAAAGATAGCGCTTCTGAATGCAACAACCAATGATTAGTGCAAACCCTAGGCAATTGAAAAATGGCAAAACCTTAGCCAGCAGCGCCTAACAGGCTAAAGAGCAACCTTGGCGAACCGAAAGTCAGCAATTAACCGCAAAAACTATAGCAAAAATCCATAGCGTTACCTGCACGCCAGTAAACAGTTTTACCCACTTTTAATATCTAAATAATGTCGTTTTTTTCTGATTTTTCGGTGTCGCGCGTGTTTGTACGCTGCGCAGTGCCCTGAAAAAATCAATTTTTATATTTTTAGGGCCATTCTCAAGCATCAAAATGAACACCAAGCCAATGGATATATGCGGGTAGCGCTATGGTTTTTTACTCTACTTTTAAGAGCAAAAAAAAGCCGGGCCAAAGCCCGGCTTGCTGAAACTGCCAAACCTCAATTCAGCGGGAATTTCTCGCCGTTTTTGTAAACATACAGCGTCATGGCCGGGTTCTTGATTTCACCGGTGGCGTCAAAGGCAATTTTTGCTGTCACGCCGGTCATGTTGGTCTCGATCAGCTTGGCGGTGTAGACCTTAGGGTCGACCGAGTTGGCGCGCTTCATGGCGTCAACCAGCACAAAGGTGGCGTCGTAGGTGTAGGGGCTGTAGATCTGGTACTGGCCGGGGTATTTGGCGTCGTAGCGCTTCTTCCAGGCTTCACCCCCAGGCATTTTCTTGAGCGAAGCCGCGCCTTCGGCACAGACCACGTTATTGATGGTTTTGGCACCCGCCGCAAGCTTGACGATCTCGCTGGTGCAAATGCCGTCGCCGCCAAAGAACTTGACGTTGCCCATGCCCAATTGCTCAATTTGGCGCAGCATCGGGCCGGCTTGCGCGTCCATGCCGCCGTAGAAGATGGCGTCGGGTTTTTTGGCCTTGATGGCGGTCAGAATGGCCATGAAATCGGTGGCTTTGTCGGTGGTGAACTGCTCGTCTGCCAGCGCTACGCCCTTGGTTTTGATGGTGCGCTTGAACACCTCGGCCACGCCCTGGCCGTAGGCGGTGCGGTCGTCAATTACGGCAATGTTCTTGAGCTTGAGTGCATCCGCGGCATAAAACGCGAGGCCAGCGCCCAGGGCGAGGTCGTTGGCAATGATGCGGTAGGTGGTTTTGTAGCCCGGCTTGGTGAGGTTGGGGTTGGTGGCCGCACCGGTAACGTGGGGCAAGCCGCAGTCGTTGTAGATTTTGGAGGCGGGGATGGTGGTGCCCGAGTTCAGGTGGCCCACCACGCCAGCCACTTTGGCGTCGCACAGCTTTTGCGCCACGGCAGCACCCTGCTTGGGGTCGGCGGCGTCGTCTTCAGCCTGGATTTCAAAGCGGATTTTCTTTCCGCCAATCACCAGGTTTTGCGCGTTCAGGTCTTCAATGGCCATGCGCGTGCCGTTCTCGTTGTCGCGGCCATAGTGGGCTTGCGAGCCCGATATAGGTGCCACATGGCCGATCTTGACGACCTGCACCTCTTGCGCGTTGGCCATGCCACACACTGCCACGGTACCGCTGACAGCCATCAGGGCGAAGTTAATTTTTTGCATAAATCCTCCAGGTTGGTAAAACAGTTTTCACAGCGCAGATTAAAGCAATTTACAGGCCGCAACCACCGGATATGTCCGGGGGTCAGGAGCCATCGAGGGGGTTTAGCCGGGTTGCGCCTCGTTGGTTTTTTGCTCATGGGCCGTTACAGGGTAGCCGCGCCCGCTGTAATGCTTCCAGCGCAGGCGGGCCAAACGCCGATCCTCATCTTGCAAACTGACAATCTCAATCACCCGGGCAAAACTCTCAAAGCCGCTGGGTACGGAGTCGCCCCAATTGAGTAACACCTGGTGATGGGTAGGCGGCTGGTCTGGCGCGCCTAGCACCACGGGTGAGGTCGCCAGCACAGCGGCATCCGCCGTAGCCAGGCAGTGCGGCACAAAATCGAGCGGGGCAAAGGTCCACAGCGCGGCATCAAGCAGTTGCAACTGCGCTGGTTCGCCCTGCACCCAGACCTGCGCACCGCTTGCCGTGGCCTTGCGTAGCAGACGGCAGCAATACCCCAGCTTGTCTGGCACCTGGGTATGAAAGGCAATCTCAGTCACGGCAGCACCGCCTCAAGCTGCGTGCGAGCCTTCAGCCTGACCAAGCAGGTAGTCCACCAGCAAGGCCACCGGGCGGCCGGTAGCGCCCTTGGCGGCGCCGCCTTTCCAAGCCACACCAGCGATGTCCAGGTGCGCCCAAGGGTACTTGGCGGTAAAGCGCTGCAAGAACTTGGCTGCTGTAACAGCGCCGCCCATGCGCCCGGCAATGTTGGCCACGTCGGCAAAATTGGTTTTCAGGCCATCAGCGTAGTCGTCGTCCAGCGGCAAGCGCCAGCACAGATCGTGCGCGGTGTCACCGGCTTTTTGCAGCGCTTCAGCCAGCGCCTCGTTGGTGCTGAACAAGCCGCAGCGCACATTGCCCAGCGCCACCACGCAAGCACCGGTCAGGGTGGCAATGTCAATCACGGCGGCGGGCTCAAAGCGCTCGGCGTAGGTGAGCGCGTCGCACAGCACCAGGCGGCCCTCGGCATCGGTGTTGAGAATTTCGATGGTCTGGCCGCTCATGCTGGTGACCACATCGCCCGGCTTGACGGCCAGGCCGTCGGGCATGTTTTCGCAGGCGGGGATGAGGCCAACCACGTTGATCTTTGGCTTGATGTGCGCCAGCGCTTGAAAGGTGCCCAGCACGCTGGCTGCGCCCGACATGTCAAATTTCATTTCGTCCATCTCGCCCGCGGGTTTGATGGAAATACCCCCGGTGTCAAAGGTGATGCCCTTGCCCACCAGCACCACTGGGGCCTGCTTTTGCCCGGCCCCTTGGTACTTGAGCACAATAAAACGCAGCGGCTGGGCTGAACCCTGGGCCACCGCGATGAAAGCGCCCATGCCCAGCTTGGCCACTTCTTTGGGGCCCAGCACCTCGCACTTGATTCGCGGCAGCTTGGCCAGCGCTTGCGCGGCGTCAGCCAGTTGGCTCGGCGTGGCGTGGTTGGCAGGGCGGTTGGCCCATTCTTTGGCAAGTTCAATGCCTTGCACCAAAGCCTGGCCCCAGGCAAAGGCAATTTTGGCGGGCTTGGCATTGGGCAAGGCTATAACTACTTGTTCCAGCGTACGGGCGTCGGCCTTGGGTTTGGTGGTGGTGTAGACATAGCTGGCATCGGCCAGCGCCACCACAGCAGCGCGCACCGCAGCCGACACGCTGTCGGCATTGGGCTGGGTGGCAAAACTCAGCACCAGATTTTTCAGCTTGCCGCCCTTGAGCGCGCCCACTGCAGCAGTTACTGCCTGGCGCACTTGCCGGGACGAGCCGTCGCCGCTGCTGACCAGCACCACCCGCCGGGCGCTAACGCCGCCCTGGCGGTACAACTGCAATAGCTTGCCTGCCTTGGCATCCAGGTCGCCCGACTGGCGGGCGTGGCGGATCAAAACCGAGAGTTCATCTTGACCAGCGGGTGGGTTTTCGCCCACCAGCACCACCAGCGCGTCGGCCTTTTGCAGCGCAGCCTGAGACAAATCAAGGGATTTGAGTACAAAGTTCATAATTGCATTTTTCCTAATCGACCATGTTATTGCATTCTGCCCTGCGCAAGGAGTTGTCACAAAGCTTTGGCGCGACGCTGGTGGTACTGGCCACCATTGTCATGACCATGATGCTGATCCGCACCCTGCGGCTGGCCTCGCGCGGCAATATCAACCCCTCTGACGTGCTGCTGGTGCTGGGCTACACCGTGCTGGCCCACTTGCCCACGCTGCTGGCGCTCAGCCTGTTTATTGCCATCGTGGGCGTGTTGTCTCGCATGTACAAGGACAGCGAAATGGTGATTTGGTTCACCAGCGGCCAGTCGTTGGTGGGACTACTGAATCCGTTGCTGCGTTTTTCATGGCCTATTTTGCTGAGCATTGGCCTGCTGGCCCTGCTGGCTTGGCCCTGGGCCAACCAGCAAACGCGTGAACTCAGTGAGCGCTATGAAAAGCGCGGCGACCTGGAGCGCATCACGCCCGGCCAGTTCCGTGAATCATCCAGTGGAAATCGGGTGTTTTTCATTGACAAGGACACACTGGACGACAAGGTTGGCAACAACGTCTTCATCTCGGCTACTGAGCGGGGCAAGCAGTCCATTACCGCCGCGCGCAGCGGCCGCATTGACAGCATCAACGACCAGCGCTTTTTGCTTTTGCAAAACGGCCAGCGGCTTGAGATTCCGTTGCCCGCAGCATCTGGTGACAGTCAAAGCGGCGCCAGCAGCACCAGCCAAGCCGATCTGCGCATCAGCGAGTTCAAGGAGTATGGCGTGCAAATCAACGCCAACATACTGGCGCGAACCGACGCCCTGCTGCCCAAGCAGCAAAGCAGCCTGAGTTTGCTGAGCGAACCCAGCAACGCCAACCTGGGCGAGCTGGCCTGGCGCATCGGGTTGATGCTCTCGGCGCTGAATTTTGTGGTGATCGCCACGGCAGTTTCACGTGTCAACCCGCGCGCCGGGCGCAGCTTGAATCTGATATTTGCCCTGCTGGCTTTTGTGGTCTATTTCAATTTGCTCAACCTGAGCCAAAACTGGATCGCCCAGGGCAAGATTTCTTTTCCCGTCATGCTGGCGTTGCTGCACGGCAGTGTGCTGGGCATGACGCTTCTGTGGCTGTGGCAGCGTAACCAAGGCATGGCCTGGCGCGACCTGTTGAGCCGCAAGCGCCTGCGCCAAAACACCTTGGCGCAACCCGCATGAAAACCATACGCCGCCTGATCTACGGTGAAGTGCTGGCCGCGGTGTCGTTTGTCACGCTGGGCTTTCTCTCACTGTTTTTCTT
The DNA here is from genome assembly GCA_021732385.1 of Burkholderiales bacterium. Classification (GTDB taxonomy): domain Bacteria; phylum Pseudomonadota; class Gammaproteobacteria; order Burkholderiales; family Burkholderiaceae_C; genus JAKFVA01. The sequence goes on along the minus strand of JAKFVA010000011.1, from coordinate 30,224 downwards.
TTTTGATTTTGTGGACGAACTGCAAAACCTGGGCAAGGGCGAAGGCGCCACTTACCAGCTCACCCATGCCCTGGTTTATGTGCTGCTACTGGTACCCAGCCACCTGTATGAACTGCTGCCAATTGCGGTGTTGATTGGCAGCATATTTGTCATGGCACGGCTGGCGCAAAGCTCTGAATACACCATTTTGCGCACCAGCGGCCTGGGGCCCTGGCGCACCCTGCGCGTACTGCTGTTGTTGGGAGCGGTTTTCACCATGTTGACTTTTGCTGTGGGCGACTATGTAGCACCGCTGGCAGACCGCAGCGCACAGTTGCTGAAAAGCCGCTTTTTGGATCGCATTACCGTGGGCCAGACCGGTGCCTGGCTGAAAGAAAAACAGGCCGACCGCAGTTTTGCCGTGAATGTGGGCGCGCTCACTCCTGATGGCCAATTACGTAACCTGCGTATTTTCGAATTTGACAGGCAGGGCAAGCTACAAGCCACGATAGAGAGCGCCGCAGCCGAGTTTGTACCCGGTGGTTGGCTGCTGGCCGACGCACGCCGCACCGCGTTTGACCAGCCCAACCCTGATTCAGCCATTGTCCAGCGTAGCCAGAGCGACGGCTTGCGTTGGCCCACCGCCATTACGGCGGAAATGGTGTCGGTAGCGATTTTGAAACCCGAGCGCATGAGCACGCTGGATTTGTTTCACTACATCCAGCACCTCAACAGCAACGGCCAGACCTCGCAGCGCTATGCCATTGAATTCTGGAAAAAAGTCTTCTACCCCTTGAGCTGCCTGGTGATGGTGGTGTTGGCCATGCCGTTTGCGTACTTGCATGTGCGCGGCAGTATTACCGGCTATGTGTTTGGCGGCGTCATGACCGGCATCAGTTTTTTTCTGCTGAACAATTTATTCAGCTACATCGGCAATCTGCAAAACTGGATGCCCTGGCTGACGGCCGCCTCAGCCGGGTTGATTTACACCGCCGTGTCGCTGGCAGCGTTTGGCTGGCTGGTATTCAGAAGGTAGCCCACTTATGACAACCACGAGCAACCCCGCAGCGCCCCAGACGATTGGCATCGTGCTTTTTGCGCACGGCTCGCGTGACCCGCTGTGGTCTGCGCCGATGCAAGCCGTGGCGGCGCAGATCACGCAAATGCAGCCCGCGCTGCCAGTGCGCTGCGCTTATCTGGAGCTGTGCGAGCCTGACCTGCCAACGGCCACCGCCCAGCTGCTTGCGGCCGGCTGCACCACGGTGCGCGTGCTGCCGCTGTTTCTGGGTGTGGGCAAGCACGCGCGGCAAGACCTGCCCGAGCTGATTGACCAGCTGCGCCAGCAGTACCCGGCGGTGCGCTTTGAAGTGCAAGCCTCGGTGGGCGAGGACCCACGCATGATTGCGCTGATGGCCCAACTTGCATTGCCCCCCAACCTCGCCAGCACCGCTTCACAGACCGCGCCATGAATCTGCACCAATTTCGTTTTGTTCAAGAGGCCGTGCGCCGCAACCTCAACCTGACTGAAACCGCCAAAGCGTTGCATACCTCTCAGCCCGGCGTGTCCAAAGCCATCATTGAATTGGAAGAAGAGCTGGGCGTGGAAATTTTTACCCGCCACGGCAAACGTCTCAAGCGGGTCACCGAGCCGGGCGCACATGCGCTGGCCAGCATTGAAATCATCTTGCGCGAGGTAGCCAACCTCAAACGCATTGGCGAGCAATACAGCGCGCAAGACAGTGGCATGCTCAGCATTGCCACCACCCACACGCAGGCCCGCTATGTACTGCCGCTGCCCGTGGCCAAACTGCGCGAGGCTTACCCTAAAGTCAATATCAGCTTGCACCAGGGTGCGCCCAACCAGGTAGCTGCCATGCTGTTGCAGGAAACCGCCGAGATTGGCATTGCCACCGAATCGCTGGCCGAGCACCCCGAACTCGTCACCCTGCCCTGCTATGAATGGCAGCACATGCTGGTGCTGCCGGCCAACCACCGGTTGGCCCAAAAAGAGCGCCTGAGTTTGGAAGATCTGGCCGATGAGCCGTTGATTACCTACCACCCCTCTTTTACCGGCCGCACAAAAATAGACACGGCGTTTGCGCTGAAAAAACTGCATCCCCGGATTGCACTGGAAGCAATTGATTCGGACGTCATCAAAACCTATGTGCGCCTGGGAATGGGCGTGGGCATTGTGGCCGAGATGGCGGTGCGGGAAACCACTGGCGCCGATTCCAGCGCCGATTTGGTGATTCACCCCGCAGGCTATTTGTTTGGCATGAACGTCTCGCGCGTGGCTTTCAAGCGCGGCGTGTATTTGCGCAACTTCGTCTACCACTTTGCCAGTCTACTGAGCGACCGGCTTGACCGCAAGCTGATCACCCAGGCGATGAAGGGCCAGGGCAGCGATTACGAGATGTAAAAGCAGCCATGCAACTCGCCTCGCGCCTGCCCCACGTCGGCACCACCATCTTCAGCACCATGTCGGCGCTGGCAGCGCAACACGGCGCCGTGAATTTGGGCCAGGGCTTTCCCGACTTTGACTGTGACCCGGCCCTGCCACAGGCCGTGACGCAGGCCATGCAAAATGGCCACAACCAGTATCCGCCCATGCCCGGCGTGCTCCCGCTGCGGCGCGCCATTGCCAGCAAGATTGAAGCGTTGCATGGCCACGCGTATTCGGTGGACAGTGAAATCACCGTCACGGCCGGTGCCACGCAAGCCATTTTGACAATCATTCTGGCCGTGGTGCACCCTGGCGACGAAGTCATCGTGCTGGAACCCTGCTACGACAGCTATGTGCCCAACATCGAGCTGGCTGGCGGCGTGGCGGTGCGCGTGCCACTAACGCCGCACCAGGGCGGTAGCAGCGTGCCTACCGCTGCCTTCCAGCCCGACTTTGAACGCATTGCAGCCGCCATCACGCCACGCACCCGCGCACTTCTCATCAACAGCCCGCACAACCCCTCGTCTACCGTGTGGAGCGCCGCGCAGATGCGGCAGCTGGAAGACCTGTTGGCCCCCACCGGCGTGCTGCTGATCAGCGACGAGGTCTATGAGCACATGGTGTTTGATGGCCAGCAGCACCACAGCGTGGCGCACTACCCCGGCCTGGCGCAGCGCGCCTTCATCGTCAGCAGCTTTGGCAAGACCTACCATGTAACGGGCTGGAAAGTGGGTTTTGTGGCTGCCCCTGCGGCGTTGATGGCCGAGTTCCGCAAAGTACACCAGTTCAATGTGTTCACCGTCAACACGCCCATGCAGCACGCCCTGGCCAGCTACATGGCAGACGCGGCACCTTACTTGAGCTTACCCACTTTCTACCAGCGCAAGCGCGATTTATTCCGTGCTGGCCTGGCAGGCACGGCGTTCAAGCTGCTGCCCTGCGCGGGCAGCTACTTTCAGTGTGTCGACTACGACGGGCTCAAGGTGCCCGAGCGCCACTTGAACGAGTCCGACTTTTGCCGTTGGCTAACTAGCGAGATTGGCGTGGCAGCCATCCCACTCTCCGCCTTTTACGGCAACGGCTTTAACCAGCAGGTGGTGCGGTTTTGCTTTGCCAAGCAAGACCAGACGCTGACGCAGGCGCTTGACCGCCTGTCAGCGCTGTAACTTCAGCACTGAATCGGATTGCGGCAGTACTGCTCTAAGGGTTTGACAATCGCCTGCGCTACCACCGTCGAGCGGGCTTTGCTGCCCACTTCCAGGCTGAGCTTGGCGTCGTATTTCTTGAAAAAATCGTCAAATAGCTCGCCGCCCAGCGTGGCGTAGGCTGTCAGCGTGTCTTTTTTTGGGTCGTATGCGAGCAGCACGGCGCAAAGTGGCTGGCTGGCCGGGCCGCTTAGCACCTGCGCGCCTTTGGCCGGGTCATACTGGCTGTGGTCGGCGCAACAGTGAATCAAATTGTCTTGCACGCCCTTGCTGGATTTGGTTTTGCGAAAACTAATGAAGCTCACCTCTTTGGTTGGGTAGACCAAATGGTGCGCACAAATGGCCGAAAACGCCACCACACTTTTTTGTTTGCCAACACCGCCCGGCCACTGGTAACTTTCCTTGGTTTTGGTAGCCAGCGTGGTGCCGTTGATGGCGTGACCCAAATCCAGCAGAAACACCGGCGTGGATTCAAACGGGTAATTAAAAACGTAGTTGGTCTGCGGTTTCAGGCTGCTGGCCTTGAGCGGGTCACCCAATTCATTGGTCAACAGCACTTTGGCATAGGCGCGGGGCTTGGCATCAGCGGCAAATACGGGCGTTAAGCTGCCCAGCGCCGCGCTGGCTGCCACGCCAGCGCTCAGGCAGGCGCTGCTTTTGACGCAGGTTTCAACAAAATTACGGCGGTCCATAAGCGGCTCGATAGGGCTGTAGCGATCTGCCATTTGTAGCAGAGTTCTATGCGCTGTGCACTACCACCCCCTCCATCGGATCAGCAGCCTCTTGCCACGGGGCACGCGCCAGCACCGCTTGGGTATGCTGGTAACCGGCCTGCCAGCGCTGATGGATGCCTGCGCTGGAAAAATCGATGTCCTTGGTCTGGTCTTCGCCCTCAATACGCGGCACTTGCAGACGCACCACCTGCATGGTGCTTTTGCAGCCCCAGGCTGCCAGCGCCTTTATGGCCGTGTCGGTTTGCTGGGCCGCAGGCATTTGCCGGTGCAGTTCGCGAATGATATGACGCAGGCGGTGAATTTGCTGTTGCCGCTCAATGTGGCTGTCGGCCCGGCTGGCGTACTGAATGTCTTTTTGCCGCGCCAGCACTTCGTTGATGGACTGGGGCTCAGGGCCGTTGGGCTGCCACACATCCACCGCAAAAATCAGCGCATCACGCCGGGGTTTGTCGTCCATCACCGCCTCAATCGGCGTGTTGGAGTAAATGCCACCATCCCAATAGGGCTCGCCATGAATGCGCACTGCGGCAAACACGGGCGGTAGCGCGCCCGAGGCCACGACATGGGCGACTTCCAGGCGCTCGTCGCGGCTGTCGAAGTAGCGCATCTGGCCACCTTGCACATGCACCGCGCCCACCGTCAGGCGGGTCTTGCTGGTTGCCAAATAGTCAAAGTCCACCAATTGGGTCAGCGTCTGGTGCAGCGGCTGTGTGCTGTAGTAGGACGCCGCCTCCACGCCCACACGGCTTTGCGAGCCTTGCAATGTGGTTGCGCGTGGCGTAAAAAAGCCGGGAATACCGCGCAGCACTGTTGTTAAATTTGCCCAGCTTTGCGCCAAGCCCAGCGGGTCGGGTAAGGCGGGTACAAAGGGGTTGCCTTGCTCCACACCGCGCCAAAACGCCTGCAAATGCGCCAGCCGCTGCGCTGGCGGATTGCCCGCAATCAGCGCGGCGTTGATGGCGCCAATAGAGGTGCCAATCACCCAGTCGGGCTCAATGCCCGCCTCATGCAAGGCCTGATACACACCACCCTGGTAAGCACCCAGAGCGCCACCGCCTTGCAGTACCAGCACCACCTGGCCGGGCAGCGACGGCGGCAAGGCTGGCACAACGGCTGGCTTGGCGGCCAACTTGGGCTTTGCGGTTTTTCTGCTCGCCGCTTGGCGTGCGGCTGCTGGCTTGGGCGGCATTACTGTGCCGTCCAGCCGCCATCTATCGACAAAATGGCCCCGGTCATGGAGGCAGCGCCCGCGCTGCACAGGTAGCTGCACAAGCCTGCAACCTGTTCCACCGTAACAAACTTCTTGGTGGGTTGGGCTGCCAGCAGCACGTCTTTCTTGACCTGCTCTTCGGTGATGCCACGCGCCTTGGCGGTGTCAGGTATCTGCTTTTCCACCAGCGGCGTCAGTACATAGCCGGGGCAAATTGCGTTAACGGTGATACCGGCTTGCGCCACTTCAAGCGCCACGGTTTTGGTCAGGCCTGCGACGCCATGTTTGGCCGCCACATAGGCCGATTTGAACGGACTGGCCACCAGCGCATGGGCCGAAGCAATGTTGACGATGCGGCCCCAACCTGCCTTTTTCATGCCCGGCAGCGCCAGGCGCGTGGTGTGAAAAGCAGATGTCAGATTGATCGCAATGATGGCGTCCCACTTGTCTGTGGGAAATTCATCAACTGGCGATACGTGCTGGATGCCCGCGTTATTGACCAGAATGTCCACACTGCCAAATTCAGCCAGCGCCTTGGTCATCATGGCTTCAATGGCGCTGGCTTTGCTCATATCGGCGCCGTCATAGCGCACCTGCACACCGTTCTGCGCGGCTATTTCACTGCGCAATTTCTCGATTTCGGCAGCCTCGCCAAAGCCGTTGAGCACCACATTGGCACCCTCGGCGGCAAGTTGGCGGGCAATCCCCAGGCCAATGCCTGAGGTGGAACCGGTGACCAGGGCGGTTTTGCCTTTGAATTGCATGGGGTGTCCTTTAGGGTGTGTGAAGGTTCGAGTGCGCCTTGATCGCACAAGTTGCGTGCAACTGCTGGCGTTTGGCTTTAACTGTAGCGTGTCTGGCGCGTTTCAACTGTTTAATTGCGCCCACAATTTATCCAGCCGCTTGGTACTGACTGGCTGCGGCGTGCGCAGCTCCTGCGCAAAAAAGCTCACCCGCAACTCCTCCAGCAGCCAGCGCAGCTCTTGCAGGCGCATGTCCTGCACGCCGCGGCGCTCGGCCACCAGACGCCAAAAGCGCTGCTCCTGCGGGCGCAGTTCAGCCAGCCGCGTGGCATCGCGGGCCGGGTCGGCACGCAGCTTGTCCAGCCGCAGGACAATGGCCTTGAGGTAACGCACGCAATGCTGTAATTGCAAATACGGCGTGGTACTGCAAAAGTCTTTGGGTACCAGGCGCTGCAATTGCTGGGTGCAGTCGGCCATCGCATCAGGGGCGTTCTTGGTGTCCTTGATCTTGCGTAATGCGGTCTGGTACTCGGCCAATACCTGTGCGCACAACCGGGCAATTTCCTGCGCAATCAAACTCAGGCGTGCCTTGCCTTCTTGCAGACGCTGGGCAAACTGCATTTCATCCGTAGGCAGCGGAGCCTGCAAAAAGGCACGGTCCAGCGCGACTTGAATAATTTGCTCACGCAATTGCTCCAGCGTACCCAGACCCATGTAGCCAACCGCCATTTTTTGCAGGTCAGGGATATTTTTTTCCAGGTACTTGAGTGTGTCCTTGAGCTGCAAGGCAAACAAAAGGCGCAGCCCGGCGCGGTGTTTGGTTTGCGCCACCAACGGTTCATCAAACACTGCAATGACCACCGCATCGCCCTGCTCCACCAGCGCCGGAAAACCAATCAGGGTCTGGCTGCCCTTGCTGATTTCCATGAGTTCGGGCCATTGCCCAAAACCCCATGTGGTGTAGCGCTGCTCGGCATCGCGCGTGCTGCCCGAATTTTTTGCCATGGCTTGCGTTGCACCGGCCGAACGCGCAGGCAGGCCTGGCGCTGCATTGGCTGGTGTCTGCGCGGCAGGCACTGGCGAAGCTACGGCTCGCAAGGTTTTCAGGCCCGCCAGTGCCTGAAACGCGCCGCGTGCCTGTGCGCCCAGGTCGGCCTTCAGCGCACCCAGGTTGCGGCTCATGCCCAGCTGCCTTTCATGCTCATCCACCACCCGCAGATTCATAAAGCAGTGCGCGGGCAGCATGTCGAGCTTGAAGTCGGCCAGTTTCAATTCCAGTCCGGTCATCTCGCGCACCTGCCTGCGCAACGCTTCAGTGAGTGCGCCCTGGGCCGCGTTTTCTGTGGCGCAAAGAATTTCGGTGAGTTTTTTGGCTGACTCCGGCAGCGGCACCAGACGCGAGCGCGGCTTTTGCGGCAGGCTTTTCAGCAGCGCCAGCACCTTGCCCCCCAGCATGCCAGGCACCAGCCATTCACAGCGTTCATCGCTCACTTGGTTCAGCACAAACAGCGGCACTGTCACCGTGAGGCCGTCGCGCGCATCGCCGGGCTCATGCAAATAGCTGGCAGCGCAATCGACACCGCCTAGGCGCAGGGTGTGCGGAAAGGCGTCGGTGGTAATGCCAGCAGCCTCGTGGCGCATCAGCTCGTCACGCGAGAGCATCAAGAGCCGGGGCTGAAGCTTGACTTCGCGCAAATACCACTGCTCAAACAGCACGCCGCTGTAAATATCAAACGGAATCTGCTGGTCGTAAAAGGCGTAAATCAGCGCCTCGTCTACCAGCACGTCTTGCCTGCGGGATTTGTGTTCCAGCGTCTCAATCTGGGCGATCAACTTTTGGTTGGCGGCTAAAAACGGCAGCTTCTTGTCCCACTCGGGCGGCCATTGGCCACCAGCCAGCCCTTCACGAATAAAGATTTCGCGGGCACCGGCCACATCGACCCGGCCGTAATTGACGCGGCGGTTGTGATAGACCACCAGGCCATACAAGGTGGCCCGCTCCAACGCCATCACCTGCGCCGCCTTTTTTTCCCAATGCGGCTCCAAAAGCTGCTTTTTGAGCAAATGGCCGCCTACCTGCTCCAGCCATTGCGGCTCAATGTTGGCCATGCCACGGCCAAACACGCGCGTGGTTTCCACCAGTTCGGCACACACTACCCAGCGGCCCGGCTTCTTGCTCAAATGCACCCCGGGGTGGCGGTGAAACTTGATGGCACGTGCGCCCAGGTACACGTCTTCATCGTCCATCTTGCAGCCGACGTTGCCCAGCAAACCGGCAAGCAACGACAGATGCAGTTGCTCAAAGCTCGCAGGTGTTGTGTTTGGCTTCCATTTTTGCTCATTCACCACGTTGAGTAACTGTCCATGGATGTCACGCCACTCGCGCACCCGCCGGACGTTGACAAAATTTTGGCGCAGCAGGTTCTCGTAGGCACGATTGGTCGATTTGCCTTTGCCATCTTGGCCGCTCCGCGCCGCGTCCAGCCATTTCCAAAGCTTGAGGTAGCCAACAAACTCGCTTTTTTCGTCGTCAAACTTGGCGTGTGCCTGGTCGGCTGCGGCTTGTTGCTCCAGGGGGCGGTCGCGCACGTCCTGCAGGCTTAAAGCGCTGGCAATCACCAATACCTCGTCCAGTGCGCTGCGTGTGCGCGCTTCCAAAATCATGCGGCCCACGCGCGGATCCAGGGGCAGGCGGGCGAGTTCGCGGCCCAGGGCGGTGAGTTCGTTGGCCTCATCCATCGCACCCAACTCGACTAGCAGTTGGTAGCCGTCGGCGATGGCCTTGGGGCGCGGCGGCTCCAAAAAGGCAAACTGTTCGACCTGGCCCAGGTGCAGCGCCTTCATGCGCAAAATCACGCCCGCCAGCGAACTGCGCAGAATTTCGGGGTCGGTAAAGCGCGGACGGCCGTTAAAGTCTTGCTCGGCATACAGACGGATGCAAATGCCGTTGGCCACCCGCCCGCAGCGCCCGGCGCGCTGATTGGCCGCCGCCTGGCTGATCGGCTCAACCAGCAACTGCTCGACCTTGCTTCTGAAACTGTAGCGCTTGACGCGCGCTGTACCTGCGTCAATCACGTATTTAATGCCAGGCACCGTGAGCGAAGTCTCGGCCACGTTGGTGGCCAGCACCACGCGCCTGCCGCTGTGCTGCTGAAAAATCCGCTCTTGTTCGGGTTGCGTCAGGCGGGCAAACAACGGCAATACCTCGGCACTGCGGTTCAGCGGCTGGTGTGCCAAGTGTTTGCGCAAATGGTCAGCGGCTTCTCTTATTTCACGCTCGCCGGGTAGAAACACCAAAATGTCACCGCCCTGCCCGCCCTGCCACAGTTCATCAACGCCGTCGGCTATAGCGGCGTTCAAGTCGTAATCGCGGCTTTCTTCAAAGGGGCGGTAGCGTTGCTCCACGGCAAATAACCGCCCGGAAACCATCAATACGGGTGCCGGCCCCTTGGTGCTGGCAAAGTGGTCCGCAAAGCGCTGGGCATCTATCGTGGCCGAGGTGACGATGACTTTCAAATCCGGCCGGCGCGGCAGAATTTCGCGCAGGTAGCCCAGCAGAAAGTCGATATTCAGGCTGCGCTCGTGCGCTTCGTCAATGATCAGCGTGTCATAGGCTTTGAGCAGCGGGTCGGTTTGTGTTTCGGCCAGCAAGATGCCGTCGGTCATGAGCTTGACCGAGGCCGTGCGCTCCAGTTTTGCGCCAAAACGCACCTGGTAGCCCACCACCTCGCCCAACGGCGTGTTCAGCTCTTCGGCAATGCGTTTGGCCACCGTGGTGGCGGCCAGGCGGCGCGGCTGGGTATGGCCAATGAGTTTGCTGCGCGTGGCATCCGGGTAATTAAGCCGCCCGCGCCCCAGGGCCAGCGCCATTTTGGGCAACTGCGTGGTCTTGCCCGAGCCGGTTTCACCGCAGACGATGATGACCTGGTGAGCGGCCATCGCAGCCATGATCTCGTCGCGTTTACCCGACACGGGCAAGGCTGGCGGAAAATTGATTTGGAGTCGTGAGGCAGTCAAAGGCATAACTTCGTACAGAATCGCGGATTATCCCTGCGTAAATTGTCCTGATGCAATGACTGCTCCCATCGCCCTACCCCACAGCGCCTGACCACCATGTCCACCGTCTTCAATTTCACCTTTGTGCCCTGGTTCCGCTCGGTTGCGCCCTACATTCACCTGCACCGCGGCAAGACCTTTGTGGTGGGCATTGCAGGCGAGGCCATTGCGGCGGGCAAGCTGCAGTTTCTGGCGCAAGACCTGGCGCTGATTCAAAGCATGGGCGTGAAAATTGTGCTAGTGCACGGCTTTCGCCCGCAGGTCAACGAGCAGCTCAAGGCCAAGGGCCACATACCCAAGTACTCGCATGGCATCCGTATCACCGACGAGGTGGCGCTGGATTGCGCGCAAGAAGCCGCTGGGCAATTGCGTTACGAGATTGAAGCGGCCTTCAGCCAGGGCCTGCCCAATACGCCCATGGCGGGCTCCACCGTGCGCGTGATCTCGGGTAATTTCCTAACCGCGCGGCCTGTGGGCGTGGTTGATGGTGTGGACTTTCAGCACAGCGGCCAAGTGCGCAAGGTCGATGCCGTGGGCATTGCACAAACCCTCAATTCGGGCGCGCTGGTGCTGCTCTCACCGTTTGGTTTTTCGCCCACCGGCGAGGCCTTCAACCTCAGCATGGAAGAGGTGGCCACCAGCGTCGCGCTGGCACTGCAAGCTGACAAACTGATTTTTCTCACCGAAGTTTCCGGCATCCGCGTCAAACCCGCCGAACCCGAGGGCGAAGACAACCCGATCGACACCGAGCTGCCGCTGGCTGCTGCCGAGCAACTGTTGGCCAACCTGCCGCCGCCGCAGCAGCCCAGTGACATTGCGTTTTATCTGCAGCACTGCGTCAAGGCCTGCAAGGGCGGCGTGGAACGCAGCCACATCCTGCCGTTTGCTGTAGACGGCGCGCTGCTGCTGGAGATTTATGTGCACGACGGCATTGGCACTATGGTGATTGATGAAAAGCTGGAGGAACTGCGCGAGGCCGGTGCCGACGATGTGGGCGGCATATTGCAGCTGATTGAGCCATTTGAAAAAGACGGCACGCTGGTCAAACGCGACCGCACCGAGATTGAGCGCGACATTGGCCAGTACACCGTGATCGAGCACGACGGCGTGATTTTTGGTTGCGCCGCGCTCTACCCTTACCCCGAGAACAAAACCGGCGAAATGGCGGCACTCACCGTCTCGCCCCAAGTGCAAACGCAAGGTGATGGAGAGCGCCTCCTGAAGCGCGTTGAGCAGCGCGCCAAGGCCAGCGGCTTGGACAGCATTTTTGTACTTACAACTCGCACCATGCACTGGTTCATCAAACGCGGCTTTGTACAGACCGACCCGGCTTGGCTCCCCGAAGCACGCAAACGCAAATACAACGTTGACCGCAAGAGCCACGTGCTGGTAAAAAAACTGAGTTGAGCAGCGCACCCGGTTGCGCGCCAATGCGCCCTAAGTCACATAAGATGCCGCTTATTGACAGCCAAACAGCTTCAACCAACCACAGAGAGGCCAACATGAGCCGTAACGCCAATCCTGCTTTGGACATGCATCACAAGCCGCAAGACTTTTCTGACCGCTTCGCCTTGGGTTTTTGCCTTTTCCTGCGGTTTTTTGCCGACACTTTCTTCTCAGGCCGCTACGGCAACCGCGCGGTGGTACTGGAAACCGTGGCTGCTGTACCCGGCATGGTGGCTGGTGCCCTGCAACACCTGCGCGCGTTGCGCCGCATGGAACCCGACGATGGCTGGATTCGCACTTTGCTCGATGAAGCCGAAAACGAGCGCATGCACCTGATGACGTTCATCCACATTGCCAAACCCAATGGGTTTGAGCGCTTCCTCATCATCTTGGCGCAAGGCGTTTTCTACAACTTGTTTTTCCTGCTGTACATCGTCTCGTCTAAAACCGCGCACCGGTTGGTGGGCTATTTTGAAGAGCAGGCAGTGGTGAGCTACACCGAATACCTGGCCGGCGTGGACAGCGGCAAATACCCCGATGTACCGGCTCCACAGATAGCCATTGACTACTGGAAGCTGCCGGCCAACGCCCGCCTGCGCGATGTGATTGTGGTGATTCGCGCCGACGAGGCCGGGCACCGTGACGTGAATCACCAATACGCCAATGAGCTGGAGTCGCAAGCGCGCACCACCTGAATTGATCAGGCAACCAGCGTCTCATCCAGCGGTTTGGGCTTGGCATTGAAGCCGGCCTCGGGCTCGTCATTGACCAAAAAGCCGCCGCTTTGGTGCGCCCACAGCCGTGCGTATAAACCGCCGCGCGCTAGCAGGTACGCGTGGCTGCCTTCTTCCACAATGCGGCCCTGATCGAGCACCACCAGCCGGTCCATCGCAGCAATAGTCGATAGGCGGTGTGCAATTGCAATTACGGTCTTGCCCTGCATCAGGCTGTACAGACTGGCCTGGATGGCGGCTTCAACCTCAGAGTCGAGGGCGCTGGTAGCTTCGTCAAGCAGCAAGATGGGCGCGTCTTTCAAAATCACGCGGGCAATGGCCACCCGCTGGCGCTGGCCGCCCGAGAGCTTGACGCCGCGGTCACCCACAAAAGCGTCGTAGCCGCTGCGGCCTTTGGCGTCCTGCAGGCTGACAATGAAATCATCTGCATGGGCGCGCCGGGCGGCCTCGCGCATGGCAGGCTCGCCGGCGTCGGGGCGGCCATACAAAATGTTGTCGCGCACCGAGCGGTGCAGCAGCGCGGTGTCCTGCGTAACCATGCCGACCTGGGCGCGCAGGCTGCTTTGCTGCACCTGGCTGATGTCCTGCCCGTCAATCAGGATGCGGCCCGCGCTGACGTCATAAAAGCGCAGTAGCAACTGCACCAGCGTGCTTTTGCCCGCTCCCGAGCGGCCAATCAGGCCAATTTTTTCGCCAGGACGAATGCGCAGTGACAGCTTGTCAATCGCCGTCCGCTGTGCTGCTGGCACAACGCCTTGGCCAGCGCCGTAAGCAAAGCACAGGTTTTCAAACACCACCTCCCCACGGGTGACTTGCAAGGGCTGGGCTGCGGGCGCATCCAGCACGGTTTGCGGCAGCGACAACATGCTTTTACCGTCTTGCACGGTGCCAATGTGCTCGAACAGCGATGCCATCTCCCACATCACCCAGTGCGAGATTCCATTCAGGCGCAGCGCCATGGCGGTGGCCGCGGCTACTGCACCCACGCCCACCTTGCCCTGCGTCCACAACCATAATACCACCCCGGCGGTAGCCACAATCATGCCCATGCTCAAGATATGGTTGACGACTTCAAAACCAGTCACCAGCCGCATTTGCCGGTGGCCGGTCACCAAGAACTCCTGCATCCCCTGGCGGGCGTAGTCGTGCTCGCGCTGGTTGTGCGAGAACAGCTTGACGGTGGCGATGTTGTTGTAGGCGTCGGTGATGCGCCCGGTCATCAGCGAGCGGGCATCGGCCTGGGCTTGCGCCACCTTGCCAAGCCGTGGCACAAAGTAAATCACCGCCAGCACAAACAGCAGCAGCCAGCCCATAAAGGGCAGCAGCAACCACAAGTCGAAGTAGCCGACTACAACCGTCATGGTGACGAAATAAATCAGCACAAACACCAGGATGTCGCACAGGATCATCACCACATCGCGGGTCGCCAGCGCGGTTTGCATGACCTTGGCGGTGATGCGCCCGGCAAACTCGTCCTGGTAAAAGCCCATGCTCTGGGCCAGCAGCAAGCGATGGAAATTCCAGCGCAAACGCATCGGCAGATTGGCCGAGAGCGCCTGGTATTTCAGCAAGGTCTGCGCCAACACCAACAACGGGCTGAGCATCAAGAGACCCGCCAGCAACAACAAGCTGCCGCGCTCTTGCGTCCACAATTGGGCAGGCGCCACTTGACTGAGCCAATCCACTACCCGCCCCAGCATGCTAAAGAGCAAGGCTTCAAAGGCACCGATCAGGGCAGTGCACAACGTCATCGTCGCAATCAGGCCACGACTGCCTTGCGTCGAGTGCCACAGAAAAGCAAAAAAGCCGCCCGGAGGCGGCTGGGGAGTGGCGCTGGGGTAGGGATTTAAAAGGCGTTCAAAGAGCTTGAACAAGGGGTTTTCCAATCAGGCCTTGGCCTTGGATGGCAAGGGTCGGTTAGCACCCAAGTGGTTGCCTAATGATGGCTGGATGCGCAGCCACAACCAAGCCGCCAACACCGCACCAATGACGCAAAAACTGATGAACGACCAATTGGCGATTGAGCCGCCCAGAAACGTCCAATCAATCTTGGTGCAGTCACCGCTGCCTCTAAAAATCATGGGGATGGCGCGCTTGAGAGGAAAAGTTTCAATCATGCCGTAGAAGTCGCGCCCGCAAGTGGCAATTTCGGGCGGATACCACTGCAACCAGCTTTGGCGTGCGGCTACAAAAGCGCCAAAACCGGCGGCGGCCAAAGCCACTGCCGATGCCCCGACTTGCAAGCCTTTAGTGCCGGTAGCGCTGGCCAAGCCAGCAGCCACAGCCACCAGCACCAGCGCATAGCGCTGCACGATGCACATGGGGCATGGCTCCAGCCCTACGCCGTGCTGCAAATACAGGCCAAACGCCAGCATGGCCACGCAGGCCACGCACACGGCAGCCAGCACACGGCGCGGATAGGCAAAAAATAGGGAAAGCAGCACAGCCAGCGCCTTCAACTGCCGGTGGATTCGTCCAACGCCTTACACGAGGGCGAGCAGACGGCCTGCGACTTGCCCAGCACCTTGCGGGTGGCCAAAAGAGTACGCGGACGGTGCTTGCCACAGAAAAAGCACGACATGGTGGCACCACCAAAGGACACAGCAGCCGCAAACGGCGAGCCTGATACCTTGGACTTGTAGCGCAGGCCGTCAGCAAGAATGGCGGTTTTGGTTTCAGTTCTGGCCATGGCGAGCCCCTTGGGTAACAAAGTGGGTCAAAAACTGGGGGGTCAGCGGTGTTGCCGGGTAAACCGGCAAAAGAGGGGATTTTTGCAAGGTCATAAGCGCATTTTAGGCGCTATGACGCAAAAGCCATCGGGCCGCAGGCTAAGCCAGTGCCAAGGCTGCGGGAATCTTGCTAAAGTTATGGGCTGTGGGGTATTACCCCAGACACATAAAAAGAGGCGCTCATGGCACGCATGGTTGACTGCATCAAGCTGAAAAAACAGGCCGAGGGGCTGGACTTTCCCCCTTACCCCGGTGAGTTGGGCAAGCGCATCTGGGAAGGTGTGAGCAAAGAAGCCTGGGCCGCCTGGCTCAAGCACCAGACCATGCTGGTCAATGAAAACCGCCTGAACCTGGCCGACTTGCGTGCCCGCCAGTACCTGGCGCGCCAGATGGAAAAGCACTTTTTTGAAGGCGGTGCCGACGCTGCGTCAGGTTACGTGCCGCCCGCCGCGTAATCACCCCTGACGCCCGTGACCGCCCCGGCCCGCACTTGAGTAGCTGGCGTCAGTTCTGGCTTAGCCCTGAGGCACACGCCGTCACGGCGCATACGCCCGGACTGGCGCAGGCATTGCGGCACGCACAGGCTACTTGGCCAGGTTTGCGCCTGCTGCACGCTGTGTGCATCACGCCCAGCAACGCCCCCTTGCGCCACAGCCGCCACAGCCTGCACGGTGGCCAACTGCTGCTTACCCACTACAGCGGGGCGCTTCCCGGTGTGCTGAAAGAAATTGGTGGCCTGGCCGATGAAATTGTGCTCGACACACGCTGCCTCCCGCGCGACCCCAGCACCACCGGCCGGGCGCTGGCACGCTGCTGCCGCCTGGGCACTCGTCTGCAAATAACCGGGCCAATGGTGCTCCATCCCAATTTGGAAAATGCGCTGAAACCCGCTGGTTTCGTAGCGCAAGCTGGGGCTGTTGCAGGCAACACATGGGTTTACGCCCCACACTGGCAGCAGCGCAGCGCAGTTGCGCCTGACGCGGCTGGAAAGCACTCACAAGGCTGCGCCATGGTGGTAGGGGCCGGGCTGGCAGGCGCGGCAGTAGCTGCCAGCCTGGCGCGGCGCGGCTGGCGGGTATGCGTGCTGGATGCACAGGCCCCCGCCAGCGGTGCATCAGGCGTACCCGTGGGCTTGCTGGTACCGCACACCTCCAAAGACCACAGCGTGCTCTCGCGCATCAGCGCCGCCGGACTGGCCGCTACTTGGGCGCAAGTGCGGGGTTTGCTGAAGCAAGGGCCAGACTGGCAACAAAATGGCGTGCAGCAATGCGCTCCTGTTGCCTTGGCTGCCTCTGGCAGCGGCCCGCACGCCCATGCAACAGCGCAATGGCATGCCAGTGGGGGTTGGGTCAAACCGGCTCGGCTGGTGCACGCCTGGCTGGCGCAGCCGGGCATTGCCGTGCAAAGCGGTTGCCCTGTAGCGCGGCTGGCCCCACCCGACGCAGAACACGCCCAATGGCGTGCGCTTGATGACGCAGGCGATGAGCTGGCGCGCGCCAGCCTGATGGTGTTGGCCGCGGGATTTGCCAGCCAGGCGTTGCTTAGCGATTTAGCGCTGAATGGCACGGCCAGCACCGCACTGCCCGGCTTACCCAGAATGCCCCTGCTACAGGCTATCCGCGGCCAAGTCACTTGGGGCAGCTACAGCGCAACCGGCGCTTTACTTCCATTACTGCCTGCCACGCCGCAAAACGGCCACGGCAGCCTGATTGCTGGCGTACCGGCGGATACAAGCTGCGAGGGCGTGGCTGGCGATGCCAAAGCCACTGAATTGCGCTGGTTTTGTGGCGCCACCTACCAGCGCGATGCGCAAAACCTGGCCCCCCGCCTGGCCGACCAACAGGCCAATCTGGCACGCTTGCCCGTGTTGCTGCCCGCCACCGGCGCGGCACTGGCTACAGCAGTAGCAGACACCGCGTTGCACGCCTGGGTTGGCATACGTTGCGCCTCGCGCGACCGGCTGCCGGTGGTTGGTCCGGTGCCTGGCTGGTCTTGCCTGCAGTCGGGCGAGGCGACAGGTCAGACCAACGCGCCGGGCCTGTGGTTGTGCACTGCTTTGGGTTCACGCGGCCTGAGTTACGCCGCCTTGTGTGCCGAACTGCTGGCAGCCCGCTTGCACCAAGAGCCGCTGCCCCTACCCGCCTCGCTGGCTCGTCACCTCTTTATAGAGCGGCGTTCACGCTATTGAATTGATAGTATTTTTTGATAGCGTTATCCGCACGTCTTTATTGAACATAAAGCGGTTTTCGCTCCTGAAAAATGCTTAAAAATACCGAAATTTCGCTGCGCCAGTTTCCAGGTGCAGATTGCAACCTTAATCGTGCGCGATGGCGGCTAGTTTGCGATGCAGCTGGCGGCTGTCCAGCGGCTCGCGCCAAGTTGCCTGAATACCGGCATACCAGGCACGCCATCGCACCAGCCAGCCGCTGTGGGCCGTGCTGGCCAGCAGCACGGGTGGAGCGGTTTGCAACTGCGGGATTTGCGCCAGCAGTTGCCAGGCGGCACCGTCAGGCAGGTCCAAATCCAAAACCACCAGGGCGTAAGCCGTGCTGCGCAGTAGCTCAGTGGCTTGAATGGCACTGGTGGCTTCGTCAGCTACTGTCCAGCCCGATAAGGCCATCACGCTGCGCAGGTGATAGCGCTTTTCCAGGCTGGGGTTAATCAACAGGGCGCGTGGCCCGGGCGCGCCGGGCTGGGTGGGCGGATTGTCTGCCTCACCTTGCTGCCCTTGCTGGGTCGGCGTTGCAGGGTCTGGCTCAGCGGAGCCATCCAGGTCAAAGTCCACATCAAAGTCAAGGCCGGTTGCGGCGGCGGGCGGTGCAGCAAAGATTTCATCCAGCGCCTGCACCACATCGGGCCAGTGCAGCGGCCTGAAAAAGCTGCGCCATACGCCCTGCGGCTGCGTGGCTGTGCCCTCAGGTGCCACCCAGATCACTTTGACAGGCTCTTTGCCCTTGGCTGCCAGTTCACGCGCCTGCAGCGTGTGGCCAGCCAGCTCCAGCGCGGCTTCGTGGCTTTGGCCGTCCATCAGCAGCAGTTGCGCTGCCGGCCCGCTGCCAGGCTGCCACAGCACGTAGGACACTGCCTGTTCTTGCGACAGGCGCAGCACGCTGTTGATGGCGTGGCGCTCGACATCGGAAAAGCCCAGAACCTTGATGAAAACTGGCTGGCCCATATTGCTGTGGCTCTTGTAGGCGTAGTGATTGCGTGAAAAACTATTTCATGGCGGCAGCGGGGCGGCGCGTGCGCACATAGGCATCGCTTGGCAAATAGGCTTTGCCGTCGGCATAGCGCCAGTTGACCATGGTGCCCTTGCCAGCGCGCAAGTCGAGCGTGCCGACATATGCGCCCATGGTGGACTGCTGGTCAATTGCGCGGAATTCAGCTGGGCCAAACGGGGTGTTGAACTTGAGGCCGCGCATGGCAGCCACCAGTTTTTCGTTGTCTACACTCCCGGATTTTTTAATGGCGGCAAAAATCGCCTGCATGGTGGCATACCCCACCACCGAGCCGACCTTGGGATTTTCCTGGTATTTCTTGTAGTAGTTGGCGGCAAAACTGGCATGCAGCGGAGTGTCTATCTGGTCCCACGGATAACCCGTGACGATCCATCCCTTGGGTGTTTCGCCTTGCAGCACATCCAGGTACTCGGGCTCACCGGAGAGCAGCGAGACCACCGGCGTTTTGGGGAAAATGCCGCGCTGATTGCCCTCGCGCACCAGTTTGGCCAGGTCGGCCCCAAAGGTGACGTTGAAGATGGCATCGGGCTTGGCGTTGAGCGTGGCGCTGAGCGTGCTGCCTGCGTCCAATTTGCCCAAAGCGGGCCATTGCTCACTGACAAATTCCACGTCGGGCCGCTTGGCCTTGAGCAGTTCCTTGAAGCTTGCCACCGCGCTTTGGCCGTATTCGTAATTGGGCGCAATGGTGGCCCAGCGCTTAGCCGGCAGCTTGGCAGCCTCTTCCACCAGCATGGCGGCCTGCATGTAGGTGCTGGGGCGCAGGCGGAAGGTGTAGCGGTTGCCTTTGTCCCAAACGATGGCATCAGTTAAAGGCTCGCTGGCTACAAACAGGCGCTTGTTTTTTTGCGCATGGTCGGCCAGCGCCAGCCCCACATTGCTTAAAAAGCCACCGGCCAGCACATCGACTTTTTCTTTGGCGGTGAGCTCCACCGCATGGCGCAAGGCTTCTTCGGGCTTGCCGCCGTCGTCACGCGCAATCACCACCACTTTGCGGCCCAATAGGCCGCCAGCGGCGTTGACCTCGTCCAGCGCCAGTTGCCAGCCCTGGCGGTAGGGCTGGGTGAACTGCACCATGTTGGAGTAACTGTTGATCTCGCCAATCTTGATGGGTGCGGGCTGCGCCCAAACCGACGCCTGCGAAAGCGCCAACGTACCTGCCAGCAGCCAGACTTTCGCCATTTTTTGTAGTTTCATTGCCATCGCCTTGCCAAAAGAAACAACTTTACCAGTGCATGGCTGTTTGCTGCCTGCCTTGGCAAAGTCTTCATACCGGAATTTGCATATATGCAAAACTAATATGTCGTTCTCGTAATTTAGGGTTGGCCCTACATTAATTGCCATGCAAGATCTGGCTCTAATTTTTGCGGGCGCTGTGGTGGGCCTGATTGTCGGCATGACCGGCGTAGGTGGCGGTTCACTCATGACACCGCTGCTGATATTTGCCTTTGGCGTCAAACCTTATCTGGCCATCGGCACGGACTTGCTGTTTGCGGCTTTCACCAAGATGGGCGGCACGGTGAACATGGCGCGCCAGCGTCAGGTGCCGTGGCGTGTTGTGGTCAATTTAAGCGCGGGCTCCATACCGGCAGCGCTGGTTACCCTGTGGTTGCTCAAGCAGGCTGACCCGGCCAGTGCCCAGGCCCAACAGGTGATGACGATGACGCTTGGGGTTGCCTTGCTGCTGACGGCTGCCGCCACGTTTTACAAAGCCGTGCGCGGCAAGCAAATTCCCCGTGCCATCAGTGATGAACAACTTGAAGAGGCGCAAAAACCCAAGCACTGGAGCCTGCCCTTGTTGTTTGGCGCGCTGATTGGCGTCATGGTCACGCTCAGTTCCGTGGGCGCCGGAGCCATCGGCGTGTCGGTATTGCTGATTTTGTATCCGCTAATGCCGTTGCCGCGCATTGTGGCCGCCGACATTGCGTATGCCGTGCCGCTCACCCTGGTGGCGGGCCTGGGCCATGCATCGTTGGGCTCGGTTGACTGGGCCATGCTGGGCAAGCTGCTGATCGGTTCGCTGCCAGGAATCTGGCTGGGCTCACGGATGGTCCTTAAAATCCCCGATCGTGTGATTCGTGCACTGCTTTCTTTATTGCTGGCTTATGCCGGGCTCAAGCTACTCACCCTGTAGCCACCTGTTCTTCAGAAAAACCATGTACCAGTACACCCCGTTTGACCAGCAGTTTGTACAACTGCGCGCCCAGCAATACCGCGACCAGTTGCAGCGGCACCTGGCAGGGGTGCTGCCAGAAGAAGAGTTTCGCCCGTTGCGCCTGCAAAACGGCTGGTATGTGCAGCGCCATGCGCCGATGCTGCGCGTGGCCGTGCCCTATGGCGAACTGAATGTGGCGCAGTTGCGCGTGCTGGCGCAGATTGCGCGCGACTATGACCAACCCACTGATGCCGTGTTTGACGCCGCGCAAACCGCGCAAGACTTGCTCGGCCCGGTGGCATTGAAAAATGGCCATCAAGTGGCCTCGCACCTCATCAAGGGCTACGGCCATTTGACGACGCGGCAAAACATGCAATACAACTGGATTCCGCTGGATAAAAGTGCCGACGTGATGGACTTGCTGGCCAGCGTGCAGATGCACGGCATCCAGACCAGCGGCAATTGCATCCGCAACATCTCCAGCGACGAACGCGCCGGCATTGCGGCAGACGAAATAGTCGACCCCCGTCCCTACTGCGAAATCCTGCGCCAGTGGAGCACGCTGCACCCCGAGTTTGCATTTTTGCCGCGCAAGTTCAAGATTGCCGTGACTGGCGCTAGCGAAGACCGCGCCGCCACTGCCTGGCACGATGTGGGCCTGCATGTTCATAAAAATGATGCGGGTGAAGTCGGCTTCAAGGTCATGGTGGGTGGCGGCATGGGCCGCACACCGGTGTTGGCCACCACGTTGCGCGCGTTTTTGCCGTGGCAGGAAATCATGAACTACCTGGAAGCGGTGATTCGCGTCTACAACAGTTACGGTCGTCGCGACAACATCTACAAGGCGCGCATCAAGATTTTGGTCAAGGCCGAAGGACAAAAATACATCGACGCGGTGGAAGCCGAGTACCAGCGCATCGTGCAGCAAGACGGTGCGCCGCACACCATTACGCAGACCGAACTGGACAGGGTCACCGCCTGCTTTGTGCCGCCAGTCCTTGCCCCGCCGTCTGGCAATGCTACTGATTCAAAAGCATTCACGCCCGCTCAGTCCGCCGAGTACACCCGCTGGCTGGCGCGCAACGTGGCCCCGCACCGCCAACCAGCGCTGCGTATCGTCACCCTCTCGCTCAAGCGTCTGGGTTATGCGCCCGGTGACGTCACCGCCGACCAGATGGACACGGCGGCCAATCTGGCCGAGCGTTTTTCTGCAGGTGAGATTCGCATCAACCACGACCAGAATTTTGTATTGCCTTGGGTGCATCAGGCCGAGTTGCCCGCACTTTGGCTGGCAGCCAAAGCCGCCGGTTTTGCCAAGGCCAACATCGGCCTGCTGACCGACATGATTGCCTGCCCCGGCGGCGATTTTTGCGCGCTGGCCAATGCCCGCTCCATCCCGGTTTCAGAAGCGATTACAGAGCGCTACCAGGACCTCGACGAATTGCATGATCTGGGGGAAATTGACCTGCACATCAGCGGCTGCATCAATTCCTGCGGGCACCACCACAGCGGGCACATTGGCATTCTGGGGGTCGATAAAGACGGCAAGGAGTGGTACCAGGTCACGCTCGGCGGCTCAGACGGTTCAACCAAAAGCGGCGCACCCGCAGCGGGCAAAGTGGTAGGCCCATCGTTTTCTGCCAGCGAAGTGCCTGATGTGATCGAGGCCGTGCTGCTGGCCTATAAGCAGCAGCGTATCAATGTGGGCAACGGTAAAGCCGAGAGCTTCATTGACAGCCTGCGCCGCGTGGGCTTTGAAACCTTTAAAACCGCTGCCAACAGTGCCCGCCATGCCAAGCAGCATGCGCCGGATGGCGCATTGGCATGAACGGCCAAGCCATGACACACACTATGAAACTGATAGCTGCCAGCGCACAGGCAGCAAGCACCACGGCGCAAAACACCTTGCAACTGGCCAACGATGCTGATCCGCTGGCACTTGATTTGGCCGGTGTGGACTGCATTGAACTGCACTTCCCCAAATTCACCGATGGCCGCGCCTATAGCCAGGCGTTTTTGCTGCGCCACCGAATGAAGTTCCAGGGCACCTTGCGCGCTGTGGGCGACGTGCTGATTGACCAACTGCAACAAATGCAGCGCACCGGGTTTTCTGAAGCCGTGCTGCGCGAGGGCCAGGATTTGGCGCATGGCGAAAAGCTGCTGCGCATGTTCCCCGATTTCTACCAGGGCGATGCACAGCACGCGCAGCCGCACTTTTCCAGGACCACAGCATGAGCGCCACCAATTTGCACGCCCGCCCCTCCAAGGATTTTGACGCCAAGCTGGCAGAAACACGCGCGGTACTTTTGCAAGCAGCTGCCGATTACAACGTGGCCAGCGAGCTCACCCAAGCCTCCAGCTTGGGCGCGGAAGACGTTGTCATAACCCACATTGGCAACAGCCTGCGCCTGGAAATTCCGCTGTTTGTGCTGGAAACCGGCATGCTGCACCCGCAAACACTGGCGCTGCTGGCCCAAACGCAACAGACCAACCCTGGCCGTGTGGCCGTGTACACGCCGCGCACCGAAACTGCCGTGCACTTTGTGGCCACCCACGGCAAAGACGCCATGTACCAAAGCATTGCGCTGCGCAAGGACTGCTGCCATATCCGCAAGGTCGAGCCATTAGAGCGTGCGCTGGCGGGAAAAAAAGCCTGGATTACCGGGCTGCGCCGCGAGCAATCGAATGCGCGCGCCGAGGTGCCACTGGTCGACACCAGCGAAGCGGCCACGAACACCCAAACCGGCCGGACTGGGTTAGTCAAAATCAACCCCCTGGCCAACTGGACCTGGGGTGACGTGTGGCACTACATCCAGCAGCACAGCGTGCCCTATAACCCACTGCATGACGAATTTTTCCCCAGCATTGGTTGCGCTCCCTGCACCCGTGCCATTGCACTGGGTGAGGACTTTCGCGCCGGCCGCTGGTGGTGGGAAGATGAAAACGCCAAAGAGTGCGGTCTGCACGTGAAAGACGATGCTTCCAGTGCAATATCCACCAGCGCCTTGCCCGGCTCCAGCCCTTTGCCCCAGAGCGCCCGGATTACCGCATGAACGCCCGCACCGACTTACCTCCCATGACTCAACTCAGCCACGCCCACCTGGACGCCCTGGAAGAAGAAACCATCTTCATCCTGCGCGAAGTCGCCGCTGTGTTCGAGCGGCCCACACTGCTGTTCTCAGGCGGCAAAGACTCCCTGGTCTTGCTCAAGTGCGCTGAAAAAGCGTTCGGCATCGGTCGTATCCCCTACCCGCTGCTGATGATCGACACCGGCCACAATTTCCATGAAGTCACCGACTTTCGCGACTCTCGCGCCAAGGAACTGCAAGCCGAGCTGATTGTGCGTAGCGTGGAAGATTCGATGGCGCGTGGCACTGTGCGCCTGGCCCATCCCGGCGAAAGCCGCAATGTGCACCAGTCAGTCACATTGCTGGAAGCCATTGACGAATTTCGCTTTGACGCGCTGATAGGCGGGGCGCGCCGCGACGAGGAAAAAGCCCGCGCCAAGGAGCGCATTTTCAGCCACCGCGACAGCTTTGGCCAATGGCAGCCCAAGGCGCAACGGCCCGAGCTATGGACGCTGTTCAACACCCGGTTGCAGCCCGGCGAGCACTTCCGCGTGTTCCCGATTTCCAACTGGACCGAGCTGGATGTGTGGCAATACATAGACCGCGAGCAAATTGCCCTGCCTTCGCTGTATTACACCCACAGCCGCAGCGTCGTGGAGCGCAAGGGCCTGCTGGTGCCAGTTACCCCCCTCACGCCGCTGCGTGATGGCGAAATGGCCACAGACAAGCAGGTGCGCTTCAGAACCGTGGGCGACATCACCTGCACCTGCCCGGTAGAAAGCCTGGCCGCCAACGCGTTTGATGTGGTGCTGGAAACCATCGAAGCCGACGTAAGCGAGCGCGGCGCTACCCGCATGGACGACAAAACCTCCGAGGCTTCCATGGAGAAGCGCAAAAAAGACGGTTATTTTTAAGCGGGTATTTTTGATGAACACTATAGATTCCGTAGCGCCAAGCGCATACCAGTCAGTCGCTAACGGTCAGTTGGATGTCAAATCGGCGCTGCGCTTCATTACTTGCGGCAGCGTCGATGATGGCAAAAGCACCCTGATTGGCCGCCTGCTGGTGGACAGCAAGTCGGTGCTTCAAGACCAGCTGGCCAGCGTCACGCGCGGTGCCAGTGCCAGTAGCGCTGGCGCGGTTGATCTGGCGCAATTAACCGATGGTTTGTCCGCTGAACGCGAACAAGGCATCACCATCGACGTAGCCTACCGCTACTTTGCCACTGCCCAGCGCAAATTCATCATTGGCGACACCCCTGGCCACGAACAGTACACCCGAAACATGGTCACGGCCGCGTCCAGCGCCGACGCCGCCGTCGTGCTGGTGGACGCCACCAAGCTGGCCTGGAATGGCGAACCCATTGAGCCTAAAAAGCATTTGTCCGTCAGCGAGCGTAACCACGATTTACTGCCGCAAACGCGCCGCCACGCCTTGCTGTGCCACCTGCTGCGCGTGCCCAGCGTGGTGTTTGCCATCAACAAGCTTGACGCCGTGGCTGACCCGGCACTGGCCTTTGCCAACATCAGTAACGCGTTGCACGCCTTTGCCCAGGCTGCGGGCATTGCCGTGGCCGCCACCGTACCAATTTCAGCACTCAAGGGCTTTAATGTGGTCGACGCCAAGGTCGGCTGGTGCGGCTACCACGGAGCCAGCCTGCTGCAAATTCTGGAACAGTTGCCCACCACACCCGTTGAATCACAGGCTGCGTTTGCCTTCCCGGTGCAATGGGTGGAAAAGTTTTCCTCGTCATCCGACACCTCGCAGGGCCGGCGCGTTTTCTGGGGCCGTGTGGCGGGCGGCACGGCACGGCCAGGCCAGGCTATTACGGTGATGCCCAGCGGCAAAACCGCCACAGTGGCCCAGGTGCTAAGCCATGCACGCCAGCCGCAAGACGTGGCCGCGGGCCACAGCGCCGGTGTGGTGCTGGACCGCGAAGTTGATGTGTCGCGTGGCGACTGGTTGTTGGCAAGCGATGGGGCACCCAAGGTACTATGCGAAATAAATGCCACCATCGCCTGGATGGACGACGAACCCCTGGTGGCGGGCCGCGCTTACTGGGCGCTGCATGGTCACCGTTGGGTCAAGGCCAAAGTGGCGCGCGTTGTGCACAAGCTGGACATCAACACATTGGCACAGGAAAGCGCTATACAACTTGAAGCCAACGCCATTGGCCGTATTGTGTTGGCCCTCCAAGAGCCATTGCCCGTACTGCCGTTTGTGCAATCACGCAACCTGGGCGCGCTAGTGTTGGTGGACACCGCCTCACACAAAACGGCAGGTGCCGTCTTGGTGCAGGAAGCAGAGCCCGCGCCAATTAACTAAAACGGGTATTCATAACCGCCTAAAATCTAGGGTTAGCCCTTGAAAATCACCTTCCAACTGCCATGACCCACATCGTTTCTGAATCCTGCATCCGCTGCAAATACACTGATTGCGTGGACGTGTGCCCAGTCGACTGCTTTCGGGAAGGTCCCAACATGCTGGTGATTGATCCCGATGAATGTATTGACTGCGCCGTGTGCATCCCGGAGTGCCCGGTCAATGCCATTTACGCTGAAGAAGATGTGCCAGCCGATCAGCAAGCCTTTATTGCGCTGAATGTGGAACTGGCCCGCGCCGCTGGCTGGAAGAGCATTACCAAACGCAAAACGCCACCGGCCGACGCTGATGAGTGGAAAGACAAAACCGGCAAGCTGGCCGAATTGATTCGCTGAAAATTACCAAGAGCTATGGAACCGCAACTGAACCCCGAAGTCATGAGTACTGCCGCCGCCCATGATGGCCCAATTGAAACCGATGCCGTCATCGTAGGTGCAGGCCCGGTTGGCCTGTTTCAAGTGTTTGAGCTGGGCCTGCTGGAAATCAAGGCGCATGTAATTGATTCGCTGGCCTACCCTGGCGGCCAATGCGTCGAGCTCTACCCCGACAAACCGATTTATGACATCCCCGCCGTGCCGGTCTGCACCGGCCAGGAACTGACCGACAGCCTGCTCAAACAGATCGAGCCTTTTGGTGCCATTTTTCATTTGGGTCAGGAAGTGACCACGGTGCAAAAGCAAAGCGATGGACGCTTCTTTGTCGAGACCTCCAAGGGCACGCAATTCCTCACCAAAACCATATTTATTGCGGCTGGCGTAGGGGCGTTCCAGCCACGCACGCTCAAGGTAGATGGCTTGGAGCAGTTTGATGGCCAACAACTGCATTACCGCGTCAAGAATCCGGCGGATTTTGCGGGCAAGAATCTGGTTATCGTTGGCGGTGGCGATTCAGCCCTGGATTGGGCTTTGAATTTTGTCGCCGAAGGCGCAAACAAAGCTGAAAGCGTGATTCTCATCCACCGCCGTGACGGTTTTAAAGCCGCGCCCGCCAGCGTCGCCAAAATGCATGCACTGTGCGAAGCGCTGGAGATGCAATTCATCATCGGCCAGGTGACTGGCTATGAAGAAAAAGACGGCAAGCTTACTGGTGCCAAAGTAACCGGGGCTGACGGCGTTACCCGCGTGGTGCCGCTGGACATGCTGCTGGTATTCTTTGGCTTGTCTCCCAAGCTCGGACCCATTGCTGAGTGGGGCTTGGAGATTGAACGCAAGCAAGTCAAGGTGGACACCGAGAAATTCTCCACCAACACGCCCGGCATTTTTGCTGTGGGCGACATCAACACCTACCCAGGTAAGAAAAAACTTATTCTGAGTGGCTTCCACGAATGCGCCCTGGCGGCCTTTGGTGCAGCGCCCATCATCTTCCCCGAGAAGGGCAAGATTCACCTGCAATACACCACCACCAGCCCCAAGCTGCACAAGGTGCTGGGCGTGGAGTCGCCAGTCTTCGACTGAAATTACTGCTGCCAAATCCCAAGGGGAAAGTCAGCAGGGCCTAGTTCCCAAAAGCTGTCCGCAGCCTGGCCCCTGCGTAGCTCTGCGCAAGCTTGGCTTTTTCCACCACGGCAGCCATACCAAAGAATTCATGCGCGGCACCGTCATAACTCTTGCGCTCTACTGGCACACCAGCGGTCTTGAGTGCGGCTTCGAGTTTGGCGCCATCACTGCGTAACGGGTCAATTTGTGCGTTGATGATTGTCACGGATGGCAGGCCTGCCAGCTTAGCGTCGATCAATTGCAGACGCGGGTCTTTTAAATCGGCTGGCGAGTTGGTCATGTGACCTACAAACCACTTGATCATCTCGCGGTTGAGGGGCTTGGCGATAGCGTTTTCAATGTAGGACTCGGTGTTGGTACTGGTTTGCGCTACTGGGTACACGGCCAGCACATGCAGTGGCGCCTGAAGGCCGGCATCGCGCACTGCAATAGCGGTAGCCATCGCCAGATTGCCGCCCGCACTCTCACCCGCAAGAGCCAGCTTTTTAGGATCACCCTTGATCGACGCGGCGTTAGCCAACGTCCATTTGTAAGCCGCAAATGCGTCGTCCCAGGCGGCAGGAAACTTGTACTCAGGGGCCTGACGGTAATCGACTGACACCACGACGGCATTGGCCTGCTTAGCCAGACCACGCGCGCCGCCATCATAGGTTTGCTTGTCGGCAATCACCCAACCGCCGCCGTGGTAGTAAACAATAACCGGGAAAGGGCCAGCACCATCGGGTGTGTAAACACGTGCTGGGATTGGGCCAGCGGCACCAGCAATCATCCGGTCCTGGCTTTTAATGCCAGGCACCAGTGCTTCGGGATCGGTGCTTTTACCCTGCAGTTTGAGCACCACATTCACCGCATCGGCGGGGCTGGGTTGTTTGCGGGCCTCAGTGGGCGTGATTTTTTCAATCGCTTTGGGCTTTAGGCTCGCATGCGCGTCGAGCACGGCTTGCATGTCTTTGTCGGCCCGGGCTTTGCTGATAGCGGTGGCAGCGCTGTCCACAACGCGGTTTGGCGCCCCGGGTTCGGCTGCTAACGACTGCGCCGTAGGCAGCAGCGCAAGCGACAAAGCGATGTATTTCAGTGGCATGTAAAAGCTCCTGCATATAAAAAAGTAAGGGGGCAAAAATCAGTGTATTGAGCCATCGCGCGCTAGATGGCCAGCTAACAGCGCAAGACCGCGTAGGACAGCGCTTTGCGGCGTTAGAATGAGCCACCTTCATAGCAATATGAAGGCCGCTAGGGGTGTTGTTGCCCGACCATGCTGCAGAGTTTGGTTGGGTAGCGACTGAGAAAGTCCCTTTGAACCTGATTGAGGTAATCCTCGCGCAGGGAAGCTGAGCTACCAGGCGGCGCCCATTTCTCAGTGGGCGCTTAACGCCACCAGCCGTGCCGACCTGCCATTACATGAACGGAAAACGTAATGGCAACCCAAAAATTCACAAAAAGTTATCCAAATAGTCTTATAAAGACTATTGAGGCCTTTGAATTTAAGCCAAATAGGCTTCTAACCCATACTAGACGTGCGGGTCTAGCTTCTTTTTTGATAGTGCCTGCACTGCTGTCTTCAAAGACTTGGGCGCAAGCACCCGCCATTGCACAGGCCACGCTGCCCAGCGTCACCATCAGCGAGCGCCGCGCACCACCCACGGCAGACGTTACCGGGTTTAGCGATTTCCCCCTGGCGCAACAGCCCTTGTCTGCCAGCGTCATCAGCAACAACCAGATAGAAGCCAGTGGTGCACGCCGCCTGGCTGACTTGCTGAAACTGGACGCTTCTACCAGCGACGCCTACAACGCCGCAGGCTATTGGGACTTTGTGAGCGTCCGCGGCTTTGTGCTGGACAACCGCTACAACTACCGGCGCGAGGGGCTGCCCATTAGCGCTGAAACCAGCATTGCGCTGGACAACAAAGCGCAGGTTGAAATTCTTAAGGGTGCCAGCGGCATCCAGGCGGGCACCAGTGCGCCAGGTGGTTTGGTGAATTATGTGGTTAAACGCCCCACAGAAAACGACTTGCGCAGCCTGCGCGTGGAAACCGCCAACTACGGCGGCGTGTTGGTGGCCCTGGATTTGGGTGGCCGCTTCGGCGAAGGCAATGCCTTTGGCTACCGCCTCAACCTGGCGGGCGAAGACGTGGCCAGCCCGATTGATTCATTAGATGGCAAACGCCACCTGTTTGCGCTGGCCGCTGACTGGCGTCTTAACAAAAACAGCTTGCTCGAAGCCGAGGTGGAATACTCGCGTCGCAGCCAGCCCAGCCTGCCGGGCTTGTCAGTCACTGGGAACACATTGCCCGCGCCCAACCCCTACCTAAACATCAATAACCAGCCCTGGTCGCAACCCGCGGTGTGGGAGGGCTTGACCGGCAGCCTGCGCTACACCCTGGCGCTCGACTCGCTGCTGGGCCAGGGCTGGCGCGTGCAACTGCAAGCGGCCAGCCAGCGCCTGAAATCGGACGACCGCGTGGCCTTCCCCTTTGGCTGCACCGACCGCAATGGCGTGGACTACTACGCTGACCGCTACTGCCCCAATGGCGACTTTGACCTGTACGACTTTCGCAGCGAAAACGAGCGCCGCCGCCAGCAGGTCGCCAAGGTAGAGCTGAAAGGCCAA
>JAKFVA010000004.1 GCA_021732385.1 Burkholderiales bacterium | reverse complement strand
TCCAACCCGAACGCAATACTTTGACGCTCCTGGTAGTTCAGTTGCTGATAAGAACGGTTGGTTAGTTTCATGTGAACACCTTACTGGGTTTAATCGCAGGGTGTTGCACTTCAGATTTGAGACCGCTCTTAAAAAGGCTGTTTTTCTTTAAATTCGGCGGGGTGCGACGGTTTGGCGCGCTAAAAACCGTCCAGCGCGCCGTTTTTTAAGAATTTTGGACTATTTTTAGGGCTCGAATTAGCTTCTAAGCCAATAGGGATGTGCGGGTACCGCTATACTTTTTTGCTCTACTTTATATAGCAAGCCAGCCGCGTTGCAGCGCAACGCAGTCGCAAAGTGCGCCGCTTCAAGGGGGCTGTTTTTAAGCCACCCTGCCAGCCCCGGCGCTTAAAACTGCGTCACCACCGACAAGCGCAGCGAGCGCGATTCAATCGGGTGAAAGTGAATGTCAGCCACTGGCGCGGCCTCGCCACGCAGTTGCGATTCGTAAAAATAGTCAATCGACGAAGCCTGGCGGTTGGTCAGGTTAAAGCCTTCCAGTTGCACCAACGTGTTTTTGCTGAAGCGGTAGCCCACCCTGGCGTTCAGCGTGGCAGTGCTGGCTGAGCGCACGCTGTTGTCCTCAATCAGCGGGCGCGGGCCAAAGTAGTGTAGTTGCAGCGCGCCAAACCACGGGCCCAAATTGTCAACGGCCAGCGCCACCGAGGCCACGCCTTCCACCGCGCCAGGGATGCGGTTGCCTGCCGGATCGTTGCCACGAAAGCGCGCGCGGGCAAACGACACATCGGCGTCCACCGTGAGCCAGCGATTGGCTTTGTAGTAGTTGGACAATTCAAACCCGGTGCGCCGACTGGCGCGCCCGGCTTCGGTGTTGCCGGCATCGCCAATGAACACCAGCTCGGAGTCGAAGTTGAGCTGGTAGAGCGACAGGCTGGTTTGCAGGCCAGGGACGATTTCGCTGCGCACGCCCAGCTCGGCGCTTTTGGCGCGCACCAAGCCCGGCACGCGGTCTACGGCATCGCCCGATCGCGGGTCTACCGTGATAACGGTGCCGCGCGCGTCGTTGCTGTGAAAACCGCTGCCCGCGCTGGCGTAGAACTCGGTTTTGTTGAATGGGCCCAAAATCACATTGAGCTTGGGGCTGACGATGTTGTCGCTGCTTTTGCCGCTGTTCAAGGTGTTGTTGCTGGCCACGTCAAATACAAACCTGTCGGCGCGCAGCCCGGCCACCGTGCGCAACTGTGGGCTCCAGCGGGTGGTGTTTTCGGCATACAGGCCCAGGCTGGTTTCGCGGATGGTGTCGCTGCGGGTGGTGGATAAAAAGCGCTGGGCCACGGTGTTGAACAAGCCATTGCGGATCCGGTCGTTTTGCAGTTGCAGGCCAATCGTGGTGTCAGAGGACGCACCCACCGACAAACCAAGGGCGTGGCCCAAAAAGGTGTGGCTGGCGTTGACGCCGCTGGTGGTGCGGCGGTCTTTCTGGTTGAACTGGTCGCCGTCAATCGGGTTGTCCAGAAAGTAGGTGAAGTTGGAATACAGGTCGAGGTCGCTGCGCACTAGGTAGGCGTTGATTTGGCTGGCGCCGGCCTCGTTACTGCGCTGCCATGCGCCCGATACGCTGTAGCGCGAACTCTGGCCACCGTCGGTTTGGTCGATAGCGTCAAAGCGGCTCAGGCTGCCGTTTTGCACGCTGCGCAGGGGAATCTGGTTGGTGGCGTGGTAGTTGTTGCTGCGGTAGGCCAGCGCCGTGAGGTTAAAGCCGTTGGCCAGCGTGCCCTGGCTGTAGCGCAGGACGCCGTTGATTTTTTTGTAGTTGTCGCCCACCACAAACGGGCCGTCGTTTTGATACAGTTCAATCGCATACAGCAGGTGGCCCGCGCCCAGTTTGGGCGAGTCGGCCAACAAGCTGCGGGCATAGCCGTCACTGCCGATGCCGACGCTGAAAATGCCTTGCGGCAACTGGCTGGCATAGCGAATGTGGGCCGCGCCGGCCGCCGCAAAATCGCCCTCGGCCGCGTAAAACGGGCCTTTGCGGTAGTCCAGCAAGTCCACCAGTTCAGGGATTAAAAAATTCAGGTCGGTCCAGCCCTGGCCATGGCCGTGGCTGCGCTGGTTGACCAGCATGCCATCGACCGTGACGCGAAAGTCGGTGCCGTGGTCGAGGTTGAAGCCACGCAAAAAAAACTGGTTGGCTTTGCCTTCGCCACTGTGCTGGGTGACGATCAGGCCTGGCACGGCTTCAAGCAGCTCGCCGGGGCGGTAGGTGGTGCGCGCCTCCAGCTGGTCTTGCGTGACCACGCCCTCGCTGGCAGTGCTGGCTTCGCCCAGCAGGCTGTTGCGCGAGGTTTGTATGGTGACGCTGGGCAGCGTGGCTTGCGCAATTGCGGGGGTTTGCGCCCAGAGCGCAGCGCCGGGCTGCAGCAGCGTCAAACAAGCGGCACTTGCAACGTCAAGTGCGCGGCCCCGGCGCTGGCGGGTTTGAAAACGGGATGTGTACATGGGGCCGCCTTGCGCAAATGGTGTGGCTGGTAGGATTGGTATGACAAATATTAAATTCGTCTTAAAACAGTTTTACGCAACATACCCTTGTTTTGGATTCAAGTCTGTCGGCCTAGGCGTGCCGCGGGGGCGGACTTTGCAGGGTGTCAGCGGGTGTGTCAGCCGGTGTGTCGGCTAAGGGAGGGCGCGGCCAAAAAATCCGTCAGCGCGTGCAGCAGGCCTTCGGGTGTTTCGTTCATCAGGTGGTGGCCGGTTTGCAGCATCACCCGTTGGGTTTGCGGCGCCTGAGCCAGCAGCGCTTGCGCCGCTTGCGGCTGCGTCATTTGGTCGTTTTGGCCCAGCACCATCAAAATCGGGCACTGCACGGCGGCCATGCTGGCCAGCCCGGCGTTGTAGCTGTCGCAGGCTTTGAAGCCGGTGTAGAACAAATTCACCTCTGGGTTGCTGGCCAGCACGCGCTGCATTAGCGCCTTGGAGCCGCCAAACACCCAGGTGCCAGGCCCCAGGGCCGATGGGGGTGGCGCGAGGGTAGCGCGGGAGAAGATATTCACCATGTCAATTGCCTGCTGCGGCTGGTTGAGCGATTTGTCCAGCAGCGCGGGCGAGACTTTCATGGGGAAGGCCGTGCCCACCAGCGCCAGATGGCTGACCCGATCGGGTGCGCTGGCCGCCGTGTGCAGCGCAATCAGCGAGCCCAGGCTGTGGCCGACCAGCGCGGCTTTTTGTACCCCAACGGCATCCAGCAGCGCCACGATGAAGCGGGCGGCTTCTTCCACCGACTCCGCCGGCTTGCCGGCGCTGCGGCAGTG
Source organism: Burkholderiales bacterium (assembly GCA_021732385.1). GTDB lineage: Bacteria > Pseudomonadota > Gammaproteobacteria > Burkholderiales > Burkholderiaceae_C > JAKFVA01. Next base: position 88,157 of record JAKFVA010000004.1, on the reverse strand, counting down.
GCCGGGCATATCGACGGCCAGCACGTTCCAGCCGTGGTGGGCGAAGTAGCGGGTTTGCAAGACCCAGACGCTGTGGTCATTGAGCACGCCATGGATGAAAACCGCCGTGGGTTGCGCCGGGTTGAAGGGCTTGCCGCCGGTGTAGCAGTAAGTGGGCTGGCCGTTGACTTGCGCAATCATGCTGCGGCTCCTGCGCTGGGGCTGTGTTTTTCAGCGGCTTTGAGGGCGCGCTTGAGGTCGTCAATCAAGTCGTCCGGGTCTTCCAGGCCAATTGACAGGCGCACCGTGCCCTCGTTCATGCCGCCAGCGGCCAGTGCCTGGGCACTCATGCGAAAGTGCGTGGTGCTGGCCGGGTGAATCACCAGGCTGCGGCAGTCGCCCACATTGGCCAGGTGGCTGAAGACCTTGAGCGCTTCAATAAAGGCTTTGCCTTGCGCACGGCTGCCCTTGAGGTCAAAACTGAAGACACTGCCCGCTCCGCGCGGCAGCAGTTGCTGCGCTAGCGCGTGGCTTGTGTGGCTGGGCAGCATGGGGTGGCCCACGCGCGAGACAAACGGGTGCGCAGCCAAAAACTCCACCACCTTGCGGGTGTTGGCCATGTGCCGCTCCATGCGCAGCGGCAGGGTTTCAATGCCCTGCAAAATCAGCCAGGCGGTGTGCGGGCTCATGCACGCGCCAAAGTCGCGCAGGCCCTCGCGGCGGGCGCGCAACAAGAACGCGCCCACAGTGGATTCTTCGGTGAACACCATGCCGTGAAAGCCGTCGTAGGGCGCGGCGAGCTCGGCGAATTTGCCGGTTTTGTCGTAAGCGGCTTGCCAGTCGAAACTGCCGCCATCGACCACCACGCCGCCAATTACGGTGCCGTGGCCGGATAAAAATTTGGTGGCCGAGTGGTAGACCAAATCGGCGCCGTGCTTGAGTGGCTGCATTAGCCAGGGCGAGGTCAGGGTTGAGTCGATCAGTAGCGGCACACCAGCTTGGTGGGCCATGGCACTCACAGCGGGAACATCGAGCACGTCCAGGCCGGGGTTGCCCACGGTTTCGCCAAAAAACAGCTTGGTGTTGGGCCGCACGGCAGCGCGCCAGGCGGCGTGGTCGCCGGGCGGTACAAAAGTGGTATCAATGCCAAAACGCCGCAGTGTGTAGTGCAACAAATTGTGCGAGCCGCCATACAGCGCAGCGCTGGCCACAATATGCGAGCCCGCGCCCATCAGCGTGGCGATGCTCAGGTGCAGCGCGGCTTGGCCACTGGCGGTGGCGATGGCACCAATACCGCCCTCCAGCGCCGCTACGCGCTGCTCCAGAACGGCGTTGGTCGGGTTGCTGATGCGGCTGTAGACATGGCCGGCGCGCTCGAGATTGAACAGGCTGGCGGCCTGCTCGCTGGACTCGAACACGAAAGAGGTGGTCAGGTGAATCGGCGTGGCGCGTGCGCCCGTGGCGGGGTCGGGCGCAGCCCCGGCGTGCAGGGCCAGGGTGTCAAAACCGGGGTCGGTGTAACCGGACATGGTGAGGAAGCCTCCGCAGTAAGGGCGTGTAAGTGAGCATGGCAGCTCATGGCATTGTGGGCTATATTGAACTTAAGCCAGCTTTAAAAACAGGGAGAAACACAATGAAAGTCAGCGACATCATGCGCGTCAAGGGCGGCACGCTGTATACCGTCACGCCCGATGAGCCGCTGGCGCAGGCCGCGCAGGTGATGGCCGAGAAAGACATTGGCTCGTTGGTGGTCATGGACCACGGTGATCTGGTGGGCATGTTGACTTTCCGCGAGGTGATTCAGAGCATCGTCAAGAACGGCGGAGCAATCGGCGCCACGCTGGTGCGTAGCGCCATGGACGACCACCCCACCACCTGCACGCTGGAGACCGAGCTTGATGAAGTGCGCCGTATGATGCTTGAGCGTCATGCCCGCTATATGCCGGTGATGAACCAAAAAATGCTGATGGGCGTGATCAGTTTCTACGATGTTGCCAAGGCCGTGGTGGACAGCCAGAATTTTGAGAACAAGATGCTCAAGGCCTACATCCGCGACTGGCCAGCCGAAAGCGGCAGCGAATAGCAGCACTCAACGCGGTGGCTCAACCGGCTCGCCCAGTATGCGCCGCCCCAACCAGCGAAAACCAGGCCCCAGTGGGGTGCGCATGCCCTGCTGCTGCGGTGGCAGCGGCTCATAGGCTACGCCATTACGTTGTGCCACCCGAAATTGAAACAAATAATGGGGCTCTTGGCCCATGCGCAGGTCGGTGATGTAGACCTGCCCGGCTTTCTCGCTGAGCTTGTAAAAACCATGGCTGAAGGCCGCCAAACTTTGCGCACCCGCATTGCCAGCCAGCACCGGCGCAAGTTCCTGGCCACGCGCAAACCGCGTAAAAGTCACGGCCTGGCTGGCGTCGGTCAGGGCATAAAAACCCTCGTGGTAGCCGTCCGGCGAAATTGCCAAAATCCGCCAGGCCACGGTATTGAGGGGTGTTGGCGTAACCAGCAATTGCGTGCTGCTCAGACCCTGCGCTGCCAGCGCCTGGCGCGCAATGCCCGTCACATGCTGCTGCACCAACGCGCTCCATAGCAGGTAGCTGGTGCTCAGTACCAGCCCCGCCGTATTCCAACGCAGCGCGCGCGCAACTGGCAGGCGCAAGGCAGCCACCACGCCCACCAGGAGCGGTAGCGTGTACAGCGGGTCTATGATGAATATGCTGCCCAGACCAAAGGGCTCGGTGGTAAATGGGCGGCCCAATTGCGTGCCATACACCGTCATCCAGTCCAGCAGCGGATGTGTAATGAGCGCAAGCCAGACGGCCAGCCACCAGTAGCGCAGTTCTTGCCATTGCCGATGCAGCCGGGCGATGGCAGCGGCAAGCGGCAGTGACAGTAGGGTCAGGTAAAACAGCGCATGGCTGTGCGCGCGATGCAGCGTCATGTTGCGGATCGCGTCGCCTTGGTCAACGAAGGCGTCCAAATCAGGCAGCGTGCCGCAAATGCCGCCCCACAGCGCCGCTTTCCACAGCGCGGTGCGGCGCCCCATCACGGCCACACCCACGGCTGCGCCCAGTACCAGTTGTGACAATGAATCCATGAATTGGCTGCCTGTTAAACAGCAGTAATGATTGCATGAATCGCTGCCAGCAGGGAGGCCCTCTGCGCGGGCAACGGGTTTAGCACACACGGCCCGGACGCGGCTTTCGCGGGGTCTGGGATAATTGGTGCATGAGCGGCAGCACTTTTGGACATTTGTTTGCGGTCACCAATTTTGGTGAATCCCACGGCCCGGCCATTGGCTGTGTAATTGATGGCTGCCCGCCCGGCATGGCGCTGGCTGCTTCGGACATCCAGCCCGACCTGGACCGCCGCCGCCCCGGCACCAGCCGCCATGTGACGCAGCGTGCCGAAGCCGACGTGGTGGAAATCCTCTCGGGCGTGTACCAGGGAAAAACCACCGGCACGCCGATTTGTTTGTTGATAAAAAACACCGACCAGCGCAGCCAAGACTACGACAACATCGTCCAGACCTTTCGCCCCGGCCATGCCGACTACACCTACTTGCACAAATACGGCCTGCGCGATCCGCGTGGCGGTGGCCGCTCGTCAGCACGCCTGACGGCCCCCATGGTGGCCGCTGGTGCCGTGGCAAAAAAATGGCTGGCGCAGCAGCACGGCATTGTGTTCAAGGGCTGCATGACGCAGCTGGGCGAGCTGGCTGTGGGCTTTGAATCCTGGGCGCATGTGCCGCACAACCCGTTTTTTGCGCCGGTGGCCGATGTAGCCGCGCTAGAGAGTTACATGGACGAGCTGCGCCGCGCGGGGGACTCGTGCGGTGCCCGCATCCGCGTAGTGGCCACTGGCATGCCGGTGGGTCTGGGCGCGCCGCTGTTCGACAAGCTGGACGCGGACATTGCCTACGCCATGATGGGCATCAATGCCGTCAAGGGCGTGGAAATTGGCAGTGGCTTTGCCAGCGTCAGCCAGCGCGGCACGGTGCATGGCGACAGCCTCTCGCCGCAGGGATTCAAGAGCAACCACGCGGGTGGCGTGCTGGGTGGTATCAGCACCGGGCAGGATTTGGACGTGTGCATCGCCATCAAGCCCACCAGTTCAATCCGCAGCCCGCGCGAATCGATTGACGCACAAGGCAACAGCACGGTGGTTGAAACGCTGGGCCGTCATGACCCCTGCGTGGGGATACGCGCCACGCCCATTGCCGAGGCCATGTTGGCGCTGGTGGTGATGGAGCATGCGCTGCTGCACCGCGCGCAGTGCGGCGATGTGGTGGCAGGCCTGCCCGCCATAGCCGGCAGCGTGTCAGGCGCCCAATCCGGCTCGTCGGCCTGACGTGTCGTTGCCGTCTGGGTCCGTGCCTTGCGAGGCAGTTGGAGCAAGCCCGGCAAGCACGCGCCAACTGGTGCCGTTTGCCGCGCTGTCAGCCAGTTATTTTGCGCACATCGGCTTCTTCAACCCCTATCTCCCGCTGTGGCTGAAAGACCTGGGCTTTAGCCTGGTGGTTATCAGCTTGCTGGCCTCGGCGCAAGCCTTTACTCGCCTGTTTGCGCCCTACGGCTGGGGCCTGCTGAGTGACAGCACCGGCGAGCGCGTGCTGCTGCTGCGCTGGGGTGCCGTTGGGGCCTTGCTGGCTTCGGCAGGCTTGTGGTTTGAGCTGGGGCCCTGGGCCATGCTGGCGGTGCTGCTGATCATGTTTGGCCACACCAGTGCCATGATGCCAATGACCGAGGCCGCTATGGCGCAGTGGGTCAGCAGCTCGGGCACATTCGACACGCGCCGCTATGGCCGGGTGCGGCTGTGGGGCTCGCTGGGTTTTTTGCTGACGGTACTGTCGGCAGGTGCCTGGTTTGAGCATTTCGGCTTGCGCCATTTCCCGCTGTGGACCAGCGTGAGCCTGCTGGCGCTGGTGTGCAGTGTGTGCCTGGTGCCCAACTTGAAAGAGCCGCGTACGCCGTTGCAAGCGCGTGCTGGCTTGGCTTCGGTAGGGCCAGTGTTGCGCCAGCGCGAGGTGCGCTGGTTTTTTGCCGCACTGTTTTTTCATGTGCTCTCGCACATGGGGATTTACGTGTTTTTCTCGCTCTACCTGGACGCACTAGGCTATAGCAAAACCACCATTGGTTTGCTGTGGGCGCTATCGGTAGTGGCCGAGATAGCCTGGTTTTACACGCAGGGGCGCTGGCTGCCGCGCTTGTCGGCCAGTGCCTGGCTGGTGTTGTGTGCAGCCACCATGCTGGCGCGCATGCTGCTCACCGCCAGTGTGGCCGATTCACTGGTCTGGCTGGTGCTGGCGCAGGTGCTGCATGCGCTTACCTTTGCCACGCACCACACGGTGTGCATCAGTTGCATAGCCGGCTATTTTCCGGGCGGCTTGCGTGGCCGCGGGCAGGCGTTGTTTACCGTGGTGGGCTATGGGCTCACCGGGGTGTTGGGTGGCGTGCTGGGTGGGCTGGCCAGCCAGGCCTGGGGTTTGCGCAGCGTGTTTTGGCTGTGCGTAGCTGTCAGTGCGCTGGCTTGTCTTTGCGCCTGGCAGGTCTGGCGCCAGAGCATGCAACACGCTGCGCCCAGCGCTGTGTAAACTGCGCAGGCGCACTGGACGAACACACGGAAAGCAGCACTTGATGAAAACGGTACTGGTACTCAACGGCCCCAACTTGAACCTGCTGGGCTCGCGCGAGCCACAGGTCTACGGCACCACCACTTTGGCCGAGGTTGAAAAACTCTGCGCCAGCGCCTGCGCTTCGCACGGCCTGGCGCTGGATTTTCGCCAGAGCAACCACGAAGGCGTGCTGGTTGACTGGATTCAGGAGGCAGGCAAGTTGCTGGCCGCTGGCAGTCTGGCGGGTGTGGTGCTCAATGCCGGGGCCCTGACGCACACCAGCATTGCCCTGCATGACGCTATCAAGGGCACTGGCGTGACGCTGGTGGAGCTGCATATTTCCAACGTGCATGCGCGCGAGAGTTTTCGCCATCATTCGTATATTTCGCCAGCGGCCAAGGCCGTGCTGTGTGGCTTTGGTGTGCAAGGTTATGCATTGGCGATTGCGGGCTTGGCTGGGTTGGCGGTTTGAAACGAATTTTTTGAAAGTGCGTATGCGCGTAGTTAATGTCAAAGTAGATTTCATCTCCGATGTGGCCTGCCCCTGGTGCGCTATTGGCCTGGGCGCACTCGAGCAAGCGATTGCCCGGTTGGGCGATGAGTTGCATGTGCAGGTGCTGTTTCACCCGTTTGAGCTGAACCCGCAAATGCCGCCCGGTGGCCAGGACGCCACCGAGTACCTGGCGCACAAATATGGCGTGACTGCAGCGCAGCAAGCCGCCACGCGCCAGATGCAATGCGAGCGCGCCGCCGAAGTGGGTGTGGTGTTTCGTCCAGAGGGACGTGGGCGCATCTACAACACCTTTGACGCGCATCGCCTGCTGTATTGGGCGGGCCAGGAAGATGCAGCGGTGGCTGCCGATGAACAGGCCGCGCAAGGCAGGCAACATGCACTGAAAAAAGCGCTGCTGAACGCCTATTTTGGCCAAGGCCTGCCGCCTGAATCACACGAAGTGCTGTTGCGTCTGGCTAGCCAGGTGGGTTTGGATGAGCCGCGCGCTGCCGCTATTTTGGCCAGCACAGATTACGCCGACGAAGTGCGCACGCAGCAAGCGGTGCATGCGCAGGCGGGCTTTCACTCGGTGCCCACGTTGATCCTCAACGACGCGTATTTGCTCTCGGGCGCGCAACCGGTTGATGTGCTTGAAGCAGCGTTGCGCCAGGCCGCAGAAACCGCGGTAGCCGACTGAAGGCTTGGCGCTTCAGGGGCTGCTGATAAGCGTCAAATAGCTGGCTTCGTCCAGCAGGCTGGCCACTTGGCTGGCGTCGGCCAGCTTGATTTTGAAAAACCAGCCAGCCAGCATGGGGTCACTGTTGACCAACGACGGGTCAGCGCGCAGCGTTTCATTGACGTGCAGCACTTCGCCCGACACGGGGCTGTAAACATCAGCAGCGGTTTTGACTGATTCCACCGCGCCAGCCACTTCGTCGCGCGCCAGATGGCGCCCTGGCGCGGGCAAATCAACAAACACCACATCGCCCAGCGTGTCTTGTGCGTAGGCGGTGATGCCTACAGTAGCGGTAGTGGCGGTATCAAGGCGCAGCCACTGGTGGCTAGGGGAAAAATACAAGGTCATGGCAAGTACTGCAGATGTCGAGCGATGAGGGCAGATGAAACTGTCGCTATGGTAGCCCGCAAATGGCAGCCAGACGGCCGGACACGCGCTTATTCGGGCGGCAGCAACGACGCAATGCGCTCGCTGATGCCGTCGGCGCGGTCATGGCCGGCAATTTCTTCCACGTCATTGATCATGTCACGCGCCACCGCCAGCATCGACTCACGGTCTTTGGCAGCTCGCAGCTGGTCGCGGTAGAGATTGGCCTTGGCGGGGAGCTTGCGCACAAACATGCGCTCGCAAATGTCAAACAAAAACATCCGTGTGGTGGCCAGCGAACGTTTGCCTTCAAAATTGTCAGCCGCTACTGGCGCGGCAACGGCTGCTGCTGCGCTGGCCGCTGCTGGGGCGGCAGCGGGTACAGCCACTGCCGCCAGGGGAGTCGGGCCCGTAGTTTGAGAGCTGCGAGCAGCCTGCGCCTTGAATGCGCCGGTGGTTTGAAAAGCACCTGTAGACTGGGCTGCATTCATGCCGTTGGTGGAGGTCGACCAAGAACCGGTGGAGGCATTCCAGCCTTCTTTGGCGGTGACAGCGTTGGTGGCCGGGGCAAGGTAGCCGTCGGCAATCAATTTGCTCAGTATGGTGCCGTCGTCTTGCATCAACACCTGCATTTCAGCGCGGGTTTTGGTGCCGTCGGCCAATAGCAAGGCTGCCCTCTCGCGCAACTGCAAGCTGCGCTGGCGCGAAGCGAGTTCTTCGCGGGCTTTGTCGGTTTTAAGAAGCTGCATTAGCTAACCTTTTTGGGGTAAGTAGCTAATGTAGGTAGGGTACGTGTCGCTGGTGTGACCAATTCATGTCAACGCAGTAAGCCGTGACTTTATACGGCCACGCTTTTAATTTTGTAGCGCCTTAGATTTACATGCCAGCGTAGTTTGGCCCGCCACCGCCTTCTGGCGTGACCCACACAATGTTTTGCGTTGGGTCCTTGATGTCGCAGGTTTTGCAGTGCACACAGTTTTGCGCGTTGATTTGCAGGCGGTCTGTGTCGTCGGCATTTTTGACGTACTCATACACGCCCGCCGGGCAGTAACGGCTCTCGGGCCCGGCGTATTGCGCCAGATTGACATTCACGGGAACGGCGGCGTCTTTTAAAGTCAGGTGCGCGGGCTGCTGCTCTTCGTGATTTGTATTGCTGATAAAGACCGAGGTGAGGCGGTCAAAAGTGAGCTTGCCATCAGGCTTGGGGTAGTCGATTTTTTTGCTGCTGGCCGCGGGCTTGAGGTACACATGGTCGGGCTGGGTGCGGTGCAGCGTCCAGGGCATCTTGCCTTTCAAAACAAATTGCTCGATGCCAGTCATCACGGTGCCTACGCTGCGGCCCTTTTTGAACCACTGCTTGAAGTTGCGCGCCTTGTTCAGTTCGGCAAACAGCCAGCTCTTTTCAAAAGCTGCCGGGTAGGCCGCCAGTTCGTCGTGCTGGCGGCCACTGGTGATGGCCTCGTAGGCGGCTTCGGCAGCGAGCATGCCGGTCTTGATGGCGGCGTGGCTGCCCTTAATGCGGCTGGCGTTCAAGTAACCCGCTTCGCAGCCCACCAGCGCGCCGCCAGGGAACACGGTCTTGGGCAAACTCAGCAAGCCGCCTGCGGTAATGGCGCGCGCACCATAGGCAATGCGCTTGGCGGGCTTGCTGCCTTCCTTGCCTTCAAAGTAATAGCGGATGTTGGGGTGCGTCTTGAAACGCTGAAATTCCTCAAACGGACTGAGCCATGGGTTGCTGTAGTCCAGGCCAACTACAAAGCCCACCACCACTTGGTTGTTCTCCATGTGGTACAAAAAACTGCCACCATAGGTGTCGGCATCCAGCGGCCAGCCCGCGCTGTGCAGCGCCAAACCAGGTACGTGGCGCGCTGGGTCTATTTCCCAAAGTTCCTTGATACCAATGCCATAGCTTTGCGGGTCTTTGCCCGCGTCGAGCTTGAATTTTTCAATCAGTTGCTTGCCTAAGTGGCCGCGCGAGCCCTCGGCAAACACGGTGTACTTGCCGTGCAGCTCCATGCCGATTTGAAAATTTTCGCCCGGCTCGCCGTTTTTGCCCACGCCCATGTTGCCGGTAGCCACGCCCTTTACGGCGCCATCTTCGTTGTAGAGCACTTCAGCAGCGGCAAAGCCGGGAAAAATTTCAACACCCAGGTTTTCTGCCTGCTGCGCCATCCAGCGTGTGACCGCGCCCAGGCTAACGATGTAGTTTCCATGGTTGTCAAAGCATTCGGGCAGCAGGAAATTGGGCGTGCGCAACGCGCCTTGCTCGCCCAGAAACAAAAAGATGTCGTCCGTCACCGGTTGATGGAGGGGCGCGCCGAGTTCTTTCCAGTTAGGAAATAGCTCGTTGATGGCGATCGGGTCCATGATGGCACCACTCAAAATATGCGCGCCCGGCTCGGAGCCTTTCTCCAGCACCACCACCGACACGTCTTGCCCTTTTTGCGCTGCCAGTTGCTTCAGGCGTATGGCTGTGGCCAGACCGCCGGGACCGCCGCCCACCACCACCACGTCGTATTCCATGGCTTCGCGTGGGCCAAATTGCGCCAGTATGTCTTGCTGATTCATGGGGTTCTCGCTAGATAATCGGTTTTGGGTTTGCGGCTCGCGTGGGCTGATTTTATGCGCCACCCTGGCGCTGCAGCCGGTGTTTGACTTGTCTTGTGGAGATTCTCTAAATGGCGTACTCAATTGATCTGTCGGGCCGCGTGGCCCTGGTGACTGGCGCTTCGGGCGGTCTGGGCGCGCAGTTTGCCAAAACCCTGGCAGCTGCCGGTGCGGCGGTGGTGTTGGCCAGCCGCAGGGTGGAAAAGCTCAAAGACCTGCGCAACCACATTGAAGGCGAAGGCGGCAGCGCCCATGTGGTGGAGATGGACGTGACCGATGTGCACAGCATCCGGGCCGCCGTGGCGCACGCCGAAACCAGCGTTGGTGCGATTGATATTTTGGTGAATAACTCGGGCGTCAGCACCACCCAGCGCGTGCAAGACGTGGGTGAGCAGGATTACGACTTTGTCTTCAACACCAATGTGCGCGGCGCGTTTTTTGTGGCCCAAGAGGTGGGCAAGCGCATGTTGGCACGGGCCAAGGGCGCGGCGCCGGGCACCTACATTGGCGGACGCATCATCAACATTGCCAGCATGGCGGGCCTGAAGGTGCTGCCGCAAATTGGCGTGTATTGCATGAGCAAGGCGGCGGTGGTGCAGATGACCCGCGTGATGGCGCTGGAGTGGGGCAAGTACGGCATCAACACCACTGCAATTTGCCCGGGCTACATCGACACCGAAATCAACCACCACCACTGGCAGACTGAGCAAGGCCAAAAGCTGGTGCAAATGCTGCCGCGCAGGCGCGTAGGCAAGCCGCAAGACCTGGACGCGCTGATTGTGCTGCTGGCCAGTGGCGAGAGCCATTTCATCAACGGTGCCATCATTTCCGCCGACGACGGCTTTGGCGTTTAGTTTTTCAGAAATTTAATTGTCAGGATGCAGGGCAACAACGCCATGCGCCTGAGAATCGGATTTCTTTAGCGCAGGTTGTCCAGTGAGTGGCGCAGCGCATTCACGCGCCGGTTTACCAACGCCGCGCCCACTGCCCACTTGGCACGGTTGGTCCAGTTCAGGCGGTTTCGCACGTAGGTGACGGAGCTGTAAAACTGGTGCGGGTCGTCAAACGCGCCCCAATCATGAAGTGGCAGGCTGGCCTTGTCGGACAATGCAAATTGGGCAAATGAATGGCTGATGCCGTCCCAGGTGACGTTGCCCAGAATATGCATGCCATAGCCCAGTTTCAGGCTCTCGCGCCCCAAGCGCACTCGCGCGGCAAGCGCCAGCTTGTTGTCGGGCACATAGCTGTCAATGGCCACCCATTTGTCTTCCACCCAGACCTCGGCGATGGCGTGCTCCACCGGCTGGCCGCGCATGTCCATGATGCCGTATAAAAAATCGCTTTTCAGCGTGACAAAGCGCAGCCGTGCCGGTACGCCGCTGGCGCGCAATAGCGCCACCAGCAAAGTGCCTTTGGTGTGGCAATCGCCCTTGGCGTTTTTCATGACCTCGCTGGCGGTGGTGCCGGTGCTGTCGGTCACGCAGCCAAAGGGCAAGCCGCGCACGTAAGCAAAGCAGCTCAACGCCTTTTGTCGCGGCGTGTGTTTGAGTTGGGTCAGCCGCGTGGCCAGCAGGCGTACCTTGAGGTGGCCCAGCTGCAGCAAGGGCGTGTCGACCAGCCAGCGCTGAACATCGCCAGCGTCATGCTGAGAATTTAGGAACGAGGAAGCAGGCTGGCTGTCAAAGCCGCCCCGTTCTTTGGCGTTTGATTCGCTGGCGGTCAATGGCGTGGCCCAAAACATGTGGTTAAACCGTCTGCGTTTGAAAAAAAGAGGACTTTAGTATTTATACGCATGTTACGCGCCAACTGTTTCAAGTTGTGTTTGATTTGGCTATTGGAACTAGTTCAAATACGACATAGGCAATAACTACTTATTACCTAGACCAAATAGCAACGCCAAATGGCATTATGCCCGGTACAGCACTCCAAGCGCATCAAAAATGATAGTAAATAACAATAGCGCTACCCGCAAGCCATTGCTGGGTAAAACGTTGTTTTGGTGCCTGAAAAATGGCTAAAAAATTAAAAACTGTGGGCTTCACGCGTTGAGGTGCTTACATGGCACGTTACAACGGAATTTTTTTAATTTTCAGGCTATTTTTTGATGCTCAAATTGGCTTTTTGGCTAATGCAGACGTGCGGGTGCTGCTCACTCTTTTTACTATCAATTTGAAAGCAGTTGCGTGACTTTTTGAACCAGTGCCAGCGCCAGCGTGCGGTGTTGCGGCGCGTCCAGGTGCACGCCGTCTACCGCGCTGGTGGGGGTGGCGTTACCAGCGTCAAAAAAATGGCATTGCAGTTCCTGGCAGATCTGCTGGTAAGCCAAGGCCAGGCCCACACATTTGTGCTCACCACCCGCAAATTTGGGTGCTATGGGGCCTTTGGGTGTTTGCAACGCGGGCGGCGCAATCACCAAAATGAGCGGCTGCGGCATGCCCGGCTCAATCGGTGCGCTGCGAATTTCGCGCACCAGTGCGGCAATGCCTTGCGCCGAGTGCCAGGCGTTGTGCGGGTGCATCGACTGAAAGTCGTTGGTGCCCAGCATCAGCAGCACCAGCGCCAGCGGCGAATGCGCTTCAATGCGCTGCGCCAGGCCGGTCAAGCCGTTGCGCCCGGGTTTGAAGGGGTCGTCCCACACGGTGCGGCGCCCGTTCAGACAGTCTTCAGTAACGCGCACGTTCTGGCCAGCGGCGTTTAAGGTGATTTCCAGCAAACCCGGCCAGCGCTCGTCGAACGGCAAGCGCTGGCGGGTGCCGGGGACGATGCCCCAGGAAAGCGAATCGGCGTAAACCAGCAGGTGTTTCATCAGGCTACTTTGGCTGGCTTGGGCAGCCGCCCCAGCAGGTAAAACTCGGGGTTGGGCAGCATATTGGCAAAGCTGGCCATGCGGTTGGACAGGCCAAAGAAGGCGGTAATGGCGGCAATGTCCCAGCAATCCTCGTCGTCAAAGCCGTGGGCGTGCAGCGTGGCAAAGTCGGCGTCATTCACCTCATGCGATGCCGTGCAGACCTTCATGGCAAAAGCCAGCATGGCCTGCTGGCGCGGCGTGATGTCGGCCTTGCGGAAATTCACCGCCACCTGGTCGGCCACCAGGGGCTTTTTCTCATAGATGCGCAGCAACGCCCCGTGCGCCACCACGCAGTACAGGCACTGGTTGGCAGCGCTGGTGGTGGTCACAATCATCTCGCGGTCGCCTTTGCTCAGGCGGCCGCCCTCTTTGTCCATCAACGCGTCGTGGTAGGCGAAAAAAGCGCGCCATTCAGCCGGGCGGCGGGCCAGCGCCAAAAACACATTGGGGATGAAACCGGCTTTTTCCTGCACCGCCAGGATGCGGGCTTTGATGTCGTCTGGCAGGGTGTTGAGGTCGGGGTGGGGGTAGCGCATGGCAGGCTCCAATACACAAGGCTTGATTTTGCGTGGCTTGGCGCTGTGCGCAACACAGTTGAAGCCCTATGAATTGACTTTAACTATCGAATTTATATTTTTAATTGATTTTGACTTTTAACAAAGTTTTTCTAGACTAGAGCGGTTGCCGTTTGCTTATAACTCAGGAGATTACCCATGACGACCGAAGCCCAGTGCCCTTTTGCCAAAGGCGCACGCCCCAACGCCGTGACTGGCACCCGTACCAATGCCGACTGGTGGCCCAAGCAGCTGAACTTGAAAATATTGCACCAGCATTCAGCCAAGTCCAGCCCCATGGCAGACGGTTTTGACTACGCCAAAGAATTCAAAACGCTCGACCTCGACGCAGTGGTAGCCGATTTAACCGCCTTGATGACCGACTCGCAAGACTGGTGGCCGGCCGACTGGGGCCATTACGGCGGCCTATTTGTGCGCATGACCTGGCACGCCGCCGGTACCTACCGCATTGCCGATGGCCGCGGCGGAGCAGGTACAGGCGCGCAGCGTTTTGCGCCACTCAATAGCTGGCCTGACAACGGCAACCTCGACAAGGCGCGCCGCCTGCTGTGGCCCATCAAACAAAAATACGGCAAAAAACTCTCCTGGGCCGATTTGTTGGTGCTGGCTGGCACCGTGGCCATGGACACCATGGGCTTCAAGACCTTTGGTTTCGCCGGTGGCCGCCCCGACATCTGGGAGCCTGAGGAAGACATTTACTGGGGCCCAGAGACCAAGTGGCTGGCCACCAGCACGGAGCCGGATAGCCGCTATTCGGGTGACCGCGCGCTGGCCAATCCGCTGGCCGCTGTGCAAATGGGTTTGATCTATGTCAACCCACAAGGCCCGGACGGCAACCCCGACCCGGTGGCCTCGGGCCGCGATGTGCGCGAAACCTTCGCCCGCATGGCCATGAACGACGAAGAAACCGTGGCCCTGGTGGCCGGTGGCCATACCTTTGGCAAGGCCCACGGCGCAGCGCCCGATAGCAATTGTGGCCCCGAGCCCGAGGGCGCGCCCGTTGAAGCGCAAGGCTTTGGCTGGATCAACCGTCACGGCAGCGGCAAGGGCAGCGACACCATCACCAGCGGCATTGAAGGCGCCTGGAAACCCAACCCCACCAAGTGGGACATGGGCTACTTTGACATGCTGTTTGGCTACGAGTGGGAGCTGTCCAAGAGCCCGGCTGGTGCCCACCAGTGGACGCCCAAGAACTGCAAGCCCGAGCACATGATTCCCGACGCGCACACGCCTGGTAAGGCGCATCCGCCCATGATGACCACGGCCGATTTGTCGCTGCGCATGGACCCAGCCTACGAGAAAATCTCGCGCCACTACCACCAGAACCCGGCTGAGTTTGCCGACGCTTACGCCCGCGCCTGGTACAAGCTGACGCATCGCGATATGGGCCCGCGCGCGCGCTACCTGGGCAAGCTGGTGCCACAGGAAGCGATGATCTGGCAGGACCCGGTGCCTGCCGTGAACCACCCGCTGGTGGACGCTACCGACGTAGCCGCGCTCAAAGCCAAGGTGCTGGCATCTGGCTTGTCGATTGCTGAATTGGTGGCCACAGCGTGGGCCTCGGCTTCGAGCTTTCGCGGTTCCGACAAACGCGGCGGTGCCAACGGCGCGCGCATTCGCCTGGCCCCGCAAAAAGACTGGGAAGCCAACCAACCAGCGCAACTGGCCAAGGTGCTGACCGTGCTGGAAGGCATCCAAAAAGACTTCAATACCAGCGCTGCTGGTGGCAAAAAAATCTCGTTGGCTGATTTGATTGTGCTGGCCGGCGGTGCAGCCGTGGAAGCAGCTGCGCAAAAAGGCGGTCACAGCGTCAGCGTGCCGTTTAGCGCCGGCCGCACCGATGCCACACAAGAGCAGACCGATGTGGCGTCGTTTGCGCCGCTGGAGCCGCAGGCCGATGGTTTCCGCAACTATGCTTGCAAGGGCCTGGAAGACAAAGCCGCCGAAATGCTGGTGGACAAAGCGCACTTGCTGAACCTGAGTGCGCCGGAAATGACGGTGCTGGTGGGTGGTTTGCGCGTGTTGGGCGCCAACACAGGCGGCAGCAAGCATGGTGTGTTTACCCAGCGGCCTGAAACCTTGAGCAACGACTTTTTTGTCAACCTGCTGGATATGAACACTTCCTGGGCGCGCTCGGCGGAAGATGCCAACGTACTCGTTGGGCACGACCGCAAGAGCGGCGCGCTCAAGGGGAGCGGCACCGTTGCCGACCTGGTGTTTGGCTCCAACGCGCAACTGCGTTCACTGGCCGAGGTCTATGCCACCAGCGGCGCGCAGGGTCAATTTGTGCAAGACTTTGTGGCCGCCTGGGTCAAGGTCATGAACGCTGACCGCTACGATCTGGCGTAACTGCACAAGCCTTTGGCAAAGCCCGGCTTAGGCCGGGCTTTTTTTATGGCTGTCAGCTTGTTTTACCGCCTAAATTTACGGAGAACCCCCACTATGGCAATCAACAAAGATACGCAATTTGAAGCCGGGCTGGCGCAGCGCACGGCCGTCATGGGCGAGGCCTTTGTGGCCAAGGCATTTGACGGCATCACGCCGTTTACCGAGCCGCTGCAGGAATATGTGACGCGCAACGCCTGGGGTACGGTCTGGCAGCGCGGCGGCTTGGATTTGAAAACCCGCAGCCTGGTCACCGTGGCCATGCTTATTGCCCTGGGCAAGCAAAATGAACTCAAGGGCCATGTGCGTGGCGCGCTGAACAACGGTGCCAGCGTGGCCGAGATTCAAGAGGTGTTGTTGCATGCCACGGTGTACTGCGGTTTTCCGGCTGCGCTGGAAGCGTTTCGCAGTGCGGCTGAGGTCGTTGAGCCAGCGGCTGGCGCGCCGGGCTGAGTGCAGCCACACGGCTGGGGCAGTGGCGGCAGGTTACAGTTCAAGCTGACGCATTTATTACAGGAGACGATGCAGTGAATAAGCTTTTTCCCAGCGCGGCCCAGGCGCTGCAAGGCGTGGTGCAAGATGGGCAGTTGATGGCCGTGGGCGGCTTTGGCCTGTGTGGCATTCCCGAGGCCCTAATTGACGCGCTGCGCGATTCGGGCGTGAAAAACCTGACCGTGATTTCCAATAACGCCGGGGTCGATGACTTTGGTCTGGGCAAGCTGCTGCAAACCCGCCAGATCAAGAAAATGATTTCCAGTTATGTCGGCGAGAACAAGGAGTTCGAGCGCCAGTACCTCGCCGGTGAACTGCAACTGGAATTCACGCCGCAAGGCACGCTGGCCGAGAAGCTGCGCGCGGGCGGCGCCGGCATTCCGGCTTTTTTCACCAAAACCGGTGTCGGCACCGTTGTTGCCGACGGCAAGGAATTGCGTGAGTTCGATGGCGAGACCTATGTGATGGAACGCTCGCTGATGCCGCAGGTTTCACTGGTGAAAGCCCAGGTGGCTGACAAATCAGGCAACCTGCGTTTCCGTTTGACCGCACGCAACTTCAATCCGGCCGCGGCCATGGCCGGCAAGCTGTGCATTGTGGAAGTGGAGCAGGTGGTGGAAGTGGGCGAGCTCGCCCCTGACGACATTCACCTGCCGGGCATTTATGTGCATCGCATCGTGCACAACCCGGCGCCTGAAAAGCGCATTGAAAAACGAACCATCAGCGAAACCAAATAATTTTGCGCGGCAGACCGCCGCCGCATGGCGGCCAACGCTGTTTTCAACTGAACAAGGAATAAATCATGGCCTGGACACAAGACCAAATGGCTGCACGTGCGGCGCAAGAATTGCAAGACGGCTTTTATGTCAACCTGGGTATTGGTATCCCCACGCTGGTGGCCAACCACGTCAGCCCCGACATTGAAGTCTGGCTGCAAAGCGAGAATGGCATGCTCGGCATTGGCCCCTTTCCCACCGAAGACGAAGTCGATGCCGACCTGATCAACGCCGGCAAACAAACTGTTACCACCATCCCCGGCTCGTCGATTTTTGGCAGCCACGACAGCTTTGCCATGATCCGTGGCGGCAAGATCAACCTCAGCATTTTGGGGGCCATGCAGGTCAGTGAAAAAGGCGATCTGGCCAACTGGATGATTCCCGGCAAGATGGTCAAGGGCATGGGCGGCGCTATGGATTTGGTAGCTGGCGTCAAGCGCGTGATTGTGCTGATGGAGCATGTGGCGCGCAAGAAAGACGGCACCGAAGACCTGAAAATCCTGCCCGCCTGCACCCTGCCGTTGACCGGTGTGGGTGTGGTCAACCGCATCATCACCGACCTGGCAGTGATGGACGTGACCCCGCAGGGCCTCAAGGTGGTGGAGTTGGCTGACGGCGTGACGCGCGAGCAGCTGCAGGCCAAAACCGGCGTGCCGCTGCACTAAGCGCACTCACGCGACACCCTCGCGCGAGCCACGGCCCGCGTCGTGTGCAGCGTTTGGCTTTAGCGCGGGTTCACGGCCATTAAGCTGGCCCAGTCTGCCACGCGGATGCGGGCCACAATCTCAAAGCTGTGCAAGCTGTGGCTGCTGACCGCGCTGCCCAGGCCGCGCACCAGCGCTGCCTCGCCTTCATCGAGCACCGGGCGGCCAACCAGGTCAATCAGCGGGTTGCCGTGGCTCATGATGATGCGGTGGCCCGGCGTGCTGGGCTTTTGAGTTAGCAATGGCAGCAAGGCATCGTCGTAAGCGGCGGTTGACACTGTGGCCCGGCCAAAGGCCAGTTCAGCGCTTTGCACCGTGCGGCAATAAGGGCTGGCAATAACATCACCCACTGGAATGCCCAATTGCCTGAAGGCCTCGCCAGTCAGGCGCGCGTCAATACGGCCTTGCGCGTTGAGGTTGCGCTGCAAGGCGCAATTGGCATAGTCGGCAATCGGCTCCTGGTCTTTCTGGCTGAAATCGGTGGCGGCATGGCGAAAAAATAGCGTCAGCCCACCGGCTTGCAGCAACTGCAGAATCTCGGCGTTGGGCAATATTTTCAGCGGCTGAGCGCGGCTTTGGGCACTGGCTTGCAAGCTGGCAAACGGCAGGGCCAGAGCAGCCAGGCCAAAAGCAAAAACACTACGGATGAAAAAACGCTTGGGGGTGTGGTGCAGGTTCATGCAGTAATGGAGCGTGCTGGCCGGCGCAGGTTCCTGCAAATGTGTTTGACCTGCGCTGAGGCAACAAATAAAAAAAGCCCCGGTGTTGCCAGCGGGGCTTTTACGCAAGCTAGGAAACTCAGGGCAGCTTGGGCTGTTCCCAGGTTTCAGTGCTGGTCAGGCTTTTCAGGAAGGCCACAACCTGGCCGACTTCCTTGTCGCTGAGTTGCGTGTCTTTCAGGATTGGCGACTTGTTCGGATCGGGTTTGCCGCCACCCGCCATGTAGCGCACGGCGTCTTCCAGCTTGGCAACGCTGCCGTCATGAAAGTAGGGACCAGACAGCTCGATCGAGCGCAGTGTGGGGGTTTTGAAAGCGCCTGTGTCTGCTGGGTTTTTGGTGACATTGAAGCGGCCCACATCGGGTTTGGCTTTTCCATGCTCCAGTCCAATGTTGAAGAAAGTGCTGTTGCCGTAATGCGGGGGGCTGTGGCACACAATGCATTGGCCTTTGCCGGCAAAGATTTTGTAGCCTTCCACTGCGTCGTTGGAGACAGCCTTGACGTCGCCCAGCTCGTACTTATCCCAAGGCGCGTTTTCGCTGTTCAGGCTGCGGAAAAACGTGGTCAGCGATTTGACAATGTTTTCGGGCGTGGCTGGCCCACCATAGATGGCCTGAAACTGGCTGGCGTAGCCCGGCACGGCATTGATGATGGCCGTGGCTTTAACCGGATCTGCCTGAATTTGACCGCGCCAGGCGGCCAGCGTTTGCGCTTCCATGGTGGCAGCGCGGCCATCCCAGTACCACACACTTTGGTGGCCCACGTTGTAGAGCGTGGGGGTGTGGCGGGTGTTGACTTCGCCATTTTCTTTTTTGGACAACGCATTGGCATCTGTCCAGCCCAGATTGCGGTAGTGGCAACTCTGGCAAGACGCCGTGCCACCCCCCGAGAGGCGGGTATCAGCAAACAACTGCTTGCCCAGCGCCACTTTGGCGGGCGAAGTGGGGTTGTCAGCCGGATAGACAATGGGCGGCAGGGCCGAAATGCGGCCCACAATGGGCTTGGCAGATTCCGGGGTGGCACAGCCAACCACCAGGGCCGCCAGCGCCAACGAACCAGTGGCCGCCAATATCCAGGACTTTCTCATCGCAAACTCCTTGTTGTGTTTATCAGGCCCTGGTTAGGGCATGGCACATGATAGGGGCGATGGGCGGTGGCGTCAATACGGGCAGGCGGTGGGCTTGGTGCGGCTACAACAGCGCTAATGTGGAGCGGGTGAAGGGAATCGAACCCTCGTATGCAGCTTGGGAAGTTGCTGTTCTACCATTGAACTACACCCGCATGCCAACAAGTATAAAAGCACCGCCCCCAGTGGCTGGCCAGTGGGGGCGGTTTTCTGGAAGGCAAAGCGGCTTGCAGCCGCGGCTGGCTTACTGTTCGACCTGGGAAAAACGCGCGGCCAGCATGCCGACGTCGCTGGTGACGATGTCGGGCGAGACGCCCAGCTCGTCAAACACCGTGCCGCCACGGTTGATCCAGCACACCGGGTAGCCAAAGTATTTGGCGCCCGTGGCGTCCCACGAGTTGGACGAGACAAACAGGATTTCGGATTTGTCCAGTTTCATGATGTCGATGGCCAACTGGTAGACCTTGGGGTGCGGCTTGAACAGCTTGATCTCATCGACGCTGATCAGGTAGTCGAAAGAGCCCTGCAAGCCCGAGTTGCCGACCACTGTGCGAACCGAGTGGCGCGAGCCATTCGACAAGATGGCGGTTTTCAGGCCCGCTGCCCGCAGTTGCAGCAGGGCAGCGGGCACATCGGGAAATGGATTCAGGCGCAAGTACTCGTTGCACAGCTGGGTCTCGATGTCTGCATTCAGCGCCAAACCCAGGCTGCCGCAGGTGTAGCGCAGGGCGTCGAGTGTGGCGGCCTCGAAGTCCTTGTACTGGTCCATCAGGGTGCGCATCCAGGTGTATTCCAACTGCTTTTGGCGCCACATTTTGCTGACCAGCTCACCCTGGCCACGGTAAATGCGATCGCACAGCGTGCGCACGGAATGCACGTCATACAGGGTGCCGTATAAATCAAAAACAACGGCTTTGATGGCGTTCATGGGGTTCTCCAAATTGGTAAAAGTTAGTCTGTCTTCAAGCCGGTTTGGGCTTTAAATAATACTTGGTCAAAGTGGGCTTCGTGCTCGGCGTTGCGGCCCGCCAGCAGCGTACCCAAGTAAGCACCCAAAAAGCCCAGCGGCATGCTCACAATGGCCGGGTTGACGATGGGGAAGATGGCGTCTTTGCCCATGAAGGCTGGGCCAATCAGCGCCAGGCCAATGGCCGAAACCAGGCCCACTCCCACACCGCCAATCACACCGCCGGTGTTAAAGCGCCGCCAAAACAGCGACAGCACCACGATGGGGAAATTGGCGCTGGCAGCAATAGAGATGGCCAGAATCACCAGTACCGCGACGTTTTGCCCCTGCGCCAGCAAGCCCAGCACGATGGCCACGATACCAATGCCAAACACCGAGTAGCGTGCCACCTTGACTTGCTCCTGCTCGCTGATCTGGCCTTGCTTGATAACGTTGACATACAGGTCGTGCGCAATGGCACCCGAGGTAGCCAGCGTCAGGCCCGCCACCACAGCCAGAATGGTGGCAAACGCCACAGCCGCCACAAACGCCAGGAAAATCTGGCCGCCCAGGGTGCCGGGGCCACCGCCCAGAAACTGCGCCAGCAGCGGCAGTGCGAGGTTGCCGCCCTTGTCAGCCGCGCGGATGGCGTCTTGACCCACCAACAAGGCCGAGGCAAAACCAATCAGCGTGGTGACCAGGAAAAAGCCGCCCGCCAAGAACATCAGCCAGATCACCGATTTGCGTGCGGTTTTTGCATCAGGCACGGTGTAAAAACGCGTCATGATGTGCGGTAGGCCCGCCGTGCCCAGCACAAAGCTGATGCCCAGCGAGAACGCGTCCAGCGGATGCTTGAAGAAGTTGCCGGGTGACAAAATCTTGGCGCCGTATTTGGCTTCCATGCCATTGAAGAGCGCCACCGGGTTAAAACCAAACAGGCTTAATATCCACACCACCAGCACTATGGCGGTGGAAATCAGCAGCACCGCCTTGATGATCTGCACCCAGGTGGTGGCCAGCATGCCGCCAAAAGCCACATACACAATCATGCCGATACCCACCAGCACTACAGAAAAACTGTAGGGAATGTCCAGCAGCAGTTTGATCAACACGCCGCCGCCGGCCATTTGCGGAATCAGGTAGGCCAGATTGACCACAATCGCACCCACCACCGCAGCCACGCGCGCTTGCGGGCGCTGCATGCGGTAGGCAATGACATCACCCAGCGTGTAGCGGCCGGTGTTGCGCAGCGGTTCGGCGATCAGCAGCAAGATGGTCATGAAGGCTACCAAAGCGCCCAGCGCGTACAAGGCGCCGTCCCAACCAAACAGCGCGGCCAGACCGACAAAACCCAAAAACGCGGCCGCGCTCATCCAGTCGCCAGCCAGTGCAAAACCGTTTTCCACGGCACCCAGGTTGCCGCCAGCGGCATAGAACTCGGAAGTGGTCTTGGTGCGTTTGGCAGCCCAATAGGTAATAGCCAGCGTCACGCCCAAAATAAAGACAAACATGCCTAAGGTGATGGCTTTCATGCTTGTCCCCTTCTGTAGTTCAAGTCGCTGATGGCGCGGGTGGCCAGCGCATCAAAATCGCGGTTGGCTACGCGCACATAAATTACGCCCATTACCCAGCACATGATGTAGCAGCCCAGCACCAGCAGGTAGGCCATGTTGAAAGAGCCGACTACTTTTTGTGTCATGAATTCCTTGCCATAACCCGCCAGCAGCGTCATGCCCATGAACAGGCTGAAATACATCAGCACCATAGGCATCAACAGTTTCTTTTTGGCGGCAATTAACTCGCGAAACGAGGGCAGGTTGACGGCTTTTTGCCAGTATTCCGGGTCTTCGCCCGTCATGCGTTGGTCGTTTGGACTCATCATTTTCTCCAGTTAGTAGGTTCCCGTTTTGCAGGATGACGCTCGGCCTTTTGTGTGGCCGTGCTGATATTGCAGAGACCGTGCCAGCCAAATACCCGATTAAAATCAAGGACTTGCAGATTTACTGCTATCGTGGCTCGATATTCTTGATTCAATTTTGAATTTATTTGAATTAAAAAAGACTCAGTTTTTTAAAATGCAAGACATGCAGCACAGTTAAAACCGGCACAAACTTGAAAAAGTAAACCGTCGGTATTGCGCGTAAACCCTTTGATTGGCGCTGTTTTACGCACTTGGCACTGTGTCTGGCGTATTTCGGCGTGACTTGATTCAATTTTGCATCGATGATTGCGTCTGGTACGTCTTTGTGCCAATCAAACCAACCAGCCATGCAAAAAAATAGCCCCCTGTATTTGCCCGAGCCATCGAAATTGCCGCTTGCACCCGAGCCCACGCTTGAGCTATTGCACCTGCGTCAGTTGTGCAAAGACTATGAAGAGATTTACCGCAACTCGTTTGACGGCATCTTTGTGGCTGACGGCAAGGGCGTTACGCTGATGGTCAACGAGGGCTGCGAGCGCAATTACGACTGCCGCGCCGACGAGCTGGTGGGGCGTCATGTGTCGGAGTTTGAAAAAAAGGGCTGGATTCGCCCAGTCATTGCAGTTCGCGTGGCCAATGAGCGCAAGCGCATTTCGGCCATGCAGCAAACCCACGGTGGCAAGACCATCATGGTGACCGGCATCCCGCTATTTGACGAAACCGGCCAGGTGCGCAAGGTCATCATCAACTCGCGCGACACCACCGAACTGGTGCAACTGCAAGAGACCCTGCTGCGCACCCGCGAGGATTTGCAGCGGGTTGAAAACGAGATGAAAGAGCTGCGCCTGCAAAACTTGAAAGTCGATGGTGTAGCGCTCAAAAGTCTCAGCATGCAGCACCTGTCCAGCCTGGCGCTGCGCGTGGCCAAAGTCGATACCGCCGTGCTGATCAACGGTGAGTCGGGCGTAGGCAAGGAGGTTCTGGCGCGGCGCATTCACTTTGAAAGCCACCGCAGCAGCGGGCCCTTCATCAAGATCAACTGCGGCGCAATTCCGCGCGAGCTGCTCGAGTCGGAACTGTTTGGCTATGAGGGTGGCGCCTTCACCGGCGCGCTCAAGCAGGGCAAGGTCGGCATGATTGAAACCGCCAACCACGGCACGCTGTTTCTGGACGAGATTGGCGAGCTGCCCATGGGTCTGCAGGTCAAGCTGCTGCAAACGCTGCAAGACCACACCGTGGTGCGCGTGGGCGGCACCCGCACCATCCATGTGGACTTGCGCGTGATTGCCGCTACCAACCGCGACCTGCAAACCATGATTGACACCAACCAGTTCCGCAGCGATTTGTATTACCGCCTGAACGTGGTGCCGCTGGCCGTGCCGCCCCTGCGTCAGCGCAAGGACGACATCCTGCCGTTAACCGAGCATGCGCTTGATGAACTCAACGCCACCTACAGCCTGAACAAGCGCTTTTCCGAGCGGGCGCTGCGCTGCCTGCTGGCCTATGAATGGCCGGGCAACGTGCGCGAACTACGCAACATTGTGGAGCGCCTGGTGGTCACCACGCCCACCGATTTGATAGACGCAGCCGATTTGCCCGATTACCTGAGCGTCCCGGTGGATATGGTGTTGGGCGACGACCCCGATTACTACGCCAAGGTGGCGCAGTTTGAAAAGCAGCTGGTGGCCGAGGCGTTGAAAAAATATGGCAGCACCCGTGCGGTAGCCAAGCAGCTCAAGCTGAGCCAGTCCACCGTGGTACGCAAGCTCAACGCAGCCTGAATTTACTTCAGTACATCACCCAGGCACAAATACTTCATCTCCAGGTATTCGTCCATGCCGTGGCTGGAGCCCTCACGTCCCAGGCCCGACTGCTTGACGCCGCCAAACGGTACATGCTCAGTAGCCAGCACACCCACATTAATGCCCACCATGCCGTATTCCAGTGCCTCGCTTACGCGGAAGATGCGGCCTACGTCGCGGCTGTAAAAATAGGCGGCCAAGCCAAACTCGGTGGCATTGGCCGCGTCAATCGCCTGCTGCTCGGTGGCAAAGCGAAACACGGGCGCAAACGGGCCAAAGGTTTCCTCGGTAGCGCACAGCATGTTGGCGCTGGCGTCGCCCACCACGGTGGGCTCAAAAAACTGGCCTTGTAGCGCGTGGCCACCGGCCAGCAGCTTGCCGCCCTTGTCCAAGGCGTCGGCCACGTGGCGACGCACTTTTTCCACGGCGGCGTCTTCAATCAGCGGGCCGGTGGACACGGCGTCGTCAAAGCCGTTGCCTACTTTGAGGCCCTGCACTTTGGCAACAAACTTTTGCACAAAGGCGTCGTAAACGGCGTCTTGCACATAGATGCGGTTGGCGCACACGCAAGTCTGCCCGGCATTGCGGTATTTGCTGGCCATGGCACCTTCTACGGCGCTGTCAATGTCGGCGTCGTCAAACACAATGAAGGGCGCATTGCCGCCCAGTTCTAGCGAGAGCTTTTTCACGCTCGGCGCGCTTTGCGCCATCAAAATGCGGCCCACCTCGGTGCTGCCGGTAAAGCTGATGTGGCGCACCACGTCGCTGGCGCAAAACACCTTGCCTACAGCGATGCTGTTGGCTGAATCTGCGGTGAGTACATTGAGCACGCCCGGCGGCATGCCTGCGCGCAGGGCGAGTTCAGCAGCAGCCAGCGCCGTGAGCGGTGTCAGCTCGGCGGGCTTGATGACCACCGGGCAGCCTGCAGCCAGCGCGGGCGCAACCTTGCGGGTAATCATGGCCAGCGGAAAATTCCACGGCGTGATGGCTGCGCACACGCCAATGGGCTGCTTGAGCACCAGCAGGCGGCGGTTGTTGTCAAACGGTGGCAGGGTTTCGCCGTTGACCCGTTTGGCTTCTTCGGCAAACCATTCCACAAAGCTGCTGCCGTAAGTGATTTCGCCCTTGGCTTCGGCATAGGGCTTGCCTTGCTCGGCGGTGAGGATGCGGGCCAAATCATCCACATTGGCCATCAGGAGCTGATACCACTTCATCAAGATCGCGTGGCGTTGCTTGCCAGTCAGCGCGCGCCATGCGGGCCAGGCGGCGTTGGCCGCGGCAATGGCCAGTTCGGCGTCATGCGGACCCAGATTGGCCACATCGGTGAGCTTGATGCCGGTGGCCGGGTCGTGCACGTCAAAGCGGGCGGCCGCCTGGCCCTTGACCCACTGGCCGTTAATCAGCGCGTCGGTTTTGAGCAGGCTGGGGTCACTCAGCAGCGACAGGGGGGAAGTCTTCATATCCATGGGGAGCATTCCAATAATGGGTTAAGCCTCAAGCTTAGGGGCTTTATGCGATTTTGGCTGTCGCCCAAGGCAAACCCAGTCAGAAAGCTTAGAATCTGGTTGAATCAACCAAAATTGAGGTCGTGCTATGCAAGCTTATCCACATAAAGTCAGCGAAGCCGTCGGCCTGTTCGAGGTTAAAACCCACTTGAGCCAGTACGTGGCCCGTGCCGAGGCGGGGCAAGAAGTCATCATCATGCGGCACAACAAGCCCGTGGCCAAGTTGGTGCCGCTGAATGCGTCAGCGACAGCGCCTTCCCAGGAGGTACCGCGCTTTGTGCAGCGGGTGTTTCACTCGGGTGGTTTTTTGGTTGATTTAACCAAGGCCAACGAACTGATTGCCGAGTTGGACAACGAGGAATTCTTGGCCAAAGTCAAGCGCGGCGCGTGAAGCTGGCCGACACCAATCTCTTGGTCTATGCCGCCGATGGTGACAGCCCACACCACGCGCTGTCGCGTCAATGGCTGGAAGACAGCTTGAGCAGCGCACAAGGTCTGGGTTTGGCTTGGCTTAGCGTGATTGGCTTCATTCGCTTGACAACGCATCCCCGGCTGTCCGCGAGCCCCCGCACGGTGCCGCAAGCACTAGGTTACGTGGATTCGTGGTTGAACCACGTCAATTGCAAAATCTTGCATCCCAGTGTGCGCCACAGCGACATATTGGCGCGCCTGCTGCTTACGGTTGGCTCGGCAGGCAACCTGACCAACGACGCCCATCTGGCTGCCCTGGCCATTGAGCACAACGCCGAAATTGGCACCTTTGACCGCGACTTCAAACGCTTTTCCGGCCTTCGATTTCAACTGCTTTCCTGACTACCCGCCTAAAAATGACATCCCCGACCACCGCCCCCCTCACTGTTTCCGAGATTCGCAAAACCTTTCTGGATTTCTTTGCCAGCAAGGGCCACACGGTGGTGGCCTCAAGCCCGCTGGTACCGGGCAACGACCCGACCTTGATGTTCACCAACTCCGGCATGGTGCAATTCAAAGACGTGTTTTTGGGCACCGACAAGCGCTCCTACGTACGCGCCGCCAGCGTGCAAGCCTGCCTGCGCGCCGGTGGCAAACACAACGACCTGGAAAACGTCGGTTACACCGCCCGACACCATACGTTTTTTGAGATGCTGGGTAACTGGAGCTTTGGCGACTATTTCAAGCGCGACTCGCTCAAATGGGGCTGGAAACTGCTGACCGAAGTTTATAAATTGCCCGCCGACAAGCTCACCGCCACCGTCTACATCGACGACGACGAGGCGTATGACATCTGGACCAAGGAGATTGGCCTGCCGCCAGAACGTGTGATCCGCATTGGTGACAACAAGGGCAAAAAATACGCCTCAGACAATTTCTGGATGATGGCCGACACCGGTCCCTGTGGCCCGTGCAGCGAGATTTTTTACGACCACGGCCCGCACATCCCCGGTGGCCCGCCTGGCAGCCCGGGTGAAGATGGCGACCGCTTCATTGAAATCTGGAACCACGTGTTCATGCAGTTTGACATGCAGGCCGATGGCAGCCTGGTCAAGCTGCCCGCGCCGTGTGTCGACACCGGCATGGGCCTGGAGCGGCTGGCCGCCATCTTGCAGCACGTGCACAGCAACTACGAGATTGACATTTTTGCCGCGCTCATCAAGGCGGCGGCGCGCGAAACGGGCTGCGCCGATCTGGACAACAAGAGCCTGCGCGTGATTGCCGACCACATTCGCGCCACCGCGTTTTTGGTGAGCGACGGTGTGAACCCCGGCAGTGAAGGGCGCGGCTATGTGCAGCGGCGCATCATCCGACGCGCCATCCGGCATGGCTACAAGCTGGGCTGCAAAAAGCCGTTTTTCCACAAGCTGGTGGCCGATTTGGTCGCGCTGATGGGCGCGGCCTATCCGCGTTTGGCCAGCGATGAGAAGCGCATCACTGAGGTGCTGCGCATTGAAGAAGAGCGGTTTTTTGAGACGCTGGCAACAGGCATGCAGATTCTGGATACCGCTTTGGCCCATGAAGCGCGTGTGTTGCCCGGCGATGTGGCCTTCAAGCTGCACGACACCTACGGTTTCCCGCTCGATTTGACGCAGGACGTGTGCCGCGAACGCGGTGTCGAGGTCGATGCTGCGGGGTTTGACGCTGCCATGACGCAACAAAAAACCCAGGCCCGCGCCGCTGGCAAATTCAAGATGGACAAGGCGCTGGACTATGCGGGTACAGGCAACCTGTTCGTCGGTTACGAGCAGCTTTCGCAACCCGCCAAAGTGATGGCGTTGTATGCCGACGGTCTGAACGTGGCGCAATTGAACGAAGGCCAAAACGGCGTCGTGGTGCTGGACACCACGCCGTTTTATGCCGAGTCAGGCGGGCAGGTCGGTGACGAAGGCGTGCTGGCTTCTGACGGTGCATCTTTTGCTGTTCAAGACACGCAAAAAATCAAGGCCGATGTGTTTGGCCACCACGGCACGTTGACGCAAGGCAGCTTGAAAGTCGGCGACAGTGTGAACGCGCAGGTCAACACCGAATTGCGCCAGCAAACCATCCGCAACCACAGCGCCACCCACCTGATGCACAAGGCGCTGCGCGAGGTGTTGGGCGCGCATGTGCAGCAAAAAGGCAGTTTGGTGAACGCCGAGCGCACACGCTTTGACTTTGCGCACAACCAGCCGGTAACCGACGCGCAAATCCGCGAGATCGAGCAGCGCGTCAACGCTGAAATTTTGCACAATGCCGCCACCGATGCCGCTGTGATGCCCATGGAGGCCGCGCAAAAATCGGGTGCCATGATGCTGTTTGGCGAGAAATACGGCGACGAGGTGCGGGTGCTCTCCATTGGCTCCAGCAAGGAACTCTGCGGCGGCACGCATGTGGCGCGCACGGGCGATATTGGGCTGTTCAAAATTGTGGCTGAAACCGGCATCGCAGCCGGTGTGCGGCGCGTGGAGGCGGTGACGGGTGACAACGCGCTGGTCTACTTGCAGTCGCTCGAATCCACCTTGCAAAGCGCCGCTGGCACGCTCAAAACGCAGCCTTTTGATCTGCCGCAGCGCATTGGCCAGATGCTTGATCAGGTGAAGGCGCTGGAGAAAGAAATTACGGCACTTAAGGGCAAGCTGGCCTCGTCGCAAGGCGATGAGTTGGCCAAGTTGGCGCTGGACGTCAAAGGCACGCAGGTGCTGGTGTCCACGCTCGACGGTGCCGACAGCCAGACGCTGCGCGAAACCATGGCCAAGTTGAAAGACAAGCTGAAAACCGCCGTCATCGTGTTGGCATCGGTCGATGCAGGCAAGGTGCAACTGGCAGCAGGTGTTACCGCCGACCGCATGACGCAGTACAAGGCCGGTGAACTGGTGAACTTTGTGGCGCAGCAGGTGGGCGGCAAAGGCGGTGGCAAAGCCGATTTCGCGATGGCCGGCGGTACCCAGCCAGCGGCCCTGGCCTCAGCGCTGGCCTCGGTTGCCGGATGGGTTGATCAGCGCAGCAGTTGACCAGTCGCCGAGATGGTGACCAGATCAATATTTTGCTGCGGGGTGGGTTCACTGGCATGCAAATTGACGCGGTAGCCACCCAAATCGAAGCCACGCACAGTCTCAAGGGATTTTTGCAGCTCGACTGCGTCAAAACCTGAGCCTGCGCGCAACACGCCCTCAACCAGGGTTTTGGCTGCTATGAAGCCTTCCAGCCCGACGCTGGTGGGCAAGGTGTTGTTCCTTTTTGAAACCGCTGCGTACTCTCTGACGAGTGGCAAGGCAATGTTGCGGGTAGAGGGCACCACCTGAGCAACCGTGACTCCTGCAAAATCCCGTCCCAATGCCGCGTGCAACTGGTCCAGTCCTACCACTGAAAAATTCATCAGTGCGCCGCCATAGCCCGAGCGCCGTGCCTTGCGCGTGAACGCGGCTGAAGACATGTAATGGCTAACCAAAATAATAACCTGCGGCTGCAAGCCCAATAACCGGGCGACGGCAGCATCGGCCTGCCCCGAATCGGTTTGCACCCGTGCGCTGCCTACTATCGGTGGCAATTGCAGCGCCTTGATGGCGGCATCGACTGCGTCCAAGCCTTCCTGGCCCATATCGCCTTCCTCGGCCAGCACCGCAATGCGGGTCAGACCCATGGCATGGCTTTGTTGCAGCATTTTGCTGGCTTCATCGCTCATGCTGGGGCGTATGTGAAAGACATGAGCATTGGCGGGCGAGCGCAGCAAGCTGGATGCTGCAAACGGGGCGAACAGCAGTTTGCCATTTTCGCGCGCAATCTTGGCAGCGCCGGTGCAGCACGAGGTGCCCAAAAAGCCAAACAGCAAATCAGCCTTTTCACCGATCAGACGGCGGGCATTGCCCATCGAAATGTGTGGCTGGTAGCCGTCGTCCAGAGTCACTTGCTCAAAGACCAAACTGCTGTGTCCTCTGGCGTTGAACGCATCGAAGTACGCTTTGCTGCCCGCGCTGTAGGCCAAACCTATATTGGCTACGGCACCGCTCAAAGGCACCGATTGCCCCACCACTATTTTGCGAGAAACCACAGGTTCAATCTTCGACCTGTCTTTTTGTTTGGCACCCGCAATGGCAAGCGGGCACATCAGGCTCCAGGTGGATGCCAGTGTGGACGCCAAGAATAGCCGTCTTTGATGTTCAGTCATATTGCGCCTTCAGTTGTTGAAATAGGGGCAGAGGCATCAATAATTTGGAATGCAGTTGGAAGTTGCAGGCCAAGCATTCAAAAGTTCAACCGGCTGTTGGGTGCTTGAATTTTGTGCCTGTCGCGGGGTCTTTAACTAATCGCTATGGCTAGTTGTGCATAGGTGATGACAACTAAAGTGCCTACTAACAATGCCAGTGTTCAAATGGCTTGGCAGGTAGGTAGCTAGGATGGATCACTGCACTTGAAAAGCAGGTTCCGCGCGCTGTGGCTCAGTCGCAGACCGCGCTGCTCGAATTTGGTCGCCGTGCGGGTGGCAAGGCGGGTGAGCTGACGCCGACTTGGCAAATTTACTATCAAATAGATAGTAAAAACCCATAGCGCTACCCGCACGCTAGTATTGGCTAAAATCCACTTTTGACGCTTGAAAAAAGCAATTTTTAATGAATTTTCGGGCTACAGCGGCCAAGAAAAACGTTTTGCAAGCCTGCAGCGCGTCATTTTTGCAATTTCAAGGCATTTTCGGGTATCAAATAAAGCGCTAGCCTAGTACTGGCGTGCGGGTAGCGCTATCTAAAAATACTATTACTTTAGTAGCAAACAGGAGTTGCCAATCCGGTGTTCGGTTGCGGGTTAGCGCAGCACCTTGCCGTCGCCCGCAATCGTGATCAGGTCGACCGTGCGGGCGGGGTCGCGCATGCCAGCACGCAAATTGATACGCAGGCCACCGGCGTCGTAGTCGTTCATGGCAAGCATGGTTTTTTGCAAAGCGGGCGTGTCAAAGCTGCGGCCCGAGCGGCGCAGCGCCTCGGCCAAGGTTTTGGCGGCGATAAAACCCTCCAGCCCGGCATAGGTGGGCTGGTTGTCGGTTTTCTCCAGTTGCGTGATGTATTCCTTGACGATGGGCACTGCCAGGCGGCTGGGCGAGGGCACCACCTGCGACACCACCACGCCGGTAATTTCCTTGCCCAAAGCGGCGTACAGCGGGTCCAGCCCCACCACCGAGAAGTTCATCAGCGAGCCAATGTAGCCCGCGCGGCGCACTTTGCGGGTAAAGGCCGCCGAAGTCTGGAACAGGCTGGCCTGAATAATCACCTGGGGTTGCAGCTTGAGCAGTTGCGCCACAGCGGCGTCGACTTTGTCGCTGTTGGTGGGCACCATGGCAGTGCCCACAATGGGTGGCAAATTCAGCTCGCGCGCGGCGGCCACCACAGCGGCCAGGCCTTCGCGGCCCAGGCCGTCGTCTTCGGCCAGCACGGCAATGCGGCCCTGGTTGATGGCGGTGGTTTGGCGCAGCATTTTCAAAGCCTCGTCAGTCATGCCGGGGCGCACATGAAAGACATGGTTGTTGGCTGGGCTGCGCAAGGTGTTGGAGGCGGCAAACGGCGCAAATAACAGGGCGTTTTGCTCACGCGCCACGGCGGCTGCGTTATCGCAGGCGCTGGTGCCAAAAAAACCAAACAGCAAGTCGGCACCGTCGGCCAGCAGCTTTTTGGCGTTGGCCTGGGCCTTGTCGGGGTTGTAGCTGTCGTCCAGCACTTTTTGCTCAAATTGAAAGCCGCCTGTGCCACGCTCGGTAATACGCTCGTTGTATGCGTCAAAAAACAGCTTTGCACCGGCCACATAGGCCAGGCCAATCTGATCGGCGGCACCGGTGAGCGGCACTGACTGGCCCAGCACCACCTTGCGCAAGCTGGTACCCGTGGTTTTACCGCTGCCCTGGGCGAACAAGGGGAGGCTCAGGCTGGCCAGGGAGCTGCTCAGCAGCAGTTTTCTGCGCAATGCGTTCATGAAAGGCTTTCTTTTAAAGGTCCAAGAGTGTAGGGGCTGCCAGTGCGCCACCCGCGGGGAATACCCCCGGCCCGCATTCAATTTGTGCATGTTGCCATGAGCCTTTGCTATGGCTCAACTTGCGTTCTTGCGAAACAGCACATCCCAAACGCCGTGGCCCAGACGCAGACCGCGTTGCTCGAACTTGGTAAGCGGCCGGTAGCCGGGGCGTGGTGCAAAACCGGCTGCTGTGTTGGTTAGAGCAAGTTCTGCGCCCAGTACCTCGATCATTTGCTGTGCATAGGGCTGCCAATCAGTGGCGCAGTGCAGGTAGCCGCCGGGTGCCAGCCGCGACGCCAGCAGGGCCACCAGCGGCGGCTGGATCAAGCGGCGTTTGTGGTGGCGTGTCTTGTGCCACGGGTCGGGGAAAAAAATGTGTGCGCCCGCCAGGCTGCCGGGTGCCAGCATATGGGTGAGCACCTCCACCGCATCGTGCGCAACGATGCGGATATTGGGCAACTGCTGCTGCGCAATGCGCGCCAACAGTGCGCCAACGCCGGGTGGGTGCACCTCGCAGCACAAAAAGTTGTCTTGCGGGCGCAGCGCGGCTATCTGCGCCGTGGCTTCACCCATACCAAAGCCGATTTCCAGCACCGTGGGTGCGCTGCGGCCAAATACGGCGGGTAAATCAAGCAGCGCCTGCTGCATGGGCAACACAAATTGCGGCCCCAGTTCTTGCAGCGCCCGGTTCTGGCCCACGGTGGTGCGGCCTGCGCGGCGCACAAAGCTTTTGATGGTTTTGCGCTGGCGGGTGACGGGTGCGGCTGCAGGGCTGCTGGGCTGCGCGGATGCGCTTGGCGGCGCAGGTGCCGCTGTTTCTATTGCTGCTGCCGGTGCGATGGTTGGGGAGGGAGTGGCTGTGTTCATGCGCGCTGGGTAGGGCCGCGATTGTAAGGTTGCAGGGTTCAAGCGGTGGCTGGCGGATTGGCCGCCCAAGCATCGGCCCAAATGTGAGTCCAGGTGGTCAGCGCATCAGTCGCGCTGCCTAATTGCGCGGGTAGCGCCAGTACGCGCGCCGCGGCATTGAGCGCGGTCAATGGCTGGCCCACATCCAGCGCTTGCGCGCCGTTTTGTTTGGACAACTTGTGCCCATCGGCGCCCAGCACCAGCGGCACATGCAGATAGTGCGGCGTGGGCAGGCCCAGTTGTTGTTGCAGCAGGATCTGGCGCGCCGTGTTGTCGGCCAGGTCCTGGCCGCGCACCACATGGGTGATGCCCTGGGCTGCGTCGTCCACCACCACGGCAAGCTGGTAGGCCCACAGGCCATCAGCGCGGCGCAGCACAAAATCGCCCACTTCGGTAGCCACATTTTGCTGCTGTGCGCCCAGACGGCGGTCAAGCCAGTGGATGGGAGCTAAGCCCGTTGTGCGCAGCCGAATCGCCTGGTTTGCAGAGATTACGCAGTCGGGCGGGCTTGGCAAGTCAAAGCGGCGATGGCGGCAGGTGCCGGGGTAGACCAGCTCGCCATGGCGTGGCCGCTGGCTGCCGCTTGCGCGCAATACGCGTTCAATGTCGCTGCGGGTGCAGGTGCAGGGGTAGGCCTGGTTTTGCGCCAGCAAACCGGCTAGCGCCAGTTCATAGTGGGCGCTGCGCTTTGATTGATAGAGCGGGGTTTCGTCAGGCACCAGTCCCAGCGCGCTGAGCTGTTGCAAGATGGCGGTGTCTGCGCCGGGCAGGCAACGCGGTGTGTCAGTGTCTTCCATGCGCACCAGCCAAGTGCCGCCGTGCGCGCGCGCATCAAGCCAGCTGGCTAGCGCTGCTGCAAGCGATCCGGCATGCAGCAAGCCAGTGGGTGAGGGGGCAAAACGACCGCAATAAATAGGGCCCCCACGCTCCCCCATTTCATGTGGGTCGCTGCCCCCCGAGGGGGCCTTCGCGCCTTGGGGCGGCCCGGCGGCGCTCATGTTGCCCCTTGCACCGCCATTGCGTTAGTTCGAAGCGACTTTTAACGCCAGTTCCAGGCCAGACACAAACGCATCTTCTACTCGGCGGCCTAGGCAAAAGTCGCCGCAGATGCCAATGCCCTGACTGGCGTCCCACAGGTGCGAGCGGCCCAGCGCTTGCAGGGTTTGCGCATAGCGCCAGCGGTGTGCAAGCGCATGGCTGGGCTCGGCGCGGATACCGGTGACCTCGGCAAAGGCCTTGAGCAGCTTAGCCTGCACGCGCAGCGCGTCGTCTTCCAGGTGTTCTTGCGACCAGGCGGCGCTGGCTTGCACCGTCCAACGTTCAATGCGCTCGCGCCCTGGTTTGGACGACTCGCGCGCCACCCAGGCAATGCGGTGGTGGGTGCTACGCGCAGCGTTCCATTGCGGCCCCAGGTGGCTGAGGTTGGCTTGCAGTGCCTGTGGGAACGCCAGCATCAGCGTCCAGCAGGGCGCCACTTGCACGGCGTCTAGCTGGCTGGCCAGTTGCGGGGCCACAGCGCTACCGGAGAGCAATTGTTGGGCTTGCACGCTGGGCAGTGCCAGCAGCACCGCGTCAAAACCCGAGTAGACCAACTGCGAATCGTCGGCACCGCGGGTGCGCAATTGCCAAGCGTGCGGGTGCACCGCGTCGCGTTCAATGCGCGTGACCTGCGTGTTGAGTTCAATCTGCTGCGCAAGTGGTGCGGCCCAGTGCTGCACCAGCGCATTCATGCCCGGGCTGGGCACCCAATGCGGCTGCGTGGTGGGCTTCAAGATGCTGGCAACTCGGCCAAAGGCATCCAGCAGCTGCACTGTGTTGGCGCTCCAGGGTTTGCACAAACCAGGTGCGGTTTGCAGCGCCAACGCAAAGCGCGTGTCGCGCACGGTGAAGTACTGGGCACCGTGGTCAAAGCTGCCAAAGTTGGTTTGCCGCGTTGCCATGCGGCCACCGCACGAGCGGCTTTTTTCAAACACTACCACCTCGTGCCCGGCTTGCGCTAGTGTGCGAGCGCAGCTGATGCCTGCTATGCCCGCGCCAACGATGGCAATGCGCCGTGTCTGGCGCGGCATAGCAGGTAAGGAGTTTTTGCGGGTGGTATTCATGCGCTGTGTGCTTGTCTTGTGTGCATGCCCTGCACTTTACACGCGCTGGCCCAGCAGGGCGGCGCGCGTCACCGGACTTTGCAACTGTTGCAGCCACCATTGCAGGGCTTTACCGGTGGCGTGGTGACTGCGCCATGCGTAGCGAAACTGCCCTTCATTGCGTGAGCGAGCGATACGCAGCACTTTCAGGCGGCCACTGTCAATATAGGGCTGGGCCAGGCATTGCGGCAGGTAGCCAATGCCCAGTCCGCGCAATTGCGCTTGCAGTTTGACCTGCATGGTGGGCACGGTGAGTACGTCTTGCCCGCCGAGCAAGCCAAAACTCAGGCCCGCACCACGCTGCACGGAATCGGCTACCGAGACCGCGCGGTGCTGGCGAAGCACATCGTCGCCCACGGGCTCAAGCGCAGTGGCTAGCGGGTGGTGCGGAGCCACGCAAAAAACAAAGGTCAACCGGCCTAACACCTCGGTCTGTATCTCGGTCTGGTGGGTCGGCACCATCACCACGCCAATGGCCAGATCGGCCTGACCCGAAGTTAGGGTGGTCAGCGTGCCTGACAGAGTCTCCTCACGGATGCGAATGCGCGTTGGTGGCTTCAAGGCATAAAAGGCTTCGCACAACTCCAGCACCGTGGTCTGCATGATGATGCTGTCCACCGCCAGTGTGAGCTGGGGCTCCCAGCCGGTGGCCACGCGCTTGACGCGGTTGGCCATGGCGTCGATTTCAGCCAACACGCGCGTGCCCTCACGCAGCAGTTCGGCTCCGGCTTCAGTGAGCTTGGCCTGGCGCGAACTGCGGTCAAACAGCAGCACGTCCAGCGCGTCTTCAATCTGCCGCACGCGGTAAGTCAGGGCGCTGGGCACCAGTTGCAGGCTGCGGGCGGCAGCGGCAAAGCTGCCTTGCTCGGCAATGCGTTGCAGCATGGCGAGCGCGTCGGGGGTTAAAACATCGCGCGGGTTTTGCATGATTGGGTAATTTCAATTCATTTATTTTGAATAATGCCATCAAAGTGCGTGGCGTGCATCGGGCTGCAAACGGCCTAAATTACGGTTCATGTTGAACGCGTTTACCAAAGGAGACAGTTCATGCTGACACTGCGCAAATCACAAGAGCGTGGCTATGCCGACCACGGCTGGCTGAAAAGCTTTCATTCGTTTTCATTTGCTGGCTATCACGACCCTGCGCACATGGGCTTTGGCAGTCTGCGCGTCATCAATGAAGACTGGATTGCCCCCGGCCGCGGCTTTGGCGCGCACAGCCACCGCGACATGGAAATCATCACCTATGTGTTGGAGGGCCGCCTGGCGCACCAGGATAATATTGGTCATGGCAATGCCGCCGCCATTCCACCCGGCGACGTGCAGCGCATGAGCGCGGGCACTGGCATCACGCACAGCGAGTTCAACCACGCCAAAGACGCCACCACGCATTTGCTGCAAATCTGGATACAGCCCAACACCACCGGCATTGCGCCCAGTTACGAGCAAAAAACCTTTGCCGAGGCCGACAAGCGCGGCCGCCTGCGCCTGGTAGCCGCGCCTGATGGTGCGCAGGGCGCGGTCAGCATTCATGCCGATGCCAGCCTGTATGCGGGCCTGTTTGATGGCGGTGAAAGCGCCAAACTGCCACTCGCGCCCCGGCACAAAGGCTATGTGCATCTGGTGCGCGGAGAACTGGAAGTCAACGGCCAGCAATTGCAGGCAGGCGATGCTGCGCTGGCCGATGGCGAGACGGCGCTCGTGCTGCAAAACGGAAAAAACGCCGAAGTGTTGGTGTTTGACTTGGCCTGACGCAGATTTTTCAACGTTTAATTTTTTTAACAGGAGCATTTCATGGCAAAAACCGTTGTTGTTTACCACTCAGGCTACGGTCACACCCAGCGCATGGCGCAAGCCGTGGCGGACGGCGCGCAGGCGCAGCTGATCGCCATTGACGCCGATGGCAACTTGCCCGACGGCGGCTGGGAAGCGCTGGCCGCGGCCAGCGCCATTGTTATGGGTTCGCCCACTTACATGGGCAGCGTGAGCTGGCAGTTCAAAAAATTTGCCGATGCCACCAGCAAACCCTGGTTCAGCCAGGCCTGGAAAGACAAGCTCTTTGCCGGTTTTACCAACAGCGCCAGCATGAACGGCGACAAGCTTTCCACGCTGCACTATTTGTTCACGCTGGCCATGCAGCACGGCGGTGTGTGGGTGGGCACCGCCATGATGCCCAGCAACAAGAAAGACGCCAAACGCAACGACACCAACTACCTGGGCTCGTTTGCCGGGGCCATGGCGCAAAGCCCATCAGACAGCAGCCCGGCAGAAATGCCCCAAGGCGACCTGGACACCGCCAAATTATTTGGCCAGCGCGTAGCGGCCATGGCCACAAAGCTGCACGGCTGAGCGCTAACGTTATGTTGCAGCAGCTTTTGCCGCATGAGAAAGATTTAGGCGGCGGCTTCAAGGTGCGCCGACTGCTGCCTGCGGCGCAGCGCCAGTCGGTCGGCCCGTTTGTGTTTTTCGACCACTTTGGGCCAGTCACCGAGCAGCCGCAAAACCAGCATGATGTGCGGCCACACCCGCACATTGGCTTGGCCACAGTGACCTACCTGTTCAGCGGTGCCATCATGCACCGCGACAGCCTGGGTTACGCGCAAAAAATCGAGCCTGGCGCCATCAACTGGATGACCGCTGGGCGCGGCATTGTGCACTCCGAACGCAAGCCTGCGGAATTGGCTGATGCAAGCTATATCAATCACGGCATCCAGCTGTGGGCTGCGTTGCCACTGGCGTTTGAAGAAGCCGAGCCGGCCTTTGCGCACACCCCTGCGCATGCCATACCGCAAGTGCGGGTGGGCGATGCCCTGGTGCGGGTGTTGATAGGCGAGGCGTTTGGTGCCCAGTCGCCCGTGGTCACCTACGCGCCCACGCTGTACCTGGACATTTCGCTGCCCGCAAAGTGTGAATTGACGCTGCCGCCGCTGGCCGCTGAACTGGCGCTGTACCTGGTGGACGCCGCTGTGCAAGTGGATGACCAGCCCATGGCCGCGCAAAGCCTGGTGCTGCTCACGCCAGGCCAACCAACGCGCATCAGCGCAGCAGGCCCGGTACGCCTGATGGCCATTGGCGGCGCGCCGCTGGATGGCCGCCGCTATATCTGGTGGAACTTTGTTTCCAGCCGCAAGGAGCGCATTGCACAGGCTGCCAAAGATTGGGAGGCGGGCGATTTTGCCGGCGTGGCGGGTGACAGCGAGTTCATTCCCTTGCCTGCCACCCGTTTCACAGTGCCTTAATTTTTTTGCTGCCAGTCCGCTGCTCAACACCTAGTTATTTGCGCTGGATTGAGTAAGTAATTTTGCTAATGGCGTCAAACACATTGTTTATATGATGTGGTAAAACGTACTACAAAATTACTTTCAGATTAATGATGCAAGCCATGTTGCGCATTGCCTTGGCGGTGGTTGGTTTCGTCTTGATCTACAGCCCAGCGTGGGCTTTGGTGCCCCAATTGCAACTGCGCAGCGCTGAGGGCTTGATAAATCTGGGCGCTGCTGCTGCGGTATGGTCTGAGCCCCTGGACGTACCCGTAGACCTTGACCGTTGGTGGCAGCAGGGACAAAGCGCCGCCCTATTGCCGTCTGGCGCAACCACATTGCGACTGGAGCCGCAGCAGCGCAGTATGGCCGCAGTTACCTTGCGCTCTGAAGCAAAACATGCCAGCTACCTGATTGAGGTGCCTTTGACGCGCTTGGATCAGGTGCAAGTGTTTTGGCGAACGCCGGGTCAGTCTTGGCAGATGGCCCAAGCAGGCGACCGTGTGGCTCAGAAAGATTGGCCATTTGCCGGGCCGTTTCCCGCGTTTCCAATTTATGTAGCCGATCAGCCGGTGCAGCTGCTGGTAACGCTGGTCAATAACGGCGCAATGCAAGCACCCTTGTGGATCATGCCCGACGACTTGTTCCGCGAGCATCGTTTTTTGCAGTCCAGCGTCATGGGTTTTGTCACCGGCTTGCATTTCATGGTGGTGCTGGTGTGCGGCATTTCGGCCTACACCCAAAAGCTTCGGGCGGGCTGGATTTTGTTGGCCTACAGCCTGGTAGCCTGGCTGGCCCATATCAGCAGCAATGGCTATGCCGCTATTTGGCTAACACCCAATTGGCCGGCCTTCAACGATGCATCCAAACACTTTATTGCGGTGCTGATGGCTGGCTTGTTGGTTGCATCGACAGTGGCAACCCGGGATTCGCGTTGGGTGGCGCCCTGGCAACGCCGATCGCCGCTGTTGGTCATCGTCACTGCGCTGCTGCTGGGGGTGTTGCAAATAGAAGTGTTGCCGCCTGCCTGGCGCCAAACCACCGCAGGGGGGTGGATGATTTTTTGCGTGCTGAGTTGTTTGTTGCTGTGCGCGCAAGTTAGGTTGTTGGGCGCGCGACCGCCGGTATGGGGGTTGTTGGCGGTCTTGGGATTTTTGGCAGGGGTCTTGCTAACGTTTTTAAATTTGGCCAACCCGCTTTACTGGCACAGCGTGAATCTGGCCAATACCTGTGCCATGGCGTTGCTGGCAGCCAGCAGCTTGCTGTTTCGGCATGACCTGTTAGTGC
Source organism: Burkholderiales bacterium (assembly GCA_021732385.1). GTDB lineage: Bacteria > Pseudomonadota > Gammaproteobacteria > Burkholderiales > Burkholderiaceae_C > JAKFVA01. The sequence goes on along the minus strand of JAKFVA010000004.1, from coordinate 48,522 downwards.
AGTACCGGTACGGCCAGCACGTGCTGGGCCGCGATTTGACGCAGCGGGCACGCGACCCGTTGACCGGATGCTTGTCTTTTGACGGTTTCCGTCACGCTTTTGATGAACAGGTGCTTTTGGAGCAAGCCACAAACACACCCGGTTGGTTGGCGCTGTTGGAGATACGCGGGGCTCATGCTGCATCTACTGAATACGGTGTGGTGACCTCAGAGCAGCTGGTTGTGCGCATCGCAGCAATCTTGCAGCGGGGAATTGGTAAAGATTGGCAAATCGGGCGGGTTGGAGACAAGCATTTCGCCGCTTTGACGCATACGACTTATTCCAGCGAGCAGATACGCGAACAATTTACAGCCATATTGGCCGCAGCGCTGGGCTACCGTGAGCCGCAAGACTGGGTTGAAAAGCTGGATTTGCGTATTGCGGGAACGTGTCAGTGGTTTCAAAAAACCGGACTCAAACCGGTCTTTGCAGAACTCAACGAAGCCATAGAAAAACTACAAGGTACCAAGCGGTTTAGTGTTGACGTCAGTGCTGCCGCAAGCGCTGCCTACAATCAGTCGCATGTTCATCCATCTGCGTCTGCATACCGAATTTTCCGTCGTTGACTCGACCTGCCGGATTGATGAAATTGTCAGGGCTGCTGCCGCTGACGCGCAGCCCGCGCTGGCCATCACCGACCTGAACAACCTGTTTGGCGGCATCAAGTTCTACAAGGCCGCGCGTGCAGCTGGCGTCAAGCCGCTAATTGGCGCTGAGTTGTTTGTACAGGGCCAGGGCAGCGACGCGCAGGCCACCAGCCGTTTGTTGGTTCTGGTGCAAAACCAGCAGGGCTACTTGAATTTGTGCGAATTGTTGTCGCGCGCCTGGACGGTCAATGTCGTCAAGGCCCAGGGCGTTTGCAAGCTGGCGTGGCTGGCTGAGCTGAATGCGGGTTTGATTGCGCTGTCGGGCGCGCAGGCTGGGGCAGTGGGCCAGGCGCTGGCGCAGGGCCAGTACCGCACGCAAGCTGAAGACCTGGCCGCAGCCAGCGCAATGGCGCTGGAGCTGGCGGGCCTGTTCCCCAACCGTTTTTACCTGGAGCTGCAACGCGCTGGCCGCCCTGACGATGAAGCCCATGTGACTGCCACGGTGCTACTGGCGGCGCGCCTGGGCCTGCCAGTGGTGGCCACACACCCGGTGCAGTTCACCCAACCCGACGACTACGAGGCGCACGAGGCACGCGTGTGTATTTCCGAGGGCGAGATTCTGGCCAATCCGCGCCGCACGCGCAAATTCACGCGCGAGCAATACTTCAAGTCTGCCGCGCAAATGCAGGCGCTGTTTGCCGACGTGCCTTCCGCGCTGGCCAACACCACAGCGATTGCCATGCGCTGCAACCTCACGCTGGAGCTGGGCAAGGCGCATTTGCCTGACTACCCCACGCCTGCCGTGGATGGCCACCAATTGCCGATTGACGACTACTTTCGCCATGCCTCCAACGAAGGCTTGCGCCAGCGGCTCATGCAGCTCTACCCCGATGCCGCGCAGCGGGAAAAAGAGCGCCCGCGCTATGAGGAGCGTTTGGCGTTTGAGATCAACACCATCCTGAAGATGGGGTTTCCAGGCTATTTTTTGATTGTGGGCGACTTCATCAACTGGGCCAAGGCCAATGGCTGTCCGGTGGGGCCGGGGCGTGGTTCGGGAGCCGGTTCATTGGTGGCGTATTCGCTCAAGATTACCGATCTCGACCCGCTGCAATACAAACTGCTGTTTGAGCGTTTCCTGAATCCCGAACGCGTGTCCATGCCCGACTTTGACATTGACTTTTGCCAGGGCAACCGCGACCGTGTGATTGACTATGTGAAAGCCAAATACGGCAAGCAGGCGGTCAGCCAGATCGTCACATTCGGCACCATGGCGGCGCGCGCGGCAATTCGCGATGTGGGCCGCGTGCTCGACATGAGCTACACCTTTTGCGATGGCTTGTCCAAGCTCATTCCCAACAAGCCGGGTCAGCACATCACGATTGAAGGTGCACTTAAAGTCGAGCCCATCCTGGCCGACCGGCTAGCGCGCGAGGACGACGTCAAAACCCTGCTGGGCCTGGCGCAAAAGCTCGAAGGCCTGACGCGCAACATCGGCATGCATGCGGGCGGTGTGCTGATTGCGCCCGGCAAGTTGACTGATTTTTGCCCGCTCTACCAGCCCCCGGGCAGCGAATCAGCCGTCAGCCAGTTTGACAAGGACGATGTGGAGGCTGCGGGGCTGGTCAAGTTCGATTTTTTGGGCTTGGCTACGCTCACAATTTTGGAGCAAATCAAAGACCTGATTGTGGCCCGCCATCCCGGTCAGGCGCAATTTGCCTTTGACAACATTCCGCTGGATGACGCCGATACCTACAAACTGTTTGCCAACGGCAAGACCGAGGCCGTGTTCCAGTTTGAAAGCCGCGGCATGCAGGGTATGCTGCGCGACGCCAAGCCCACGCGGCTGGAGGATTTGATTGCGCTCAACGCCTTGTACCGCCCCGGTCCAATGGATTTGATCCCCAGCTTTGTTGCACGCAAGCACGGCCGCGAAGAGGTCCAATACCCGCACCCGCTGGTGGAAGAAATGCTGTCTGAGACCTACGGCATCATGGTCTACCAAGAGCAGGTGATGCTGACGGCGCAGATTCTGGGCGGCTACTCTTTGGGTGGCGCCGATTTGCTGCGCCGTGCCATGGGCAAGAAGAAGGCCGAGGAAATGGCCCAGCATCGGCAAATTTTCCGTGATGGCGCTGCTAAAAACGCCATCAACGAGGTCAAGGCCGACGAGATCTTTGACCTGATGGAAAAGTTTGCCGGCTACGGCTTCAACAAGTCGCACGCCGCTGCCTATTCGCTGCTGGCCTACCACACCGGCTGGCTCAAGCGCCACTACACGGCCGAGTTCTTTTGCGCCAACATGACGGTCGAAATGGACGACACCGACAAGCTCAAGGTGCTGTTTGAAGATGCCAGTAAAAACTTTGGCCTTACCTTTGAGCCGCCCGACATCAACCGCGGCCGCCACCGCTTTGAGCCGATTTCAGACCAGGCCATCCGCTATGGCCTGGGCGCTGTAAAGGGTACAGGTGAGCAGGCGATTGCGGCTATCACACGCGCACGCGAAGCGGGTGGCACCTTCAAGAGTCTGAGCGACTTTTGCATGCGGGTCGAGCGCAGCAAGCTCAACAAACGCACCGTGGAGGCGCTCATCAAGGCCGGGGCGTTTGACAGCCTGCACCTGAACCGAGCTGCGCTGCTGGCGTCGGTTGACCAGGCGTTTGACTTTGCCAATGCCTGCCAGGCGGCCAGCGAGGCTGGGCAGGAGGACATGTTTGGCGTGAGCAGCGCCAGTGCTGGCGTGGGCCAGATCGAGGAGCCTGCCCTGGCAAATGCTTTGCCCTGGGGCGTGCGCGAGCGCTTGAGCCACGAAAAAAGCGCCCTGGGTTTTTACCTTTCGGGCCATTTGTTTGAAGAGGCGGCGCTGGAAGTAAGGCAATTCGTCAAGCGCGACATTGCCTCGGCCAGCGCCGCTAGGGAGCCGGGCCAGCGCGATTTTGGCGCCAGCAAGGAGCCAGTATTGCTGGCCGGCATTGTGAGCGATTTCCGTGTGATCAACGGCCAGCGCGGCAAGCTCGGCTTGTTCAAACTTGAAGACCAATCAGGCGTGATTGAAGCCAGCGCCGACGAAGCATTAATGAACGCCAACCGCAACCATTTCAAAGACGACGAACTGGTGATTGTGCGCGGCCAATTGCAGCTCGACCGTTTTTCAGGTGGTCAGCGGCTCAAGGTTACAGAGGTGTGGAGCCTGGCGCAGGCGCGTTGCCGGTTTGGCAGATTTTTGCGCGTCATGGTCAACGGCGCTGTGCCCGATATAGCGCGCTTGGTAAAAGATTTTGCGCCACAGCGCGAGTTGAGCGAGCAGGGCGAGTTGTTGCGGGCTTTGGGGGTACGGCTTGTAATGCAGCGCCACACGCCAGCGGGCGGCGCCTGCGCGGAAGTTCAGTTGGGCGATGCCGCCAAATTCTTTCCCAGCGACGTGGCGCTTGCCAGCTGGCGCGCTCAGGCTGATGCTGGGCAGGCCAGCGTTGTGTACGACTGAATCAGCCTGGCCAGCGTTTTTAGCCAGGGTCAGTTGCGTGGCCGGAATTTGATGCTCAGAGGCGAGGGCACTTTGCCGTTTTCATCGCGCGGCAAAAAAGCGGTTTTGTCAATGGCGCGCAGCACGATGTTGTCCCATACCGGGTTGCCGCTGGACTTGATGAGCGCGCGGCTGATGATGATGCCTTCAGGCGAAGAGCGCACTTCCACTTCGGCCACCAGGTGGGGCGGGAGGTCTTCAGCCGTCACGATGTTGGGCTGCACCCGCGCTTGCAAGCGCGCCTGGTAACTTTGAGACAGGCCCGCAGCTTGTGGCGCTGTGCCAATCGCGCTGGGTGCGCCGGTGGCACCGGCCAGGCTGGCAATGCGGCGCAGATTGTCCTCACGCTGTTTCTTTAATTTGGCTTCTTCCTCTTTGGTTTGGTCAGCGGCTTTGGCCTGGGCCAATTTCAAATCCTCAGCTTTTTTAATCGCCAGTTTTTTCTCTGCCTCGCGTTGCTGCTCGGCGCGCTGGCGTGCCTGGGCGGCATTTTGGTCGTCTTGCAGCTTTTTTTGCTTGGCTCGCTCCAGCGCAATCTCGGCTTCGCGCAGCGCGGGTGGTGCAGGTGCTGGAGGTGTTACAGGTGCAGGCGCAATTACGGGAGCGGGTGCTGCGGGCGGCAACTCAACCGGCTTGGGCGCTGCTTGCTGCGGCAATGAAGACCACAACTCGGCCTCGGCCAGCACAGTTTGCGGTTGTGATTTCCAGTTGATGCCCCAGGTCAAGGCCGCAACCAGCAGGCCGTGCGCCAGCAGTGCCAAGCCAAAGCCGCGAACCAGGCCCCCTTGCTGCGGGGGCATGAATTCAAAGCGGTCGGCCAAGGCGGGCATGGTGCTATTTTTCGGCGGGCGCCAGTTGCACCGACAGGCCCACGCGCTGCACACCGGCGCGCTGCAGCGTGTCCATGACCTGCACCACTGCTTCGTATTTCACGGCCTTGTCGGCACTGATGACGACGGGCACAGCAGCATTGCCCGCTTGCGCGGTTTTGACGCTGGCGGCAATTTGCCTGAGCGTCAATGTGCTGGTTTGCTCGCCTGATTTCAGGCTGAGCGATTCGTCTTTGGCTATCACGATTTGCAGCACCTTGTCGGGTTGGGCGCTGGCTTTGCCCACGCTGGGCAAACTGATCTGGCTGGGCGCTATCAAAGGCGCGGTGACCATGAAGATGATCAAAAGCACCAGCATCACATCAATGAACGGCACCATGTTGATCTCATTGATGGTGCGTCTGCCTCTGCGGCCATGGCCATGCGAAACAATGGAAGGCATGCGGTGCTCCCGGGTGTGTGATTTTCAGTGGCCAGACGCTGAGGTGCTGGTTGCGGCCCCGGCACTGCGCTGCAAGATGTTGCTGAACTCTTCCATGAAAGTCTCCATCTGCACCGCCACGCGGTCAATGTCGCGGGCAAAGCGGTTGTAGGCCACCACGGCAGGAATGGCAGCAAACAGGCCAATGGCAGTGGCTACCAGCGCTTCGGCAATGCCAGGGGCCACGGTAGCCAGCGTGACTTGCTGAAGGGCCGACAGGCCAATAAAGGCATGCATGATCCCCCAGACCGTACCAAACAAGCCGACATACGGTGAGACCGAGCCAACCGACGCCAGAAATGACAGATTGGTTTCCACCGCGTCCATCTCGCGCTGGTAGCTGGCACGCATGGCGCGGCGGGCACCGTCCATCAGTGCGCCACTGTCAGCCATGTGGCGGGCGCTGTGCATGGCATGCAGCTTTTGAAACTCGCGCATGCCGCTGGCAAAAATCCGCTCCAGTGGGCCCGATTGCCTGGCGTTTTTGGCGGCGGCGGCAAACAGGTCGTTCAGGCTGGTGCCCGACCAGAACTCGCGCTCGAACTCTTCATTGAGCTGCTTGATGCGCTTGAGCGAGAGCAGTTTGCGGAAAATGGCCGCCCAACTGGCAATCGAGACGCCCATGAGCAGCAGCATGACGGCCTGCACCACCCAACTGGCATTGAGGACAAGTTGCACGATGGACAGGTCTGGGGTCATGGGTGAAGCCGCTCTAAAAGTGATTGGGGCATTCTCGCAGGCCGCATGCTGGCGGCGTCCACCCAGCCAATGCGGATGCTGCCTTCGCACAGCAGTGTGCCAGCTTGCTTAGAAATCAATAGCGCCTGCTGCGCCAAGGTGATGCTGGAGCGGCCCAACTGGCTGACGCTGGCCGTCACGTGCAGCAGATCATCAAGTCGCGCGGGGGTCAGGTAATTCATATGCGTCCGGCTCACTACAAACAAGCCACCGGTGGTTTCTTTTAATGCGCGTTGTTCAAGCCCCAGGCTGCGCAGCCACTCGGTGCGGGCGCGCTCAAAAAATTTGAGGTAATTGGCATAAAAGACAATGCCGCCCGCGTCGGTGTCTTCCCAATATACGCGCACCGAAAAACCAAATGGAGGTGCAGTTGCAAGGGGCAAGGAAGGCATATCAGCGCCCGAGGAAAATTTGCAGTCGGGCCACAGCTTCTTGTAAATTGGCCATACTGCTGGCAGTGGAAAAGCGTACAAAGCGCTGGGTGTCGGCCACACCAAAATCGCGGCCTGGCGCAATAGCGACGCGGGCCTGGTCGAGCAGCGCAAAAACAAACTCCCAACTGCCCGGCAGGCCAAGTTTTTTACAAGCTTGGGCGCAATCGGCCCAAACGTAAAACGCACCGTCAGGCATGACTGGCACGGTCAACCCCAGCGCGTTGAGGGCGGGCACCAGGTAGTCGCGCCGGGCTTTGAATTCGTGGCGACGGCGCTCATACTCGGCCAGGCTGGTCGCTTCAAAGCACGCCAATGCGGCATGCTGCGCGATGGTGCTGGGGCAGATGTAGAGGTTTTGCGCCAGCCGCTCCACCACGGGTACCAAAGGCGCGGGCAGTACCAGCCAGCCCAACCGCCAGCCGGTCATCTGAAAGTACTTGGAAAAGCTGTTGATGCTGATGATCTGGTCGTCAATCGCCAGCGCAGTTTGGCCATAGGTGGCGTCAAAACTCAGGCCCAGGTAAATCTCGTCCACCAGGGTGATGCCGCCACGCGCGCTGACCACGCTGTGGATGCGGTGCATTTCATCGGGATGGATGCTGGTACCAGTGGGGTTGGACGGGGTGGCCAGCAACACGCCGCGCGTTGCGGGTGTCCAGGCCTGCTCGACCTTGCTGGCGCACAACTGAAAGCGCTCTTGTGCGCTGGTGGGAATCAGCAACGCCTTGCCGTCTGCTGCCGTAACGAAGTGCCGGTTGCAGGGGTAGCTTGGGTCGGGCATCAAGAGCTCGTCGCCCGCTTCAATCAATGCCAGGCAGGCCAGTTGCAGCGCGGCCGATGCACCAGCAGTCACCACAATACGGCTGGCTGGCACCGCCACGCCAAAGCGCGTGGCATACCAGGCACTGATGCGTTCGCGCAGCACGGGTAGGCCAATGGCTGGGGTGTACTGGCTGCGGCCAGCCTGCACGGCGCGGGCAGCGGCTTCTTGCACCAAAGCGGGGGCGGTGAAGTCGGGTTCGCCAATATTCAGGTAAATCATGGGCGCTGTGCCCACTGCATCGTGCTTTGCCAGGGCAGCGGCGGCCTTGGCCACTTCCATCACATAAAAGGGCTCGATCTGGCTGGCGCGACGCGAGATTTTCATGCCTGGTCTGGGCGAGTTGTTGTTACTCGCTTGGGGCCGGGGCGGGCCGCGTGCTTTGGCGCACGGTTTTGGCTGGATCGGCCTGCACCTCGGTTGGCCGCAGCCGTTTTGCCAGGCCGTTTAGCACGGCATTGACGTATTTGTGGCCGTCAGTGCCACCAAATTCCTTGGCCAGTTCGATGCATTCATTGAGCACGACGCGCCAGGGCACATCCGGGCAATGCTGAAACTCGTAAGCGCCAATCCACAAAATCGTGCGCTCTACTGGCGAGATGGCGCTCATGGGGCGGTCGAGCAGCGGCAGCACCAGTGCGTCGAGCGCAGCGGCTTGCGTGATACAGCCTTGCAGTAGCGCCTCAAAGTGCGGCGCGTCGGCCTTGTCAAAGCCTTGCAACTCACGGGTGAAGGCGCTAATGCTCTCGGGTTCGTTGCCGCCCACCAGGTGCTGGTAGAGCGCTTGCAGGGCAAACTCGCGCGAGCGGCTGCGCCGTGCATTAGGGCCCGATTTGCGCACGGGCTTGCTGCGGTTAGCGCCAGCGGCAGGGGAGTCGGTTTTTGGAGCGGTCATGCAGGGCAGTGTGAGGCAGGCAGATAAACGGGAAGGGGCCGGGCATTTAGGCCAAATGGTGCAACAAATTAGCCATTTCTACGGCGCAGCGTGCGGCGTCGCGGCCCTTTTCGGTTTGCCGGACGACTGCCTGGGTGGTGTTTTCGGTGGTCAAAATGGTGTTGATGATGGGCAATTGGTAGTCCAGCGCCAGCCGCGAGATACCGGCGGCGGATTCGTTGGCCACCAGTTCAAAGTGGTAGGTTTCACCGCGAATGATGCAGCCCAGTGCAATCAGCGCGTCGTATTTATTGGACTCGGCCAGGGCTTGCAGTGCCACGGGTATTTCCAGCGCACCAGGCACTTGCACGGTGTGGATTTGCGTGGCCGTCACGCCCAGCACGGCCAGCTCTGCTGTGCAGGCTTGCAGCAGCGCCTCGGTAATGGCGGCATTAAAGCGCGACTGCACGATGGCGATCGCCAGTTCGCTGCCATCCATGAGCTTGTCTTGTGCGGGCACCTGGCCTTTGTCTGCGCCAAACATGTTCAGTCCTTTGCGGCTTTGGCGGGCGCCAGGTAGCCGGTGATTTCAAGGCCGTAGCCTGCCATGCTGGGCATGCGCCGGGGCGTACCCAGCAACTGCATTTTTTGCACCCCAACGCTGCGCAGAATCTGCGCGCCAATGCCGTAACTGCGCAAGTCCATGCGGCCGCGCTCGGGACCGTGGCTGGCACGGGCGGTGCCTTCAAACTGCGCCAGCAGTTGCGGCGCGGTTTCGCCACAATTAAGTAGCACCACCACGCCAGCGCCTTCTTGCGCCAAGCGTTGCAGGCTGGCTTCTAGGCTCCAGGAGTGCATGGCGCGGCCCACCTCCAGTGCGTCGAGCACCGACAGCGGCTCGTGAACCCTGGCCACCACGCTGTCTTGCGCCGCCCACTGACCTTTGACCAGCGCCAGGTGCAAGCCCTGGCTGGGCTTGTCTTTGTAGGCGTGGGCGGTGAATTCGCCAAAAGCGGTGTTAAGCGTGCGGCTGCCAACTTTTTCAACCAGTGACTCGGTGCGGCTGCGGTGCTCAATCAAATCGGCAATGGTGCCAATCTTCAGGCCATGCTCAGCGGCAAACACCTGCAGGTCGGGCAGGCGGGCCATGGTGCCGTCGTCTTTCATGATCTCGCAGATGACGGCGGCGGGGCTGCAACCGGCCATCAGCGCCAAATCACAACCCGCTTCGGTGTGGCCAGCGCGCATTAACGCGCCGCCATCCACCGCCTGCAAGGGAAACACATGGCCAGGCTGCACCAGGTGCGCGGCACTGGCGTTTTTGGCGACTGCGGTGGCAATGGTGTGGGCGCGGTCGGCCGCCGAAATACCGGTGGTGACGCCCTCGGCGGCTTCGATGGACACGGTAAACGCCGTGCTGTGTTTGGTGCCGTTGCGCGTGGCCATGGGGGGCAGTTGCAGGCGTTCGCAGTGCGCGCGGGTGAGCGTGAGGCATATCAGGCCGCGGCCAAAACGCGCCATGAAGTTGATGGCCTCGGGCGTCACATGGTCGGCTGCCAGCACCAGATCGCCCTCGTTTTCGCGGTCTTCTTCGTCAACCAGAATCACCATGCGGCCTGCGCGCAGCTCGGCCACAATGTCTTGCACCGGGGAAATGGGTGTGGCGGTCATTGCGCAGCGCCCTTTAGCATGCGCTCAACGTAGCGTGCAATCAGGTCAATTTCAAGGTTGACCCAATGGCCGGTTTGCAGGTGTTGCAAGGCGGTGTTTTGCACGGTGTGGGGAATCAGGTTGATGCTGACCTGGCAGCCGCTGGCCAGGTCTTGCACCTGGTTGACGGTGAGGCTGACGCCATTGACGGTAATCGAGCCCTTGTAGGCCAGGTATTTAGCCAGTTCAGTCGGCGCAAGCAGCTGCAAAAGCCAACTCTCGCCTACCGGCTCAAAGCGCGTCACGCTGCCCATGCCATCCACATGGCCACTGACTAAATGGCCGCCCAGCCGGTCGTTGGCGCGCAGGGCTTTTTCCAGATTGACTGGGCCAACAGCGGCCAGGCCCGTGGTGATGGCCAGCGACTCGGCAGAAATATCCAGGCTGAACTGCTGGCCCCCGGCGTCCAGCCCGGTAACCGTCATGCAGGCGCCGTTGATGGCAATGCTGTCGCCCAGGCCCGTGCCAGCCAGCCAGCCGGGCGGCGTTTGCACCTGCAGTTGTTTGCCGTGGGCGCTGCCAGCACCTAAATCGCGCAGGCTGACTATGTGGCCAATGGCCGTGATGATGCCGGTAAACATAAGGGTGGCATTCTCGCAGGATTGGCTTTTGCGGCCCCGGCAGGGCCTTGGGGGGCCTGAAAACAGCCCTAAAACCGCCACCCCATGCCAAATTGGCAAAAAATCAGAAAAATCGAGCTGTTTTTAGGGGTTAAATCGGTGTTTTATCCAGTAAAAACGTGCGGGTAGCGCTATCTTTTTTTACTATGATTTTAATAGTAAATCAAAACTGGCCACGGCCCACGCCGCGTGCCAGCAAGCGCACATCGGCCCCAATTTGCGTGACTGACGTGAATTCCAGCGCCCCGGCACCGGGGAGCGACGCCAGGGCGGGCAGGTGGGCCATGCCCTGGCCTGGCCCCAGCAGTTGCGGGGCCAGGTAGACCAGCAGTTCGTCCACCAGGCCCGCTTGCAACAGCGAGCCGTTGAGCTTGTGGCCGGCTTCCACATGCAGTTCATTGATGTCGCGCTGGGCCAGGTCGCGCAGCAGGGCGGGCAGGTCGACTTTGCGCTGGGCGGGGTCGGGGTGGGCGTCGGGCAGGTGGATGACCGTGGCACCACGCGCTTGCAGCGCGGCTTGCTTGGCGGCGGCTTCGGTGGTTTCTGGCACAGCGCAATAAATCCATACCGGGCGGCTGGGCTGGAAGATTTGCGCGTCGAGCGGCATTTGCAGGCGGCTGTCCACCAGCACCAACGTGGGCTGGCGCGGCGTTTCAATGCCGCGCACATTGAGGCGGGGATCGTCTTGCAGCACGGTGCCAATACCAGTGAGCACGGCGCAGGCGCGGGCGCGCCAGGCATGGCCATCGGCGCGGGCGGCCTCCGAGGTAATCCATTGGCTGGCCCCATTGGCCAGGGCGGTGGTGCCATCCAGCGAGGCGGCAATTTTCAGGCGCACCCAGGGCGTTTTGCGCAGCATGCGGCTGAAAAATCCAATGTTCAGCTCGCGCGCGGCCACGGCCTGCGGGTGGCTGGGGGGCAGCAGTTCCACCGCAATACCGGCGGCGCGCAAGTGGGCCAGGCCTTTGCCTGCCACCAGCGGGTTGGGGTCGGCAACGCAGGCCACCACGCGGGTCACCCCGGCTTGCACCAGCGCCACGCAGCACGGCGGCGTGCGGCCTTGGTGGGCGCAAGGCTCCAGCGTAACGTAAGCGGTGGCCCCCGCGCTGCTTTGCCCCTGGGCAGCGGCGTCGCGCAGCGCCATCACCTCAGCGTGCGGGCCGCCCGCCTGCTGGGTGTGGCCGCGCCCCAGCACCTGGCCCTGGGCGCTTACCAACACGCAGCCAACGTGCGGATTGGGTGCGCTCAGGTGCAGGCTGAGGTGCGCCTGGCGCAGGGCCTCTACTAAAAATGCGTCGGTGTTCATTGGGAGGGTAGACGGTGCTGGTGGCTGGGGCGGGGTTGAACAAGGCTTCAGGCGTGGTTAAAAGAATGCTTGGCGCGAACCGCTTGACTGAATTTATCTCACGCTTGTCGGATGGTGGACTTTTGGCTTAGAGCAGGCACTAACATCCGGTACATGAAACGGTTTGCCCCCGCCCGTGGTTTTACGCTAATCGAAGTATTGGTGGTCATGTCTATTGTGAGCATCTTATTGGCACTTGGCGCGCCGAGCTTTCGGGAATCGATTGAGCGCAACGCTGTTTCGGGCCACGCCAACACCTTCATGAATTCAATTCGCTATGCCCGCTCGGAGGCTATTCGCAGCGGGCTGACGGTAGCCATGTGCCGCAGCACCAACCCAGAGTCGAGTAGCCCGAGTTGCGCTGCCGGGGCGGGGGATTGGGTGAGCGGCTGGATTATCTTTGTTAACCGCGACAACGATGGCACGTTTGACGCGGACGATATCTTGCTGCGGGTCCAAGGCCCTATCACTAACAGCGGGGGCATTCTGTACCTGGGTTCCGCCAATGTGGTTTTAAGGTTTCGACCTACTGGCTTGATGAGTTCGGGCGCTGGGCGTGTGACGTTTAATGCGCCATCGTTTAACGTTGACCGCGAACGCGGAGTCTGTGTCTCGCTTGCAGGCCGGGCTCGCTTGCTGACAGACGCTTTTGCAGCTTGTTCCAATAGCGACTCATGAAAAATTCATTTCACACTTACCAGCATGGCAGCTCTTTGCTCGAGGTGCTAATTGCTGTGCTGATCATGTCGTTTGGTCTCTTGGCTTTGGGCAGCTTGACTGCGGCCTCTGTGCAATACGGCAAGAGCGCGCAGTTTCAGACTATCGGCGTTCAACTTGCGGGTGAATTTGCTGACCGTATGCGTTCCAACTTTAAAGGATTCATTGACAACAGTTACAACAAGACGAGTGTTTATGTAAGTTCAAATACTGTCATCGCATTGCCTTCTCCAGCATGCACACCTACTGCCGTTTGCAATAGTGCCCAAATTGCTGCGGTCGACTTGGTTGAGTGGCGCAACGATTTGCGCCGCCGTTTACCTGGCGGTGATGCGTATGTGTTGCGTGATCCGGTGAATCCATTGGCGGTAGATATTTGGATTATGTGGAGCGAAGCAACAGCAGCGGAAGGGCTGTCAGTTGCCTCCAACAACGACTGCCCGGCTGCTGCGGTTGCTGGTGTCAGTCCACAGCCGCGTTGCGCTTACTTCAGAACCAGCATATGAACAAGCTATCCACTCGTTACAGTCGTCCAAGCTCGCGTTGTGGCCTGAATGCAAGCCAGCTCGGGCGCACCTTAATTGAGTTGATGATTTCCATCACGATTGGTTTGGTAATCGTGGTGGCAATTTTGGCTGTTTACACCTCTACCAGTTCTACAGGCCGTCAGTCGGAAGCCGGTACACGTATGAGTGAAGATGCAGCTATTGCCATGAATTACATGGCTAATTACATTCGCATGTCGGGTTTCAGCGTTCCCCGTGTTCTTTTGGCACCTAAGACTGTCGATAGCGGTACAACAACATTCAAGACAAGTGACAGCAATTTTTCAGGCGCTGGGGTTCGTGGTTGTGATAACGGCTTTTCAAATCCAACTACGGCAGCTAATGCACTTGCGTTGGAGTGCAATACCGCGGCTTCGACGAATGGCAATGCCATTGCCATTCGTTTTGAGGGTGATGTAAGCAATACATCGCCAGTAGGCACTAACCCAAGCGACTGCCTCAATAGCGCTGTGGTGGGAACGGTAACTTCAGATGTAACTGGTGGCGCGTTGCCGTACAAATTAATTGAGTCCCGCTTTTATGTGCGGCAGGGCGGTAACAGTGGAACTTCAGAGTTGTATTGCGCCGGTAATGGCGGCACGATAGCCTACGCCGCTCAGCCCATCATGCAGCATGTGGAGAGTATGGTGTTTCGCTATGGTGTGGCTAACGATACGATCCAACGTGAAATCACCAGTTACATGACTGCAACGCAAGTAGATGCCATCGGGGGTTCGGTTGATTCAAACTGGGGCCGCGTAGTGAGCGTCAAGGTTTGCCTTGTTATGCGCAGTGAGGTGCCGAATCAAAACGGGCCAGCTACGTATGTGGATTGCCTAGGTAATGTAGTTGCCTCGCCGGGCGGTTTTTTGAGGCGCGCTTTCACCTCGGTAGTGACACTCAGAAATCGCGCGGAGTTTGTTTACATATGAATGCAACATTCACCACGCCGACTCTCTCACGGCCAAGCCGCATTGCAGCGCGTGGTCAGCGCGGCATTGTTTTGATTACGGCCCTGATTTTGTTGGTGGTTCTTACATTGGTAGCATTGCTGGCCGTACAGGGGTCAATCTCTGGCGAGCAAGTCTCTCGCAACCTTAGAACCAGTGCGACAGCCGCTCAGGCGGCTGAGCTTGCATTGCGTAATTGTGAAGATCATCTGCTTGCAGCTATGCCAAGTTACTCCATCAATCCAGCGCCCCCTGATCCTGACACTCCCATTGAGTTGTGGAGAACTGCCGCTAACTGGGCTAATTCCACAATGTACAACACCATTACGGCAGTTTTGACCAATTCACTTGACGCCTCAAGTCGACCTTTGCCGGTTTTGCCGCTCTGCATGATTGAGCTCAATCCCTTACCTCCGGGTGAGCTTGGTGCGCAAAATCGCCAAAGCTATTTAATTACTGCGCGTGGTTTCAGTGCGGATTACCGTGTCAATGGTTCGGGTCAGGTAGTCTCTGGCAGCGAAGTCTGGCTTCAGTCATTTTTCCGAAGATAAGGTGTTGTATGCGTCAAACTATTAAGCGTTTATGCCTGTTTTTGTGGGTTGCAGTTTGCGCAGGCGCTCTGCACGCACAAGTTGCGCAAGCACCCCTGATAGTTACTGGCCCGGCAGTGGCGCCCAACTTGGTATTTACCTTTGATGATTCGGGTTCGATGTATATCGAATGCCATGAAGATGCCTTGTGCCTCTTCCTGACAGACGGCCGCTTCATAGGCACGGTGCCTTATGGCATGGGCACTGGCGGTACGCGGCAAAAGAATGCTATTGCGACGTTCAACCCGACCAACCTCTACAACCGCCAGATGCGGTCGGCACAGGTTAACAATCTGTACTACAACCCTGCTGTGCGGTACCAGCCCTGGGTTCGTGCAGACCTGACACGCTTTCCCAACTCCAATCCTGCGGCTGCAGTCATCGACCCCCGTTTGGCTGTCACAACCACTGTCAACTTGTTGATAACACAAACAGTTAACTTAAGTGGTGGTGGTCTGGCAGGCTGGTGTACCAGCCGGACCAATTGCGCTACAAGCCCAGCATCCGAGAGTTTTTATTTACCGCAATATTTCACACTCAACGGTACCAATTCAGCAATACTGGGCAGTTACACACAAACCGTGATTCGCGGCACAGGTACGCTTTATCCGCGTGCCGCTGAGCGCAGCGATTGCGTGACCAGTGCCAGCACCTGCACCTTGGTTGAAGAGCTGCAGAATTTCGCTAACTGGTTTACCTATTACCGCAGCCGGGTGTTTTCCGCTATCGGCGGCACTGCTGAAGCGTTTCAAAATCTGCCTACCAGCTACCGCCTAGGCTATGGCCGTATCAACCAAGCCAGCTCTATCAGCATTGATGGCGTAAACAGTCAAACCCTGGTGCGCGGCGTGCGGCCGTTTACTGGCACAGGCCGCCAGGAGTTTTACACCTGGCTAACCACACTTGAGGTCACGGGCCCAACCCCTTTGCGGCGTGCCACTGGTGATATAGGGCAGTATTACAGCCGCAGCGATAACAGTGGCCCATGGGGCAACACGCCTGGCACTAACGACACCACGCCGCAGCTTGGCTGTCGGCGTGCCTACCACGTCTTGACCACTGACGGCTCTTGGAACGATGTACAGGCCAGCCTTGCCGCTGCACGGGCTGATAACGACAGCACCACGGGCCCGACGATCAACGGCCCCGATGGGCGTATTTACAACAATACGGCCGCGCGGCCCTACAGTGATGGCCGCTCCAACACATTGGCCGACGTAGCCTCTTATTACTGGAAAAACGACCTGCGTCCTGATTTGGCCAACATGGTGGTGAGCACTTCAGAGAATCCAGCGTTTTGGCAAAGCATGACGAACTACACCGTGGCGTTTGGCCTGAATGGCATATTAAACAACCCAGCTGACTTACCAGCATTGACCGCGGGCACGCTGAACTGGTCGGATGTTTCTACCGGCACGGCCAATCCAGCGGCGGGTACTACTGCTGCGCGTGCGAGGATTGACGATCTTTGGCATGCCAGTATTAACAGCCGAGGTCGTGCTTTCAGCGCAAACAACCCCACGGCGTTCTCTGAGGCATTGCTCAGCATTGTCAGGAGTATTGAAGACAGAGAAGGTAGTGAGGCAGGCGTTGCTGTCTCGGGTCGGCAACTCACCAGCAGCACTCGAAAATACGTACCGGAATACCGCACTGGTGTGTGGTCCGGCAGACTGGCGGCTATTCCATTGGATGCCAACGCCGAAGGCGATTCGCCTGTGTGGCAGGCTGCGGACAGCATTCCGCTGCCTGCGAATCGACGTATCTATACCTACAAAGATGCAAGTACACCAGCGGTGACGTTTACCTGGGCTGATTTACAAGCGCAAGGTATGACGGCTACTTTGAATGTGACGGCCGCCCAAGGTACTGGCTTGGTGGCTTATTTGCGTGGTGATCGCACTGGCGAGGGGACAACTTACCGCAGCCGTAGCAGTCCTTTAGGCGACATAGTGAACTCGTCACCAATTTTGGTGCGCGATTTGGTGGATTTATCGTATGACTTTACTGTCAGTGGCACACCTGGACGCACGACCTACCGGCAATTTTTGAACCGCAAGAGCAGGCGAATTGCGCAGGTTTTTGTAGGTGCAAACGATGGTATGTTCCATGTTTTTAGCGACGTGGCTGGAACTGAGACGTTCGCTTTCATGCCCAGAGCTGTGTTGGGCACGGTACGGTTTTTGGCAAGCTCCCCATACAACCACCGTTACTATGTTGATGGGCCTGCGCTGGAGACTGATGTGTACAGCGCAGCCGCGTCTGATTGGCGCAATATTGTGGTTGCCAGTGGCGGTGCCGGTGCCAAGAACTTGTTCGCCATCAATGTGCCAACACCAAGTGCAGCGGTTGCTGCTGGCACTGCTACAGCTGCCTTATACCCTCCCGGCCCAAGCGATATTCTGTGGGAAATATCCAGTGCAGCTAGTGACTACAACGAACTGGGGCACGTGTTGCAAACACCTGAAGCAGGCTTGATGCGTGATGGTACTTGGGTGGTCATTACAGGTAACGGCTACGAAAGTACCAGCCGCAGGGCGCAGCTATTCATCATCAATGCCCTGACGGGGGCTTTGATCAGACGGATTGACACCGGTGTGGGCAGCACTGCTGCAGGAAATCAAAACGGTTTGGGCGGAGTGCGTGTGGTGCGCGACTTTCAACAGCGCATCGTTAGCGCTTATGGGGGCGATCTGCTTGGCAATGTATGGAAATTTGATCTCTCAGGCAATACGGCAGCCAGTTGGGATGTGGCGTTTGGTAGCACGGCCGCAACTCCGAGACCTTTATACCGCGCATTGAATCGGCAAGGGCAACCAGAGCCGATTACTTCTGCGCCAACCTATGTGTTGCATCCCCTGGGCGGCGTAATGGTCTTGACGGGCAGTGGTAAGTTATTTGAAGAAAGTGATCCCGGTACTGTGGGAGAACGAACTTTATACGGTTTGTGGGACAGGGTGGCTGTTGGGGCCAACTCCTCTAGCAGTTCAACGACAACTGGCCCAATATCAGGCACAGCCTCGCTCGTTTTGCAGTCTATTACCAATACTATTACGGTGGTGCTGGGCAGTGAAACCCAATCCTATTTCAGCATTAGTGCTAACAGAGTGAATTACGCCACTGCAAGAGGTTGGCGCTTGCCTTTAACCATACAAGCGGGACAACGTTTGACCTATGACCCACAAGTTGCTGATGGTCGGGTTTTCTATGAAACGCTGGTACCTGCTTCTGCTGCTGCTGCCACTTGCCAGGTAAGTAACACCGGGATTGGCTACAATTTTGTGATTGACCCGCTAACAGGTGCTGCTGGCTTGGAGGGGGCTACGTTTGATACTAATAACGATGGCCTAATTGATGGCACAGACAACGCAAATGCAGCTGGATACAAGACCACGGCCGATGGAAGTGGTGCGATATTAAAGAAGGGGAAAAATTTAACTACGCCGCCTTCGGGCCCCATTACCGGGTCACTCTGCAAAGTAGGCCCCTGCGCTTGCGGCACAGCACCTTGCATAAACGCTTGCCCCGGCGCTAACTGCCAGTGCCCCGGACCTAACTGTGTTCCATGTTACGGCGCAGGCATTGACAGTTGCTTGGCACCACCAGACCAAACCTGCGGATATACAGTGGATGCTGAGCCAGGAAGCAGAAAATATGCATGTTCTGCATCTTCTTATCGACGGAATTGGCGTCAATTGTTTGCGCCGCCTTTTTAACGCTTTGCTATACATCGGAAATAATTTATGCGAGCCAAAGGCTTTACGCTGATTGAGGTCATGATTACCGTAGCCATCATCGGCATCCTGGCCGCGGTGGCTTTGCCCAGCTACCGTGAGCAAGTCAACAAGTCGCGCCGGGCCGAGGCGCGTGGACAGTTGCTGGAAACGGCCCAGTTCATGCAGCGCTTTTATTCGCAAAACGACCGCTACGACGTTGACCGCGCCAACGTTGCGGTGGCCCTGCCAGCCAACTTGGCTCGGGTGCCGCGCGAGGCATCCTCGGCGCAAACTTACGCTATAGGTTTCACCGGTACCCCTACCGTAAGCACTTTTGCCTTGCAGGCTGTGCCGCAAGGTTCAATGGCCACTGACAAATGCGGTGGGCTGGTTTACGACAACACGGGCCGGCGCTCTATTACTGCAGTAATTACCAGCGCGGTAACGGTAGACGTTTGCTGGAAGTAGCTTGCGGCTTCTGGTAGGCGGCTGCCAGCGGCACGGTGCCCGTTAACGCCGCACTTCGTCTACCAGGGTTTTGAACTCGTCAATATCTTCAAAGCTGCGGTACACGCTGGCAAAGCGCACATAAGCTACTTTGTCGAGCTTTTTCAGCTCTCGCATTACCAGCTCGCCAATGCGGCTTGAGGGCACTTCGCGTAGACCCAGGTTGAGCAGTTTTTCTTCCATGCGCTCTACCGCAGCGTCAACCTGCTCTGTGCTGACCGGGCGTTTTCGCAGCGCCAGGTTCATGGAGGCCAGCAGTTTGTCGCGGCCATATTCAATACGGCGACCGTCTTTTTTCACAATCCACGGAAAGCTCACTTCGGGCCGCTCGTACGTGGTAAAGCGCTTGTCGCACGATGCGCACATGCGCCTGCGGCGAATAAAGTCAGCGTCTTCCGACACCCTGGTCTCCATCACCTGGGTGTCGGCGTGGCTGCAAAACGGGCACTTCATAAAAGGCGAGGCGCGCTCAGCGGTAAACCGGAAACCGCTTTGTCAGGGCGCTAACCTTGGCGCGCACAGCGGCAATGTTGGCCGCATCATTGGGCGCGTCAAGCACGTCTGCCACCAGATGCGCGGTGGCACGCGCTTCGTCTTCCTTGAAGCCGCGCGTGGTCATGGCCGGTGTGCCAATGCGCACGCCGCTAGTGACCATGGGTTTTTCAGGGTCGTTGGGGATGGCGTTTTTGTTGATGGTCATGTGGGCTTCGCCCAGCACGGCTTCTGCCACTTTGCCGGTAATGCCTTTGGCGCGCAGGTCAACCAGCATCACATGGCTTTCGGTGCGGCCACTCACAATGCGCAGTCCGCGCTCGGTCAGCGTTTGCGCCACCACCTGGGCGTTTTTAACCACCTGCTGCTGGTACAGCTTGAAATCGGGCTGCAGTGCTTCTTTGAAAGCCACGGCCTTGGCCGCAATCACATGCATCAGTGGGCCGCCTTGCAAGCCGGGGAAGATGGCGCTGTTGATGGCTTTCTCGTGCTCGCCACGCATCAAGATAATGCCACCGCGCGGGCCGCGCAGGCTTTTGTGGGTGGTGGAGGTCACCACGTCAGCGTGCGGAATCGGGTTGGGGTAGACGCCCGCCGCAATCAGGCCAGCGTAGTGCGCCATGTCCACCATAAAGATGGCGCCCACGTCTTTGGCCACTTTGGCAAAGCGCGCAAAGTCGATGTGCAACGAATAGGCTGACGCGCCAGCAATAATCAGCTTGGGCTTGTGCTCATGCGCTTTGGCTTCCATGGCGTCATAGTCAATGGCCTCTTGTGCGTTCAGGCCGTAGCTCACGGCATTGAACCACTTGCCGCTCATGTTCAGCGCCATGCCGTGCGTCAAGTGGCCGCCTTCAGCCAAGCTCATGCCCAAGATAGTGTCGCCTGGCTTTAAAAACGCCAGCAATACCGCCTGGTTGGCCTGGGAGCCCGAATTGGCTTGCACATTGGCCGCCCAGCCATGCGCGTTAGCACCAAACAGTTCTTTCACGCGTTCAATGGCCAGTTGCTCGGCCACGTCTACATGCTCGCAGCCACCGTAATAACGTTTGCCAGGGTAGCCCTCGGCGTATTTGTTGGTGAGTTGCGTGCCTTGCGCCGCCATTACGGCTGGGGAGGCATAGTTCTCGCTGGCGATCAGCTCAATGTGGTCTTCTTGGCGCTTGTGCTCAGCCAAAATGGCAGCCCATAGCTCGGGGTCGGTTTGCTCGATAAGGGTTTGGCGATTAAACATGGCAGTCCTCTAAAAAAGGTCCCTTGCACAGCTAGGTGTACAGGGCTGCCCAGGCGAACGGCTGAACGCACCAGTTAAACAGTGCGGCACGCTTCCCAGTGGTATTCCACGTCAGCCGGGCAAGCTTTGAATTTGTTTCTAAAGCCGCCAGCCTATCGCCAGTCGCGTGCAAAACTAGTGTAGCGCAGGCTCAGAATTTGCCGAGCAAGGCAAGTTTCTCACTGCTGTTAACAACGGGTGCCGGCGCTTCATGAGCGGGGTGTGGCACGAATGCTGGGGGTGCAGTAAGGGCTGGGGCGTTGGGTATGAGCGCATTGCCTGCTGGCATCACCACCGAAGCCGCCCGCTGCGGCGAGGTTGGTGCCAGTGCTACTGTGGTGCCGTTGGCAACTTGCAGCAAGCGTGCGTGCTCGGCCAATACCTTGCCTACATAACCGCCATCGTCTTCTATTAAGGCTGCGCCCACGTAATAACGCAAGCCGCCTTCAACCGAGCCAGCCCGGGCAATGCATTCCTGCAACACCTTCACGCCTACCCGCAGATTGGTCACCGGGTCAAAGGCGGCCAATTTGCCACCAAAGCCTTCGTATTTATCGCTGTGCACCCGCGTCATGACCTGCATCAGGCCCTGTGCGCCTACCGGACTTTGGGCAAACGGGTTAAAGCCCGACTCCACTGCCATGATGGCCAGAATCAGCGTGGGCTCCAATTTGACGCGTGCGCCAACCACATAGGCCTCTGCCACCAGCACACTCAGCGGCTCCGGTGCCACCTTGTACTTGCGGCTAAGCCAGTAGGCCACGGCCGCTTGCTGCTTGGGCAGGTTATTGGGGTTGGCGGCCGTAGTGCGCTCAATGGCGTCGGCTTCCACCTCAATACCCAGCGTTGCAATCTGGCGGGTTTGCAGCCATTGCGTGAGTTGCATTTCGGCACCCTCTCGCAAATCAGGCCGTGCGCTGAGGGTGATAAGGCCAAAGGTGAGTGCCAAGCCCACCAGGGCAAAGCCGTTGTGGGTAATCTCAAAAAAACCTTGCAGGGCATCGGCCGTAAAGCTTTTTACAGCTGCAGCGATGTTTTGTAATAGCGGCATAGCACTCCTATGGTGGCGCGGTGGGTCGGATGACCCAAATCAGAGGCTTCGTGAGACTACAGCGACACTTCGATAAAGCTGTCGTAAGGCAGTCTATTTCGGGTTAACCCGTCTTTGTTATGTCGAATTGAATTTTAGGAGCCGTCAAAATATTCAGTCAAGCATATAAAATTACTTATATAGATGTTATTTTTAATATAGAGCTAGTTTTTACGCATGAATTTATCTGAGCAGACGTTTTCAGATGGCAACACCTAATTGGATGTGCACGTTTGCTGCGGCGATATCGGCCATTTGAGGTGCCATTTGAAATAGTGGTCAATTCGAGGTGAAAATAGCGCTCCTTCCCTTGCCCGATTGCAATGCCTAATCACTCAACCACCAGCTCTACCGCAGCACAAACGCCCACCGGCAATGCCGTACCCGCTTTGGACGCTATCACCGGGGGCGCGTTTTCAGCCCCCACCTCGGGCGAGCGCGCGCAACGTATTCGCGACTGGCTGGCAAGCCAGCCGAGTGCCGACCAAATGCAGGCAGTGTTCAAGGAATTGGGCGCGCGCGATAAGGGTGCAGCCAAGCCACTTCGCGAAAGGCTTGATGAACTCAAGCGTGCCAAGGGCCAGGAAAGCCTAGCAGCAGAGTGGGAGGCCAAAGCTACTGCATTGCTGGAGGCCAGCCGTTTTCATATTGCCGATGCATTGGCCTGGCAGCGTGATGCCGCCAAAGGCGGCGCACCCTTGAGCAAACCGCCGCTGGCAGGGCTGAAGGTTCAACTGGCCGAGCGTATCAAGGGTATTGAGGATTTGCAGCAT
The DNA here is from genome assembly GCA_021732385.1 of Burkholderiales bacterium. Classification (GTDB taxonomy): domain Bacteria; phylum Pseudomonadota; class Gammaproteobacteria; order Burkholderiales; family Burkholderiaceae_C; genus JAKFVA01. Next base: position 25,871 of record JAKFVA010000004.1, on the reverse strand, counting down.
GGCGCACTGGTGCAGCGCGAAGCGGCGGTTTTAATGGCGCAACGCATTGAGGTGCTCTCTACCAAAAGCTGGCACGATGCGCAGCAGACGCTGCAATCCCTGGCTGCCGATGTGCAGCAATGGCAGGCACGCGCGGCTGCGTTGGTTGCTGATGCCAGTTGGGGCAGCGTGGATGCCAAATTTGCGCCGTTGCTTGAAGCCTCGCAAAGCCAGTTGCTTGCGGTGTGGGAGGCTTTCTCTGCTGCCGTGGCATTGGCTGGCGCTGCAGCGGCTGATACCTCTGCGCCGCTGCCACCCGTCCCAGTATGGGCCAATGAATTGCGGGCTCAGCGAGGCCTGGCGGCTGAACCAGTAGCCAAACCCGGCAAGCCTGCTGTGGACCCAGCAGTGCTGAGTGAAATGCGCTCCAAGGCTAACCAGACTGTGGGCGGGTTGCTCTCAAAACTGGAGCTTGAAATGGCCGAAGGCCATGGCAAGGCAAGCGCCAGCGCGGCTGCCTCTGTGCGTCAGGCATTGAAAGAGCACGGCAAGCACCTGGACGGCGCACTGGAGGCGCGCGTCAATGCCGCCTTGGCGGCGGCGGGTGAATTGGAGGGCTGGCAACGCTGGCGCGCCGATCAATTGCGCCTGGAACTGGTTACACAGGCGGAAGCGCTGGTCAAGCCGCATCGCAAGGGGCCAGTCAAAACACCAGCCACTGAAACGGCTGAAGCTGCAGGCACCGAAGCGGCAGACAAAACTTCAGAGGTCATCGAGCCAGCCCAGCCTGCCGCCAAGGGCACCAAATCCAAGGCAGTGCTGGGCGGGCGCAAGCTGCAAGAAACCCTGCGCAGCCTGCGTGAGCAATGGAAGCAAACTGACCAGGGCGGTGTGCCCAACCACGCCTTGTGGAAGCGTTTTGACGAAGCCTGCAACCTGGCGTACCAGTCAGTTGAAGTCTGGCTGGAAAAAGTCAAGTCCGAGGAGGCTGCGCACCGGGCCCAACGCTTGGCACTGATTGAAGAGGTCAAGGCCTGGACGGTAAAAAATACCCAGCGAACCGAGCCGCATGAATGGAAAGCCTTCGCCCGCGCCGCGCAACAGTTCACCGACCGCTGGCGTGACGCTGGGCATGTAGGTGAAAAAGCATTTGGCGAGTTGCAGTCCCAATGGAAAGCCGCCATCAACGCCGCTTATGAGCCGCTTGAAAGTGCGCAAAAGTTAAGTCTGGCCGAGCGCCGCGCCATGATTGAGCAAGCCACTGTGCTGGGCAGCGAGCCGCATTTGCGCATTGATGCCGTCAAAACGCTGCAGCAACGCTGGCAAGCTGAAGCGCAGTCGGTGCCGATGGAGCGCAAGCTCGAGCAAAAGCTGTGGGAAGCGTTTCGCCAGCCGATTGATGACGCCTTCAACCGCAAAACGCAAGAACGCGAAAAAGCCGACGCCGCATTGAGTGACCGTGACCGCACCGTACTGGAGGCTGCCAAAGCGCTTCAAGCGGCCAGCGCCAGTGGCGATGCCCAGGCAATTCACGCGGCCATGACGGCCTTGCAGGCAGCGCAGCTTGGCCAGGCCGATGCCCCGGCCTTGCCCGTTGCGCAACTTCAAACGCCACAGTCTCTGCCGCCACTGAACCCGCCTGCCAACGTACAGCCCGAGCAGGCAGATACCCCTGCACTGGCTGGCGACGCTATGCAGATCCCCGAAGCTGTAGCTTTGGTTGAATCAGGACTGCACGAGCCCCAGGAAGCCGCGGTACCCGCGCAAGTTGCAGCGCCAGCGCAAGTCGCAGCGCCAGCGCAAGTCGCCAAACCCGTCAAGCCTGTCAAGGCCGTGCGCGGCGATGACCGCCCCGGCATGAAAAAGGCCGAGCCGGCACCGACAGGCCGTGGCGGCAAACCCGCTTCTGGCCGTGGTGGCGCTGAACGTCCTGGCGACAACCGCTTTACGCCGCGCGATGCCGAGCGTGGCCGCTTTGACAGACCGTCCGCAGAGCGCTTTGCCGACCGTGGCGCACCCGGCGCGCGGCGCGACCTGCGTGATGCGCCGCGTCTGGGCGATGCTGCCTTTCGCGCCCAACGTGATGCGTTGGACCATGCGCAAGTTGCACTGAAAAAACTTGCCATGCAGGCGCACGGGGAGGTCTTGACGCACTTGCTAACAGCTTGGCAGCAGCGTGATGCTACGCAGTTGCCTGCAGCACAGGCGCTTGGCAGTCGCGTCAATGCAGCAGCGCGCAACCACTGGGTCAAGGCGCTTGATGGTGCCACAGCCGGGGAGGGTGCCAATGCCTTGCTGCGCCTTGAAATGGCGGCTGAGTTGCCAACACCCGCGGCTCACCTGGACGCGCGCCGTGCAATGCAGCTGCAATTGCTGACCAAACGCAACGACCCAGCACCAGCGCAAACCTGGGCGCAGGACGTGGCCACGCTGCTGGCTTCATCGCATGACGCGGAATCGGCCCGGCGGCTGCAAACGGCCCTGAAGGTATTGCTGCGCCGCTAGGCATGAAAAAAGCCCGCTACTTATTTAAAGCCCACGCGGTCCAGCATTTGCTGCACTTTGATCTGGTTTGAACCCACTACGCCCAAGCCAACGGTTTCAATCTTGAAAGCGCCACCCGCCATGGCGCTCAGCGCCACATTGTTGAACTTCACGCCACTCACAACCGGGTACTCGTTATTGCCGTTGGCAAAATAGTTCTGGGCTTCAGGACTGGCCAGGTACTCCAAAAACTTTACGGCATTGGCGCCATTCTTGGCATTCTTTGCCACGCCACCACCTGCAATGTTCAGGTGTGTACCCCATGAACTTTGGTTGGGAAACACCACACCGATTTTCTCAGCAATGGCTTTGTCCTCCGCCTTCTCAGAACGCATGATGCGCGCCACGTAGTAGGTATTGGTAACCGCCATACCGCATTCGCCAGAAGCCACGCCTTTTATTTGGTCGGTATCGCCGCCCTTGGGTTCGCGCGCCATATTGGCCACCATACCTTTGAGCCAGCTCTCAGCGGCCGCTTCCCCCACATGCTCAACCAGCGCGCCAAACAGTGACAGGTTGTAGGGGTGCGAGCCCGAGCGGATGCACAGTAGGCCCTTGTTTTTGGGATCGCCTAGCTCTTCATAGGTGTCCACATCAATGCGCTGCACTTTGACCTTGTTGTACACAATCACGCGGGCGCGAGTGGAAAAACCAAACCACGAGCTTGCACCATCAGCCGAAGGTTTGCTGCGGTACTGTGCAGGAATCGCCTGTTCTAGCAGGCTGGACTTGACTGGCTGGAACAAACCCTCGTTCTCGGCCTTCCACAGGCGAGCGGCATCCACCAGTAAAACAACATCGGCGGGGGAGGCGGCACCTTCGGCTTTAAGGCGGGCCAAAATGCTGGCGTCATCCGCGTCAACGCGGTTGATCTGAATACCCGTGGCCTTGGTGAAGTTGCTGTATAGCGCCTCGTCGGTAGCGTAATGGCGAGCTGAATAAAGATTGAGCACATTGCTCTGTGCATGAGCTGCGGCTAACGCCGTCAGGCTGAGCGCACTGACAGCAAAAATAGTTTTAAACATAGTGGCTTCCTTTAAACAAAAGATGACGCAATGATAAAGCAAACGAGAATCATTCTTAATAATTTAAAAAGGTAGGCTTATTTTTTACAGTCAGGGGACGGAATTGCTGCAGCAAAAAAATGGTTTGCAGAAAGAAAAAACCCGGCATAAGCCGGGTTTTTTAACGAGCTGCTTGTGCGAACAAGCAGCTTACAAGCAAATTAACGCTTGCGAGCGGTGGTTTTAGCGGCGTTCACAGCGGTGCTGGTCACGGCGTTGAAATTGGTTTCGGCCATTTCGGTCGCCTGGCTAACAGCTTTCTGTACCGACTCGTAGGCGTTGTTGGCAGCGGCCACAGCGCTTTTCATCACAGCCACTGCGGTCTCGGAACCGGCAGGCGCGTTCTTGGCGATGTTGTCTACAATTCCAACAAAAGCTTTTTGTGCTTCGTTGGTTTTAGCTTCTACAGCTTTGCCCAGTTCGGTGCCCGAAGCCGAGGCAATGTCATACAAATGGCGGCTGTAAGCGGCAGTTTTCTCGGCCAGAGGCTGCATCAGGCCAGCTTGCAGGGCCAGCAGCTCTTGCGCGTCTTTCACACTCATGGCAGCTTGCACATGGTTGGCGGACTCAGCCAAGGCAGCTTTAGAAGCGGTCAGGTTGAGTTCAACAATTTTCTCAACGCCTTCGAACGCCTTGGTGGTCAGGCCAAATAGGGTTTCGACGTTGGCTTTGTGGGATGCCAGAATTTGCTCAGCGGTCAACATAGTTATATCTCCAATAGTTGTGTGGATAAATATCTGCGCTGTGACCCCTAGGGTCTGATTTGTTGCAGTGCAGCATGGAATGAAGTTTAAGGGTTTTCCCAGGTTTTGCAAGTGCATTTTGCTGCAACGCAGCATATTAGAGCCGGTTTTCTAGAAATTGCCTAGCGCAGCCGCCTTTCATGAGCGCGACACAAGTGGGTGTTGCGGGCTGCGGCAAGGCCAGGCGCTGCACTGGCAAAATACCGGGCAATGAATTCACGCCCGCAACCCGAACTGCGTACTGCCTACAAGGCGTTTGCCACCATCACTACCCGCTGGTCAGACAATGACGCGTACGGTCATGTCAACAACGTTGTCTATTACGGCTGGTTTGACACCGCCATTAATGCCTGGCTGATAGCCCAGGGCATGCTTGACTTGCACAATGGCCAGACCATTGGCCTGGTAGTGCAGTCGCAATGCGATTACTTTGCACCGCTGGCATTTCCGCAGGTGGTGGAGGCGGGTATCCGCGTGGCACATCGCGGCACCTCCAGTGTGCGCTATGAGATTGCGCTATTTGCCCAGGGCCAGCCCAGCAGCGCGGCGCAAGGCTATTTCGTTCATGTTTATGTAGACAAAGCAAGTCGCAAACCCGTGCCTCTGCCCGAGGCTTTTATTTCTGTTTTGGAGCAAATCACGTGACTCATCCTGTCCTTTCCAACCAAGTTGGCACTGTCATTCAAGACCCCGCCAGTGTGGATGCGGCCTTGCTCAGCCGTTTTTCGGCGCGCGCGTTCTTGCCCACACCCGTGCCGCGCGAAACCATCACCGACATTCTGGAAGTAGCGCGCCGCGCCGCCAGCGGCACCAACACCCAGCCCTGGAAAACCTATGTGCTGCAAGGCGCAAGCCGTGACACGCTGGTCGAGAAAGTTTGCGCCGCGCACGACGCCATCAATGCCAACCCGGCGCTGGCTGCCGAATACAAGGAAGCCTACGACTACTACCCCGAAAAATGGATCAGCCCCTACATCGACCGGCGCCGTGAAAACGGCTGGACGCTCTACAGCCTGCTGGGCATAGCCAAGGGTGACAAGGAAAAAATGCACCTCCAGCAGCAGCGAAATTTTCGCTTTTTTGACGCGCCTGTTGGCTTGATGTTTACGCTCGACAAGGTGATGGGCCGCGGCAGCCTGGTGGATTACGGTATGTTCCTGCAAAGCATCATGCTGGTGGCGCGTGCGCGTGGCTTGCACACCTGCCCCCAAGCCGCCTGGAACGGCTTTGCCAAGATCATCCTGCCGCATCTGGGGGCTGGGCCCGAGGAGATGCTGGTCTGCGGCATGTCGCTGGGTTATGCCGACAAATCGGCGCTGGTTAACAGCTACAGCACCACTCGCGTGCCGGTCGCAGACTTCACCACCTGGCTTGGTTAAGCAGCCGGGACGCTGCTTAATCCCCGCTGACTTCAAACTAGCGCAACTCCACCCGCTGCGCACATGAGCTTTTATGCCATTCAGCTGCTAAATGGCCTGAGCTACGCCACCACCTTGTTCCTGATGGCGGCAGGGCTGACGCTGATTTTTGGCGTTACGCGCATCGTCAATTTTGCGCATGGCAGCTTCTTCATGCTGGGCGCGCTTTTGTCGGCACACATCGTTACGCTGTGGTTGCCAGCCTGGGGTGAAAGCCCCGCACTGTATGCGTTTGCGCTGCTTTTGGGCGCATTGGCCGCAGGTGCAGTAGGTGCCGTTGCCGAATTTGTGTTGCTGCGCAGGCTCTATGGCGCGCCAGAGCTCTACCAGTTAGTCGCTACCTTTGGCCTGACGCTGGCACTGCACGATGCCATGCGCTTGGGCTTTGGCGCTGATGAGGTGTTTGCCCCGCGCTTTCCGGGCTTGGGTGGAGCTGTTGAAATTTGGGGCGCGCTATTTCCTGTTTGGCAACTCGTCACACTCGCGCTGGGGCCGCTGGTCTGGCTGGGCCTGCATGGGCTACTCACACGCAGCCGTTTTGGTCAGCGCCTGCGTGCTGCCACGCAAGACCGCGCCATGCTGGGCGCTTTGGGCATCAATCCCAAACCCTTGATGTTGGGGGCCGTGGTGCTGGGTTGTGCATTGGCTGGCCTGGGCGGCGCCTTGCAGTTGCCGCGTGAGCCCGCGCATTTGCAAATGGACATGAACGTGATTGTGGAAACCTTTGTGGTGGTGGTCACCGGCGGGCTGGGCAGCATTAGCGGAGCTTTTCTGGCGGCGCTGTTGATTGGCCTCGTGCACGCGCTGGGGGTGAGCCTGTTTCCACAGGCCACGCTAGTGCTGGTGTTTGTGGTCATGGCGCTGGTGCTGGCGCTGCGTCCACAGGGCTTGATGGGCTCGGCCCACGCGGACGCAACGCGTGAATTGCCGCAAAAATTTCACCTCAACTGGCTGCCAAAGCCAGCTGGAAAAACAGCCAAAGCCTTGCCTTTTGCCGCGTTCGTCGTCTTGCTGGGGTTTTTAGGTACCACGGGTGACTACGGACAGTCGCTCGCGCTTGACGCGCTCATTTTGCTGATTTTTGGCCTCAGCCTGCAAGCCATGATGGCGCTGGGCGGGCTAGTCAGTTTTGGCCACGCCGCATTTTTTGCACTGGGCGCTTACGGTGCAGCGCTCTCGCATGCGGCCTGGGGCTGGGCGCTGCCGGGGGCATTGCTGGCGGGCTGTATGGCCGCACTGGTTGTAGCTGCTGTATTTGGCGCAGTGGTGGTGCGCTCAAGCGGCGTTTACCTGGCAATGCTCTCATTGGCGCTGGCGCAGGTGTTGTGGGCCAGTGCCACGCAGTGGGTTGGCGTCACCGGTGGCGACAACGGCGTGATTGGCTTGATTCTGGTCACCGAGCAGACCCGGCCCTTGTTTTTTGCACTGGTGCTGGGCCTCGCAGTGCTGAGCGTGTGGGCATTAGCGCGCCTGACGCAATCCACCCTGGGCGCAGCCTTGCAGGCGGTGCGGGATGCGCCGCAGCGCGCTGGTGCATCGGGCTTGCCGCTGGGCTGGGTGCGATACCGTATCTTTGTTGAAAGTGCAGTGCTGGCAGGGCTGGCGGGCGGCCTGTTTGCCGCGCATAAGGGGGCGGTATTTCCTTCAGTGGCCAGCGTGGCCACGTCGGTCGATGCGCTGCTGGTGGTGTTGCTCGGCGGTGTACACCACCTGTGGGGCGCGGCGCTGGGCAGCGGCGTACTGACCTGGGCCAGCGCCGAACTGGGCCGCGGCTTTGACTATTGGCGTGGCGCGTTGGGTCTGTTTGTGATGTGCATCATGGTGCTGGCGCCGTCGGGCTTGCTGGGAGGCGTGCAGCGCCTGCTGGCTAAAAATTCATGGCAAGGCAAGTGCGCATGACGTTGCAAGTGAACCAACTGGTCAAGCACTTTGGTGGTGTCAAAGCGCTCGATGGCGTAAGCTTTGCTGTACAGCCCGGTGAATGCGTGGCCCTGATTGGCCCCAACGGCGCAGGCAAGTCCACCTGCTTTGCCTGCATTGCGGGGCAGTTGGCTGCCAGCAGCGGGACAGTAGCGTGGAATGGCCAGGCGCTGCTGGGCCGCACACCGGCACAACGCTTGCGCCTGGGCATAGCACGCACTTTCCAGGTGGCGCAAACCTTTGAGGCGCTAACCGTACTGCAAAACTTGCAATTGCTGCTAACTGCGCCGCAAGGCTTGCGCGGCTGGAACACGCTTGATGACAGCCACGCAGAGGCCGCATTGGACCTGTTGGCGCGCGTAGGCCTGCACGAGCAAGCCCAGCGCGACGCGCTGACGTTGCCTTATGGGGCTAAAAAACGATTGGAGCTGGCGTTGGCGCTGGCTGGTTTGCAAACTGCAACGCCTGGGTCTGCGCTGCCTTCACAGGCCAAGTTGGCGCTCTTGCTGCTGGATGAACCCGCCGCCGGGTTGGCTCCAATCGAGCGCACCGAACTGATGGCGCTGGTGCGTACGCTGGCCGCTGGTGGTTTGGCCGTGCTCTACACCGAACACAACATGGACGCGGTTTTTGGCATCGCCGACCGGGTTTTGGTGTTGATGGACGGTGTGCTGGTGGCGCAGGGCAGCCCGCAAGTGGTAGCTGCCAATGAAGTGGTGCGCAGCCGTTACCTGGGCCGCTCTTTCAAGTCCCGCCCGGATGCGCTGCCAGTCAAGGCCACAGACCATGCTTGAAGTCAGCAAGCTGAGCGCCTGGCATGGCGCGGCGCAGGCGCTGTTTGATGTGTCGCTGCAGGTGGGGCAGGGCGAGCTGGTGGTGCTGCAAGGCCTCAACGGCGCGGGTAAATCCACGTTGCTGCAAGCCATCATGGGCCTGGGTGCGCAAGCCAGCGGCATTTTGCGCTACCAGGGCCAGCCAATTGAAAACTGGCCAAGCCACCGCCGCGCCCAGGCTGGCCTGGGCTATGTGGCTGAAGACCGGCGCTTGTTTACCGGCCTCAGCGTGCGCGAGAACCTGCATATTGCGGCGCGTGGGAACGCCACTGCCACGCTGGCGCAAGTGCTCCAATTGTTTCCTGCCTTGCAACCCATGCTGGGCCGCCGCGCCAGCCAGATGAGCGGTGGCGAGCAGCAAATGCTGGCAATTGCCCGCACCCTAATGACCCAGCCCCGGCTGCTGCTGCTCGATGAGCCTTGCGAGGGCATTGCGCCGGTTCTGGTTGAAGCCATTCGCGACGCGCTGCTGCAATTGCGCGCCAGCGGCATGGCCATGCTGGTGGCCGAGCAAAACGAGCTGCTCAGCGCACAGGCCGACCGCGTGCTGCTGCTGCAAGCTGGGCATATCAAGGCAATCCCTGTCTGATGCGGTCACTGGCTTTGGTTACCATTTGGCATGATCATCACCAGCCTGCTTGACACCGACCTGTACAAGTTCACCATGATGCAGGTGGTGCTGCACCAGTTTCCTGGTGCGCAAGTGGAGTACCGCTTCAAATGCCGCAACGCGCAAGCCACGCGCAATGAGGCTGGGCAGCCCTCGGAAAAGCCAATTCCCCTGGGCCAGTACGCCAGTGAAATCCTGGCCGAGATACGCGCGCTTTGCAGCCTGCAATTTCAGGACGCCGAGCTGGCCTACCTGCGCAGCATGCGCTTTATCAAAAGCGATTTCGTCGATTTTCTAGCGCTGTTCAAACTGAATGAAAAATACATCAGCGTTTCAGCCCTGCCCAATGGCGAGCTGGACATTCGCATTCAAGGCCCCTGGCTGCACACGATTTTGTTTGAGATTCCGGTGCTTGCTATCGTCAATGAGGTGTACTTTCGGCACACCCTAAAAGCCCCTGATTTGCCGGAGGGCCGTCGCCGCCTCGACCACAAAATCAGCCAGTTGCAAGCGCCAGGCTTGAGTGACCTGAAAATCGCTGATTACGGCACCCGCCGCCGTTTCTCGCGCAGCTGGCATGAAGAAGTGCTGCGCGTGCTGAGCAAGCAGCTGGGTACGGTACGCCCCGCCTACTTGCCGCCTGAAAATGCCAGCACACGGCCAGCCCAGTTTGCCGGCACCAGCAATGTGCTGTTTGCCATGAAGCTGGGCCTGATTCCACTGGGCACCATGGCGCATGAATATTTGCAGGCGTGTCAGGCGCTGGGCCCGCGCCTGCGCGACAGCCAGGTGTTTGGCTTTGAATCGTGGGCGCGTGAGTACCGTGGCGACCTCGGCATTGCGCTCTCCGACGTTTACGGCATCAACGCCTTCCTGCGCGACTTTGACATGTACTTCTGCAAACTCTTTGACGGTGCCCGCCACGACAGCGGCGACCCGTTTGCCTGGGGCGAGCGCATCATTGCGCACTACAGCAAGAACCGGGTTGACCCGCTTACCAAAACGCTCATCTTCAGCGACGGCCTGACGGTGCCGCGCACCATCGAGCTGTACCAGCGCTTTCAGGGCCGTTGTCAATTGGCCTTTGGCATTGGCACCAACCTCACCAACGACATGGCTGACCCGCCCGCGCATGTGCCGCTGCAAATCGTCATCAAGATGGTGCGCTGCAACGGCCAGCCGGTAGCCAAACTGAGCGACACCCCGTCCAAAAACATGTGCGACGATGAGAAATACGTGGCTTACCTGCGCCAGGTATTTGAAATTCCCAGCCCGACTTTGACCGAGACCTCTTCATGACCCGCGCCTTCTCCTCCAAGCCTCTGGCTTCATTAGCTTGCATCGTGTTGCTGTGTCTGCCGCAGCTCGCCTTTGCTGCCGATTTTGACGGCAGCCGTTTGTCCGCCTGGTGGGCTGTGCCCTTTGCCGGCATCTTGCTGTCGATTGCCTTGTTTCCCCTGCTTGCGCCGCAATTTTGGCACCACCACTATGGCAAGGTGGCGGCGCTCTGGGCGCTGGCTTTCCTGTTGCCGTTTGCCAGTGTTTTTGGTGTGGCCGCGGCTGGCGTGGGGCTGGTGCATGCCCTACTGGCCGAGTACATCCCGTTCGTGATTTTGCTCACGGCGCTGTTCACCGTAGTGAGCGGCATCTTCATTCGGGGCAACTTGCACGGCAGTCCGGGCCTGAACACCAGCATTTTGGCGATTGGTGCTGTGCTAGCCAGCTTTGTTGGCACCACTGGCGCGTCGGTGCTCTTGATCCGGCCATTAATTCGCGCCAACGACAACCGCCAGAACAAAGCCCATGTGGTGGTGTTCTTCATTTTCATCGTCTCAAACATAGGTGGCTCGCTCACGCCGTTGGGCGACCCGCCGCTGTTCCTGGGTTTCCTCAAGGGCGTGGATTTTTTCTGGACAGCCAAAAACATCTTTCCCGAAACGCTGTTCATGCTGGCTTGCCTGCTGGCGATTTTTTACGCCCTCGACTGGTGGTATTACCGCCACCGTGAAGAACTCTTGCCCATCGACCCCACGCCCGATTCGCGCAACATCGGCTTTGACGGCCAGGTCAATTTCGCCTTGCTGGCGGTGGTCATTGGGCTGGTCTTGCTGAGTGGCGCGTGGAAGTCGGGTGTCGTGTTTAATGTGGCGGGCACCGAAGTTGGTCTGCCCGGCCTGGTGCGTGATGCCGGGCTGGTGGTGGTCACGTTGCTCTCGCTCAAACTCACCGCTCGCGAGGTGCATGAGGCCAACCAGTTCTCTTGGGCACCAATGCTAGAAGTAGCCAAGCTATTTGCCGGTATTTTCCTCACCATCATTCCGGTAATTGCCATGCTAAAGGCGGGTGTTGACGGCCCGTTTGGGGCGGTGGTGTCAGCGGTGACCCGGCCCGACGGTTCACCCAATCCAGCCATGTATTTTTGGGCCACTGGCTTGCTCAGCTCGTTTCTGGACAACGCGCCCACTTACCTGGTGTTTTTCAACACCGCTGGCGGCGACCCAGCGCAACTCATGACTACGTTGGCCCCGACGCTGGCGGCCATTTCTGCCGGTGCGGTGTTCATGGGCGCTAACAGCTATATCGGCAACGCGCCCAACCTCATGGTCAAAGCCATTGCCGAAGACCGCGGCGTCAAGATGCCCAGCTTTTTTGGCTACATGGCCTGGTCGTGCCTGGTGCTGCTACCACTGTTTGCCCTGGTCACACTGATCTGGTTTCGCTAACCCACAGTTGTTGCACAACGCATCAACTGCACTACCTTCAACTACGCCATGAACAAACCCCAAATCCTCGTTTGCCGCGCCGTGTTTCCAGAAACCTTGCAGCGTCTGGCCAGCCAGTTTGATGTAGAGGCCAACCAGGACGACACGCTTTTTACCCCGGTGCAATTGGCCGCCAAATTGCAAGGCAAGCAAGGCGCGTTCACCACCGGCAGCGAGCGCATCAGCGCCGAACTGCTGGCCGCTTGCCCCGATTTAAAAATTTGCGCCAACATGGCGGTGGGCTACAACAACTTTGACGTGCCCGCCATGACGGCGCGCGGTGTCTGGGCCACCAACACCCCCGGCGTGTTGACCGAGACCACTGCCGACTTTGGCTTTGCCCTGATGATGGCCACCGCCCGCCGCATCACCGAGAGCGAACATTATTTGCGCGCCGGTCACTGGAAAAACTGGCGCTTTGATCAATTTGCCGGCAGCGATGTGCATGGCAGCACGCTGGGCATTCTGGGCATGGGCCGCATTGGCCAGGCTATTGCACGGCGCGGCGCACTGGGCTTTGGCATGCAAGTGATCTACCACAACCGCTCCAGGCTGGACGCAGCCACCGAGGCCGAATGCAAGGCCCGCTACGTTAGCAAAGAAGCGCTTTTGAAAACCGCCGACCACCTGGTGCTGGTGCTGCCGTATTCGGCGCAGGCGCACCACACCATTGGCGCAGCCGAGTTGGCACAAATGAAATCCAGCGCCACGCTGACCAACATCGCGCGCGGCGGCATTGTCGATGACGCCGCGCTAGCCACCGCCTTGCGCAGCGGCCAAATCGCGGCTGCCGGGCTCGACGTGTTTGAAGGCGAGCCCAAGGTGCATCCTGATTTGCTGGCGCTCTCCAACGTGGTGCTCACTCCGCACATCGCCAGCTCCAGCACGCCCACGCGCTTGGCCATGGCCAATCTGGCCGCCGATAATTTGCTGGACTTTTTCAGCGGGAAAACGCCCCGAACGTCCGTCAATACGGTGCCCGCTGCCGCATGAGTTTTTCAGTCGAACTCGCGGCACTGGCAGCGCTGGGTTTGCTCGACCTGGCGCTGCTGCTCTGGCTGGTGTTCAGGCCGCGCGCGGGCAGCAACGCCAGCGAACAGGCCGAAGCGTTGGCTGGCTTGCGCCTGGCGCAGGTCGCCAACAGCGAGCGGCTGGAGCGCATGGAGCGCGAAGTGCGCCGCGACATCAGCGAGTCCGCGCGCAGTGGCCGGCAAGAACTTGGCGCCACCTTTGCCACCTTTCAGCAAACCCTGGTTCAGCAAAGCGCCGAAGCCGTGCGCACGCAAAACGCGCAGATCGATGCGTTTGCGCAGCAGCTCACGCTGCTGCAAAAAACGTTGTCGGACACCTTGTCGACCCAGCTTCAAGCACTTAGCGAAGCCAATGCCCGTCGCCTGATGGAGGTGCGCGGCACGCTGGAGACACAGCTTGCGCAACTGCAAGCCCAGAATGCCGCCAAGCTCGATGAAATGCGCAAAACCGTTGACGAAAAATTGCAAACCACGCTGGAAACCCGACTGGGCGAGAGCTTCAAATTGGTTGCCGACCGGCTGGAGCAAGTGCACAAGGGCCTTGGCCAGATGCAAAGCCTGGCCCAGGGTGTCGGCGACTTGCAGCGCGTGCTGACCAACGTTAAAACCCGGGGTCTGTTTGGCGAGGTGCAGCTCGAAGCGTTGCTCGAGCAGGTGCTGACGAACGAGCAATACAGCAAGCAAATCGAAACCAAACCGGACAGCGGCCAGCGGGTGGATTTTGCGGTGCGCTTTCCCGGCCGCAGCGCCGGCGGCGCGCCGGTATGGCTGCCGATAGACGCCAAATTCCCCCGCGACGATTACGAGCGTCTGCTCGACGCGCACGACCGCGCCGATGCCCCCGCCGCTGAAGCGGCCGCCAAGGCGCTGGAATCGCGCATCAAGCAGGAGGCCAAATCGATTGCCGACAACTACCTGGCGCCGCCCCACACCACCGATTTTGCAATCTTGTTTTTGCCAGTCGAGAGTTTGTACGCCGAGGTGCTGCGCCGTCCCGGCCTGATGGACGACTTGCAGCGCAAACACAAAGTCACACTGGCCGGGCCCACCACGCTGCTGGCCATGCTCAACAGCCTGCACATGGGCTTCAGAACCCTGGCGCTGGAGCAGCAGGCCAGTCAAGTCTGGGACGTGTTGGGCGCGGTCAAAACCGAGTTTGAACGCTACGGCCAATGGGTTGAAAAAGTGCGCGACCAGATGCGCAAAGCCACCGACACGCTCGACACAGCCCAGACCCGCACCAACCAGATGCGCCGCGCCTTGAAAGTGGTGGAGGCGCTGCCGCAGGAGCAGTCTCAGGCGCTGCTGCCCGGTGATCTGGCGGACGACTGATCAGCGAGCCATCGGGCGCTTCGATGGTTCGCCACGGGCTGGGTTGTTCCTCAAACATCACGGGCGGCGGCAACAGCGTGAGGGGGCATGCTGCAACTGAAAGATGGGCAGACGGACTATCCCAGCGAATAAAACGCCCGAATGATCTCCCACGCCGCCTCGGGCTCGTCCACGTAGTGCACCAGTTGCAAGTCGCGCTCTGAAATCGCGCCTTCTTCCACCAGCACGTCAAAGTTGACCAGCCGTTTCCAATAGTTGGTGCCAAACAGGATGATCGGCACGGGTTGCGACTTGCCGGTCTGCACCAGGGTGATTACCTCAAACAGCTCGTCGAGCGTGCCAAAGCCGCCGGGAAAGGCGACCAGCGCCTTCGCCCGCATCATGAAGTGCATTTTGCGTAGCGCAAAGTAGTGGAACTTGAAGCTGAGCTCCGGCGTGATGAACGCATTGCCGCTGCTCTCAAAGGGCAGTGCAATCGACAGGCCCACGCTTTGCACACCCACGTCGTGCGCGCCGCGGTTGGCGGCTTCCATGATGCCGGGGCCGCCGCCGGTGCAAATAAACAGCTTGTCTTGCACATCCAGGTGCTGGCTGTGCAGCGCCACCAGCGTGGCAAAGCGCTGCGCGTGGGTGTAGTAGACGCTGTTTTTCAGAATTTTTTGCGCGGTGGCAGCCAGCGCGGCATCGCCGCTTTGCAGGGCCGTGCCGAGCCGTTTTTGCGCGTCTTCGGGTGAGCAAAAGCGCGCACTGCCAAACACCACAATAGTTTGCTGGATGCCGCGCGCCTGCTGTTCCAGGTCGGGCTTGAGCATTTCCAGCTGCATGCGGATGCCGCGAGTTTCGCGGCGCAGCAAAAATTCGGGGTCGGCAAAGGCCACGCGGTAGGCGTGCGGCTCCAGCGGCTTGCCGTCCTGGGAGTGGGCTTGCAGGGTGTCCCAGGCGTCAGCCAGGGCGCGTTGTTTGATTAAGGCGTCGCTTTTCATGGGCTTGATTGTGGCTGAGTCTGGTCTCGGCCTAGCGCCAGCGAGGGGGCAAATTTGCTACTGAATCAATAGTAAAAAACTATAGCGCTACCCGCACATAACTACTGGCCTTACGCGATATTTGGTACTTGAAATCTGGCTAAAAACCAAAAAAATCGGCTAACTAGGGTGTTTGGGGGCGCAAAAGCGTGCTGGCCAGCCAAATTTTAGAAAAAATGGGCATTTTTCAGATGAGAAAACTGCTTTAAACGCTTTGCTGGTTTGCGGGTAATGCTATGGTTTTTTACTATCAATTTTGTAGTGCTTTACAGTGTTTTCCGGGTTGTTTAATCTAGCCAAAGTGGCGCACCAGGCCAACAGCGCTGCGCGGGCGGGAAGCAGATTTTTGTAGGTCAGCACGGCATCGCTCATGGAGGCCAGCGAATCCGCCAGACGCTTGGCCTGCCAGGGCTGCTGCACGGCCTGCGTCAAAGGTAGCAAACCCACGCGAATGCTGAACAGGGTTTGCGTGCTGGTGCTGCAGTCCGGGTGCAGCACCGGTTGCAGTGTCTGGCATTCCCAGCGCAGCCAGCACTGGCTGGCAAAGTGATGGGCACTGTTGCTGGTGGCAGCGGGTGAAGCGGGTCGGGTGGTCTGGGTGGGCCATGGCGCGCGTGGCTGGCGCAGCGGGTGCTGGTCGTAGCGCGGGGAGGGCGAGATAGTCCACGCCTGCCGACGCCAGTAGCGCTGCGCGGCCGGACCCTGGGTAATACGCGCCAGCAGCGGCGGGGCAGCGGCCAGCAGGGCGGCGCTGTCGGCCACTGGGGCGTGGATGGCGGCAAAGTCGTGGCCAATTTTGGTGGCCGGATTCCAATGAGAGGGTGTGCAAACGCACAGCCACACCAGGTGCCCACTGGGGCCGTCGATCACGCACAGGTCTTCCTCTGCCGCCAGCGCTAAATCCAATGCGGATGGGACATCGGGCAGGAAGGCGCGCACTTGCAAGGGCAGGCTGCGCGTGGCAGTTTGTAGGGCGGCGCTGGCGTCAAACCCCGGCACGCTGAAGATGGCTTGGCCCGCCTGGCAGACCTGCAATTTCTCGGCATGCAAGGCGCTGCCGCTTCGCAGCGGCGTGAGCTGCGCCTGCGCGGCCGTAATGCGCTGCAAGCCAGGCTGCATGCGAAAAGGCACGCTGATGTGGGCAAAGTCAAAGGCCATGGGCCGATCTTAGGCGGCTGGCGGCAGGCAAGAAAAAAGGCGCCGTTGGGCGCCTTTGGGCAGATGCGGGCAACCGACGCAAAAGCGCTTGCGGCTGCGCGGCGGGTCAAACGCGTTTTCTGTATTCGCCAGTGCGGGTGTCAATCTCGACCTTGTCGCCCTGCGCCACAAAAATTGGCACGCCAATTTCAAAGCCGGTGGCTATTTTTGCGGGCTTGAGCACCTTGCCCGAGGTGTCGCCTTTGACGGCGGGCTCGGTCCAGGTGATTTCGCGGTCCACGCTGGTGGGCAGCTCCACCGACAGCGCCTTGCCTTCATAAAACACCACCTCGGCGGTCATGCCGTCTTCCAGGTAATTGAGCGCGTCGCCCATGTTCTCGGACTCGACCTCGTACTGGTTGTAATCGCCGTCCATCCACACGTACATCGGGTCGGCAAAGTAGGAGTAGGTGCAGTCTTTTTTGTCCAGCATCACTTGCTCCATCTTGTCGTCGGCCTTGAACACGACCTCGGTGCCAAACTGGCTGAGCAGGCTTTTGAGCTTCATGCGCACGGTGGCCGAGTTGCGGCCGCCACGGCTGTATTCGGTGCGCAGCACGATCATCGGGTCTTTGCCGTGCATGATGACGTTACCGGCGCGGATGTCTTGAGCGATTTTCATGGTGTGGTGAAAGAGTAGGGCCGCAGCAAGCGGCAGATTGGGCAGCTAAGTGCAAAGCCTGCGATTTTAGCGGGGTTTGGCAGGGCGCTATTTGTGGGCTGCCAGGGTTTGCACAAAGTCCATGAGTTGCTGCGCCAGGTCGCTTTGCGCAAGCAGACGGGCACGCACTAGCGTAGCGGTGTGCTGGGCAGCAGCCAGCGCGGCGGGGTTGCCGGGCAAACAGGGCGCACCTGCATTGGCCAGGCCGCTCCAGCTGTGGTGCGCCGCGCCAGTGGCCGCAGGCGCTTGCAGCCAGGCCAGAAAGGCCCTGAGCTTGGCGTGGTGGGCGTTGTCGGATTGGGGGTAAACCTGCCAGACAAACGGCACGGCTTGCAAAACACCCAGCGCATCAGGCCGCGCTGCCAGCAGCGCTCTCACCAGGGAATCTTCACCACGTACAAAGTTGAAGTCGCAAGCCCACAGCAAGTGGTCAAAATCGGGCTGGCTGAGGTAGGGCAAATGGGTGATGCGCAACCTGCTTGGCGCAGCCAGATCGGTCCCCAGCCGCTCAAGCGCTTGTGCTAACGCCTGCTGCGCACGCCCGGGTGTGACCAACAGCTGCGCAGGCGCAGGGCCTGCGCGCAGTTGCGCCAGCAATTGGCCAAGCGCTGGCGGTTCGTAGCAAAACAGGCTGATCAGGTGCTCGCCTTGCCAGGCTATGCCTTGCGCTTGCAGCCAAGCGGTACGGTCAAAGCCCGCTTGGCGTGCCAGCAAATCAGGCTCACGCAGCAAACCACCAGTCAGGGGCGTAAAGCCGGGGTAAAAAAAGTGCTTGGTCAGGCCATTGGGTTGCGGCGAGGGCAAGCGGTGGTTGCGCTCCACATAGGGCTCGGCGCTGAGGTATTCCAGGTTGATCCAGACTGGTTGTTTTAAGCCTTTTTGTGCTCTGGCGCATGCACAGTGGGCAATTGACGCTATGAATTCAGGAGTTAGTGCGCAGCCAAAGGCCTCTACCACCACGTCACCGGGCCGCGGCATAACGCTGTCGGCGGCCCAGCGCTGCACGCTCACGCCGGGGTAGCCAGCAGGAGCCATCCACTGCAAGGCACTGGGGTCGTCTACCCACAACTGCACTTGCTGGCCTCGTGCGGCCAGGTTGCAGGCCAGCCGCCAGCACACGCCAATGTCGCCCAGGTTGTCGATGACCTGGCAAAAAATAGTCCAGGCCAGGCTGCTGCGGCTGGGGTTTGAAGGACTGCTGTGCATGGCTGAATTGTCCACGCCAAGCCACCTTGCCAGTGCCGCCGGGCGGCTTGGCCACACAATAGTGGCTATGCCCCAGATTTTCAATGAAGCCCTGCTGAGCCAGGTGGCTGCGCTGCCGCCACTTCCGGGGGTGTACCGCTACTTTGACGCCGCCGACGCCTTGCTTTATGTGGGCAAGGCGCGCGACTTGAAAAAACGCGTGTCTAGTTATTTTCAAAAGAACCACGGCGGCACGCGCATTGGCTACATGGTTGGCAAGATTGTGCGCATGGAAACCACGGTGGTGCGCTCGGAAGCCGAGGCACTGCTGCTGGAAAACAACCTGATCAAAGCGCTGCACCCGCGCTACAACATTCTGTTTCGCGACGACAAAAGCTACCCGTATTTGAAGATTGCGGCCCACGCTTTTGAGCGCATTACGTACTACCGCGGCACTATCGACAAAAAGCACCGCTACTTTGGCCCCTATCCAAACGGCTGGGCGGTGCGCGAAACCATACAGCTTTTGCAAAAGGTGTTTCGCCTGCGCACCTGCGAGGACACGGTGTTTGCCAACCGCACGCGGCCGTGCCTGCTCTACCAAATCAAGCGTTGCTCGGGTCCATGCGTCAACCTGGTAACGCCTGCGCAATACGCCCGCGACGTGCAGGACGCCGAGGCCTTTTTGCAGGGCGAAACGCAAACTGTGCTGCAGACGTTGGAGGCACGCATGATGGAGCTGTCGGGGCAACTGGCGTTTGAGCAGGCGGCGGAGGTGCGCAACCAGATAGCGTCGCTGTCCAGCGTGCTGCACCAGCAAAGCATGGAGTCCAATGGCAGTGGCGCGCTGGAGCGCGACACCGACATACTGGCTGTGGTGGTGCAAGGCGGCAAAGCCTGCGTCAACCTGGCCATGGTGCGTGGCGGGCGGCACCTGGGCGACAGGCCCTACTTTCCGCTGCATGTGCAAGACGCGCTGGCTATGGTGCTTGACGAAAGCGATGCCGCTGAGGCAATGCCGGGCACTGCTGCTGCCGACACGCCAATGGATACCCCAACCGATACCGCAACCGACACCTCAACCGATACCGAGGCCAGCACAACCGAAGCCGCCACCGCGCAGACCGAAGCGCGCGTGCTCGAAGCCTTTATTGCCCAGCACTATCTGCAAATAGCCGCGCCGCCCTCGCTGGTGACCAGCCATGCAGTGTCTGCCGGGCTGCTGACGGCGCTGTCGGAGCAAACCGGCATCAAAATGAATCTGACGCACCAGCCGCGTGAACAGCGCCGTATCTGGCTGGAGATGGCGCAAAAAAATGCCCGCATCCAACTGGCCCGTTTGCTGGCCGAAGAAGGCTCGCAACGCGCTCGAACGCAGGCGCTGGCGCAGGTGCTGGACCTGGAGCGGGCCGACGGGCAGACCGAGCGCCTGCGCTTTGAATGCTTTGATATTTCGCACACGGCAGGCGAGGCGACCCAGGCTTCTTGCGTGGTGTTTGAGGGCGACAAGATGCAAAGCGCGCAATACCGGCGCTACAAGATTGAAGGCATTACGCCGGGAGACGATTACGCCGCCATGCGCCAGGTACTGACGCGCCGCTACAGCAAGCTGGTGGAAGCCGCGCAAATCGACGCAACCAGCAGCGCCGTGCGCATGCCCGATGCCGTGCTGATAGATGGCGGGCGCGGCCAGGTGGGCGTGGCGCGTGAGGTGTTTGAGGGGCTGGGTTTGCCGCTGTCATTGCTGGTGGGGGTGGAGAAAGGGCTGGCGCGCAAAGTGGGCCTGGAAGAGCTGGTATTTGCCGATGGGCGCGCCAAAGTGACGCTGCCGCCCGATTCGGCGGCCCTGATGCTGGTGGCGCAAATCCGCGACGAAGCCCACCGCTTTGCCATTACCGGCATGCGCGCCGCCCGCGCCAAGGTGCGTACTGGCAGCAGCAAGCTCGAAGACATTGCCGGAATTGGCCCCAAAAAACGCGCCAGCCTGTTGCAGCGTTTTGGCGGCATTCGTGGTGTAGCGCAAGCCACGGTGGAAGATTTGATCACGGTGGATGGCATTTCGCGCGAACTGGCCGAGCAGATTTACCGGGCTTTGCATTAGCCATTTGGCTTACGCGCTCCAACATGCACAGAGGCGGCGCACCACTATGGCGTGCCACAATGCTTTGCATGTTCATGACCATCCCCACTTTGCTAACGTGGACGCGGATTTTTGCGATTCCGTTGATCGTGGGTGTGTTTTACCTGGATTACGCGCCTGCCACTGCCAATCTGGTGGCCACCGTGATGTTTGTGGTGTTTGCCCTGACTGACTGGCTTGATGGCTACCTTGCGCGCAAGCTCAACCAGACCTCTTCTTTTGGTGCCTTTCTTGACCCGGTGGCCGACAAGTTTTTGGTCTGCGCCTCGCTCTTGGTGCTGGTGCACCTGAACCGGGTCGATGTGTTTGTGGCGCTGATCATCATTGGCCGGGAAATCGCCATTTCTGCCCTGCGCGAATGGATGGCGCAGATTGGTGCCTCTAAAAGCGTGGCGGTGCACCGCATCGGCAAATTCAAGACCGTCGCACAAATGGTGGCGATCCCCTTTTTGCTGTTTGACGGTGTGTTGCTGGGCTTCATCCACACCGGCGTCTGGGGCCGCTGGCTGATCTGGATTGCGGCCGTTCTCACCGTGTGGTCGATGGTGTATTACCTGCAAAAGGCTTTGCCAGAAATCAGGGCACGCGCCAAATGAGTGTGGTTCCGGGGACGTCGGCTGCGCAGCCACAAGACGCACTTGTGCGGGCCATGCCCTGGGTTTTTGTGTTCATCTGGAGCACCGGCTTCATTGTGGCGCGCTACGGCATGCCGCTGGCACCGCCCATGAATTTCATTGCCTTGCGCTTTGCCTTGTCCATCTTGTGCTTTCTGGTGTGGATCGTATTGGCGCGTGTGGCCTGGCCGCGCAGCCGCACGCAGTGGCTGCACCTGGCGGTGGTTGGCGTGCTGCTTCAGGCGGGTTATCTGGGGGGTGTTTGGACGGCTGTCAAAGCGGGTATGGGCTCGGGCCTGGCGTCGCTCATTGTGGGTTTGCAGCCGGTGCTCACCGCCGTGTGGTTGTCGCAAATGGGCAAGGCCGACGAGCAGGCCAGCCGCCGTCAATGGGCTGGGCTGGCGCTGGGTTTTGCCGGGCTGGCGTTGGTGGTGGGTGGCAAGCTCGGGCAGGGCAATGAAGTGACTTGGCTGACACTGGGAGCCACGCTGCTGGCCTTGTGCAGCATCACGGTGGGCACGCTGTATCAAAAGCGTTTTGTCCTGCCTTGCGATGTGCGCAGCGCCAGCGCGGTGCAGCTGCTGGCGGGGTTGCTGGTGATTTTGCCGCTGTCTTTCCTGGAGGCCGAGCGCATTCAGTGGACGGGGCAGTTTGTCGGGGCGATGGCCTGGTCGGTCCTGGTGCTGACTTTGGGTGGCAGCTCCTTGTATTACCTGCTGGTTCAAAAAGGCGCGGCCACGCAAGTGACTTCATTGCTGTACCTGGTGCCCCCTTGCACCGCCGTGATGGCGTGGTTATTGTTTGCCGAACCCGTGACGCTGGTCACGGTGGGCGGTATTGTGCTGACGGCCTGGGGCGTCAGCTGGGTGGTGAAACCTGTGGAGTTGAAACATGGCTAAAAAAAGAATTGCGGTGATTGCTGGCGACGGTATTGGCAAAGAGGTAATGCCCGAGGGCTTGCGCGTCATGGAGGCAGCGGCGGTCAAGTTTGGCCTTGACTTGCAGTTTGACCACTTTGATTTTTCCAGCTGGGATTATTTTGAGCGGCACGGCCAAATGCTGCCGGACAACTGGAAAGACCAGATTGGCGGCCACGACGCTATTTATTTTGGCGCTGTGGGTTGGCCCGAGAAAGTAGCTGACCATATCTCGCTGTGGGGTTCGCTGCTTTTGTTCCGGCGCGAGTTTGACCAGTATGTGAACCTGCGCCCGGCGCGGCTCATGCCCGGCATCATTGCGCCCGTGGTGCGCAGGGACGGCAGCGCCCGCGCGCCCGGCGAGATCGACATGTTGATCGTGCGCGAGAACACCGAAGGCGAGTACTCGAGCATTGGCGGGCGCATGTACCCCGGCACCGAGCGCGAGATCGTGATGCAGGAAACCGTGATGTCGCGCGTGGGGGTGGACCGGGTGCTCAAGTTTGCCTTTGAGCAAGCGCTGGCCCGGCCCAAGAAACACCTGACCAGTGCCACCAAGTCCAACGGCATAGCGATTACCATGCCCTATTGGGACGAGCGGGTGGAGCTGATGGCCCAGCAGTACCCCGATGTGCGGGTGGACAAATTCCACATCGACATCCTGACGGCGCACTTTGTGCAGCGCCCGGATTTTTTTGACGTGGTCGTGGCCAGCAATCTGTTTGGTGATATTTTGAGCGACCTTGGCCCCGCCTGCACCGGCACCATTGGCATCGCCCCCAGCGCCAACCTCAACCCCGATCGGCGTTTCCCATCACTCTTTGAACCGGTGCACGGCTCGGCCCCCGACATTGCGGGCAAACAACTGGCCAACCCGATTGGGCAGATTTGGTGCGGTGCACTGATGCTGGATTTTCTGGGCTACCGGGCGGCGCACGACGCCGTGCTGCGTGCCATTGAAAGCGTACTGCAACCTGACAGCGGCGCACCTCGCACCGCCGATTTGGGCGGCAAGGCAAAAACCGGCGATGTGGGCAAGGCGATTGCGCAGGCGCTGAATTAATGCACTTAGGGGCGCATAAATGCGTAACGCTACTGCCCAGCATGCGGCTAAACCGTTAGAATATTTTTTTGCTCTGGCAGCTCGGGCCAAATGTCAGACACCCAACAGACCGACCAACAATTACTTGATATGAGGGGTTTTTTGTGAATAAAACCGAATTGATCGATCACATTGCACAACACGCAGACATCTCCAAGGCGGCCGCCGCGCGCGCGCTGGAATCTACGATTGGGGCGGTTAAAACCACCTTGAAAAAAGGCGGCTCGGTATCGCTGGTCGGGTTTGGCACGTTCACCGTGGGCCGCCGCGCCGCGCGCACCGGACGCAACCCGCGCACCGGCGCTTCGATTAAAATCAAGGCCGCCAAAGTGCCCAAGTTTCGCCCCGGCAAGGCGTTGAAAGATGCCCTGAATTGACAGCGGTTGCTGTGGGGTGCTTAGCTCAGTTGGTAGAGCGGCGCCCTTACAAGGCGTAGGTCGGCGGTTCGAGCCCGTCAGCACCCACCACTCCACAAGCCACTTGCAAAAAGGCGAACACCCGGTTCGCCTTTTTTGTTGTTGTTGTTGAAAGATGCAAGCATGTTTGATTTCGTCAGAAAACACACCAAGATCATGCAGTTTCTGCTGTTCTTGCTGATCGTTCCCTCCTTTGTGTTGTTTGGCCTGGAGGGCTACAGCGGGTTCAAGGAAAAAGGCGCATCCGTGGCCAGCGTGGCGGGCCAGGAAATTACGCAAACCGAATGGGACAACGCGCACAAAAACGAGGTCGAGCGCCTGCGCCAGACCGCCCCCTCGCTTGATGTCAAGCTGTTTGACACGCCCGAGGCGCGCTACGCGACGCTTGAGCGCCTGATCCGCGACAAGGTGCTGGCGGTGCAGGCGCGGCAAGCCAAATTATTGACCTCTGACCAGCGCCTGGCGCGTGACCTGCAAAGCAACGAGGCGATTGCAAGCCTGCGTAAACCCGATGGCAGCCTGGACATGGAGCGTTATCGCCAACTGGTGGGCGCGCAAGGCATGACGCCCGAGCTGTTTGAGGCCAGTGTGCGAGCCGACCTGTCGAGCCGCCAGGTGCTGGCGGGTGTGGCGCAAACCGGCTTTTCGCCTAATGCATTGGCCGACCTGGCCCTGAATGCTTTTTTTGAGCAGCGTGAAATCCAGGTGCTGCGCTACCGGCCCGCTGATTTTTTTAACCAAGTCAATACCGACGATGCGGCTCTGCAGGCTTTTTACCAAGCCAATCCGGCGTTGTTCCAGGCGCCCGAGCAGGCCGACATCGAGTACCTGGTGCTTGATCTGGACGCGGTGAAGAACAGCATTACATTGAGCGAGTCAGACCTGCGTGCCTACTACGAGCAAAATGCCGCCCGCCTGAGCGGCCTGGAAGAGCGGCGCGCCAGCCACATCTTGATTGCCTCGCCCAAAAGCGCTGCCCCGGCTGAGCGGCAAAAAGCCAAGGCCAAGGCGGATGAATTATTGGCGACCGTGCAAAAAGCACCGCAGAGCTTTGCCGATGTGGCCAAGAAAAACTCCCAAGACCCCGGCTCAGCCAGCAACGGCGGCGACCTGGATTTCTTTGCGCGCGGTGCCATGGTCAAACCGTTTGAAGATGCCGCTTTTTCCATGAAATCGGGCGATATCAGCCCGGTCGTCGAAACCGATTTTGGCTACCACATCATCAAGCTGACCGACATCAAGCTACCCCAATCGCGCAGCTTTGAAGAAATGAAGCCCAGCATCGAAACTGATTTGAAAAAGCAGCAGGCGCAACGCAAATTTGCCGAGATTGCCGAGACTTTTACCAACGCGGTTTACGACCAGCCTGACAGCCTCAAGCCCACGGCCGAGCGTTTGAAGCTGGAGCTTAAAACCGCCAGCAAAGTCACCCGTCAGCCGGACCGGCTGGCCTCGGGCCTGTTTGCCAATGCCAAATTTCTGAACGCGGTTTTTTCGCCGGAGTCGGTTGACAAGAAGCGCAATACGCAGGCGATTGAAACCGCCAGCAACCAGTTGGTGGCGGCGCGCATTGTCAAATACACACCGGCCCGCACACAAGACTTTGCCGAGGTCAAAGCGCTGGTGCGCGAGCAATTGCTGGCCACGCAGGGCGCGGCCATGGCAGCCAAGGAGGGCGCGGCGCAATTGGCGGCTTTCAAGGCGGGCTCGGCAACCACAGCGTTGTCCACGGCGCTGGTGGTGGCGCGTGACCAGTCGCAAAAACAACCCTTCAAAGTGGTGGAAGCCGCTTTGCGGGCCGACCCCGCAGCCTTGCCAGCGTGGGTGGGCGTGGACGTGGGCAGCGAGGGGTATGCCGTGGTCCGTGTCAACAAGGTGGTGCCGCGCACGCCCCCGCCCGAGAGCGTGCAGCAGGGCAGAACCCAGTTTTCACAATGGGCCGCCGCCGCCGAAAACCAGGCTTACTACAACTTATTGCGGGTGCGCCACAAAACACTGGCCAAGGTGGCAGAGCCCACCCCTAAGCCGGACGCATCGGCGGCGTCTGGCCAAGCGCAGTAGGGCGGGGCTATAATTTATTTCCAGTGGTGGCTGTAGCTCAGTTGGTAGAGTCCCAGATTGTGATTCTGGTTGTCGTGGGTTCGAGCCCCATCAGTCACCCCACTTAATTTTTTCGGTTTTGACGCGCTGCTAGCCGCGTTGGCCCCAACCCCCCCACCCGTAGCGCTGCGCAGATTGTGCGCCAGCGCTATCGGGGATTGCTAAATAGGTATTGATTTCGAATCCTTTATCTGCCATGATGCCGGCATGAACACCACCTGTCCAAGCTGTCAAGGTCAGCACATCCGCAAGAACGGCAAAAGCCGCCATGGCCATCAACG
>JAKFVA010000012.1 GCA_021732385.1 Burkholderiales bacterium | reverse complement strand
AAAAAAGTAGAGCGCTACCCGCACGCCAGTATTGGATAAAAGCACTTTTTGGCACCTCAAAAAGGCCTTGTTTTCTTGATTTTTGGCCCGCCAACCGCCTTTTGGCCTGCCCGCGGGTGCGTTAGGGCTGTTTTTTAAGCTTTTAGGCCATTTTTTGATGCCTTAAAGCGCCTCAAGACCAATACAAACGTGCGGGTAGCGCTATGGTTTTTTACTATCGTTAACAGAGCAAATCCAGCGCAGCTGCGGTGCGCTACATTCGTCATTTTTCAGGGCCGACCCATGATCACCGTTCACCACCTCAACAATTCCCGCTCGCAGCGGGTGCTCTGGCTGTTGGAAGAGCTGGGCTTGCCCTACGAAATCAAACACTACCAGCGCGATGCCAAAACCATGCTGGCACCGCCCGAACTGCGGCAAATCCACCCCCTGGGCAAATCGCCGGTGCTGACCGACGGTGCGCTGGTGGTGGCTGAATCCGGCGCCATCACCGAATACCTGGTTGACCGCTACGGCGCAGGCAAGGGCCTGGCCCCCGAGCGCGGCACGCCAGAGCGCCTGCGCTACACCTACTGGCTGCACTACGCCGAGGGCTCCGCCATGTCGCCCTTGCTGCTCAAGCTGGTGTTTGACAAGATTGAAACCACGCCAATGCCGTTTTTTGTCAAACCGGTTGCCAAGGCCATTTCAGCGAATGTGAAAAAAGCGTTCATCACCCCGCAAATTACCAGCCACCTGAATTACCTGGAAGCTGAAATTGGCAAAACTACCTGGTTTGCCGGGGCCGACTTCAGCGCTGCCGACATTCAATTGAGCTTTGTAGTGGAGGCGGCGGCCGCACGCGGTGGCCTGAACGCCAGCCGCCCCGGTCTGATGGGCTTTTTGCAGCGCATTCACGCCCGCCCGGCTTACCAGCGGGCGCTGGCACGAGGCGGGGAATATGCGCTGGCAGCCTGAGCCAGCTCAATTGGTGCCAGGGCCCGTATTTTTGACAGCCAATGCCATTTAATTTGGTGTCATTTGTGCTGTCATTTGGAGGGGTTTCAATAGCCAGTTAACGCTGGCGCACGCGGTATCATGGCGCTTTGCCAACGCGTTTACCAAGGCCAGTCAGCCGCAGCGTCAGCTGCCTGCCTGGCTGACCTGCGGATTTATCACGGTGCGTCTCCAATCCATCAAGTTATCAGGCTTCAAGTCGTTTGCCGACGCCACCCAGTTCGTGCTGCCCGGTCAACTGGTCGGCGTGGTCGGCCCCAATGGCTGCGGCAAGTCCAACATCATGGACGCGGTGCGTTGGGTGCTGGGCGAGAGCCGCGCCAGCGAGCTGCGCGGCGAGTCGATGCAGGACGTGATCTTCAACGGCACCACCAGCCGCAAAAGTGCCTCGCGCGCCTCGGTAGAGCTGGTGTTTGACAACGCCAGCCAGCGCGCCGGTGGCCAGTGGAGCCAGTTTGCCGAGATTGCTGTCAAGCGCGTGCTCACGCGCGACGGCACCAGCAGCTACTACATCAACAACCAGCCGGTGCGCCGCCGCGATGTGCAGGACGTGTTTCTGGGCACGGGCCTGGGGCCGCGCGCCTACGCCATCATTGGCCAGGGCACCATCAGCCGCATCATTGAAAGCAAGCCCGAGGAGCTGCGGCTGTTTCTGGAAGAAGCCGCTGGCGTGTCCAAATACAAGGAGCGCCGCCGCGAAACCGAAAGCCGCCTGAGCGACACGCAGGAAAACCTGACGCGCGTGGAAGACATTCTGCGCGAACTGGGCGCCGCGCTGGACAAGCTGGAGGCGCAGGCCGAGGTGGCCACCAGTTACCACGCGCTCAACGCCGAACTGACCCTCAAGCAGCAGCAGCAGTGGTTCTTGAAGCGCGAGCAGGCGCAAAAAGAGGCCGAACGCCTGCAGGCCGAGCATGCCCAGGCCAGCATCCAGCTTGAATCACGCGTGGCCGATTTACGCAGTATTGAGAGCGGCCTGCAAACCTTGCGGCAAGCGCATTACGCCAGTGGCGATGGCGTCAACCAGTTGCAGGGCAAGCTGTATGAGGCCAGCGCCGAGGTCGGGCGGCTGGAGGCCGAAATCCGTTTTGTGCAAGAGGGCCGCCAGCGCATGGAGCAAGGCTTGGCCCAGCTTGCGGCGCAAAGCCAGCAGTGGGCGCAGCGCCAGGCTGACGCCACAGCCCAAACCCAAACGCTGGCGGGTGAAATCACGCAAGCGCAAGCAGCCAGCGCCCAAGTGGTGGTGCAAAGCCAGCAACACGCGGCGCAGTTGCCCGAGCTGCAAGCGCAATTGCAGGCGGCTCAAGGCCAAGCCAATGCGCAGCGCGCCACCGTGAGCCAAGTGCAGCAAAAAATCCAGGTGCTGGCCACCGAGCAGCGCCATATCGACGAGCAGTCGCGCAGCCTGCAAACTCGCCACGAGCGGCTGGCCAAAGACCAGCAATCGCTGGTTGCGCCCGATGAGGCGCACCTGCGCAGCCTGCAAGCCCAACTGGCCGATGCGCAGCAAACCCAAGCCAGCGCCGAGGCCAAGGTGCAGGAGCTGCAAGAGCAGTTACCGCAGCTCGATGAGCAACGCCGCGCCCAGCAGCAAACGGCCAATGCCGAGGCTGCCAAGCGCGCCGATTTGTCAGCGCGTGCCGAAGCCCTCAAGGCGCTGCAGGACAAAGTCAAGACCGATGGCAAGCTCAAGCCCTGGCTGACCAAACACGGGCTGGAGAACCTGGCCGCGTTGTGGAGCCGCATTCATGTCGAGCCCGGTTGGGAAAACGCGCTGGAGGGCGCGCTGCGTGAGCGCCTGGGCGCACTGGAAGTCTCGCAACTGGAGCAGGTGCAGGCTTTTGCCAGGCAGGCCAGCGACGCGCCGCCCGCCAAGCTGGTGTTTTTCAAGCTGCCGCTGGCCGCTGGCCCGGTGGCCAACGCTGCGCTGCCCACCCTGGCCGAGCGCCTGCGCCTGAGTGACGCCGGCGAAAAAGCGCTTCTCTCTGATTGGCTGCACGGCTGCTACAGCGCAGCCAGCTTGGCCGACGCCCTGCAACTGCGCGAAAAATTGCAGCCCGGCGAAGCGATTTACGTGCCCGCAGGCCATGCGGTGACACGCCACAGCGTGAGCTTTTACGCCCCCGATTCCGAGCAGGCCGGCCTGCTGGCACGCGCCCAGGAAATTGAAAATCTTGACAAGCAATGCCGCGCCCAAAGCCTGATGGCCGAAGAGTCGCGCGCTGCGCTGGTGCGCGCCGAGGCTGTTTACAACGAAGCCAGCCAGCGCCTGGTGGGTTTGCGTCGTGATGCGCAGCAGGCGCAAAACACCAGCCACAGCCTGCAAGTGCAGGTGCTGCGTTTGGCCCAGCAGGCCGCGCAAACGCGCGACCGCGCCGGCCAACTGGCCACTGAATTGACCGATATTGACGGCCAGTTAACCAGCCTGCAAACCCGCCGCGAGGGCGCGCAAACCCAATTTGAAGCACTCGATGTGGAGTTGGCACAAACCCAGGAGCAGCACGCCAGCCTGGACGACGCCGTCATAGCTGCTGAGCGCCAACTGCAAGCGGCGCGCGAACAGCAGCGCGTGCTGGAGCAGCAGGCGCAAGAGGCGCAATTTGCGCTGCGTAGTCTGCAATCGCGCGGCAGTGAACTGGCGCGCAGTCTGGACATGGCCGCTCAGCAACTGCAAACCCTGGCAGCCGACCAAGCGCAGGCGCAAGACGAGCTGGCCCGCCTGTCCAGCAGCGCTGCGCAGGCTGGCTTGCAGGATGCGCTGGCCATCAAGACCGAGCGCGAGTCCGCGCTGGCTGCACGCCGCAGCGAATACGACGACCTCACCGCCAAGCTGCGCGCCAGCGACGAGCGCCGCCTGCAGCTCGAGCGCGAACTCGACCCGCTGCGCCAGCGCCTGACCGACTGGCAGCTCAAGGCGCAAGCCGCGCAACTGGGTGGCGCGCAGTTCGCGCAGTTTTTACAAGAGGCCAAGGCCGATGAAGCCGCATTGGCTGAGTCGGTAGTGCAAGGCGCTGTCAAATTGAGCAGCTTGGCGGCCGACATTGAGCGCTTGCAGCGCGGCATTGCCGCATTGGGGGCGGTCAATCTGGCGGCGCTCGATGAGCTCACCACCTCGCGTGAACGCAAGCAGTTTCTGGACGCGCAAAACGCTGATTTGATGGCCGCCATGACGACGCTGCAAGACGCCATTCGCAAGATCGACGCGGAAACCCGCGACCTGCTGGGCAGCACATTTGAAACCGTCAACCAGCACTTTGGCAAGATGTTCCCCGAGCTGTTTGGCGGCGGCCAGGCCAGCCTGGTGATGACGGGTGCTGAAATCCTGGACTCCGGTGTGCAGGTGCTGGCGCAGCCGCCAGGCAAGAAAAACCAGAGCATCCAATTGCTCTCCGGCGGGGAAAAAGCGCTCACCGCCATTGCGCTGGTGTTCGCCATCTTCCAGCTCAACCCCGCGCCGTTTTGTCTGCTCGATGAAGTCGATGCACCGCTGGACGACGCCAATACCGAACGCTATGCCAAGCTGGTGACGCGCATGTCGCAGGAAACCCAGTTCCTGTTCATCAGCCACAACAAGATTGCCATGGAAATGGCACAACAGCTCATTGGTGTGACGATGCAGGAGCAGGGCGTTTCGCGCATTGTGGCGGTAGATATGGAGTTTGCGCTGTCGTCCCTGGCTGAAACTACCCAATGAGCAGCAGCCTGCAAGTTGGCATGGCGGTGGCAGGTGGCGTGGTGCTGGCCTGTGTGGTGGCCTACAACGCCTGGAAAACCCAAAAAAGCGCGCCCAAGCTTCCTGAGCCGCAGCAACCACCAGCTGCCACCGAAGGTGCGCCGCCAATAGCCGACTCGCCTGGTTTGCCCGGCGACAGCGAGCGCCTGGAGCCGCAGTTTTTCTTGCCAGGCAAAGAAGCTGCCGCACTACTTGATAAAAAGCCCGCGCTTGACGCGCTGATTGACGTGATTGCGCCAATCCCCCTCGAAGCCCTGGTTTCGGGTGACCTGGCCCTGGCCAGCATGCCGCCCACACGCCGCGTTGGCAGCAAGCCGTTTGCTGTCGAAGGACAGAACGCCACCACCCTAACTTGGGAGTGGCCGCAGCCCGGCCAGCGCTACCAGGCCTTTCAGGCCGGTGTCCAACTGGCCAACCGCACAGGCGCGTTGAACGAAATCGAGTTCTCTGAATTTGTCATCAAAACGCAGTCCTTTGCCGACGCGGTGGGTGGCGAGCCCGATTTTCCCGACATGCTGGGCGAGGTGGCGCGCGCCCGCGAACTCGACGACTTTGCCAGCCAGCACGACGCGCAAATCAGTTTTACCCTGCGTGCCCTCAGTGCCGCCTGGAGCCCCGGCTACGTGCAGCAGCATGCGCAGCGCCTGGGCTTTGTGCCCGCCTCAATTGCTGGGCGCATGGTCTTGCCAGCCAGCCAGGCCGGCTTGCCGGGTGTGTTGTCGCTGGCGTTTGACCCGCGCGCCGCACTGGCCGACGACCCGCTTCAGTCGGCCTTGCATGAGGTCACACTCAGCCTGGATGCGCCGCAGGTGAACCGCGCCGAGCAGCCTTTTGTGCGCATGCGCGAATCAGCGCTGGCGCTGGCCTCGCGTATGGAGGGCACCATCATCGACGATGCGGGCCATGCCATCAGCCTCGATGGCCTGGACACCATTGGCGCCAGCCTGGAGCAGCTTTATGACGTGCTGGACGCGCGTGATCTCAGCGCGGGCTCGCCGCTGGCGCGGCGGCTGTTCAGCTAGCGCCCATGCCGGATTCAATGCCCTTGGGTGCCTTGGCGCATGCAGTGAAAGCGCCAGACGCTATTGATTCAGAAGCGGCGCAAGCCGCCCGGGTGTTGCGTGAACAACTGCATTACCACGCCCATTGCTACTACACGCTGGACGCGCCCGAGGTGCCTGATGCGCATTACGACGATTTGTTCCAGCAATTGCAGGCGCTGGAGGCCGCGCATCCCGAGCTGGTGCGTGCCGATTCGCCCACGCAGCGCGTGGGTGGCGCACCACTGGCGCAGTTTGCGCCTGTGCGCCATGCTGTGCCCATGCTCAGCATCCGTACTGAAACCGACACGCAAGCTAGCGGTGCCCAGAACTTTGACACCCGTGTGCGCAAAGAGCTGGGCTTGACGCCTACCGACAACCCGGTGGCTTACGCCGCCGAATTGAAATTTGATGGCCTGGCCATCAACCTGCGCTATGAACACGGCACGCTGGTGCAGGCCGCTACCCGTGGCGACGGCGAGACCGGCGAAGACGTTACACAAAACTGCCGCACCATCGGGCAGATTCCGCTCAGGCTGACTGGCGATGCCCCTGCAATTCTTGAAGTGCGTGGCGAGGTTTACATGCGTCGCGATGATTTTGAAACTCTCAACCAGCGCCAGCGTGACAAAGGCGAAAAAACCTACATCAACCCGCGCAACACCGCTGCGGGCGCGGTGCGCCAACTCGATCCCGCCGTTACGGCGCAACGGCCTTTGAGTTTTTTTGCTTATGGCGTGGGCGAGGTTGCACCAGCGGCGCAGGGCGAAGCGCACTTTGGCACGCACTTGGCACTGCTGCAGGCGCTTGCATCCTGGGGTTTCCCGGTGGCCGCGCAAACCCAACTGGCGCTGGGTGCTGCTGAATTAATTGCGTTTCACCAGCGCATTGGCGCGCTGCGCGACCAATTGCCATTTGACATTGATGGCGTGGTCTACAAGGTCAACGACCTGGCGCTGCAACAGCGGCTGGGCTTTGTTACCCGAGAGCCTCGCTGGGCGGTGGCGCATAAATACCCAGCGCAAGAGCAGTTCACCACCGTGGTGGCCATTGATGTGCAGGTAGGCCGCACTGGCAAGCTCACGCCCGTAGCCAAGCTGACCCCCGTGTTTGTGGGTGGCGTCACGGTGACCAACGCCACCTTGCACAACGAAGACGAAGCCCGCCGCAAGGACGTGCGCGTGGGCGACACCGTGATCGTCCGCCGTGCTGGCGACGTGATCCCCGAGGTGGTGGCGGTGCTGCTTGAGAAGCGCCTGCAAGACGCACCCCTCTTCACCATGCCGCGCCAATGTCCGGTTTGTGGCTCGGCTGCGGTGCGCGAAGCAGAAGAAGCCGACTACCGCTGCACCGGCGGCCTGTTTTGCGGTGCGCAACGCAAAGAGGCAATCCTGCATTTCGCCCAGCGCCGCGCAGTTGAAGTTGAAGGCCTGGGCGACAAACTGGTGGAGCAACTGGTGGATGGCGGCGCGGTCAAAACCCTGCCCGACTTGTACCGCCTGGGCTTGACAGCCCTGGCCAGCCTGGATCGCATGGCTGACAAATCGGCGCAGAACCTGCTGGCAGCGCTTGAGCAATCCAAGCAGACCACGCTGCCGCGCTTTTTGTTTGGCTTGGGCATTCGCCATGTGGGCGAGGCCACGGCCAAGGCGCTGGCGCGTCACTTTGGCAGCCTGGACGCCATCATGGCCGCCAGCGAGGAACACCTGCTGCAGGTCGCCGATGTGGGCCCGATTGTGGCCACCAGCATCCGCACTTTCTTTGACCAGCCGCACAACCGCGAGGTGGTTGAACAATTGCGCGCCTGCGGACTTGTTTGGCCTGAAGGCGAACCTTCCCCCCAGGCGCTACTGCCGCTTACCGGCAAAACTTTTGTGCTCACGGGTACGCTGCCCACCCTGAGCCGTGAAGACGCCAAGGCGCTGATTGAAGCCGCGGGCGGCAAGGTGGCTGGCTCAGTCAGCAAAAAAACCAGTTACTTGGTGGCGGGTGAGGAGGCGGGGAGCAAGCTGGACAAGGCACGCGAGTTGGGCGTGGCGGTGCTCGACGAAGCGGGTCTAAAGGAAATAATTGATGGCGATTCGTGAAATTCTCAAAATGGGCGACCCGCGCCTGCTGCAAATTGCGCAGCCGGTGGAGCCTGAACTATTCGGCTCGCCCGAATTGAACGCGCTGATTACCGACATGTTCGACACCATGGCGCACGCCAACGGGGCGGGCCTGGCCGCGCCGCAAATCGGGGTAGATTTGCAACTGGTGATTTTCGGCTCTGACCAGCCTAATCCGCGCTACCCGGACGCGCCCGTAGTGCCACGCACCATCCTCATCAACCCTGTGATTAGCTTGCTCACCGAAGATGGCCGGGAACTGGATTTCAGCGACCCTGACGTGATGCTGCAAGCCCAAGCAGAGGATGTGGAGGACGGCTGGGAAGGCTGCCTTTCAGTGCCCGGCCTGCGCGGCGTGGTGCCGCGCTTCAAGCGTCTGCGCTACGAGGGCTTTGACCCCAATGGCCAGCCGATAACGCGTGAGGCTGATGCTTTTCACGCCCGCGTGGTGCAACACGAGTGCGACCATCTATGGGGCATTCTCTACCCCATGCGGGTACAAGACTTCAGCCAGTTTGGCTATACCGAGGTGCTGTTTCCCAATGTGCAAGATCAGGGTGATGACTGATCTGCTTCAGGCCAACGCCGCCAGCAACTCCGTTTCAATGTCAATCTGCGCCCGGTTGTGCTGCAACTCGGCACCGTCAATCAAAAACGTGTCTTCCACCCGCTCGCCCAGGGTGGTGACTTTGGCCAGATGCAAATTGAGCTGGTGTTTGGCCAGCACGCGGGCCACAGAATAGAGCAGGCCCACCCGGTCGCTGGCAGAGATACTGAGCAGCCAGCGCTGGGCTTTTTCATCGGGCTGCAAGTCAATTCGAGGCACCATGGGGAAGCTTTTTACCCGGCGCGACACGCGGCCCTTGCTGGGGGTGGGCAGCGGTCCGTCGGCGCGCAGGCAGGCCAGTAAATCAGCTTCCACCATGCTGCTGAGTTCGTGGTGGTAATCCTGCAAATTGGCGTTGACCACTTGGAATGTGTCCAGCGCGTAACCGTTGTTCGTGGTGTGGATCTTGGCGTCCAGAATGCTGAAACCCGCCTGGTCAAAGTAGCCGCAGATGCGCACAAACAGATCGCTCTGGTCGGGCGTGTACACCAGCACCTGCAGGCCCTCACCCAGTGGCGACAGGCGCGAGCGCACCAGCGTGGCACCCTCGGGCCGCTCGCCGGTATGGGGCGGGTTGGTTTGCCAGAAATTCACATGCCGCGAGATGTGCTTGGTGTGCCAGGCAATGTCGGTGGCGTCGTGGCGCATGAAGTAGCCCACATCCAGCGTGGCCCACAGTGCCTTGTGCGCTTCATACGGGGCAGAGTGCAGGGCCAGCAGCACCAGCGCCTCGCGCTTGCGCGACTCCACCTCGGCCAGCGGGTCGGGCGCGCGGCCGCCCAGCGTGCGCAGGGTATAGCGGTACAGGTCTTCCAGCAACTTGCCTTTCCAGTTGTTCCAGACCTTGGGGCTGGTGCCGCGGATGTCGGCCACCGTCAGCAGGTACAGCGCGGTGAGGTTGCGCTCGTTGCCCACGCGCTTAGCAAAAGCAGCTATTACCTCGGGGTTGCCCAGGTCTTCCTTTTGCGCAATACGGCTCATGGTGAGGTGTTCACCGACCAAAAATTCAACCAGCTGGGCGTCTTCGCGTCCGGCAGGATTGTCCAGGCCGTGCTGTTTGCAAAAGCGCCGTACTTCGGCGCGGCCCAGGTCAGAGTGGTCCCCACCGCGGCCTTTGGCAATGTCATGAAACAGTGCGGCGGTGTACAGCACCCAAGGCTTGTCCCAGCCGGCGGCCAGCTGGGAGCAAAACGGGTATTCGTGCGCATGCTCGGCCATGAAGAAGCGCCGCACATTGCGCAGCACCATCAGAATATGCTGGTCCACCGTGTACACATGAAACAGGTCGTGCTGCATTTGCCCCACGATGCGCCGAAACACCCACAAATAGCGGCCCAGCACGGAAGTCTGGTTCATCAGGCGCATGGCGTGGGTAATGCCGCGCGGCTCCTGCAAAATTTGCCGGAAGGTGGCCCGATTGACCGGGTCATTGCGAAACTTGCCATTCATCACGTGCCGGGCGTTGTACAGCGCGCGCAGCGTACGTGCCGACAAGCCCTGAATACCGGGCGTGGTCTGGTAGAGCAAAAAGGTTTCCAAAATGGCGTGCGGCTCGCGCTCGTACAGGTAATCGCTGGCAACTTCAATCAGACCAGCTTTGTCAAAAAAGCGGGCGTTGATGGGGCGCAGTTCATGGCTGCTGGGGTTCAGCCGCTGCTGGATGTTCAGCAGCAAAATCTGGTTGAGCTGGGTCACCGCCTTGGCTGCCCAGTAGTAGCTGCGCATCAGCTGCTCGCTGGCGCGCACGGGCGTGCGGCCGCCATCGGCGGTCTGGCTGGGGTAACCAAACGATTCGGCTACCTGGGTTTGCAGATCGAACACCAGACGGTCTTCGCGCCGCCCGGCAATCAGGTGCAGGCGGATGCGAATCAGGCTGAGCAGCGCCTCATTGCGCTTGATCTGCTGGACTTCAAGCGCGGTGGCAATGCCGGTGCGGGTGAGTTCGTTCCAGCTGTTGCCCAGGCCGGCGGCTTTGGCCACCCACAAAATAATCTGCAGGTCACGCAGGCCACCAGGGGATTCCTTGCAGTTGGGCTCCAGCGAATAGGGCGTGTTTTCAAAGCGCGCATGGCGTTGGCGCAGCTCCAGGGTTTTAGCGAGCAAAAACGCCTTGGGGTCGAGCATGCGGTGAAACGCCAGCGCAAATTCGCCGTACAGCGTCTTGTTGCCTGCCACCAGGCGCGACTCCAGCAGCGAGGTTTGTACCGTCACATCTTTGCCGGCCTCATGCACGCAGTCGGCTACGCTGCGCACGCTGGAGCCCAGTTCCAGTCCGGCGTCCCAGCAGGCCCCAATAAAGCTTTCTATCCTGCGCTTGAGCAGCGCATCCGTGTCGGGCCTGGCATGCGCCGGGAGCAGCACCAATACATCGACATCGGAGTGCGGAAACAGCTCGGCGCGCCCGTAGCCGCCCACCGCCAGCAGGCAAAAATCGCCGGCAAACTGGTGCTGGTGCCAGATTTTTTGCAGGGTCTGGTCAGCCAGGCGGGCGAGCTTGCGTAGCAAGGCGGCCACCCCCCGGGTTGAGGCACCCTGGTGCCGCAGCATGGCCAGCAACTGGGCTTTTTGCTGGCGGTAATTGGCGGACAGGCTTTGATCCACGCGCGCTTTAAGCCTGGGCAAGCGATGCGGGTTGCGCCAGCGCCGCAGGCAGGCTGCCGGCAGCCTGGGCTTGCACAAATGCCGGCGGTGGCGGGCTGCCGCTGGACAGCGTCAGCACCTCGTAGCCGGTTTCAGTAACCAGCACCGTGTGTTCCCACTGGGCTGACAGTGAATGGTCTTTGGTGACGATGGTCCAGCCATCTCCCAGCTCTTTCACGTCGCGCCGCCCGGCGTTGATCATGGGCTCGATGGTGAAAATCATGCCGGGCAGGAGTTTATCTAGCGTGCCGGGCTTGCCGTAGTGCAGCACCTGTGGCTCTTCGTGGAACACCTGGCCTATGCCGTGGCCACAAAACTCGCGCACGATGGAAAAACCCTGGCCCTCGGCAAAGCGCTGGATGGCGTGGCCCACATCGCCCAAATAGGCGCCGGGCTTGACCATGGCAATGCCGTGCCACATGGCGTCATAGGTCAGCGCGCACAGGCGCTTGGCGGCTATACCCACGTCGCCCACCATGAACATGCGGCTGGTATCGCCATGCCAGCCGTCCTTGATGACGGTGACGTCGATATTGACAATGTCGCCCTTTTTCAGCGCCTTGTCGTTGGGAATGCCATGGCACACCACATGGTTGACCGAGGTGCACAGGCTCTTGGGGTAGGGGATG
Source organism: Burkholderiales bacterium (assembly GCA_021732385.1). Taxonomy (GTDB): domain Bacteria; phylum Pseudomonadota; class Gammaproteobacteria; order Burkholderiales; family Burkholderiaceae_C; genus JAKFVA01. Next base: position 83,709 of record JAKFVA010000012.1, on the reverse strand, counting down.
TAGCCCGGCGGCGTGTAGCCCAGCGTGGCTGGCACAGTGTGCTGCACCTGGGTCATATAGTGGTGGGCCAGCTGGTCGATCTGGTTGGTGGTGACGCCGGGTTTGACGTGTGGCGTCAAATAATCCAGCAGCTCCGAGGCCAGCCGGCAAGCCGTGCGCATGCCCGCAATGCCGTGCGCGTCTTTCAGGGTAATGCTCATGGCGCGATTATCCCATTGGTGCCCGTTAAAATCATGGGCTGCACCTTAAGGCTTTCCGTGACCCTGCACCCGCACTCCAAACCCACTCTCCAAATTGCCACATTTGACGCCGCCCCCAGTGGCATCAATGCCCTGAGCGATTTTCGTGCCCAGCAACTGCTGCCGCTCCTGCAGGCCATCGTGCCGGGTATTTCGGGCATTTCGGGCCGTTACCTGCACCTGGCCGCCACGCGCCAGGCCCTGGCACCCGCTGCGCACGCGCAGTTGGCCGCCTTGCTGCACTATGGCGAGCCCGCGCAAAACCACGTTGCCACCCCCGCCTTAACGCTCACGGTGTTGCCGCGTCTGGGCACGGTGTCGCCCTGGGCCTCCAAGGCCACTGATATTGCGCGCAATTGCGGCCTGGACGTGCAGCGCATTGAGCGGTTGACGCAATACCAAATCGAGCTGTCACCCAGTTTGCTTGGCAAGCTCGGGCAGCAGCTGGGCTTGGCAGCCGCAGCCGATGCCATTGGGGCCACGCAGCGCCAGCAAATCGCCGCTTTGCTGCACGACCGCATGACGGAAAACGCCGTGTTTGAGCTGCAAGCGGCGCAGCAGCTCTTCACGGCATTGCAGGCCGCGCCATTGGCCACGGTGGACGTGCTGGCGCAGGGGCGCAGTGCGCTGCTGCACGCCAACCAAGCGCTTGGCCTGGCCCTGGCTGATGACGAAATTGACTACCTGCAAAGCGCCTTCACCCAGCTGGGGCGCAACCCCACCGATGTCGAGCTGATGATGTTTGCCCAGGCCAACAGCGAGCATTGCCGCCACAAGATTTTCAACGCCAGCTTCACCATAGACGGCCAAGCCCAGGAGCGCAGCCTGTTTGGCATGATCCGCCACACCCACGCCAGCGCGCCGCAGCACACGGTGGTAGCCTACAGCGACAACGCCTCGGTGATGGAGGGGCATGTGGCGGAGGCTTTTTTTGCCTCCAGGGCAGATCAGGCCAGTGCCAGCAGCTATCAAAAACAAAGCAGCCTGCGGCATGTACTGATGAAGGTGGAGACCCACAACCACCCCACCGCCATCGCGCCTTTCCCCGGTGCCTCCACTGGCGCAGGTGGCGAGATCCGTGACGAAGGCGCGACCGGCCGCGGCTCGCAGCCCAAGGCGGGTCTGAGCGGCTTTACCGTCTCCAAGCTGTTTCACGACACAGAAGGCGGCTTTGGCAAGCCCGAACACATTGCCAGCCCGCTGCAAATCATGACCGAGGGCCCATTGGGCGCGGCCGCATTCAACAACGAATTTGGCCGCCCTAATTTGCTGGGCTACTTTCGCGAATACGAGCAAAGCGCCCGCTTCACGCTGCCGGGCAGCGACGCGCCGCAGACCCAGCAGCGCGGCTACCATAAACCCATCATGATTGCCGGCGGTCTGGGCACCATCGACGCGGCGCTGACGCATAAAGTTGCTTTCCCGGCGGGCAGCCTGCTGGTGCAATTGGGCGGCCCCGGCATGCGCATTGGCATGGGCGGCGGCGCGGCATCGTCCCTGGCCAGCGGCACCAATGCGGCGGCGCTCGACTTTGACTCCGTGCAGCGCGGCAACCCCGAGATCGAGCGGCGCGCGCAAGAGGTTATCAACCACTGCTTCAAGCTCGCCTTGGGCGAAGGTGGTGCAGCGGCCAACCCCATTTTGGCAATTCACGATGTGGGCGCAGGGGGCCTGTCCAACGCCTTTCCCGAATTGGTCAACGACGCGGGTCGCGGCGCCCGTTTTGACTTGCGCGCTGTTCCGCTGGAGGCCAGCGGCCTCTCGCCCGCCGAAATTTGGTGCAACGAGAGCCAGGAGCGCTATGTGCTGGCGATTGCGCCCGATTCGCTGGCGCTGTTTGAAGCGCTGTGCCAGCGCGAGCGTTGCCCGTTTGCAGTGGTGGGTGTGGCAACCGAAGCTGCCCAGCTGGTGCTGGCCGATGGCAATGCCGACAGCCTGGCTTCCAACGCGGAAAATCCAGTCAATATGCCCTTGAATGTGCTGCTGGGCAAGCCGCCCAAAATGCTGCGCGACGTGGCCAGCGTGCAGCGCACGTTTGCAGCGCTGGATTTGAGCGGCACCGATTTGCAAGCCGCCGTGCTGGCTGTGCTGTCGCACCCCACGGTGGCGTCCAAGCGCTTTCTCATCACCATTGGCGACCGAACGGTGGGCGGCCTGAGCCACCGCGACCAGATGGTCGGCCCCTGGCAGGTGCCGGTGGCCGATTGCGCCGTGACGCTGGCCGACTTCCGTGGCTTTGCTGGCGAAGCCATGGCCATGGGCGAGCGCACGCCGCTGGCGCTGGTGAATGCCGCAGCCTCGGGCCGCATGGCAGTCGCTGAGGCTATCACCAACTTGCTCGCCGCCCCGATAGAACTGCCGCGCGTCAAGCTCAGCGCCAACTGGATGGCCGCCTGCGGCGAGCCGGGTGAAGACGCCGATTTGTACGCCACGGTCAAGGCTGTAGGGATGGAACTGTGCCCGGCACTGGGCATTTCGATTCCGGTGGGCAAAGACAGTTTGTCCATGCGCACGCAGTGGCAAGCTGAAAGCAAATCAAGCCTGCCAGGCGAGCGTAAACAAGTCACCTCGCCGGTCTCGCTCATCGTCACCGCCTTTGCCAGCCTAGCTGACGTGCGCGGCACGCTCACGCCGCAGCTCAACGCGCAAGAACCCGACACCACGCTGGTGCTGATTGACCTGGGCCGCGGCCACATGCGCCTAGGCAGCAGCATCCTGGCGCAAACGCTGGGCCAGGTGGGCCATGAAGTGCCTGACCTGCACGAGCCGCAAGACCTGGTGAACCTGGTCAATGCCATCAACGCCTTGCGTCTTGAGCAAAAAATCCTGGCCTACCACGACCGCAGCGACGGTGGCCTGCTAGCCTGCGTGGCCGAAATGGCTTTTGCCGGGCATGTGGGCGTGGCGCTCAATATCGACATGCTGCTGGTTGAGGGCGATGGCATTACCGACAGCCGCATGGATGTAGGCGACAGCAAAAACTGGGCCAACCAGGTGGGTGCACGGCGCGACGAGCTGACGCTCAAAGCCCTGTTCAGCGAAGAGCTGGGCGTGGTGCTGCAAGTGCGCACCGCCGAGCGCAACCAAGTCATGCAAACCCTGCGTGCGCACGGCCTGGCCAAACACAGCCACTTCATTGGTAAAACCCGGCCCGATTCGTCAGCGCTGGCCGTGGGCAAGGGCGAACTGCAAGTCTGGCGCGACACCAAAGCCATTTTCAGTGCCAGCCTGCATGACCTGCACCAGGTCTGGGACAGCGTGAGCTGGCGCATTGCCCGCCAGCGCGACAACCCCGCCTGCGCCGATGCCGAGCACGCCGCCGCAGGTCTGCCTGCTGACCCCGGCCTGCATTTTCATTTGCCGCCTTACGTAACTCAAGTGCCCCAGACGCCCCAGGGGCAAGTGGCTGCCCCCGGCCTGCTGCTGGCCCACCCCAAGGTCGCCATCCTGCGCGAGCAGGGTGTCAACTCGCACGTGGAAATGGCCTACGCCTTCACCGAAGCCGGTTTTGACGCCGTGGACGTGCACATGACCGATCTGCAAACTGGCCGTGCCCGGCTGGCCGACTTTGCCGGCATGGTGGCCTGTGGCGGCTTCAGCTATGGCGACACGCTGGGCGCAGGCATTGGCTGGGCCCGCTCAATCACCTTCAACCCGCTGCTGGCGGCGCAATTCCAGGCATTTTTTGCCCGCACCGACACCTTTGGCCTGGGTGTGTGTAACGGCTGCCAGATGTTTGCCGAACTCGCCACCCTGATCCCCGGTGCCAGTGCCTGGCCGCGCTTTACCACCAACCGCAGCGAGCGTTTTGAATCCCGCTTGTCATTGGTGGAAGTGCTGGATTCACCCAGCCTGTTTTTACGTGGCATGGCTGGCAGCCGCCTGCCCATTGCCGTGGCGCATGGCGAGGGTTTTGCCAACTTCAACCCGCAGCAGGGCGGGCGCGGCGACGCGGCGCAATTGCAGGCGCAGGGCTTGCAAACTTTGCGATTTGTTGACAACCACGGCCAGGCCACGCAAAGCTACCCCGCCAACCCCAATGGCAGCCCCGGCGGGCTGACCGGCGTCACCACACCCGATGGCCGCTTTACCGCTCTTATGCCGCACCCTGAGCGCGTTTTCCGCAACATTCAAATGAGCTGGACTGCGCTGGACGCCAGCGGCCACAGCCCCTGGATGCAGCTATGGCACAACGCCCGGCGCTGGGTGGGTTGAAATGCTATTGAAAGTGTAGTAAAAAACCATAGCGCTACCCGCACGCAGCTATTGGCTTGAACAATGATTTATGCCTTTAAAAATGGCTATTTTTCTGAATTTTTAGCTTGCAGCCGCCTAACAAAGCCGTAAAAGCGTCCGTCAAGCCAAAAATTAAAGAATCCCGCCATATTTCAAGCATCAAAAGCGGTTTATACCCAGTGAATACGTGCGGATAATGCTATCGTTTTTTACTCTACTTTTAATGGCAAAACAATCAGGTGTATTTTTTTCTTGTCGGCTTGGTAGCCAATTGCAAGGGATGCACACGAGAATGCCATTGATGAACACCCGCTATGAACGTTCGCTGAACACCGCCTGGGCCAAGCGGCCCGCGCCTGGACGTGAGCCACGCCCATGTTGAAAGAATTGTCCCTGTGGCTGTTGGCCGCGTTCTTTTTGTTTGCCGGCATCAACCATTTTCGCGTGCCGGCTTTTTACCTGACCATGATGCCCGACTACCTGGCCTGGCGCATCCCGCTGGTGTATGTCAGCGGCGGTGCTGAAATCATTCTGGGAGCGTTGCTCATCATGCCGCAGTGGAGCCGCCGCGCGGCTTGGGGACTGATCGTGCTGTCAATTGCGGTGTTTCCGGCCAACATCCACATGGCCTTGCACCCCGAAGAGTTTGAGTGGGCCGACCCGCTGGTGCTGTGGCTGCGCCTGCCGTTGCAAGGCGTGCTGCTGGCCTGGATTTACTGGCACACGCGGCCTGATGTCAAGCCAAGCAAGCCCGCCAAACCGGCCAATTCCACCGCGGCAGCCGCATCCTCCAGCACGCCCCCAGCGCCATGACGCGGTGGGCGCGGACCCAACGCTTTGAGCGGCTTGACGCCCTGCGCGGCGTGGCCATTGTGTGGATGACGGCCTACCACCTGTGCTTTGACCTCAACCATTTTGGCTGGCTACAGGAAAACTTTTTCCGCGATCCGTTCTGGACCTGGCAGCGCACCGCCATCGTCAGCCTGTTTTTGTTTTGCGCGGGCTTGGGGCAGGCCGTGGCGCTTGAGCAAGAGCAGGGCGGCGCGCACTTTACCAACCGATTCAGTAGCCGATTCACGAGCCGATTTTGGTGGCGCTGGAGCCAAGTGGCGTTGGCGGCGTTGCTGGTCAGTGCGGGCTCGTACCTGATGTACCCCAAAACGTTCATCTACTTTGGGGTGCTGCACGGCATTGCGCTGATGTTGCTGGTGGCGCGTCTCACCGCCGGTTGGGGCCGCTGGCTGTGGTTGTGTGGCGCGCTAGCAATTAGCCTGAAATACCTGGCGTTGGCGGCGCACAGCGCCTGGCCTGAGCTGGCATTTTTGAATGGCAAGGGCTGGAACTGGCTGGGGCTCATCAGCGCCAAGCCTTACACTGAGGACTATGTGCCGCTACTGCCTTGGTTGGGCGTGCTGTGGTGGGGACTGGCTGCAGGCCAGTGGCTGCTGCGCAGGCGGCCGCACTGGCTGGGCGCTGGTGTGAATACGAGTGCGCCGGGCGGGCCGCCCGCGCCAGTTGCAGCAATCTCGTTAATTGCGCCGCTTCAGCGCGGCTTGTCATGGCTGGGCCGCCACAGCTTGGCGTATTACCTGCTGCACCAGCCGGTGCTGATTGGTGCCTTGATGCTGCTCAAGTGGGCTGTCAGCACTTGACAGACACGCCAGGGCTCACAAAAAAAGCGCAGACCAGCTGCGCTTTTTTGTGAAAGCAAAAGAGGCTTACTCGACTTTGGCCTTGCTGCGCAAATCTTGCTGGAAGGCGGCCAATTTTTGCTGCAACAACTGCTGGCCAATTTGCGGTTTGACGTCGTCAAACTTGGGCAATTGAGCCTGGCGCACATCGTCCACCCGGATGATGTGATAACCAAACTGCGACTTGACTGGCGTCTCGGTGGTCTGGCCCTTACCCAGCTTGACCATGGCTTCGGAAAATTCCTTGACATAGCTACCGGCGTTGGCCCAATCGAGGTCGCCGCCCTTGGCTGCCGAGCCGGGGTCTTTGGACGACTTTTTGGCCAGGTCTTCAAACTTGGCATTTTTCTTGAGCGAGGCAATCAGCGTCTTGGCCTGGTCTTCTTTTTCCACCAGAATATGGCGCACGCGGTACTCTTTGCCGCCGGCACTGGCCACCAGCTTGTCGTACTCGGCCTTGAGGTCGGTGTCGGTGACGGGGTTTTTCTTCTGGTAGTCGGCAAACAGCTCGCGAATCAAAATGGTCTGGCGGGCTATCTCCAGCTGGGACTTGTAATCTTCGGTGGCGTCAAGGCCGCGTTTTTGCGCCTCTTGCATAAAAATTTCACGTGCTACCACTTCATCCTTGAGCTGGGTTTCAATTTCTGGCGTAACCGCGCGGCCCGACTTGGCCACTTGCTGCGAGAGTGCTTCCACCCGCGACTTGGGGATGGCCTTGCCGTTAACGATGGCGACATTCTGGGCCAGGGCGGGGAAGCTGGTGGCGGCCAGCAAGGCAATGGCGGCGGCAATGGGCAAAACGGTATTTTTCATGCGGAAATTCCTGGGATTAAAAACAAACAAAGCGGGGCTTAGGCAAACGCAAGTACAAGCATAGATGCAGATGCGGCAAGCGGCGCTGCTCTCAAAGCACTTCGATGGCAATGGCATGCACACCCTGGTCAATGAAAACTTGCAGGGCATCATACACAAGGCGGTGGCGGGCCACACGCGTCAAACCCGTAAAGTTTTCACTGGCAATACGCACCCGAAAGTGGCTGCCATGCCCTTGCGCGTTGGCGCCTGCATGGCCCGCATGGGCCGCGCTCTCGTCAATCACCTCTAGGTGGCTGGGTTTGAGCTCGGCTTGCAGTTTGGCTTGCAGGTCAGCTGCGCTGGGTAATAGGGTTTGGGTCAAGCTGTTCATACGTCGGATTTTTCGCTCTGGATGTGGCGTGCCATGTAAATGCCCTGGCATAGCAGAAACACCAGCGGAAACGCATAGCCCCAGAGCTTGAAGTTGACCCATTGCTCTGTGCTGTAGCTGGCGGCCACGTAGGCGTTGAGCAGCGCCATGAAAATGCAGTAACCAATCCAGGCCAGGTTCAGCCGCATCCACACGGCGTCGGGCAGGCTGAGCTGGCTGCCTAGCAGCAGTTTGAGAAAGTTCTTTTTCAAAAACCACAGCGCAAACGCCAGGCCCAGTGCCATGGCGGTGTAGAGCACGGTAGGCTTCCACTTGATGAAACGGTCGTCTTGCAGCACCAGGGTGAGGGTGCCAAAGCCCAGAATCAGCGCCAGCGTGATCTTGTGCATGGTTTGCAGCTTGCCATCGATGGCGTAGAGCAGCGTCATTTGCAGCGTGGTGGCGGCCATCAGTACGGCGGTGGCTACGTAAATGTCGTAGAGCTTGTAGGCCCCAAAAAACAGCAAAATGGGCAGGAAGTCGAGCAGGATTTTCATGCGTGGCGGGAGGCGGGTTGAATGGCTTGGTTTGGCTGGGCGGCCTAGGCTTTGTCTGCGGGCTTGAAGGCCAGCGAGGCCGAGTTCATGCAGTAACGCAGGCCGGTGGGCTTGGGGCCGTCGTTGAAGACATGGCCCAGGTGGGCCCCGCAGTCGGCGCAATGCACTTCGGTGCGCTTCATGAACAGCACACCATCGACCTTGGTGCCCACAGCGTCAGGCGCAATCGGCATGTAGTAGCTGGGCCAGCCAGTGCCTGAATCGTATTTGGTGCTGGCGGAAAACAGCGGTTTGTCGCAGCAGATGCAGGTGTAGACGCCGTCCGCTTTTTGGTCAGCTAGCTTGCCGGAGAAGGCCCGCTCGGTGGCTTCATGCCGGGTCACCTGGAAGGCCAGCGGCTCAGCGCCTTTGGCCTGAAGCAGGGCGCGCCATTCGTCGTCGGTTTTCTGGATTTTTGCGGTGGTCATATGAACGGGCTTTCAATGTGGAGGGCGATTCGGTGGCGTACAAATTGGCGCAAGCCAATGGCTCAGGAAGAGCATGATATTTCGATTTGGCTGGCCCAGTCTGGCGGAAAACCGGCCCAGGCCTGGAAATCGGGGTGTTCGTCGAAGGGCGATTGCAGCACGGCCAGCAGGTTGGCCAGCATGGAAAAGTCTTTTGACTTGGCCTTTTGGATGGCTTGTTCGCCCAGATGGTTCCTCAGCACATAGCGGGGATTGCTTTGCAGCATCAACTGGGCGGTTTGCGCAAAGGGCCGGGTTGCCAGGCGTTCCAGATAGGTGGGCAGCCAGGCGTCCCACGGGGCACGGTCAATGAACAGGTCGCGCACGGCGTCAAAAGAGTGGGTGCTAGCCGCCTGCTTTACCTGCGAAGCCACAGCCTGGCTCAAGTGCCGCCAGAAAATCGGGTAGTCGGTGTGTTCCTTGGCCAGTAGTTTGAGCACGCTTTCAACCAACAGGTGGTCGCTGTCGCGCTGGTCGGTTAGGCCCAACTTGGCACGGTAGGCGGCAAGCAGGGCCTGGGGGTAGCGGGTTTTGTAGGGCTCCAGGGCGGCCAGCGCCGTGTCGGTTTCACCCACCAGTGGCAGCAGCGCCTGGCCCAGACAAAACAGGTTCCAGAAAGCCACGTTGGGCTGCTGGTTATAGGCGTAGCGGCCTTGGGTGTCGGAGTGGTTGCAGATGTGGCCAGGGTTAAAACCGTCGAGAAACTGAAACGGGCCGTAGTCGATCGTCAGGCCCAGGATGCTCATGTTGTCAGTGTTCATGACGCCGTGGCAAAACCCCGCTGCCTGCCACCGCGCCATCAATTCGGCAGTGCGCAGGGTGACGCTGCGCAGCAGGTCGGCATAGGGGTTGGTGGCCTCGCGGCAGGCGGGGTAGAAACCATCAATCACGTAATCGGCCAACTGCTTGAGTTGCGCCTGCTGGCCGGTGTAGGCGAAATGCTCAAAGTGGCCAAAGCGGATGAAGCTGGGTGCCACGCGCGTGACCACGGCAGCGGTTTCGAGGGCTTCCCGCATGACAGGCGCATCCGAGCCGGTGATGCACAGGGCCCGGCTGGTGGGTATGCCTAAAGCGTGCATGGCTTCGGAGCATAAAAATTCCCGAATCGACGAACGCAGCACGGCGCGGCCATCGCCCATGCGGGAGTAGGGCGTTTGGCCCGCGCCCTTGAGCTGAATTTCTTGCCATTGGCCACGCTGGTCTTGCAGTTCGCCAAGCAAAATGGCGCGCCCGTCGCCCAATTGCCCCGCCCATTGACCAAACTGGTGGCCGCTGTAGACGCTGGCCAGGCTTTGCATGCCGGGCAGCAGCCGGTTGCCGGTGAAGACCTGGCAGGCGTCATTGCTGGCCAGCCAGGTCCTGTCCAGCCCCAGCTCATGTGCCATGGCCAAGTTGTGGCCGACCCAATAGGGTTGCGGCAGGGCAGTGGGCAGCAAACGCGTCGCAAAGCTGGCACCAAGCGCGGCGAAGCTGTTGCGCCAGTTCAAGGTGTGTGTGGGCAGGGCAGTGGCAGTCAGCATGTAAGTATTGTCGTCCAGCATTGGATTCAGAAAAGCCTTCAGGGCATTCCCCCATGGCGCGCGTGCTGCGCTGCGTCATACTGACAATCAGTCAAAAAAAGCCACAAGGAAATGCGTTCATGCTGGGTTTAATGCAAGAGCAGCCGCTGCTCATTTCTTCACTTATTGAATTTGCTGAACGGCACAACGGTGAGGTCGAAATCGTCTCGCGCCGGGTGGAAGGTGATATTCACCGCTACACCTACCGTGATGCCGCCGTGCGTGCGCGCCAGGTCGCCAATGCGCTGGACGCACTGGGGCTGGCCTTTAGCGACCGCGTGGCCACGCTGGCTTGGAATGGCTACCGCCACTTTGAGCTGTACTACGGCGTGAGCGGCTCGGGGCGGGTGCTGCACACCATCAACCCGCGCCTGCATCCGGACCAGATTGCCTGGATTGCCAACCACGCCGAAGACCAGGTGCTGTGCTTTGACCTGAGCTTTTTGCCGCTGGTGCAAGCCGTGCACAGCCGCTGCCCCACCATCAAGCACTACATTGCACTGTGCGCGCCAGACAAATTACCGGCCGACAGCGGCGTCCCCAATTTGACCAGCTACGAAAGCTGGATAGCTGCCCAAAGCACCCAGTACCAGTGGCCAACATTTGACGAGAACAGCGCGTCGAGCATGTGCTACACAAGTGGCACAACCGGCAACCCCAAGGCCGCGCTGTACAGCCACCGCTCCAGCACCTTGCACGCCTACGCCGCCGCCTTACCCGATGTCATGTGCCTTTCCGCCCGCGACTCGGTGCTGCCGGTGGTGCCGATGTTTCATGTGAACGCCTGGGGCATTCCCTATTCCGCTGCGCTGACAGGTTGCAAGCTGGTGTTTCCCGGCCCGGCAATGGACGGCAAATCGATTTACGAATTGATGGAGACCGAGCGCGTGACCTACGCGGCTGGCGTGCCGACGGTATGGCAAATGCTGCTGGGCCATTTGAAGCCCAACAACCTCAAGTTCAGCACCTTGAAGCGCACCGTGATTGGCGGCTCGGCCTGCCCGCCCGCCATGATTGCGGCGTTTCAAAACGACTATGGCGTCGAGGTCTTGCACGCCTGGGGCATGACCGAGATGAGCCCGCTGGGCACTTTGTGCACACTGAAAAACCGCCAGCTCGCGCTCAACGCCGACGAGCAGATGAAGATTCGTCTCAAGCAAGGCCGCGCGATTTACGGTGTTGACATGAAAATTGTGGACGACGCTGGTCGCGAGCTGCCCTGGGACGGCAAGGCGTACGGCGACCTGCTGGTCAAAGGGCCGTGGATCGTGCGTGAATACTTCAAGGGCGAAGGCGGCAACCCGCTGATCAAAGACGAGCATGGCGTGCAATGGTTTCCCACCGGTGACGTGGGAACGATTGACGCTGACGGCTTTTTGCAGATCACCGACCGCAGCAAAGACGTGATCAAGTCGGGCGGCGAGTGGATCAGCTCCATCGAAATTGAAAACATTGCCATGGCGCACCCGGCGGTAGCCATGGCTGCCTGCGTGGGCATGGCGCACCCCAAGTGGGATGAGCGACCGATTGTGGCAGTGGTCAAGCGAGTCGGCATGGACGTCAGCGTGGCCGAATTGCTCAAGTTCTACGAGGGCAAAACTGCCAAGTGGCAAATCCCGGACGATGTGGTTTTTGTCGATGCGATCCCGCTGGGGGCCACCGGCAAGATGCTCAAGACCCGGCTGCGCGAGCAGCTCAAGGATTACAAGCTGCCCACCACCTGAAATCAGCACTGTCGCTGTGGAGATAGCGCTAGGGCATTCCCTGAGCGCTGCATTGCACAAAACTTGTACGCTTGCTTCATTCTTAAACGGGAGACTTATTTATGCGATTTACTTTGAAAACCGTGGCGCTCGGCGCCTTGCTGGTGTGTTCCAGCGCAGCGTTTGCCCAAAAGGGCGAAACCATCAGGATCGGCATGATCGAAGGTCTGTCCGGCCCGTTTGGCAATGTGGGTCAAAACCAGCTCAAAAGCTGGCAGTTTGTGATTGACCGCGTCAACGCCAAAAATCCTGCTGGCGTCAAGCTGGAAATCGTTCCGTTTGACAGCAAAGGCTCGCCCCAAGAAGCCTTGACCTCCCTGAAAGCAGTGATTGACCAGGGCATTCGCTATATTTCCCAGGGCAACGGTTCAGGCGCTGCGTTGGCACTGGCTGATGCCGTGGCCAAGCACAACGAGCGCAACCCCGGCAAAGAAATACTCTATATGAACACGGCGGCTGTGGATCCGGCGCTGACTAACGAGAAATGCACCTACGCGCACTTCCGCTTTGACGCTGACACCTCCATGAAGATGGAAGCCCTCACCACCTTTATGAAGGATCAGCCCAAGGTCAAGAAGGTCTATTTGCTCAACCAGAACTACTCGCATGGCCAGCAGGTGGCGCGTTATTTCAAGGAAGGTCTGGCACGCAAGCGGCCTGACACGCAAATTGTGGGTGATGAGCTGCACCCGTTTGGCCAAGTCAAGGACTTTGCGCCCTACGTCGCCAAAATCAAGCAGTCGGGTGCCGACACCATCGTTACCGGCAACTGGGGCCAGGACTTGACGCTCTTGGTTAAAGCCATGAACGACGCCGGTCTCAGGCTGCCTATGTACACCTACTACGCCGCTGTGTCAGGGACGCCCACTGCGCTGGCTGCCACCCCGGACATTGAGGTCTACCAAATCTCCTACGCCCACTCCAACTACAGCGGCGAAATTGGCAAGCTCAGCGACGAGTACAAGGCCAAGTTCAAGGACGATTTCTACACTTACTCCATCTACAACGCGGCCGTGTTGCTGACCGAGGCAGCCGCCAAGGCCAAATCCACCGATCCAATGAAGGTTGCCGCCGCGATGGAAGGCCTGAGCTTCAAGGGCTTTAACGGCGATTCGCAAATCCGCAAGTCGGATCACCAGATGCAGCAAGGCCTGTTCATCTCCAAGTGGCAAAAGGTTGACGCCAAAAACAAATACAGCGTGGAAAATACCGGCTATACCTTTGCACCGGTTAAGTACCTGGAGCCCTACATCTCCAGCACGCCCACCAGCTGCCAGATGAAGCGTCCCTGATCGGGATTGATCAGCCAACGCCGGGTCAGGCTTGTCGCCCTCCCGGCGTTTTTATTTCTGCTGGCCAACCAGCCCTGAATTCACTGATTGCGCGGATCCGCCATGGAGTTATTCACCATCTCAATGCTGAACGGCCTGAGCTACGGCTTGCTGCTGTTCATGCTCAGCTCCGGCCTGACGCTGATCTTCAGCATGATGGGCGTACTCAACTTTGCCCATGCCTCGTTTTACATGCTGGGCGCCTACGTGGCCTATGCCGTCACCGAGTTCATGGGTTTTTGGCCGGCGCTGCTTTTGGCTCCCATCGCCGTGGGCGTTTTGGGCGCGCTGTTTGAGAAGTATTGCCTGCGCAAGGTCCACAAGTTTGGCCATGTGCCCGAGTTGCTGATTACCTTTGGCCTGTCTTACATCCTGTTGGAGCTGGTGCAACTGGTCTGGGGCCGTACCTCGGTGGATTACCGTGTGCCGGCCTTGCTCGACGGCCCGCTATTCACTATCTTTGGTACGCAGTTTCCGATGTACAAGGGCTTCATGATGCTGGTGGCGCTTTTGATGCTGCTGGCTATCTGGCTGGTGCTGACGCGCACTCGCATTGGCCTGGTTATTCAAGCCGCGTTGACCCACCCTGAGACCGTGGAGTCGCTGGGCCACAACGTGCCGCGGGTCTTCATGCTCGTGTTTGGCGGTGGTGCGGCTCTGGCGGGCTTGGCAGGCGTCATTGGCGGCAATGCGTTTGTGACCGAGCCTGGCATGGCGGCCACTGTGGGTTCAGTGATTTTTGTAGTTGTCGTCGTCGGTGGCATGGGCTCGCTGGCGGGGGCATTTTTGGCATCGGTGTTGATTGGCGTAATTCAAACCTTTGCGGTGGCCATTGACACATCTTTTCTCAGCCTGGCCTCGGTGCTGAACTGGGGCATCACACCGCAAACCTTTGGCTATGCGCTGTTCAAGCTCAAGGTCAGTCAGATAGCACCCATCTTGCCTTACCTGTTTTTGGTGCTGATTCTGATTTTCCGGCCCAAGGGCTTGCTCGGCACGCGTTCGGATTAAGCATGAAAACCAGCTACTACCAATTCAAGCCCATCAATATCGGGCGCTGGCTGATTTGGAGCCTGTTCGCACTGTTGCTTGCCCTAGCGCCATTGGCCTTTACCAGCAGCCTGGGCCATACCATGCTGTCGCAAATGGGCATCGCCATCATTGTCTGCCTGTCCTACAACATGCTGCTGGGGCAGGGCGGCATGCTCAGCTTTGGCCATGCCGTGTATTCGGGCATGGGTTCTTTCATGGCCATTCACACCCTCAATCTGATTGGGGGCGGCAGCTTTCCCTTGCCGGTCAGCCTGCTGCCGATCGTTGGTGGTGTCGCGGGCCTGCTCTGCGCGGTGTTGCTGGGCTGGGTCACCACCAAAAAAGCCGGCACCACCTTTGCCATGATTACCTTGGGCATGGGCGAACTGGTGTGGGCTATGTCCCTGATGTTCCCCGAATTTTTTGGCGGCGAGGGCGGAGTCTCTGGCAACCGTGTCACAGGCAGCAAAGCGTTGGGAATTACCTTTGGCCCGCAAGTGCAGTTGTATTACCTGATTGCCATCTACACCTTTGTCTGCACGGGTTTGATGTTTGCCTTCACCCGCACGCCGTTGGGTCGTTTGCTCAACGCTGTTCGTGACAACCCCGAGCGGGTGGAGTTTGTGGGTTACGACACCCAGCGTGTGCGCTACATCGCCTTTGTGATTGCCGGTTTTTTTGCCGGTATTGCGGGTGCGCTGGCCGCGCTGAATTTTGAAATCGTCACCTCCGAGGTGGTCAGCGGTTACCGCTCGGGTGCTTATTTGCTGTTTACCTTTCTGGGTGGGGCTACGTTCTTCTTTGGCCCCATCATTGGCGGCGTATTGCTGGTGCTGGCTACCGTGCTGCTGAGTGAGTGGACCAAGGCCTGGCTGTTGTATCTGGGCCTGATTTTTTTATTCATGGTGATGTACGCGCCCGGTGGCGTTGCCTCGCTCATCATGATGAACCTGCGCGTGGCGGCTTTTGGCAAACTGCGCCAGCTTTGGGTGAGTTACCTGGCTTTGGGCGCTACGGCCCTGCTGGCTTTGATGGGCATTGCCGTCATGATCGAGATGGTCTACCACCTGCAACTCGACTCGGCCACGGGTGACAGCATCAAAATCCTGGGCACCGCTGTCAATGTCAAGAGCGTCAATAGCTGGTTTGGCGCGGCTTTTGTCGCGCTCACTGGCGCAGGTTTGTTTGAGTTGGTAAGACGCCAGTTTGCCCAGGAGTGGGGTGATATTCAGGAATACATCGAAAAAGAAATCAAGCGCCGGGAGAATGCGTTGTGACAACCACGAGCACCACACCGCCTGCCGCGCTGGAGCTCAAGGCATTGCGCAAGAGCTTTGGCAAAACTGAAATTATTCGCGGTGTCGACTTGGCCGTCACAGCCGGTCAGCGGGTGGCCATCATTGGGCCTAACGGCGCGGGCAAATCCACCCTGTTCAATTTAATCAGTGGCCGCTTTGGCCCTAGCAGCGGCGACATTGTGCTGGGTGGCACCCGCATCAACGACAAGAAACCGTTTGAAATCAACCGCCTGGGCCTCTCGCGCAGCTTCCAGATCACCAATATTTTCCCCAAGCTCAGCGTCTTTGAAAACCTGCGTTGCAGCGTGCTATGGAGCCTGGGCTATGGCTACAGCCTGTTCAAGTTTTTGGCCGATCTGGATGACGCCAATGACAAAGCCGACGAATTGATGGAACTCATCAAGCTCGACAAAAAGCGTGACACCCTGGCCGTCAACCTCACTTACGCGGAGCAACGTGCGCTGGAGATAGGCATCACCATTGCGGGCGGTGCCAACGTGATTTTGCTCGACGAGCCCACGGCCGGCATGAGCAAAAGCGAGACCACGCGCTTTACCCGGCTGATTAAAGAAGTCACTGTTGGCAAAACCCTGCTGACGGTAGAGCACGACATGGGCGTGGTGTTTGGCCTGGCCGACAAAATTGCCGTCTTGGTTTATGGTGAGATTCTGGCCTTTGACACACCCGAGGCGGTACGTGCCAATGCGCGTGTGCAAGAGGCTTACCTGGGCTCCCACGTGGCAGAAACACAGGCAGGTGCGCACTGATGTTGAAAGTAGACAACCTTCACGCCTTTTACGGCAAAAGCCATGTCTTGCATGGGGTTAGCTTTGGCGTTGGCGCGGGCGAAATCGTGGCATTGCTCGGTCGCAATGGCTCAGGGCGTTCCACCGCGGCCAAAACCATCATGGGCCTGGTTGACGGCCAGGGCTCGTTGCTTTGGAAGGGCCAGGAAATTCTGGGCAAAAAAGTGTACGAAGTGGCGCATCTGGGTATTGGCTATGTGCCCGAGAACCGCGATATTTTCCCCACGCTCACGGTGCACCAAAACCTGCAGTTGGGTCAAAAGAAAGCCGCCGGGGGTGGGCGCTGGTCATTTGACGACATGTACACCATGTTTCCGCGTCTCAAGGAACGCCAGCACACCGAGGCAGGCGTGCTCTCCGGTGGCGAGCAGCAAATGCTGACCCTGTGCCGCACCTTGATGGGTGACCCGGATCTCATCATCATTGACGAACCCACCGAGGGCTTGGCACCCAAAATAGTGGAACTGGTGGCGCAATACCTGAAAACGCTCAAGGAGCGCGGTATCTCGGTGTTGCTGATTGAGCAAAAACTCACCATCGCGATGCAGATTTCTGACCGCTGCCTGGTCATGGGCCACGGCAGCATCGTATTTGACGGCACGCCCAAGACGCTTAATGATGACAGCTACATCCGCAAGGAATGGCTCGAGGTGTAAGCCGCAGCTGTCGCTGCTGTGACAAACCCGCATGTCCTCGTTACGCGACCTGTCTAGAATTCAAAACGAACGACCGTTCTTTTTTAAGGAAACCGCATGACGGCCCAAATCCAAACCCACGGCAATGTAGCCGTTATCACGCTGAACAACCCGCCGGTCAATGGCCTGGGTTACGCAACCCGCCTGGCCGTGACCGAACATTTGGCAGCCGCCAATGCCGATGCCGCCGTCAAGGCCATCATCATCACCGGCGCAGGCAAGGCATTTTCGGGTGGGGCTGACATCAAGGAATTTGGCTTGCCCACGGCCCTGCAAGAACCCAATTTGCTCAGCCTGATTCTGGCTGTTGAGAACTCCGCAAAACCGGTGGTTGCCGCGATCCACAGCGTCTGCATGGGCGGGGGGCTGGAATTGGCGCTGGGCTGCCACTACCGCATTGCCGCCCCCGGCACCAACGTGGCGCTGCCCGAGGTCAAGCTCGGCATCCTGCCGGGCGCTGGCGGGACGCAGCGTCTGCCGCGCGCGCTGGGCGTGGAAAACGCGCTCAACATGATTGTCAGCGGCGAGCCGGTCAAAAGTGAGCTGCTGGCCATGGCACCAGGGCAAAAGTTATTTGACAAGATGGCAGCGTCTGCCGAGTCGCTGGCGGCTGAAGCGCTGGCGTTTGCCCAATCGGTAGCCGATGCGCGTCCATTGCCATTGGTACGTAATCTGCCATGCAAACACCCACTGGGCGACGCCTACTTTCAGTTCGCGCGCAATATGGTGGGCGGCATGGCCAAGGGCTACCCCGCGCCGCTCAAATGTGTCGCTGCCGTGGAGGCCGCCACCAAGAAAAAGTTTGACGATGGCATGGCCTTCGAGCGCGAGGCTTTCGTCAATCTGATGTGGACACCCGAGAGCCGGGCGCTGCGCCACCTGTTCATGGCCGAGCGCGCGGCCTCCAAAATTGCCGATGTGGGTGCCGATGTCACGCCGCGCCCGGTCAGCAGCCTGGCCGTGATTGGTGCGGGCACCATGGGCGGCGGTATTGCCATGAATTTCCTGAACGCGGGTATCCCCGTCAAGATGCTGGAGCAAAAGCAGGATGCGCTGGACCGCGGGGTCGCCACGATTCGGAAAAACTACGAAGCGCAGGTGAAAAAAGGCAAGCTCAAGGCCGACAAATACGAGCAGCGCATGGCCTTGCTCACCACCACCTTGGACTATGCCGATCTAAAAGACGCCGACATGGTGATTGAGGCGGTGTTTGAGGAAATGGGCGTTAAAGAAAAAGTTTTCAAGCAACTCGATGCCGTGATGAAGCCCGGCGCGATTCTGGCCAGCAATACGTCCACACTTGATGTAGACTTGATAGCCAACTTCACAAAGCGCCCGCAAGATGTTGTCGGAACACACTTTTTTAGCCCAGCCAATGTAATGAAACTGCTCGAGGTGGTGCGCGGCAAAGACACGGCCAAAGACGTAATGGCCACCGTGATGGGCCTAGCCAAGAAGATCAAGAAAACCGCCGTGGTATCGGGCGTGTGCGATGGTTTTATTGGTAACCGCATGATCGAGCAGTACAGTCGGCAGGCCGGTTTCCTGCTTGAAGAAGGCTGCACACCGCAGCAGGTGGACAAGGCAGTGGAAAAATTTGGCTTCGCCATGGGACCGTTTCGCATGGGTGATCTGGCTGGCAATGACATTGGCTGGGCCATTCGCAAGCGCCGCTATACCGAAAAGCCCGGCATGAAATACAGCAAAACCGCCGATTTGCTGTGCGAGCTGGGCCGTTACGGGCAAAAAACCGGCGCGGGCTGGTACGACTACCAGGCCGGCAAACGTGACGCCATCCCGTCCGAGTTGGTCAACACCCTGATCGCCGACCACCGCAAGACACTGGGCATCACACCGCGCAAGATCGGTGATGAAGAAATTGTGCAACGCCTGGTGTATTCGCTGGTTAACGAAGCGGCGCATATTCTGCAAGAGGGCATTGCCAGCAAATCGGGTGACATCGACATGGTCTACCTCACCGGCTACGGTTTCCCCATTTACCGTGGTGGCCCGATGAACTACGCCAATGAAGTCGGCCTGTTCAATGTCGTGCAGGCCATGAAGCGCTTTGCGCAAAACCCGCTGGACGACGCCAGCTTCTGGCAGCCTGCGCCACTGCTGGCGAAGCTCGCCGCCGAAGGCAAAACGTTTCAGTAATTGGGGGCAGATTCCAATTCAGGAAAGCAACCCAACCGGCGACCTATAGCATCGTACGAAATTGGACTCTGACCCCAATTACGCTGCAGCCGGAGAAAAAACCCACCGCACAAGCCAAAGGAATACACCATGACCAACGCCCTCATCGTCTCCACCGCCCGCACCCCCCTGGCCAAAAGCTGGAAGGGCGCTTTCAATATGACCCACGGCGCGACCCTTGGTGGCCACGCGGTCAAAAACGCCATCAGCCGCGCCGGCATCGAGGCAGGCGCGGTTGATGACGTCATCATGGGCTGCGCCAATCCCGAAGGTGCCACAGGTGCCAACATCGCCCGCCAGATCGCGCTCATGGCCGACTGCCCCATCACCACCTCGGGCGTCACGGTCAACCGTTTTTGCTCGTCAGGCCTGCAGGCCATTGCGCTGGCATCGCAGCGCGTCATAGCGGGTGAGGCCGATGTGTTTGTGGCCGGCGGCGTGGAGTCCATCTCTTGCGTGCAGCAGGAGATGAACCAGCACATGCTGCGCGACCTGGCGCTCGACAAGAAAAAACCCGAAATTTATTGGAACATGCTGCAAACCGCCGAGCAGGTTGCCAAGCGCTATGGCATCAGCCGCGAGGTGATGGACGAATACGGCGCGGCCAGCCAGCAAAAAGCCAGCGCGGGTTTGGTGGCCGGCGTGTTTGAAGCCGAGATTGCCCCGATTACCGTCACCGCCGGCGTGGCCGACCCGGTGATGGGTCTGCGCTCCAAAGAAGTCACTGTGAGCAAGGACGAAGGTATCCGCGACGGCACCACCAAGGAAGGCATCAGCGGCATCAAGCCCGCCATTCCGGGCGGCGTGATTGCCGCAGGCAACGCCAGCCAGTTCTCGGACGGCGCGGGTGCCTGTGTGGTGGTGAGCGAGCAATACGCCAGCCGCCACAACCTGAATGCCCTGGGCCGCTTTCTTGGTTTTGCCGTGGCGGGCTGCGAGCCCGACGAAATGGGCATTGGCCCAGTATTTGCAATCCCCAAGGTCTTAAAGCGCCTGGGCTTGAAAGTCAGCGACATTGATTTGTGGGAACTCAACGAAGCCTTTGCCGTGCAGGTAATTTACTGCCGCGACAAGCTGGGCATTCCCAACGACCGGCTGAATGTAAACGGCGGAGCGATTGCGGTGGGCCACCCGTACGGCGTCACGGGCCAGCGCCTCACCGGCCATGCGTTGATTGAAGGCAAGCGCCGCGGAGCCAAACGCGTGTGCGTGACGATGTGCATTGGCGGGGGTATGGGCGCAGCGGGTATTTTCGAGGTACTTTGAGACAATGACCGCGGCCATTGACCCGGCGCAGATGTTGCGTGCTGGCCAGGCCATTTTGGCCACGCAACCGTTCAGCGTGCTGCTGGGTGCCGAGTTGCATTCCTTCACGCCCGGCCACTGCGAATTGCATGTGCCGATTACCGACAAAATCCGCCAGCAACACGGCTTTGTACATGGCGGTGTGGTCAGTTACGCCGCCGACAATGCCCTGACCTATGCGGGCGGTTCGCTGCTGGGTGGCGCAGCAGTAACCTCGGAATTCAAAATCAACTATGTGCGCCCGGCGATTGGTGAGCGCTTGATTGCGCGGGCTCACGCTGTGCACACAGGCAGTTCGCAAGCAGTGTGCCGCTGCGATGTATTTGTGTTGACACAGGGGGTTGAAAAACTTTGCGCTGTGGCCCAGGGCACGATTGCCCGGTTGCCCGCAGCCAAAACCAGCTAGCGCCAAGCCATGCAGTTGCGTCCCACCCTCGACTTTTTGCTCTACCACTGGCTGCAAGCCGAGCAGCTCAGCCAGCGCCCGCGCTTTGCCGACCATTCGCGCGAAACTTTTGACGCGGTGCTTGACACCTGTGAGCGCATTGCCCGCGAGAAATACGCGCCATTCAACCGGCAGGTGGACACTCAAGAGCCGCAGTTCGACGGTGAAAAAGTCACCTTGCCACAGGCCACGCACGACGCGCACGCGGCCTACGTCAGCTCGGGCATGCTGGCTGCCGCGCAAGATTACGCCATTGGTGGCATGCAATTGCCCTACACCGTAGAGGCGGCGGCCAATGCATTTTTTGCCATGGCATCGGTCAGCATTGGCTCCCATATGCTCACGGCGGGCAATGCCGCTTTGCTGATGGCGCATGGCACGCCCTTGCAGCAAACGGTATTTGCCCACAACGAATTTGCTGGCCGCTGGGCTGGCACCATGTGCCTGAGTGAACCACAAGCCGGGTCGTCGCTGTCTGACATTTCCACCCGCGCCGTGCCCGACGGTGAGGGCTACGTCAGTGACCCGCTGGGCCCACGCTTTCGCTTGCGCGGCAACAAGATGTGGATTTCTTCCGGGGAACACGAACTCACCGAGAACATCATCCACCTGGTGCTTGCCAAAATTCCTGATGTTTCAGGCAAGCTGGTGGCAGGCACCCGAGGGATTTCGCTGTTTATCGTGCCGAAAAAATTAATGGATCCCCAGGGGCAATTGACAGGCGTGCGCAACGACGTGGCCCTGGCTGGTCTCAACCACAAGCTGGGCTGGCGCGGCACCACCAACACGCTGCTCAATTTTGGCGAGGGCAAGTACCCCGTGGGGCAGGGCGGGCCGTATGGCCAAGGTGCGGGGGCCGTGGGCTATCTGGTTGGCGAGCCCGGCGAAGGCCTGCGCTGCATGTTCCACATGATGAACGAGGCGCGCATTGGCGTAGGCACCGCAGCCACCATGCTGGGCATGGCTGGTTATTACGCCTCACTCGATTACGCCAAAAACCGGCCTCAAGGCCGAGTCATGGGGCAGGGCGGCAAAGACGCCAGTCAGCCCCAAGTGCGCTTGATAGAGCACGCCGATATCAAACGCATGCTGTTGGCGCAAAAGTCCTATTGCGAAGGCGCGTTGGCGCTCGAGCTGTATTGCGCCCGACTGGTGGACGAACAGCACACCGGTGCGCCTGCGGCAGCAGACGAAGCACGCTTGCTGCTGGAGGTACTAACGCCAATCGCCAAAAGCTGGCCCAGCGAGTGGTGCCTGGAGGCAAACAGCCTGGCCATCCAGATTCACGGTGGCTACGGCTACACCCGCGACTTCCCGGTAGAGCAATACTGGCGCGACAACCGGCTGAACATGATTCACGAGGGTACGCACGGCATCCAGGCGCTGGATTTGCTGGGCCGCAAGGTGCTGATGGAAGGTGGCCGCGGCTTGCAACTGCTGGCCGGGCGTATGCAGGCCACAGCACAGCGTGCCTTGCAACTGCCCACGCTGGCTTCGCATGCAAGGCAATTGTTGGCGGCTGTGCAGCAAATTGCCGCCGCCACGCAAGCGGCCTGGGCAACCCAAGACCCGGCCGATGCACTGCCCAACGCCGTGCCTTATATGCAAGCCTTTGGCCACACCGTACTGGCCTGGATCTGGCTGGATGTGGCGCTGGTGGAGGTGGCTGTAGAGGGGGCACAACCTGCTGCCAATAAAGCAGCAGCTCGTGCTGGACGGGCGGGCGCTGCAGCCTATTTTTATAACTATGAATTGCCCAAAATCAGTGCGTGGCTGCAAGTGGTGTCCAATCATGACCGCACTTGCGCCGATTTGCCTGAGGATGCATTTTGATGAAGTTGATCCGGCTAGGCCTGCGCGCCAAGTTCGCTCTGGTTGCAGGTTTGGCGCTGTGTTGGGGGGTGCCAGCTTTCGCGCAGATTTACAAGTGCGCACTAGGGGCTTCCACCGTTTTTTCCGACCAGCCATGCCCAGATGCGTTGAGCAACCCACTTAAACGTACTGCCCCTTCTGGGCCGAAAGGTCAAATAGACTTCCAAGTAGGGCTGCGTACCTACCCGGTCAACGGCCCCAATTTGGCGGCCGCCTATTTGTCCATGCGCGCAAATGGCCCTGGAGGGTTCGCTGGGTTTGCCCGTTGGACTGTTGACTACCAATACGAGAGTAAAAGCACGGCATCGGGTTGCGCGATCTCCAGCCTCAAGGTCAACATCAAGAGCGACATCCTGATGCCAAACTGGATTGAAGAAAAGAGCGCCAGCACCGCTGACCAAACGGCCTGGCGCGCCATGTACACCAACTTGAAGCGCCATGAGGACGGGCATGTGCAGCATGGCCGCGAGTTCGGCCTCTTGCTTAAAGAGCGCCTGCTGGGTCTGGGTACGCAAGACTGCGCGCAATTGCAAAGCCTTGCACAAACCGAATACCAGCGCTTGGCCGACAACCTGCGCAAGCGCGACGAAGAGTACGACCGCCGCACCGACCACGGCTTGCGGCAAGACAACCCGCGCTAAGCTCAACCCACATTCACCCACAGCACGGCCTTGGTTGCAAAAAACCCTGCCCTGTTTCTTATCGCCACCGGGACAGTTTCAGACAGCCACCTGCCGCACAATCTTCACAATCCTAACGCCAGAAAAAGTCATGAGCAGCATCACTCCAACACGCACCGTTCAACAACTCTTTGACCTGACGGGTAAAACCGCCTTGGTTACTGGCGGCTCGCGCGGGCTGGGCCTGCAAATGGCGCAGGCGCTGGGCGAGGCGGGTGCCAAGATCATGCTGAGCTCGCGCAAGGCTGTGGATTTGGAAGAGTCGGTGGCCACGCTGCAAGCGCAGGGCATTGATGCGCGCTGGATTGCCGCCGATTGCGCCGATGCCAACGACATTGCCCGCCTGGCCCGCGAAACCCTGGAGCGCATGGGCGACATCGACATTCTGGTCAACAACGCCGGCGCCGCCTGGGGTGCGCCCGCTGAAGACCACCCAATAGACGCCTGGGACAAGGTGATGAACCTGAACATCCGCGGCTACTTTCTGCTCAGCCAGCAAGTCGCCAAGCTCAGCATGATTGCACGCAAGCAAGGCAAGATCATCAACATCGCCTCCATTGCTGGCCTGGGCGGCAACCCGCCGGGCATGACGACCATTGCCTACAACACCTCCAAGGGGGCGGTGGTCAACTTCACCCGCGCACTGGCGGCGGAGTGGGGCCAATACGGCATCAACGTCAACGCCATTTGCCCCGGTTTTTTCCCCAGCAAAATGACGGCGGGTACGCTTAAGGCGCTGGGAGAGGACAAGCTGGCCGCCCACGCGCCGCTCAAGCGCCTGGGCGACGACGAAGATTTGAAAGGCATCGCCCTGCTGTTTGCTTCCAGCGCGGGCAAACACATTACCGGGCAGTGGATGGCCGTGGATGGTGGGGTATCTGCGGTCACTGGCGGCTGATAGTCTCCATGAACTTCGGCGTTGAAATCCCTTTCGTCCACCACCTCGGCTTCGAGTTGGTGCGCTTTGAAGGCGGCGCGTCCGAGATCACCTACACGCCCAAGCCCGAGCACCTCAATTCGTTTGGTGTGGCACACGGCGGGGTGGTTATGACGCTGCTTGATGTGACGATGGCGCTGGCGGCGCGCAGCGTCAATGCCGACATGGGCGTGGTCACCATCGAGATGAAAACCAGTTTTATGCGCCCCTCACCGGGTGATGGCACGCCGCTTACCGGCAAAGGCCGCCTAATGCACCGCAGCGCCACGCTGGCGTTTGTCGAAGCCACGTTGTTCGACGTCAATAGCCAAGCTTGCGCGCATGCCAGTGGCACCTTCAAATACGTCAAGCGCCTGGCCGCAACGCTGCCTGGCGCGGGTCGAAAAGTGCTGGCTTTGCAGGGCCGGGCAGGGGCTGCAAACGACGATGTGGGTCCGATTTCGACCGATTGAGCCGCTCAAACACCCCAGCAGGGTCAAATTGGCTGTTTTTGCAATTTTCAAGGCCATTTTTAGGTATTAAATAAACGTATAGACCAATACCAGTGTGCGGGTAGCACTATCAAAAATTACTATTACTTTAGTAGCAAAATCGTTCATACAAGGAGACTCCATGCCGCGCAACCAACAAATACTGCTCGACAACCGCCCGCAAGTCGAGGCCACTGCCAGCAACTTCAAACTCGTCAGCACCGACACGCCCGCCCTGCAAGAAGGCCAGGTGCTGGTGCGCCACCACTACCTCAGCCTCGACCCCTACATGCGCGGCCGCATGAACGAAGGCAAGAGCTACGCCGCCGCGCAGGCGCTGGGCGAGGTGATGATTGGCGGCACGGTGGGCGAGGTGGTGGAGTCGCGCCACGCCAAATTTGCGGTCGGTGACCCCGTGGTCGGCATGGGCGGCTGGCAGGAATACAGCGTAGTCAATGGCGATGAGCCCGTAGCGCTGCGCAAAGTCAGTACCCAGCACATTCCTTTGCAAGCCTGTCTGGGTGCGGTGGGTATGCCAGGCGTCACCGGCTGGTACGGGTTAACGAAAATTTGCGAACCCAAACCCGGTGAAACGGTGGTCATCAGCGCTGCCAGCGGCTCGGTCGGCGGGGTGGTCGGGCAACTGGCCAAAGCCCGCGGCGCGCGCGCCGTGGGCATAGCGGGCGGACCAGACAAATGCCAGTACGTGGTGGAAGAACTCGGCTTTGACGCCTGCATCGACTACAAGCAGCACAGCGACCCTAAAGCCTTTGGCAAAGCACTGAAAGAGGTCTGCCCCAACGGCATCGACAGCTATTTTGAGAATGTGGGCGGCTGGATTACCGACGCCGTGCTGCTGCGCACCAACGCCTTTGCCCGCGTAGCGGTCTGCGGCATGATTTCGCGCTACGACGGTGCCAGTTCGCCGCTGGAGAGCCCGGCACTGATTCTGGTGAACCGGCTGAAGATTCAAGGCTTCATCGTCAGCGAGCACATGGAAATCTGGCCCGAAGCGCTCAAAGAATTGGGTAACCTGCTGGCCACCGGCAAGCTCAAAGCGCGCGAGAGCGTGGCGCAGGGGTTAGCTGCCGCGCCCGAGGCGTTTTTGGGCTTGCTCAAGGGTAAGAACTTTGGCAAACAGTTGGTCAAATTGGTATAAGTACAGGCATGGACGAGCAGCGTGCTGGCGAGGAATTTCGCAACGATTTGCGGCCGCTGCAGGCGGCGGGTGAATCTGGTCCAGCCGCTGCGGCCAGTTCGGTGGCAAGCGTAAGCGCAGGCGCGGGTTCGGGCAATGCCCAGGCCCGCCGCGCACTGAACGCGCAAGAGCTGGCACCGCTTACGCAACTCTCTGCCACCCGCTCCCTGCTGGCGGTTGCGCAAACTGCAGGCCTCATTGCCGCTGCCGCGCTCCTGGCAATCGTCACCTGGCCCAGCCCATGGTTGCTGCTGAGTGTGGTGTTGATGGGCATTGCCCAGCACGGCTTGTTCATTCTGGCGCACGAGGCGGCGCACTACCGGCTGCTGCCTAACCGCGGCCTGAACGACGCGTTGGGCCGCGTCATTGGCATGGCGGGCGGGGTGAGCATGTGCACCTACCGTGTCACGCACCGGCTGCACCACAACAATTTGTACACCGAGTACGACCCGGACACCGCCATCCACGGCGGCTACCCGCGCGGCAGGTGGTACTTGTGCAAAAAGTTGGCGCAAGACCTGCTGGGTCTGAATGCCTGGAAAACCTTTGCCTACTTTTTTGGCGCACCCGCCATCAACGCCACCACCAACCGCGAGATCCGCCCACTGGACGACACCTCGCCCGAACTGCGAGCCGCCGCCCGCGCCGACCGTTGGGCGGTACTGGCTTTTCACTTGGCCGCGCCGCTAGCGGCGCTTGCATTTGGTGGCTGGCAAGCCCTGCTGATGTACGCCGTACTGTGGATGCTGCCGCTGGTCACCGTGCTGCAACCCATCTTGCGCTTGCGGGCGATTTGCGAGCATGGCGCGGTAACAGACCTGCGCTCGCCCCTCACGGCCGCCCGCAGCAACAACACCGCGGGCGGCCTGGCCAACTGGCTGGGTCGCGCTGTGCTGTTTCCGCACCATGTCAATTACCATCTGGAACACCATTTGTACCCGGCGGTGCCGCATTACCACTTGCCGCGCCTGCACCGGCTGCTGCGTGACAAAGAGGTACTGCAAGGCGCGGAAGTGCGCGACATTGCCAGCACGTTGAATCTGATATTTGCACCAAGGAAGCCCCATGCCTGATACCGCCCCAGAGATCATCCTGCACCACTACCCGGTGTCACCCTTTGCTGAAAAAGCCCGCCTCATGCTGGGCTTTAAAGGGCTGGCCTGGCGCTCGGTGTTGATTCCCAGCGTCATGCCCAAACCCGACGTGCAGGCCCTCACTGGCGGCTACCGCCGCACGCCGGTGCTGCAAATAGGTGCCGACATTTACTGCGACACCGCATTGATTGCCGATGTGCTGGAACACATCGAGCCCAGTCCCACGCTGTACCCCGCGCAGCTCAAGGGCGCGGCGCGCATTGTGGCGCAGTGGGCCGACGCCACGCTCTTCACAACGGCCATGGCCTACAACTTCAGCCCCAAGGGCGCTGCGGCGTTCTTTGAAGTGCAGGGCATGAGCCAAGACACTGCCAAAACTTTTGCGGTAGACCGCGCCGCCATGCGCGGCGGCGCGCCGCGCATGTACCCTGGTGACGCCACTGCGGCCTACAAAAGCTATTTGCGGCGCATTGCCAACATGCTGGACGACCAGGATTTTTTGTTTGGCGAAGCGCCTTGCCTGGCTGACTTTGCCTGCTACCACCCGCTGTGGTTCACGCGCAATATTCCCGCCGTGGCCGATATCTTCAACGCCACGCCCAATCTACTGCCCTGGATGGAGCGCATGGCCGACGTGGGCCACGGCAAATCCCAACCCTTGAGCTCAGTTGACGCGGTTGCCATAGCTGCTGCTGCCACGCCACTGCCTTTGACGGACGAGCCGTTTCAAAACGAGCATGGGATTGAACTGGGCAGCCAGGTCACCCTCACCGCCGAGAGCTTTGGCCTGGAAGCTACGCAGGGCGAGCTGCTGGCTGCTACGCGCATGCACTACACACTGCGCCGCCAGGACGCGCGCGCCGGCACGGTGCATGTGCATTTTCCGCGCGTAGGCTTTGTGCTGAAAAAGGCCGAAGCCACGTGACGCGCAACGGAATCACGGATTTCAAAGGCAAAACCGCCGTACTCACCGGCGCGGGCTCGGGCTTTGGGCTGGAGGTGGCGCGCATCGCTGCAAGCCTGGGCATGAACCTGGCGCTGGCCGATGTACAGCAAGACGCCCTGGACAAAGCTGCGGCCGAACTGGCCGCAACCGGGGTACAAGTGCTGGCGCAGCGGCTTGATGTATCCCAAGCTGCGCAGATGGAAGCGCTGGGCACGGCAACGCTGGCGCGTTTTGGTGCGCCGCATTTCGTGTTCAACAACGCGGGCGTGGGGGCAGGGGGTTTGATCTGGGAGCACACCGCGCAAGACTGGGACTGGGTGGTCGGCGTCAATCTGATGGGCGTGGCCCATGGCGTGCGCGTCTTCACGCCGATGATGCTGGCCGCCGCCCGGCGCGACCCAACGTGGCGCGGCCACATCACCAACACCGCCAGCATGGCCGGCCTGGTTTGCGCGCCCAACATGGGTGTGTACAACGTCGTCAAGCACGGCGTGGTGGCATTGAGCGAGACGCTGTACCAGGACTTAGCGCTGGTTACCACGCAAATTGGCTGCTCGGTGTTGTGCCCGTATTTTGTGCCTACGGGCATCAGCAACAGCGAGCGCAACAAGCCGGGCGCAGGTGCCGCGCCCTCAAACCCCACGCAAAGCCAACTGATTGCCCAGGCCATGAGCGAGAAAGCCGTGAGTTCAGGCAAAGTCACCGCAGTGGAAGTTGCGCAAAAAGTCATCGACGCTGTGGCGCAAAACCAGTTCTACATCTACAGTCACCCGCAGGCGCTGGGTGCCGTGCAAGTGCGCATGCAAGACATTGTGCAAGGCCGTAACCCGAGCGATCCGTTTGCGCACAAGCCAGAGCTGGGTGAGAAGTTAAGGACGAAACTAGCAGCGCCTCTGGGTTCAATTGCTCCTAAATAGATAGTAAAAAACCATAGCGCTACCCGCTCGTCACTATTGGTCTAATGCTAAATTAAGCACATGAAATAAGCCTAAAAATTACAAAAAATTGCCCTGCAAGCCGCTGCCAGTTTGCATTTCAGCCCCAGAAATTGCGAATTTCATAAAAATCAGGCTTATTTCAAGCCTAAAAAGTGGTTATTACCCAATAGGGACGTGCGGGTACAGCTATCATTATTTACTATTAATTAAATAGCATTTAATGGCAATCGGCAGCAGTCAACACGCTGGCGCAGCGTGCGCGCATTGCCGAGCAGACATAATTGCCGCTGTTTGTGTTGCCTGAGCGCTAGCAGCGCCGCCCGCCATGTTCATCAATTTCAAAGACGCCCCCGCACGAAGCGGTTATTTCTGGCTGGCCTCCACCGTGACGCCGCGCCCGGTGGCCTGGGTATCCAGCCTGTCGGCCAGCGGGGTGCCCAACCTGGCGCCGTTTAGCTTTTTTCAGGTGGTCACTGGAACGCCGCCCACATTGATGATTTGCCCCCTGGTCAATGGCGGGGACAAGAGTTTCAAGGACACGGCCCTGAACATTGCCGCCACGGGCGAGTTTGTGGTGAATCTGGTGCCGCACGCCATGGTGAACGCCATGAACGAAACCTCGTTTGGCTATGGCCGCGAAACCAGCGAATTTGACGCCGCCAAGATTGAAAGCGAGGCCAGCACGCTGGTCAAGCCGCGTCGCGTCAGGGGCGTGCCGGTGGCGTTTGAATGCAAGCTGGCGCAGCACTTGCCGTACCCGGCAGACAACCCCTCTTGCGTGATTATTCTGGGCGAAGTGGTGGCCGCGCACATTGACGAATCGATTCTGGCACCATTGCCGGAAGGTGCGGCACCCGGCACACAGCAGCATGTTGACCCCAACAAGCTCGATCTGGTCTCGCGCATGGGGGCCGACTGGTATGGCCGTACCCAGGCGGCCGAGAACTTTGAACTGGGCCGCCCAGCTGGCTGGGCGCGCTAACACACGCAAGCTGCCATGAACATCGCGCAACTGATGCAGGCGATAGAGACGCTGGATGCCACCGACGCGCTGCCCTGCAAGCTGCCACTGTCGGACTGGCAGCAAATTGCCTCTTACCTGAACATGCGTTTTTTGCAGCCCGGCGATGTGCTGATCAAAACCGGCGACACCGAGCGCATCCTCTTCATCTTGTCCGAGGGCGAGTTGCAGGTGCAACTGGGCGGCCACGCCATTGCCACTTTGCTGCCGGGCACCGTGGTGGGCGAGGGGGCCTTTTTTTCCGGCCACAGCCGCAGCGCCAACGTGGTAGCCACGCAGCCCGGCCTGGCCTTTGCGCTGAGCTGGGAGCGCTATGAAAAGTTAAGCAAACGCCTGCCTGCGCTGGCCCTGCAGCTGACGCAAGGGCTGGCTGCCGTGCTGGCAGTGCGCATGCGCGAGGCGATTTTGGTTGACCACTTTGCAGGCTAGCCGGCCTCGGCCCAGCCTGGGCTAGGAATCGCCCGACACATTGCCGCGCAGCCGTTTGGTCTGGCCACGCGCCACCTTGCCTTCGACCCGCCTGCGCTGGGACGCCTTGGTGGGCCGGGTCGCCTTGCGGGCTTTGGGCAGCACGGCAACGCTGTCCACCAGGGCTTGCAGGCGCTCCAGGGCTTCCAGCAAATTCATATCCTGGCTGCGGCTGGTTTGCGCCTTGATGACTACTACGCCGTCTTTGCTGATGCGCTGGTCGCCCAGGGCGAGCAGCCGCTCTTTCACATCGGGCGGCAGGGACGACGCCGCCACGTCAAAACGCAAATGCACGGCGCTGGAGACCTTGTTGACGTTTTGTCCACCCGCGCCCTGGGCGCGAATGGCCGTCCATTGCACCTCATCCGGACAGTCTTGAACCCGCCAGGCCATTAAAACGACGAGCCGGGCTCTTGCAAAAACGCCAACTCTTCAACCGTACTGGCCCGGCCCAACAGGAGGTTGCGGTGCGGAAAGCGGCCAAAGCGGGCAATGATGGCGTGGTGACGCTGGGCAAAGTCGAGATTGCGCTGAAAAGTGGCGCGCTGCGCTGCTGGCGTCGCCTGCACCAGTGCGGTAAACAGGGTGATGCAGTGCGCCTGATCGGCTAGGGCTTCGGCGTGCATCAGGGGCATGTAAAAAAACACCTGCTCTATGGGGCGCAGCAGGTGATGCTGGCCAAGTGCCACGCCTTGCTGGCTCCAGTGCAATGCCAGCGGGTCCAGCGCAAACGCCTGCGGTGTGTCGCGCCAGGCCATGCGGGTGAATTGGTCGGCCAGCAAAATCAGCGCGAGCCGACCAGGTGGCTTTAAAAGCCAGCCATCGAGCTCACCGCGCGAAGCGGCTTGCATACTGGGGGCAAAGCGCTGGTGTACCTCAGCGTCTTGCGCCGGGTTTTTTCCCCACCAGAGGCTGGATTGCGCTGCTGCCACCTGAGCGGCATCGGCCAGGTCACCAAACCAGAATTGGCTGATGCTGGCGGGCGATTCAGCGAGCGGGGGCGGGGTTTGCATCAGGCCAGTTTAATGGCCTGCGGCTTCAGCAAGACAGGCTGAGTGCCTGCAGCGGTTTGAGGGTTTTGGGCTCTAGCACGACCAGGTTGATCTGACGCGGGTGCTTGGGGTCAGCGGCAATGGAGCGAAAGGTCAGCTTGCTCGGGCCTTTGTAGTCACCAGCCTGGGTGTATTGGCGCACAACATAGTCGTGCTTGAGTAATTCACCGCGGTTCTCACCGGCGTTGACTTTGGAGCTGTGGCCGTGCTCGGTGACCGTCCAGTAGGCGGTCCAGTTGGTGGGCGCACCACTCAGCGGGGTCACGGTGGCTTCAAATTGGTCGCCCTCGGGGCCGCTGTTCAAGCGTGTAAGCGTCAGGTTGGCCATGGCGGGTTCGCTGCCGCTCAGGGCGCGGGCGTAGTCTTGGTAATCGCGGCCATTGCGAACCAGCTGGGGGGTGTAGATGCTGCGCAAACCGTTAACGTTGGCAATCTGGCGCTGGCGCGTGGTGAACACGGGCGAGGCAAAGCGGTCGACCCAGCCAATATAGTCCCAGTAGCCCACATGAAACGCCTGCACCACGGCCTTGCCTTCCAAGCCCTTGAGCGTGGAGACCCAGCGCTCGGCGGGCGGGCAGGAGCTGCAGCCCTCGGAGGTGTACAGCTCAATGACCGGGGTTAGATTAGCCCCTGATTTCACGCTGCAAGTTTGGCCTATGGCAGTGCTGCTAAGCGCCAATCCACTTAATGCCAGCATAGTTTTTGTTAATACAAGCGGTGTTGGCATAGTAGTTCTCCCGTTTTGGTCACGTTGTTGCACAGTGCAATGCTTCTAACTCCTGTTTAGTCGGGATGAGGTTGTCGCTTCTTACACGTGTCAAAGCGAAGATAACTTCATTTGCATAGCTATTTATTCGACACCATTTGAGCCAGAGGTTTAAAACATCAAAAAAAAGCGTGCGATCCCTGAGTATTAATTGTGAGTTGCTGCGGCACCAACAAGCGTTCACCCAGTAGGGCTTTGAGATACGTAAACAGTGGTAACGGTTATTGCAACTCGGGTTTCATATTGATCCGCTCGCGCTCCACCACCAGCGGCCGCTTCACAACATGGGTGAGTATGGTGCTTACGTATTCACCTAGCAAGCCAATGAAAAATAGCTGTACTGAGGCTAGAAAAAACATGCCAATCAGTAAGGGCGCGGTACCCAAGGAAAACTGATCCCAGTACAACAATTTAAGTATCAGATACACCAACGAAACGAAGAAGCTGATACCGGCCAGCGCAAAACCGGCCATGGTGCAAATGCGCAGTGGCACCCGCGAATGCGAGGTAATACCCAACATGGCAATGTCGTACAGCGTGTAAAAATTGTTGCTCGTGATGCCCCGCTTGCGCCGCGGCTGGACATACGGCAACTGCACCGCGTCAAAACCGACCTCGGAGACCAGACCTCGAAAGTAGGGGTAGGGATCGTCTATTCGGCGCAGCGCATCCAGCACCTGACGATCGTACAGGCCGAACCCGGTGAAATTCTGGATCAGTTTCACGTCGGCAATGCGTGTCACCAACCGGTAGTAGGCGCGGCGGATGGCGAACATGGCCACCGATTCTTCAGACTGTGGCTTGACACCCACCACAATTTTCGCGCCACGTTGCCAGTGGTCAATGAACGCTCGAATCAGCTCAGGCGGATCTTGCAAATCGGCTACTAGCAAAATCGCTGCATCGCCATCGGCCTGCATCAGGCCGTGGTAAGGCGAGCGAATATGACCAAAGTTGCGGGAATTCAAAATGACTTTGACATGGCTGTTGTCCGCAGCTAGCTTGCGCAAAATAGCAACAGTTTGGTCTGTAGAGCAGTTGTCGATGAACAAATGGTCGTAACGCACAGCCGGTAGCGTGTCGAAGACGGCACGGGTCTGACGGTAGAGCTCTTCCACATTGCCCTCTTCATTGAAGCAGGGCGTGACGACCGTGATGTGTTTCATGGGACAGTGAAAACAAATTTGCGTTGAAAGATATAGGCCAACCAAGCCAGTGGGAGGATGACCAGTGCATTGGCCAGGTAGATGTTCAGCTTCCAGTACAGCAACACGGCGACAGCCGCGAGGTTAATCAGGTAAACCAAGGCGTAAACCGCTACAAAGCGCAGCAAACGCGAACGCGGTGCACCGTCAAAAACCATACGCCCAGTGGTCTGAAAATTGAACAACACGCCCACAACAGTAGCTACGCCAATGGCCACCGGGTAAGCCAGTCCGGCCCAGACCAGCAGCGCAAACAGGCCGTAGCCAAACAGGGTGTTCAAGGCACCCACCACCACAAACCGCAACCATTGGGGGGTCACCATGTCACTGCACCTGAAGTTGCTGCACAAACCGCTGCACTTTGTGGCGCACGCTGTCCAGGTCCAGGCCGTGCTCGCGCAGGGCGTGGGCATAACTGCCGCAGGTGATGGAAAACTGGTTGCCGATGCCGATGCGCAGCAACGGTTTGGCACCGGCTTCAGCCAAAGTCTCCAGCACCGCAGCGCCCAGCCCAGCGTGCACAGAATGCTCTTCAAAAGTGACGAAACCGTGGCAACTCTGGTTCAAGCCGAGCAGTTGCATAGCGTCCAGGGGCTTGATCCAGGGCGCACTCCAGACGGGCGCATCGATTTCCCGGGCGAGCACGCAGGCTGTTTTCAGCATCGACCCGGTGGCCACAAACACCACACGGTTTGAGCCGATCTGCAGGGGCAGCAGCCGGCCTGGCTGCAGCAGCGGCACCGCCGTGTGGATGTCACCGAGATCGGCTTTGCCCATGCGCACATACACTGGTCCAGCCTGGGCAAAGGCAGCGGCCATGCAAGCCGTCATTTCGGGGCCATCGCCGGGCGACAGGATGTCCATGTGCGGCACGGCGCGCAAGCAGGCTATGTCCTCGAAGCTTTGGTGGCTGGTGCCCAGCGTGCTGTAAACCAGTCCCGCGCCGTCGCCGGCAAAAATGACTGGCAATTTTTCGTAGCAAACGTCTATCTTTATTTGCTCCAGCACCCGCACCGGCACAAATGCACTCAGGCCATAGACCACCGGCCGAAAACCGGCTTTTGCCAGACCGGCGGCTACGCCCACCATGTTTTGTTCGGCCACCCCGGCGTTGATGTAGCGGTCCGGACAGTGTGTGCGGAACTCGTCAAACAGGGCATACCCGTGGTCACCCGTGAGCAAAACCACCTTGGGATCATTTTGTGCCGCCTGCACTAGCGCTTTCGAGAATGCGGCCCTCATGCGTTAGGCCCGCCCAATTCGGCCATGGCCTGCGCAAACAAATCAGGGGTCAGCCGCGAATAATGCCACGCGTTGTCGTTTTCCATGTACGACACGCCTTTGCCCTTGATGGTGTGGGCCACCAGCGCTTTGGGCCTGCCGTTGACGCGCAACTGCAAGTCAACGATGGCGGTTGAGATGCCGTTCATGTCGTGACCGTCGACGCTGACGGCATCAAAACCAAATGCTGCAAAGCGGGCTTCGATATCGCCCAGACGCATCACCTCGTCGGTACTGCCCATGGCCTGAAAACCATTGGCGTCGACGATCACCATCAAGTTGCTCAATTGGGCGTGGGCCGAGAACAGCAGGGCTTCCCAGATCGCACCCTCATTGATTTCACCGTCACCGACGATGGCATAACACCGCTGCCCGGTGCCCAGGCGCTTGGCAGCCAACGCCAGTCCGACCCCCACCGACAGGCCATGTCCCAAAGAACCCGAAGTGACCTCGCAACCGGGCACGTGCGCATCCGAGAGTCCTTTCAGACGCGAGCCATCGTGAAAATAACGGTCGATGTCTTGGCGTTCAAGCCAGCCGAGTTGGTACAGACACGCATACTGCGCCATGACACCGTGCCCCTTGCTCAAAACCAGGTAGTCGCGTTGTGGATCTTCGGGCTGGGCTGGGTCGTAGCGCAGGTGCCGCCCATACAGACAGGCCAGCAGCTCCACAATTGAAAAGGCGCATCCCAGATGAACGGCATTGCCGGCAAATGCCATTTCGACCACGGTGCGGCGCAAGGCTTGTGGATCAAACAAGGGGCGACTGGGTTTCATGGCTGGTTGGATACGGGCTGCAAACACGGTGTGCCCAGCCAGTCTAGCGTGCGTTGAATGCCGATTGGGAGATCGACGGCGTTGAGCAGGCGCAGCTGGTCGCGCGCCTTGCGCAGCGACGGCAGGTAACGTTCGCCAGCCAACCCGCTGCTGGGCTGGCCAAGCGTGCTCACCCCGAGCGCGGGCTGGGCGGTTTGCGCGATCTGGTGGGCGACATCAACCAGCCGCCAGGGTGTGTCATGCCCAACGTTGTAGGCCTCGCCCGCTCGGCCGTGCACGAGCATGACCAACAACCACCGTGCCATGTCACTCGCGTACTGGTAGCTGCGAACCGCCTGGCCTGTGCCGCTCAGCACCAGGCTTTGGTTACGCGCGGCGGCGCTAAGAAGTTGGGCGGCCGCGGTGCCTTGGTTTTCCGACTGGTAAGGCCCGATGAAGGCAAAGCAGCGCGCAATGACCCAGTCGAACGGCCAAGCGCGGTCGTTCAGCACATGTTCGGCCGCGCGTTTGGCCAGTGTGTAGGCGTTGGCAGATGCGCTGTCATCCCACGCGGTGGCCTCATCCAGCGCCAACACCTGCGCGGCTTGAGGGCCATAGACGGCGCCTGAGCTGATGTGCAGAAAGCGTTGTGCACCCATTGCCACGGCCCATGCAGCCATCCGTGCCGTGCCGCCCTGCGACACCATCATCAGGTCAGGCGAATGCATAGCCAGCGGCAAAACGGGCAAAGCGGCATGCACGACTAGGTCGCAGCGCATGGCAGGCCCATCACAATCAACCACGTCGCCTTGCCACAAGGTGACGCCGGGTGCCAGCGCCAAATGCGGATGTTGCGCAACAAACGCCTGGGGCTGACGGGTCAGCACCGTCACATGCAGGCCCAAAGCCAGGCGTTGGTTGGCAAACAGCAAGGCCTCCAGCAGCCATTTCCCGACAAAACCGGTGCCGCCAGTCAGGAACAACCTTTTCCCCCGCAGGCCTTCCCAAACACCCGCAGCGGTCAGATCCAACAACTCCTGCAAGTCCTGCACACTGACAGGCGCTGGTGTGTGAAGCCGCAGTGTTTCAGTCAAAGTGCAGACCGAAAAAGGTTTCAATGGTTTCGGCTACATACGCCAGCATGGGCGGGGTCAGGCCGGGGTAGACGCCGATCCAGAACGTGTCGTTCATGACGCGGTCGGTCTGGCTCAAATCACCGACGACGCGGTAGTGGCGACCAAGCATGTACGGCTGGCGGGTCAGGTTGCCGGCAAACAGCAAGCGCGTGCCAATCTTTTTCTGGTCCAGATAGGTCAACAGATCTACTCGCTGGGTATCGGCGCCAGGCTTTAGGGTCATGGGGAAACCAAACCACGATGGGTCAGACCCTGGCGTAGCTTCCGGCAGCTCGAGAAATTCTTCGCAACTGTGCAGCCGCTGTTTGAAAAATGCAAAATTGTCTTTGCGTGCCTGCACAAAACCATCCAGACGGTCCATTTGAGCCAGTGCGCAAGCGGCCTGCATGTCGGTTATTTTGAGGTTGTAGCCCAGGTGCGAATAGGTGTATTTGTGGTCGTAGCCTTCGGGCAAGCTGCCCAGCTTCCAGCAAAAGCGCTTGCCGCAGGTGTTGTCCTTACCGGGTGCGCAATAGCAGTCACGGCCCCAGTCGCGGATCGACTCCGCGATCAGGCGCAACTCGTCGCTCTGGGTGAATACCGCGCCGCCTTCGCCCATGGTGATGTGGTGAGCCGGATAAAAGCTCAGGGTGCCAATGTCACCAAAGGTGCCCACCAATTGACCGTTATAGCGCGAGCCCAGCGCGTCGCAACTATCTTCGATCAGCCAAAGCTGGTGCTTGTCGCAAAAAGCCTTGACCACGGCAAGGTTGTACGGGTTGCCCAGCGTGTGGGCCAGCATCACGGCTTTAGTGCGCGGGCTCCAGGCAGCCTCCAGCTGGCTGGCGTCGATGTTGTAGTTAGGGATATGCACATCAACGAACACCGGTACGGCACCGCACTGCAAAATAGGGTTGACGGTGGTCGGAAAACCGGCAGCCACGCCAATCACCTCGTCGCCCACCTGAATCGCCCGGTCGCCAAGCTTGGGCGAGGTCAAGGTAGAAAAAGCGATCAGGTTGGCCGACGACCCCGAGTTCACCGTGAGCAGGTGCTTGACGCCCAAATAATCGGCCAGACGGGCTTCGAACAGGGCGTTGAAACGCCCTGTGGTGAGCCAGGCGTCCAGTGACGCCTCGACCATCAGCTGCATCTCGGGCGTGCCCACGACCTTGCCAGACGGCGGTATGGCAGTGACGCCGGGTTCAAACGTGCGCACCGCACCGTCAATTTCACCGTATTGCGCTACCAGCTGCATGATCTGCTGGCGCAGCCGGTTTTTCTCAATCGATGCATCCATCATGGGTGAGGTGCACTTTCGTAGTTAATCATTTGCGAAATCGGAAATTTCCCGCCTATCTGGTTTTAAACACACAGGCTGCATATAGTGGGAAAAGTATTGACAATTATCGCTAGCTCAGCATTCAAATTAGGCTGAAGTGATCAATAGTTGCTCGTAATCATTGGCACTGGCAATGCGCGGGTTGGTTTTATGGCAATGATCGGCAAGTGCGCCACTGATGATTTTTTCAAACCAGCTGGTTTGAACGCCCATTGCCGAAAGGCCCGAGGGCAGGCCCAGGCGGGCGTTCATGTCTTTGATGGCTAGCGGAATGTCGCTCGCTAAAGCCAGCCCCATGGCATGCGCCATGCGGGCCAGTCGCTGCTCTTTTTGCATGGATTCGGCGGGGGCATTAAAGCGCACCACGGCGGGCAGGAACATGGCGTTTAGTGTGCCGTGATGCAAGCGCGGATCAACGCCGCCCAGGCTGTGACTGAGCGAATGCACACAACCCAGGCCCTTTTGAAAGGCCATCGCGCCTTGCATGGAAGCGCTCATCATTTGAAACCTTGCCTCGCGGTCGCTGCCATCGCGCGTGGCGCGCTCAATGTGCGTCCAGGCGCGCGCCAAGCCGTCCAGCGCGATGCCGTCAGCGGGCGGATTAAAGGCGGGGGCCATGAAAGTTTCCATGCAGTGCGCCACAGCATCCATGCCGGTGGCGGCAGTGAGTTTGGCGGGCAGGCCAAGCGTGAGTTCGGGGTCGCAAATGGCGGCTTTGGGCAGCAGATTCCAGGAGTGAAAGCCCAGCTTGCGGTGGTCGTCGACGATGATGATGGCACCGCGCGCCACCTCGCTGCCGGTGCCGCTGGTAGTGGGCACGGCAATCAACGGGGCAGCTTTTTCCGTGATGCGTGGCGAGCCGCCTTCAATCGTGGCGTAGTGCGTTAGCGGGCCATCGTGTGTGGCGGCTATGGCAACACCTTTGGCACAGTCTATGGCCGAACCGCCGCCCACGGCAATCAGGCCGTCGCAATGCTTGTCTTTGTAGCACTGGGCGGCAGCGCGCACGGCCGCTTCGGTGGGGTTGGAGGGGGTCTGGTCAAATACGGCCACGGGCATGCCGGGCAAGGCGTCCAGCGCCTTTTGCAAGATGCCGGCAGCCTTGACGCCTGCGTCGGTAACGATCAGCGGGCGGCTGATGCCCACGCGGTCACACTCTTGCTTGAGCAGCTTAATGGCGCCATGCTCAAATTGGATATGGGTGAGGTAGTAGATGTAGGCCATGGCACGCAAGCTGGGTAGGATGTACAGACCACAACTATATTTGCAGGAGACAAACATGAATTGCAAGCAAACCCTGATGGCGGTCGCGTTGGCGATAGCAGGTCCCGCCGCACTGGCCGACTGCATGAGCGACGAGCAAGCCGCCAAGTATCCCGTGGTGGTTACTTTCAAATAATGCGCTTGGTGCAGGCAGCGGCGCTTACACCCGCAATGCAAGGCTTGGTGGAACGCGCCGCCCGGGTGCGCGGCGTGCCGCTTTACCAGCTTGCCCCCGACCAAGCGCGGGCGGCTTATGAAGCTGCCTCTAAAGTACTGGCCCTGCCCAACGCCGCGTTGGCCCGCGTGCAAGACCTGCATATTCCCGCGCGCGACGGCCACCCGCTGCCAGCGCGCCTGTTTGCCCCCAGCCTGGATACGCTGCCTGTGCTGCTTTTCATGCATGGCGGTGGCTTCACCATTGGCAGCATTGGTACGCATGAGCCGCTGTGCCGTGAGTTGGCCCGCCTGAGCGGTTGTGCCGTGCTCTCTGTGGGCTACCGGCTGGCGCCGGAGCATCCGTTTCCCACCGCAGTTGACGATACCTGGGACGCATTGGCCTGGCTACGCAGCAACGCCGCCAGCTTGGGGCTGGACGCACAGCGCTTGGCGGTGGGCGGCGACAGCGCAGGCGGCACGCTGGCTGCAGTGGCTGCCATTCACGCCGCGCAACAGGGTTGGCCGCTGGCGCTTCAACTGCTGATTTACCCGGGTTGCGCAGCGCACGCCGTTACCGCCTCGCACCAAACGTATGCCCAAGGTTATGTACTGGAGCGGGCGCATATTGACTACTTTTTTAACCACTACATTCCTGATTTGGCACAGCGTGAAGACTGGCGTTTTGCCCCGCTCAATGTCAGTTTGCCCAATGGCCTGGCACCCGTTTGGCTCGGCCTGGCTGAATGCGACCCGCTGGTTGACGAGGGCATTGCCTACGCCGACAAACTGCGCGCCGAGGGCGTGGTGGTTGAGCTGGAGATTTACCGTGGCGTGGTGCACGGTTTTATCAATTGGGGACTGGTGATTGACGAAGCGCGTGATCTGCACCGCCATGCGGCGGCGGCCATGCGCCGGGCTTTTGATAGCTAGTGCGTGATGAACCCACAAAACAAATAATTTGCACATGAAGCGCCAAGATTTCCGTTTTTTTCACCGCCTGCGTGTGCGTTGGGCAGAGGTGGACATGCAAAAAATTGTCTTCAACGGCCACTACCTGCTGTACCTGGACACTGCTGTGGGCGGCTACTGGCGTGCGCTAGCGCTGCCGTATGAGGACACCATGCACCAGCTTGGCGGTGACTTGTATGTCAAGAAGGCCACGCTTGAATACCATGCATCAGCGCGTTATGACGACACGCTGGATATCGCGCTCAAATGCGCCCATATCGGCAATTCGTCCATGCGTTTTGTCGCTGCGGTGTTTCGTGGCGATACGCTGCTTGTCAGCGGTGAACTGCTCTACGTGTTTGCCAATCCGGCCACACAGAAGTCGCAGGCCGTGCCCGGCGTCTTGCGCGAGGTGCTGATGGGCTATGAAGCCGGGCAAGCCATGATTCACATCCAAACAGGCGACTGGGCCACCCTTGGCACAGATGCTGGCGCGCTGCGCCAGGCGGTTTTCATGCAGGAGCAGGGCGTGAGCCAAGCTGATGAATACGATGGCCGCGATGTTGATGCGCTGCATGCTGTAGCCTACAACCGCCTCGGGCAGGCGGTGGCCACGGCGCGCCTTTTGCCTGGGGCGCATATTGGCCGCATGGCGGTCACGCGTGTCTTGCGCGGCAGCGGTTTTGGTCGCGAGGTGCTGGCGGCCCTGCTGCAAGCCGCCACGGCCAGTGGAGCCAGCCAAGCGGTCCTACATGCCCAATGCAGTGCCCAGGGGTTTTATGCACGCGCTGGTTTTACGCCCCGTGGCAGCGTATTTGACGATGCGGGCCTGCCGCACATTGAAATGGTCAAAATCTTGCCTGCGGCAGATGCACTAATGCCCGCCCCTAAGCGGTAGCTGACAAATGGCATGAAAATCTGCTCAACTGGGTCGACGAGGTCAGCCTAGCAGCGACAATAAGTAGTTATTTGTATTCATTTGCAGACGTTGCGCTGGATTAACCCAAGCGCGGCATTACCCGCTTTGACATGGCCAAGAAAAAACGCAACTCTACTGATCGCTCAGGCGGCAACCCGTCTTCAAGCGCTGGTGCAACCAGCATGGCCCTGCCGATGGGGGTTGAGTTGGCTGGTGCTGTAGCCGCCCCTGGCAAGCCGGCGACTTCTGGCAGCGCGACGGGCAATAGCGCCAATCGCCAAAACATTGCAGCAAAAGTCACCTTGACTAGTCTGCCCACTGAAGTGGTGCGCGGTGACTGGACGGTACTGATTCTTAGTCTGATGATGTTTTTTGCGCCCGCGCTGGGCGTGCCTCACGAAGAGATGTTGCAAGACACGCTCAAATCTGCGGTAGTGTCTTTTGCCGTCTTGATAGCAGGCCTGGCATTCTTTTGGCACCAGCGCAACCGACGCGATGGGCTGCGCTGGCACGGGCTGATGTGGCTCCCCTTGATGCTCCTGGTCTATGCCCTGGGCAGCATGGTTTGGTCGCACACCTACCTGGCGGGGGTTGAGGCGGTGCGCTGGTTTGTACTCAGTTGGTTGTTGTGGCTGGGTTTGAATACCTTCAGCCGCGACCGCTTTGTCAGTCTTGCCTGGGGCGTTCATTGGGGCGCAGTGGTGGCCTCCCTTTGGGCCGCGCTGCAATTCTGGATTGATTTCAAGTATTTTCCGCAAGGGCCCAACCCAGCCTCCACTTTTGTTAACCGCAACTTCTTTGCCGAATATGTGGTGTGCACGCTGCCGTTCACCGCTTATTTGCTGGCCCGCGCCAAGCAGTCAAGCATGATCGCGCTGGTGGCCTTCACGCTGGCTTTCAATGTGGTGGCATTGTTGATGACAGGTACCCGTTCGGCCTTATTTGCCATGTGGCTGCTGCTTTTGTTTGTCCTTCCCGCGATTGCAGTCTTGTACCGCAAGCAGTTTGCTTTCTACACCTGGGACGCGGGCAAACGCATACTGGCCATTGGCCTGTTATTTAGCACCCTCATTGGTCTGGGCTTGATCAATACCGGTAACCCCAAAATTCCACCTGAAGAGCGCGGATTGAACGCGTTGCAGCGGGGTATTTTTCGCACAGCCTCGGTGACCAATAACCAGGAATACACCACCGGCTCATTCTCTATTCGGATGGTGATGTGGAAAGCAACTGGGCGCATCATGCTGCAGCGGCCGCTGACTGGTGTAGGGGCAGGTGCCTGGGAGGCCGATATTCCCTTGTACCAGGCCGAGGGCGCGCAACTTGAAACCGACTATTACGTGCACAACGAAATTCTGCAGTTACTCGCTGAATATGGCTTGGTGGGCTGGTTGTTTTTGTTGTCCCTGCTGGGTTACCTGAGCCTGAGCGCATGGCGCACCGTGCGCAACAAAACAGCAGAGGCCCTGGCGGAGGCACCCATTCGTGCTTTGGCATTGGCCAGCGTGCTGGCGTTTTTGGTGATCAGCAATGCCGGCTTCCCTTGGCGACTGGCCAGCACCGCAGCCATTTTTGCGCTCACGCTGGCTATTTTGGCGGCGTCTGACGCGCGCCTGGGCTACCGCGGCCTGATTTCAACTGCACGCCTCAACTGGCAGCCTATCTATTCTCAGGTACTGGCGGTGGTGTTGATGATCTGTACGGCACTGGCAGCCTACATCACACAACAGTCTGCCGAGACCGAAAGCAAGATTGTCAAAGCCACCAAACTGGCGCTGGGCATCAGCGCGTCGGGCGACCCAAACAACCCCAAATTTGACCGCCCCAAGGCCGAGATGCTGCGGTTGATCAAAGAAGGCACTGACATCAATCCGCATTACCGCAAGATAACGCCCATGGTGGCTGATGAACT
Source organism: Burkholderiales bacterium (assembly GCA_021732385.1). Classification (GTDB taxonomy): domain Bacteria; phylum Pseudomonadota; class Gammaproteobacteria; order Burkholderiales; family Burkholderiaceae_C; genus JAKFVA01. The sequence continues at coordinate 40,544 of JAKFVA010000012.1, read as the reverse complement.
GGCCAAGTGGGGTGACTGGAAAAACGCCACCTGGATCTGGGAGTCGGTCATTTCATCGCGCAAGCATGTGGTGGCGCTGATGACCAACGTGGCCCGGGGCTATGCGTCCACTGGAGAGCCAGACAAAGCACTTGAGCGCCTGGCACAAGCCAAAAAAGTGCAGCCCAATGCCACAGCCGTGCGCTCTTTGGAGGTCATTTTGCTCAGCCGCCAGGGCAAGGAAAAAGAGGCGCTGGTGCTGGCGCGCGATGCAGTTGAGAAAAAAATCTATGACTACGACATGCTGAATGCCGCTTTCATACTCGCCTGGCGCGCCGCCGATTACCCGTTGGCCTTGAAAAGCATGGAATACCGGCTTGAAGGCTGGCCCAACACCAAGGCCGCTGGTTTGGTGCAATTGGGCAACATGTACCACACCGGTATTCATGATGATGCGAAAGCACTGAAAGCATTTCAGGATGGGATTGATGCCAGCCTTGAGGCTGACAGGGCTGGATTGGTTGCGCAAATTCCTGCTGTGTTCCGCCCCAAACTCAACATTAAAAGCTTACCTGGCAATGCAACAAAAAGCGCGGCCATCACGCGCTAGTCAAGCTGTGCGGCAAACCCGGGTGGCCCTATGACGGATTCTCGACATACACCGCCCCATTGGGTCTGGGTGGCTGGATTCATTGCCACCGCATTGCTCTCTATCGGCCCCTTGTGGCTAGTGAGCCGTGACATATGGGACGGCATCATTGGCAGTTATGGCATAGCTATTGGCGACTTGGCTGGTATTTATGACTGGCTGGTGCCGGGTAACTGGGACCTGATGTACGCCATTTTCCGGAGCTTGTCCTGGTTGACAAACCACCTGGCGTTTGAGTCCTGGATCGCAGCCAAATTGCTTTTGACTCTAAGCGTGCTGGGCATTGCATGGGAAGCACGCCGCCTGGCAATTGACTTGCTAGGCATGACCCAACCCGAAGGCTGGGCCGTGAGCATGCTGGCGCTTAGTTTTCCCTGCTGGTATCTCTTGTATGGCAGCACATTTGTCTACATTGTGTTTATTTGGTGGGGGTTTTTGGGGCATCGCCTGCTGCATGCGCCTGCCACTGAAAGCCGTTGGCATCGCCCAAAACAATGCCTTGGGTATTTGCTGATGCTGACATCGTTTCAGGTCAACTCAAATTTTGTGATGGTGTGCGCGCTTGAAGCCGCGCGCTGGCTTGCACGCAAACCCACAGTTCGTTGGAATTACCGGCGCAGCGCCTTGGTTTGCGCAACCGCTGTGCTGGTTTACCTGATGCTGCGGTTCGTTTTCACAACGACAGGCAACTATGCGGGTTACAACAATTTGATCTGGCCAATTTCTGCCGCTGGTGCAATTGCCTGGCTACGCGCTGGCCTGATGTTTATGACCTGGATACCCCTGGTGATTGGCCCGGCTTGCCTGGTCTGGCTTGCAGCCAACTGGCTGAAGACCCGTGGCCTGGCGACCAAAAACCAAGGCGACGTAGCGCAGTCGCATCCCGTCGCGCTTAGCAGCACGATGCAAACGTCTCCAAAGGCGTTTGGCATTCTTGCTCTGTTGTGCATGGGTGCATTGTTTGCTTATATAGCGGTGGGCAAAGGTGCGCCTCTTTTTGTAATTAACGTAGCTCCCAAATTTTTGGGTACAGCCACCCATCTAGGCAGTCAAACGACCGCTTGGTTTTATACAGCGGTTGATGGCTGGTCTGCCCGCCACACCTTTTTGCTTAGTGTTCCAGCCAGTCTGACCAGCGCTTGGTTAATCAAACTGGCTATTGCGCGGATTGGATCAACTGCCTCCGCCAGCGGCCTGTGGGTTGGTGGGGTGGCGGTGGCCGTGCTTACACATCTGGCCTGGCAATGGCATGGCCATGGTGCCAAGCAACTACGTTTTGCGCAGGAAGCCGCCATCGTGAAAGCGCTGCAAGCACAAGCACCACCCCCTGCTGGTTTGATTGATATCAAAATCAATGGCTTGCTGCCCTGGTCTTTATGGACTTACGAGGCCAACTACCTGACTTGGCTGGCCTATGGGCAGACCCGGTGGGCAACTGTTGTCTATACCCCTGGCACCGGTTTTGTCGAGACCGTGCTTCAAGATCGCAACCACCTCCTGCATGGCACTGGGCCAATGCGAGGACTGTCCCGCACTTACGCGCTGATGACCGACTTCAAGGCCAGCGCGTGTCAAACTGAGTTTGTCATGGATATCCCCAACACGTTGAATCACTTCAGTTGGTCACGCGCTGTATTGGGAGGCAATTCCCTGCCTCCAGCCACGGTGCTCAAGCGCCACCAGTCCTGCATTGCCCAATGAATTTATTAAAAATTGATGCGAGCGTGTGACCAAGGCGCATCCTATTGCGTGCTTCGATCAAGCAATCAAAAATTTTAAAATGCCCTTTGAGAATTTACCTGTCTTAACCATGGCGCAAATTTACCCAGATCGGGGTACAAACTATGCCATTCGAGAGGGGCAAAACTGCGCCAATCTAATGCTGCGCAAATTGTCTTTGAGCTAAAGTTAAATATCTTCCAGCAGGGCATAGGGCAGCGCCAGTAGCTGCAATACGCCAGCCCCGGCAGCAGGCACACTCAGGCTACTTCCTTCCGTCATGGCCGCTGTCTGCAGCGACACGATGGCGTCAAATCCCCCAGTTGGCGCAGGCGCGGCCTGCACCACCAAGCCACAAGGCTGGCTGTCTTCCAGCGGTGTTCCGTCAACCAGATTGGCAAAAACCGCCTGCCCCGCCATCAAAGCCACATCACTGTGCACCAGCGCCGCCCGGCGCTTCAAGCTGCCGCGAAATTGGCTGCGCGCGACTACCTCCTGGCCGGGGTAGCAGCCTTTTTTAAAGTTCACCCCGCCAACCGATTCGTAATTGAGCATTTGCGGCACAAAAGCATCCACGACGGGCTGTGTCAGTGTGGCTACACCGCTGCGCACCTCGCTCCACTGCCACAGCGCCTCGCTGATGGCAGGGCCTGTTGCCAGGGCTTGCGGCACGGGCCCGGCAGGGCTGATGCACAGGGCGCGCGGCTGGCCGAGGGCCGGGTAAAGAAAAATCACTGATTGAGAACAAAAATTGAGCTTTGTCCAGGCGGGATATACACCTTTAGCTACTCTATCAATAGCGGTTCCGGCCAAACCGTAGACGTTAAATTCGGCGCTTGCATCGCGCAGCTTGACCTTGGCGCGCAATACAAACAGCGACAGGCGCTTCAAAGTCGCCGCCAGAATGTCCTGGCTGCACAGCAGCAGCAGTTCATTGGGGCCGCTTTTGAAGCCAATAAAACTGGCCAGCATGCGCCCTTTGGCCGAGCACAGCGCCGCTAGCCGGGCCTGTGAGCCGTCGAGCAGCGCAAATTCCTGCGTCAGTTGGGCGTGCAAAAAACTGGCGGCGTCTTCGCCGCTGGCGTGTATGAAGCCCCAAGTGGACAAGCTGGCAACGCCATCGAGTGGCGGGGTAATTTCGGCAGGCAAGGGGTTCATGCGCTGAATTATCATGCCCCATGATTTTTCTGAAAGTGCAAGGGTTGTGCGGCGTTTGATACTGCTGTTGCTGGCTGTGGCGTTGGCTACCGCTGTGGCGCTGGCCGGGGCCGCTTGGTGGCTGCACCAGCCATTGGATTTTGAGGCGCCCCGGCTGGACCTGTCGATTGAATCCGGCACCTCACCCAAAGGCGTGGCCCAGGCCGTGGTGGAGGCCGGCGCGCAAACCAATGCCGATGCCTTGTACTGGTGGTTTCGCCTGTCAGGCCAAAGCCGTCTGATCCGGGCTGGCAACTATGAGATCGAGCCCGGCACCAGCCCGAAACGCTTGCTGAGCAAGCTGGTCCGCGGTGAGGAAACCCTGCTAGCGCTGACACTGGTGGAAGGTTGGAACTTTCGCCAAGTGCGTCAGGTGTTGGCCAAAACCGAGCACCTCAAGCCCGACACCCAGGCGTTGGATGACGCCGCCATCATGCAGGCGCTGGGCAAACCTGGCCTGCATCCCGAGGGCCGGTTTTTCCCCGACACCTATGCTTTTGCCAAAGGCGCGAGCGACTTGGCCGTGCTGCGCCGCGCTATGGCGGCGATGGACAAAAAACTCGCAGCCGTGTGGCTGCAACGCGCGCCCAACGTGCCACTGCAAACGCCTGAGCAGGCGCTGATTCTGGCCAGCATTGTGGAAAAAGAAACCGGCAAACCGGCTGATCAGCCGCAGATAGCCGGTGTATTTGCCAACCGCCTGCGCAAAGGCATGCTGTTACAAACCGACCCCACGGTAATTTACGGCCTGGGCGCAGCTTTTGATGGCAATTTACGTAAACGCGATTTGCTGGCCGACACCCCCTGGAACACCTACACCCGAACCGGCCTGCCACCCACGCCGATTGCAATGCCCGGCTTGCGGGCTCTGCGCGCGGCTGTTCAACCAGCAGCCACCGACGCGCTGTATTTTGTGGCGCGTGGCGACGGCAGCAGCCAGTTCAGTGCTACGCTGGACGAGCACAACCGCGCGGTCAACCGCTACCAGCGCGGCCGCTGAACCGCTCTATTTCGACCCTTACCCCGTACATGGCACCCGCAGGTATTTTCATCAGCTTTGAAGGCATAGACGGTGCCGGCAAATCCACTCATATCGAAGGTTTGGCGCAGGCGTTTCGTGCTCAGGGCAGGGCAGTAACGCAAACCCGCGAGCCCGGTGGCACCCCCTTGGCTGAGAAACTGCGCGCCATGGTGCTGGCCGATGCCATGGACGATTTGACCGAAGTGCTGCTGCTGTTTGCTGCCCGGCGCGATCACCTGCTGCAGGTGATTGAGCCGGCCTTGGCGCGCGGTGACATGGTGCTGTGCGACCGTTTTACTGACGCCACCTTTGCCTACCAGGGCAGCGGTCGCGGATTTGACTGGCAGGTGCTGGGCCAATTGGAGCAGTGGGTGCAAAACACCCCAGGGCAGGGCGCAGGGGGTACCTCTTTTTTGCGTCAGCCCGACCTCACACTCTGGTTTGACCTGCCGCCCGAGCTCGCCGCCCAGCGTCTGGCGGGTGCCCGTCTGCCCGACCGCTTTGAAGCTCAACCGGTGGAATTTTTCCGCCGGGTGGCTAATGGCTATGCCCAGCGCCTAGCTGCAGCACCTGGCCGGTTTGCCAGCATCGACGCTACCCTGGAGCGGCATGCGGTGTGGCAGCAAATCACCCAGGCGCTGGTGCGCCGGGGCTGGTTGTCCATCATGGTGTCCAACACTAAACGGCCATGAGCAGTTCCCCACTGGCACCTTGGCTGCAGCCGCAACTGGTGGCACTGCTGGCGCAAAACAGTCCTGCACTGCTGCTGCAAGGCCCCTCTGGACTCGGTCAATGGGCGCTTGGGCTGGCGCTGGTGCGGGCCGGGTTGTGTGAGCGGCCCACGCAAGCGGGTGCCTGCGGTAGCTGTGAAAGCTGTCACGCCATTGATGTACACACCCATGCCGACCTGTGCGTGCTGATGCCACAAGCCAGTTTGCAGGCGCTGGGCTGGCCCATCCCCAATGCCAAGGCCAGCGACGCCGATGGTGCTGAGAAAGCCCCCAAACTCAGTCGCGAAATTCGTATTGACGACTTGCGCGATGCCATTGAATTCACCCAACGGACCAGCGCTCGTGGCCGTGGCAAAGCGGTACTCATTTACCCGGCCGAACGCATGAACAGCGCCACCGCCAATGCCTTGCTCAAAACCCTGGAAGAACCCCCCAGTGGGGTCCGCTTTGTCCTAGCCAGCGAGGCGGCGCACCTGCTGCTGCCCACCATCCGCAGCCGCTGTATCAGCCACACGCTGGCATGGCCGGACGAGGCCCAGGCGCTAGCTTGGTTGCATGCCCAAGGCCTGGACGCAGCCGCTGCAAAGGTGCAGTTGCGCGCAGCCGGGGGCCGCCCGGACAATGCCTTGGCGGCCAGTCAAGCGGGCCTGGATGTGCAGCAACTGCGCCAATTGCCGCAAGCCCTGCGGCATGGCCAGCCAGGCGCTTTGGCTGGTTTGAGTCCCGGCCAGGCAGTCGACCGGCTGCAAAAGCTTTGCCACGACATGCTGGCGCGGCACGTGGGCACAAGCCCGCGTTTTTTTGAAGTGGCCGACTTGCCCACCCGGCAAGGTGCCAAGCACCGCACGGCGGGCGTCAATCCCGCACAACCCGATCCGCAGACAGCCAGCCAAACAAGTGGCTTGCCCGCTTTGCTGGCCTGGTCAAAAGCCTTGACGCATAGCGCCCGCATTGCGGAACACCCACTTAATGTCAGCTTGATGCTTGAATCGCTGGCCCAGCAGGCCCATCACGCCTTAGACTGTTACCTGCGCAACGACCCAGCCTAGGCCCAAACCATGAGCACGCCACCCAGCAGCACCGCCGCCGCCCCGCGCCCCAGCATCATCCAGCTGGCCATCAAGGAAAAGGCCGCCTTGTACGCCGCCTACATCCCCTTGTTTGCTGAGGGCGGCATTTTTATTCCCACCAGCAAAGACTACAAACTGGGAGACGATGTTTTTGTGCTGCTGAGTCTGCCCGAGGACACCCAGCGCTACCCGGTGCAGGGCAAGGTGGCGTGGGTTACGCCAGGGCGTGCTGCGGGCAACCGCACGCAGGGCGTGGGCATCCGCTTTCCGGCCGAGGAAAAATCGCGCCTGTTGAAGCTCAAAATTGAAGAGATCCTGGGCGCCCATTTGGGCTCGGGTCGGCCAACCCAAACCATCTGAGGCCAGGGCCGTGCTGGCCCGGTCTGCTGTACTGCGCACCTATGTTTACCGACTCCCATTGCCACCTCAACTTTCCCGAGTTGGCCAGCCAATTGCCCGCTATCCGCCAGGCCATGGCCGAGGCGCAGGTTGAACGTGCGCTGTGCATTTGCACCACCCTGGAAGAATTTGATGCGGTGCACCAGCTCGCGCTTGACTACGACAATTTCTGGGCCACCGTGGGTGTGCACCCGGACAATGCCGACGTGCAGGAGCCCAGCTTGCAAGACCTGCTGGAGCGCGCCGCCTTGCCCCGTGTGGTTGGCATTGGTGAAACCGGCCTTGACTATTACCGCCTGGGCGAGCGCAGCCTGGCCGACATGCAATGGCAGCGCGAGCGCTTTCGCATTCACATCCGCGCCGCGCAGCAAAGCCGCAAACCGCTGGTGATTCACACCCGCAGCGCCTCGCAAGACACCCTGGTGATTCTGGACGAGGAGGGCGAGGATGGCGGCAGCAGCGCGGCTGGCGGGGTATTCCACTGCTTTACAGAGACCGCCGACGTGGCACGTGGCGCGCTGGACCGGGGTTTTTACATTTCCTTCTCGGGTATTCTGACTTTCAAGAATGCCCAGGATTTACGCGATGTGGCCGCTTTTGTTCCACTTGACCGCTTGCTGATTGAAACCGACAGCCCCTACCTGGCACCCGCACCGCATCGCGGAAAAACCAATACGCCCGCTTATGTACCCTGGGTTGCCCGGCAGGTGGCCGAGATTAAAAACCAGTCGGTGGAATCTATAGCCGCGGTGACCAGTCGTAATTTTGAGCTCCTTTTTCCTGGAGTTTTATCTTGATAAATTACTTTAATAAATTTCTGCATATATTTGTTTTTATTGTATTAATATCGACTCAAGCTAAACTTTTTGCGGGTGCTTTCGATGACTTTTTCAAAGCCATTGCGTTAGATGATGCCAGGGGGGTTACCAGTCTTTTGCAACGTGGTTTTGATCCCAATACACGCAATCAAAATGGGGTGCCGGGCATAGTTTTGGCGGCTTCTGAGTCGTCGCTCAAATCGCTTGATGTGTTGCTTAGCTGGCCTAAAGTCGATGTTGAGGCGCGCAATGCCGACGATGAAAGCGCACTGATGATGGTCAGCTTGCGCGGGCATTTTGATATTGCGAAGCGTCTTATTGCTCGTAACGCCGATGTCAACAAAACTGGCTGGGCGCCGCTTCACTATGCCGCCAGTGGTGGTCACGTGGACGCCATTGCCTTGCTGCTCGAGCATCATGCTTACATCGATGCTGAATCGCCCAATGGCACCACGCCACTAATGATGGCGGCTCGCTACGGCAATATTGAATCGGTGAAGCTGCTGCTTGAGCGCGGTGCTGATGCGACGCTCAAGAACCAGCTCAAACTCGATGCCCTTGACTTCGCCGAGCTTGGATCGCGGCCTGATGCCATCCAGTTGCTGTCAATCGTCTTGAAGCGCCAGCCCAGACCTCAGCAACTCAGCCCGTCCTTGCTTTGAAGGCCTTTGTAGTCTTTAACGGCCAAATCTTTTACTGCATACGATGTGTATTGCGAGGTAATTTTCATGATGGAAATTCTTTCGTTTATAGACCAAAGTAAAGGTGCGTGAGCATCAAAAGGGTTAGCACGGCCAGTAGCTCAGGCAATGACAAGCCTGATTGCGTTGGTTTTAAGGCCCTCAGGGCGCGAGGCAAGGGGTTTGGCAGGGGTAGGCCCGTGCCGCGCACAGCCAGCCCCTGATAGGCGGCACCCGTCGCAGTTCGCTGCGTGCCTTGCTCCTGCGAACGGGTTTGGTTTGTCGGGTACCCCTCCAAACGGCTTGGCCGCTTCGCGTCACTCACATAGCGGCTTGGCTGACTGGCAATGCTTTGGCATGCTATCCATTGAGCGTAGATGCGTTGTGCCAGTGTCATTGCAGTACCCCCGTGGCTTGATAGAGGTCGGGCGCTGACGCGCCTTTGGCGTCGTATACCTTTACTGCAACGCTGCAGATATAAAGCAAGAAATCCTCTATACCCCAGTGTGCGCACTCTGGATTTTGTGCAACAGCTTGGGCAATTGGCAATAGAGTTAGGCAGGAATCCACGATCTCCTCAGCATGCTCGTAGGTCACTGGCGAGGCCAACAGACTTGCTCGATCAAGAAGGTTTGACGGTTGCGACGCAGGAGCGGAACCCGTATCCCATGGACGGTGCAAGGCGGCTGTCTCAGGGTTTGAGGGAGGCACGAATTTGTTGGCGCAGTCGTTTTCTGTCGGTGGCTGTTTGACTACGCTGCATGGCCAAGTGCTGGACAATTTCGCTGTCTGTGGGGTGTCCGGGCGGTTGCTTTGCTTGTCCGGGCGCTGCAAGGCCTGCACTGGGCTTTGGCTGGCTGGATTGCCCGGCATCGGGTTGCCCGTCTGTACCTGATGGTTTGTACAGTGATTGTCCACTGCGCAGGTAGTAGTCCATGGCAACGCACACAAGGGCGTTGAAGCTGATGCCGATGGCCTGTGCACGGGCACGGGCTTGGCTGTTGAGCGGCTCGGGTAAGCGAAGCGGGTAGGACATGATATCAATACGTAATCGTTGTGATACTTGGCATTATAGCCGGGTTGGATATCGGCTTGATATAAGCCTGATGCTATATTGATATCGGATTCAATAGAATTGGGTAGACGCTTTTGAGTTGTTGATACTGGGACAAGCCCAGCGGCTTCGCCGCTCCCCGCATGGCGCTGTGCATCCATGGAGGGAGCGGCAATACCTAAGTAGTCGGGCTGTAGGTAACCTGCCTTGCGTGCTTTAGACAGTTCAGTTTCAAGTCGACGGCGTTCCTCCACCAAGGTCATAAAGCCGCGTGCCTGCCTGACCAGCAGTGACCACCATGAGCCGTCATGGGGCCCTATAGCGCGGCCCTCGGGTGTCCACAGCTTGCCTGAGTGAAAGCACCAGCCTTGCCACTGAGGCAGCGGTATCGCCCATTTTGACAATATGCGCGCTAAGTGCAACGCGCTGGCCGGTACGCGGGTTTTACCGTTTAGCCAGTTCTGTATAGTGCGCTGCGTTACGTGAAATTCTTTCGCGGCTCCTTGCTGACTTAGGCCCGCTTGGGATAGGGCGATTTTGAAGCGTTTGCCTGTTTCTGCCAAGCTGGGCGCGGGTTTGCGCACTTTTGCTTTGGCTTTGGATAGTGCCTTAGGCTGAGATTTAACTTTATACGATGTGTATTATGTTAATAAGACAATATTGAAAAAAGGGGTTGGGTATTTGAGTTCCCCAACCCCTTCGGCCTAAGTCTCAAGCAGGTTTGAACTGCAGTGACTTGAATTCAAGAAATTCCTCAAACCCGAACACGCCGTTTTCCCGGCCATTGCCCGACTGCTTGTAGCCGCCAAACGGCGCATGACTGTTGAACGGGCCGCCGTTGATGTCGATCTGGCCAGTGCGGATGCGCCGGGCCACGGCCACAGCATGGGCTTCGTCACCGCCCCAGACGCCGCCGCCCAGGCCGTAAATGGTGTCATTGGCGATGCGCACGGCCTCGTCTTCGTCCTGGTAAGTCAGCACCACCAGCACCGGGCCAAAGATTTCCTCACGCGCCAGCGTGTCACCGGGTTTGACATGCAGCACCGTGGGTTGCACAAAATAGCCAGTGTCAAACGCGGGTTTGCTAGCACCGCCAGCAATTACCTCGGCGCCCTCGGCAATGCCCTGGGCAATAAAGCCCAGCACGCGGTCGCGCTGCACAGCACTGGCCAGGGGCCCAAGCCGGGTGGTCTCAAGCAGGCTGGGGCCCAGCGTGAGCTTGGCAATGGCGGCTTTGGCCAGCGTTTTGACTTCATCCAGCCGCGCGGCGGGCACCAGCATGCGGGTGTGGGCACTGCAGGTCTGGCCACTGTTGAGCATGCAGGCTGAAATAGTGCCTTTGACAGCCGCTTCCAGGTCTGCATCAGGCAAGACAACGCTGGCTGATTTGCCGCCCAGCTCCAGGGCCACGCGCTTGACGCTTTGGCTGGCCAGTTCGCCCACGCGCTTGCCCGCGCGGGTCGAGCCGGTAAAACTCACCATGTCTACCTCGGGATGGCTTGCCAGCACCTCGCCCACCACCGGGCCGCTGCCGTTGACCAGATTGAACACACCGGGTGGCAGGCCCGCCTCATGAATCACCTCGGCCAAAATCATGGCGTTGACTGGTGCAATCTCGCTGGGTTTCAGCACTACCGTGCAGCCAGCCACCAGCGCAGGCGCCACTTTCAATGTAATTTGGTTGAGCGGAAAATTCCACGGCGTGATGCAACTCACAACGCCAATTGGTTCGCGCACCACCAATGAATTGCCCACCTTTTCTTCCCAGGCAAATTCGCGTGCCACTTTGGCAAAGTTGGCCCAATGCCAAACCGGCGCGCCCACCTGAACCAGCTTGGCCAGCTTCAGCGGCATTCCCACCTCACCGGCAATGGCGGTGGCAATCTCGTCGGTACGGGCTTTCAGGCCAGCGGAGACTTTGTCCAGGTAAGCCGCCCGCGTTTCCACCGGCAGCGCCGCCCAGTTGTCAAACGCGGCTCGGGCCGCCAATACAGCCCTCTCGGCTTCTTGCGCGGTGCCCACGGGTACGGCAGCCATCACCGCTTCCGTACTGGAATCGTGCACCAGAAACTGCTCGGCGGATGTGGCTTTGACCCATTGGCCGTTGATGTAATGCGAGGTGTAGGTGGTCATGGTGTGTAATCTGGTGAAAAAAACGGGTGGGTCAAAAGGGCAATAAACAGGCTGGGAACAACAGTGAAAAACACAGACTGCACTTTAATGCAGTCTGTACAGCGAGTCAGTGGTGGTGACCCCAAAACAGCAGTGCCTCACGACCCTCTACCGTCAAGCTGACTGTGGCGCCCACGGGCAGCAGCACCTTGGTTGGCACATGGCCAAACGGCAAATGCGTCAACACCGGAATCTTGAGTTGGCTGCGCAGCCACTGCACCACGCTCTCTAGCTTAAAGCCGCGGTCATGTGGCACCGCCTGGTAGCCGGTGAACTGGCCCAGCACAATCGCCTGCTGGCGGGCCAGCACACCGGCATGCAACAGTTGCGTTAACAGGCGCTCGATGCGGTAAGGGTGCTCCCCCACGTCCTCCAGAAACAGCACGCCGTGCCTGGTTTGCTTTTTGTCTGGGAAGTAAGGCGTGCCCAGCAAGCTGGCCAGCACCGACAAATTGCCGCCCCACAAAAGCGCTTTGGGGACATGAAAGTCAGCGCTGGTGCTAGTAGGTAAAGGCGCGACGCTGCTGGCCAGCACGCTTTGGCGCGGCGCGGGTGGCAGCCGCCAGCCAGCGCCCTCGCCCTGGCCCAGCAGCAAGTCGTCAAAACACGCCAGCATGATGTCGTCGGGCGCGCCCTCCTCGCCTGGCTGGGACAGCGCACCAAAATCCTCACCCAGTGCGGGGCCGGCCCAGGTACGCGCGCCGGTTTGGGCCAGCACGGCCAGCTGCAAGGCGGTGAAGTCGCTGAAACCCACCCACTTTGTGCCGCGTTTGATGCTTTTGGCAATGGCTTTGCAGGGCAGTTGCGGCAGCAGGCGCGTCAGGCCGTAGCCGCCGCGGCTGGTCAGCGCCACATCGGCACCACTGGCAGCGGCACGGCCAATGGCGGCCAGGCGGGCAGCGTCGTCACCGGCAAAACGCTGGTGGCTTTGCAGGGCGGCTGGGTCGATTTCAACCGCATGGCCAAGCGCTTCCAAACGCTTGACGCCGCGCTGAAACGCCGCCTTGTCACGTACCGCGCCAGAGGGCGAATAGAGGTAGATGTGATGGCTCATAGCGCAAGTATCTCACTGCTTGTTTTCAGGCCGCAACAAGCTTGCACCACTCGCCCAAGCAGCGTTGATAGTGCGCATGGCTGCTGTCGAACAGGCAGTAAAAATAACAAACAGACTTAATTGGCGCCCCACCCGCCACCCAGCACCCGGTACACATTGACCAGGCCTACCGCCTGCGCCATTTGCGCCTGCAGCAGTTGGTCCTGGCTGGCAAGGGCCTGGCGCTGGGCGTCCAGCACCACCAGAAAGTCGCTCACCCCAGCGTCAAAACGCAGTTGCGAAAGCTTGGCCGCTTCCTGTGCGCTGCGCTGGGCGGCACCGAGTTGCCGAGCCTGCTGGGCAGCATTGCTGAAGTCGCTGAAAGCGACTTCAGTTTCTTCCATGGCCACAGCCACGGTCTGCTCGTAGCGGGCCAGGCTTTGTGCGGCGCGTGCCTCGCTGGCTTTGATGCGCGCGCGCAGGGTGCCCAGATCAAAAGGCGTCCAGGTCACGCCCAAACCCGCGGTGAATACACGGTTTTCGTTGTTGGTGAGCGTGCCGACGGTAGCCGCGTTAAAGCCAAGCAAACCCGACAGCGAGACACGCGGATAGAGGTCGGCCACGGCCACGCCAATCAGCGCGGTGCTGGAGGCCAGTTGCCGCTCGGCCACAGCCAAATCGGGCCTGCGCGCCAGCCACAGTGCGGGCGTGCCCAGCGGCAAGGTGGCCAGGTCGGTGGAGGGCAGCACCGGCAAAGGCGCGGGGCTGGTTAGCTGCGCCAGCAGACTGCGCGGGGTCTGGCCGGAGAGCGTGGCCAGCCGGAAAATAGCCTGGTCGATAGCGCTGCGTAGGGGTGCCAGCGTGGCTTCGGTGCTGGCACCCAGGTTTTCAGCGCGGGCCACGTCGAGCCGGGTACCCCGCCCGGCATCCAGCCGGGCCTGCGTGATGCGCAGCGAGGCGGCCAGATTGACCAGCGACTCTTGCGCGGCCTGCAGGCGCTGCTGGTTACCGCGCAGCGCCAGGTAGTTGCGTGCCACCTCGGCGGCCACTGCCACGTGGGCGGCTTGCAAACCCGCCTCGCTGGCGTCCACCAGGGCAGCGGCGGATTCGCTGGCGCGGCGGTTGCGGCCAAAAAAGTCCAGCTCCCAGTTGGCCACGAAGCTGGCGTCATAGCTGCTGTAGGTGCGGTTGCTGCGGCTTTGGGTAAAGCCGCCAAACGACGGCGTGCTGGGTAGCACCGTGCGCTGGCCATTGGCCTGCAAGCCCACGCCAGGCAGCGCCTGCGCGTCGGTTTCAGTGCGGTTGGCGCGCGCCTCTTGCAAGCGCGCCTGGGCAATGCGGATGTCGCCATTGGCAACCAGCGCCTGCCCCATCAAGGCGTTTAACTGGGCGTCGTTGAAGCCGCGCCAGAAATGCGCCACATCCACTTGACCGGCGGCGGCTGGTTTTGTGACGCTATTCGCCGGCGTGCCTGCCGCAATAAATGACGACTCCAGTGCCACTGCGGGCGGCTGGTAGTTTGGTCCTACCGCGGCGCAGCCTGACAGTAGCAATGCCAGCGCGGCGCATCGGGCGTTGAGGACACGGCTGGCGGGCCAAAGCGCCGGGGCGGGTGTGCGAATCAGCATTCGGGTAGGTTTAGCCATACTGCTCTCCTGCGGCGGCGGCGCTCTGGCGTTTCTTGCGCTGCAGCAGCACGTAAAACACCGGCGTTAAAAACAGGCCGAAGGCGGTGACGCCAATCATGCCGCTCATGACCGCAATACCCATGGCCTGGCGCATCTCGGCACCCGCCCCGCTGGAGAGCACCAGCGGCACCACCCCGGCAATAAAGGCAATCGAGGTCATCAAAATTGGGCGCAGACGCAAGCGGCACGCTTCCACTACGGCGTCATAGGTGTCGCGGCCTTGGCGCTCGAGTTCGCGCGCAAACTCCACAATCAAGATGGCGTTTTTGCAGGCCAGGCCCACCAGCACCACAAAGGCAATTTGCGTGAAGATATTGTTGTCGCCCGGCTGGCCCAGAAAGCCGCTGACCCAGACGCCAAAAATCGCGCTCAGGATGCACATGGGCACAATCAAAATGATGGCCAGCGGCAGCTTCAGGCTCTCATACGTGGCCGCCAGCACCAGAAACACCAGCAGCACGCACAGCGGAAAAATGTAGAAGCCGGTGTTACCGGCAATTTTTTCCTGGTAGACCAGTTCGGTCCATTCGTAGCCAATACCGCGCGGCAAGGTTTCGGCGAGGATTTTTTCCATCGCGGCCTGCGCCTGGCCCGAGCTAAAGCCCGGCTTGGGCGCGCCGTTGAAGTCGGCCGCGTAAAAACCGTTGTAGCGGCCCACTGCGCCGGGGCCAAAAGTGGTTTCAACCTTCATCAAGGACGACAGCGGCAGGACCTCGCCTTTGCTGTTGCGGATTTTCAGGTTGCCAATGTCGTCGGCTTTGGCACGGTACTGGGCGTCAGCCTGCACAATGACCTGGTAAGTCTTGCCAAAGCGGTTGAAGTCGTTCACGTACAGCGAACCCAGGTAGGTCTGCATGGTGTCGTAAATGTCAGCCAGGTTCACGCCCATCTGCTTGGCCTTGGTGCGGTCCACATTGGCCAGCAGTTGCGGCACATTGATCTGGTAGCTCGAAAATGCCTGCGTAATACTGCTGTTTGGGTCACCATACACGCGCCCCATGAGCTGCTGCACCACGCCGTACAGTGCGGCCTCGCCCTGCGAGGAGCGGTCTTGCAGTTGCAGCTTGAAGCCGCCCGCATTGCCCAGGCCATTGACCGGCGGCGGCGACAGCACAAAGATGAAGGCGTCCTGTATGGCACCCAGCCGCTGGTTGACCTGCCCCGCAATGCCGTCGGCGCTGGTTTCGGGCGTGCCGCGGTTGGCAAATTCATCGAGCGTGAAAAACACGATGCCGGCATTGGGCGCGGCGGTAAAGCCGTTGATCGATAAACCGGGGAAGGCCACCGAATCCTTGACGCCCGGCACCGACTGCGCGATGTCCGACAGCCGCCGGATCACGCCCTTGGTGCGCTCCAGGCTGGCACCGTCAGGCAATTGCGCAATCCCAATCAGGTACTGCTTGTCTTGCTGCGGCACAAAACCGGCTGGCACGCGGATGAACAGCAGCACGGTAAACACCAGCAAAGCGGCATAGACCAGCAGGGAGAGCGACTTGCGGCGTGCCACCAGACCCGTGACGCCGCTGCTGTAGCGCGCGGCGTTGCGGTTAAAGAAGCGGTTGAACCAGCCAAAAAAACGGCCAAACACTTTGTCCATGCCACGCGTGAGCGCATCTTTGGGTGCACCGTGCGGGCGCAGCAAAATTGCCGAAAGTGCAGGCGACAGCGTGAGCGAGTTGAAGGCCGAAATGACAGTGGAAATCGCAATCGTCACGGCAAACTGTTTGTAAAACTGGCCCGACAGGCCGCTGACAAACGCCAATGGCACAAACACCGCGCACAACACCAGGCCAATGGCAATGATGGGACCGGACACTTCCTGCATGGCCTTGACGCTGGCGTCCCGCGGGGAAAGACCCGCCTCGATGTTGCGCTCAACGTTCTCCACCACCACAATCGCGTCGTCCACCACAATGCCAATGGCAAGCACCAAGCCAAACAGCGTCAGCGTGTTGATGGAAAAACCCAGCGCCAGCAGCACGGCAAAAGTGCCAATGATCGACACCGGCACCGCCAGTAACGGAATGATGGAGGCGCGCCAGGTCTGCAAAAACACAATCACCACCAGCACCACCAGCGCAATGGCTTCAAGCAGCGTGATGATGACTTTCTCGATCGAGGTTTTCACAAAGCGCGTGGGGTCGTAGACGATAGAAAAGTCCACGCCCGGCGGGAAATCTTTTTTCAGCTCTTCCATGGTGCTGCGCACCTGGTTGGAGATGGCCAGTGCATTGGTATTGGGCGCCTGGAAGATACCGATTGCTGCCGCCTCCTTGTTGTTCAGCAGCGAGCCCAGCGCATAGGTGTTGGGGCCCAGCTCGACGCGGCCCACGTCTTTTATGCGGATGATGGAGCCGTCGGCGCTGTCAGCCTTGATGATGACATCGGCAAACTCGGCCTCGCTGGACAGGCGGCCCTGGGTGTTGATGGCAAGCTGAAACTCCGTGCCACTGGGCGATGGCGGCGCTCCCACCACACCGGCGGCCACTTGCGCGTTTTGCTCGCGGATGGCGGCCACCACATCACTTGATGTAAGGCTGCGCGCGGCCAGTTTACCGGGGTCAAGCCAGATGCGCATGGCGTAGTCGCCCGAGCCAAAACTGATCACGGTGCCCATGCCGGGGATGCGCAGCAGCGCATCGCGCACATTCAGCGTCGCGTAGTTGCGCAGGTACAGCGCGTCGTAGCGGTTGTCGGGCGAGACCATGTGCACAACCATGATGAAGTTGGGCGAGCTTTTCTCGGTGGTCACGCCAATTTGCCGCACCACCTCGGGCAGGCGCGGCAGCGCGCGGGTGACGCGGTTTTGCACGGCAGTGGCGGCCACCTCCGGGTCAGTGCCGATTTTGAAGCTCAGCGCCAGCGTCATGCCGCCATCGGCGGTGGACTGGCTGTCCATGTAGAGCAGGCCCTCAATGCCGCTCAATTGCTCTTCCAGCGGCGTGGCCACCGTCTCGGCAATCACACGCGGATTGGCACCGGGGAATTGCGCGCGCACCACAATTTGCGGCGGCGTTACGTCCGGGTATTCCGATATCGGCAGGGCAAAGATTGAGATCGCGCCTATCAGCGTAATAAAGACCGACAGCACCGCCGCAAAAATCGGCCGGTCAATAAAAAAGCGTGAGAGATTCATGCGGCACGCTCAGCAAGGCTGGCTTTGGACGGCGCAGCGGCTTTCTTGTCTGCAGCGGGCGGCGGCTCAATCGGCATGCCTTTGGCGTCAACAGCCAGCACTGAAGGCGCAATCGGCGCACCGGGACGCACACGCTGCAAGCCGTTGACCACCACCAGCTCACCGGCTTTGAGGCCACTGGTCACCACACGCATGCCGTCCATCAAAGCGCCCAGTTGCACCTCGCGGAACTGGGCTACAGCGGGCGCGCCTTTTTCGGTGGCGGGCACCACAAACACAAACTTCTTGCTCTGGTCGGTGCCAATGGCGCGTTCGGGCGTGAGCACCGCCGTGTAGGTGTTGGCACCGGCCACTTGCAGGCGCGCCAACAGGCCGGGGGTGAACAACCCAGCCGCGTTGTCAAACACGGCGCGCAAACGGATAGCACCGGTCTGCACATTCAGGCGGTTGTCAATGAAGTCTATGCGGCCACTGTGTGGAAACCCGGTTTCATTGGCCAGGCCCATGCCCACCTTCAAATTGCCGGTGCCGGTTTTGCGAAAGCGTAAGAAGGTCTGCTCACTGCCGTCAAAGTAAGCGTAAACCTTTTGCGTCGCCACCACGCTGGTCAGAACGCTTTGTTCATTGACCAGGTTGCCTGCGGTCATAAGGGCGCGCGAGGCGCGTCCGCTGATAGGCGCGCGCACGCTGGTGTGCTCCAGATTCAGTTTGGCCACACGCAGGTTGGCGTTGGCGCTGGCGCTGTCCGACTCCGCAGTGCGTGCGCCGGAGGTCAGCTGGTCGTACTCTTGTTTGGAAACCGCCTGGCTGTCCAGCAGCTGCTTGGCCCGCGTGACCTCGGACGCCGCCAACTGCGTGCGCGACAGGCTGGCCGCCAGCGCGGCTTCGGCACGCGCCAGTTCGGCCTGGGCGCTGCGCGCGTCTATGGTGAACAGCAGGTCGCCCTTTTTCACCAGCGCACCATCCCGAAAATGCACTTGCTCAATGGTGCCGCCGACGCGCGGGCGAATGTCCACGGACTCCAGCGCTTCTATGCGGCCGGTGAATTCCTCGCTGTCGGCAATAGCCAGTGCCACCGCTGGCGCTACCGAAACGGGCGCGGCCGGTGGCGGTCCGCCCTGCCCGGCAGCGGGGTCGCCACAGCCCGTAAGTAGGGCAGACAACAGGGCGGCGGCCAGAGCAACGCCAGGCAATGAAACACGCGATCTGGGAGTTAGACAGGCCATGAGGAATATCCTAAAAATGCTAGGGAATACCCTTTAGCTTACGCGATGTGCAAGTCATGCCAAGGTGTAACTTGGCAAGCCCTGTCACAGCAGGGACATTGGTACTGCCTTACGCAAAAGCGGTTTATTTCTGCAGCGAAACACGCGCGTCTTTAAGCAATTGCGCGGTTTCATGCAAAGGCAAACCCATGATGCCCGAGTAGCTGCCCGACAAATGGGCAATAAACGCCGCCGCCCTGCCCTGCACCGCATAGGCGCCGGCCTTGCCCAGCGGCTCGCCGGTGGCCACATAGGCGCGGATTTGCGCGGCGCTGAGCGCGGCAAAGCGTACCGTCGACTGGCTGCAGACGCAAGGCGGCGCACCAGGCGGGTTGCCGGGTTTGTGGGCCGGGGCCAGCGCTACAGCCGTCAGCACGCGGTGGCTGGCACCGGCCAGTTCGCCCAGCATGCGCCGCGCATCGGCGGCATGCAGCGGTTTGCCGTAAATCGTGCGGCCCAGCGCCACCGTGGTGTCGGCACACAAAATCGGCGCGGCAGGCAAATTGCGCTCGCGCAAACGCGCCTGGGCGGCATGCAGCTTGAGCAGGGTCACGCGCTTGACATAGGCCAATGGCGCTTCGCCTGGGCGCACGGCCTCTAGCGCCTCCGCCTCGGCCAGCGCGCGCGGGGTGTTATTGGGCAGCAGCAGTTCAAAGCGCACCCCCAACTGCGTCAGCAGCGCCTGGCGGCGCGGGCTTTGCGAGGCCAGATAAATGAAATTATGAATCCTCTTTGCTCCTGAATGCATAGTATTTTTTGATAGCGTTACCCGCACGTCCCTGTTGGGCTTAATGCAGTTTTTATACTTGAAAAATGCCTGAAAACCTTGAAATTTAGCTTGGGGTGGCTTACAGGTGGTATTTATTGATGGTTACGGATTGAATTTTAGAAAAACCACGTTGTTTTTAAGCATTAAAAGTGCTTTATCTGCAACGGGGGTGTGCGGGTAATGCTATCGGTTTTTACTATAAATTAAATAGCGTTTTTGAAGGGCTGCATGGGCGTGCCGATAGTGGCATCTAACCCCGACCAAACGCATTGGGTGGCTCCTGAACCAAGCTTATTCCCGGTGGTAGGGGTGCCCTGCATTGAGTGACCAGGCGCGGTACAACTGCTCGGCCAGCAGCACGCGGGCCAGCGCGTGCGGCAGCGTCAGGTCAGACAGGCGGATGCGTTCGTGGGCAGCGGCCTTGAAGGCGGGGGCCAGGCCATCAGGCCCGCCAATCACCAGGGCGACGTCGTTGGCGGCTTCTTGCCAGCGCTTGAGGCGGGTGGCCAGCAGCGCCGTGGTGAGCGCGGTACCTCGTTCGTCCAGCGCCACCACATGTGCGCCGCGCGCTGCGTTGGCCTCTATGGCGGCGCTGATGCGCGCCTGCTCGGCAGCCAGCAGCGTCTCCAGTGTTTTGGAGCCGCGCGGCTCGGTCTTGACGGTTTTTATCTCCAGCCGCAAATCACCGCCAAAACGCTTGGCGTAGTCGTCGCAGGCGGTTTGCGCCCAATCAGGGATGCGCTGGCCCACCGCGACCAGCAGCAGCTTCATGCGGCGCGTGCGGGGGACTTTTTGGGGGGTGTTTTGCCAGCCGCCTTGCTAACAGTTTTCGAAGCTGGTTTTTTCACAGCGGTTTTCACCGCCGTTTTTGCTGCCGTTTTTACCGCTGGGCCACTTTTTGTACCAGCGCGTTTGGCGGCTGCCTTGCGTGGCGTTGCACGCGGTGGTTTTGCCGCGTCGGCCGCCTGCTTGGCTGCGCGCTCTGCCGCTTTGGCTGCACCGGGTGCCTTGCCCGCGTAGCTGGTGTCGCCCTTGGCTTTGGCTTTTTCAGAGGCTGCAGGGGCGGCTGGTTTGGTGGCACCAAACTTCACCCGCACCGGCTTTTCACCCCAGATTTCTTCCAGGTGGTAGTAGGCGCGGATGGTGGGCTGCATGATGTGCGCCACGGCAGCGCCGCAGTCCACCACAATCCACTCGCCGTTGTCTTCGCCCTCAATGCGCGGCTTTTGAAAACCGGCGTCTTTGACGGCGTCGCGCACGCTGGCAGCGAGCGCCTTGGTTTGCCGGTTGGAGCTGCCACTGGCCACTATGACCCGCTCAAACAGCGAGGTCAGGTGCGCAGTGTTGAACACCACGATGTCTTGGGCCTTGACGTCTTCCAGGCCATCGATGATGGCGCGCTGGAGTTTTTGCACGCCCTTGAGGGCAGCGGTTTCGGAGGCAGCGGGTGCGGGGGTTTGGGTCATTCAACGCCTTGGTATAGATGGTTGTCTTGAATATAACGCGCAACGGCGGGCGCGACCAGATGGGTCAGGCTCTGCCCCAGGCGCACCTTGAGGCGAATCTCGGTGGCACTGATGGGCGACAAAGCCAGCGCCAGATACTGCCACGGCCCGCGTTCAGACGCGGTTTTGGCTGGCAGGCTGTTTGAATCGCCCTGGCTGCCTGAAACAGCGCGTTCGGCCACGCAAATGTGGGCCAGACGGGCAATTTCACTAGCCTCATGCCAAGTGGGCAGCGCGGCGGCCTGGTCTGCGCCCAGCAGCAGCAGCAGTTGCGCCTGGGGCTGCTCGGCCTGCAACTGGCGCAGTGTGTCGATGGTGTAGGTGGGGCCGGGGCGGTGGATTTCGCGCTCGTCCAACTGCACGCCGGGCACGTGGCCAAACGCCAGGCGGGCCATGGCCAGGCGGTGCGTGGCGGCGCTCAAGGGGCGCGGCTTGTGCCAGGCGTGGCCGGTGGGGATTACACGCAGTTCGGTCAATCGCAGTTGGCCCAGGGCGGCTTCTATCAGGCCGGTGTGAGCCAGATGCGGCGGGTCGAAAGCGCCGCCAAATACGCCAATTTTGGGCTGGGCGGAGGATGCTACAGCCACGCGCGGCGCACCAGAAATTCTTGCGTCAGTGCGGCCTCGGGCGAGCCAGTCAGCAGGGGCCGCTGGTATTGCCAGCTGACCAGCGGCGGCATCGACATCAAAATCGATTCGGTGCGCCCGCCCGACTGCAAGCCAAAGTGGGTGCCGCGGTCCCACACCAGGTTGAACTCCACATAACGGCCACGCCGGTAAAGCTGAAAGTCGCGCTCGCGTTCGCCATATGGCGTGTCCTTGCGCTGCTGCACCAACGGCAGGTAAGCGTGTAAAAACGCATCGCCCACGGCTTGCATCAAGGCTTGGCCCTCGGCAAAATCGCTGCCCACAAAATCGTCAAAAAAGATGCCCCCAATGCCGCGCTGCTCATTGCGGTGCTTGAGGAAAAAATAGTCATCGCACCAGGTTTTGAAGCGCGGGTATTTGTCGTCGCCAAACGGTGCCAGGGCATCGCGGCAAACCCGGTGAAAGTGCACGGCATCGGCTTCAAAGGCGTAATACGGCGTCAAGTCCATGCCGCCGCCAAACCAGCACACTGGCGCGGCATCGGGCGGCATGGCCGCAATCATGCGCACGTTCAGGTGCACCGTGGGTACATAGGGGTTGCGCGGGTGAAATACCAGCGAGGTACCCAACGCCTCAAACGGTGCACCGGCGAGATCGGGGCGGTGTTGCGTGGCCGAAGGCGGCAGTTTGCTGCCCCGTACGTGCGAGAAACCGCAACCCGCCCGCTCGAACACCGCGCCCTGCTCCAAGATGTTGGTGACGCCGTTTCCCAGCAAAGGCTCATCCGGCGCTTTGTGCCAGGCGTCTGATAAAAAGGGTTTCCCATCAATCTGCGTAATGGCGTCGCAAATATGGCGCTGCAAGCCTTGCAAATAGGTTTTGACGCCTTGTACGGGTACACCGGTCATGGAAATCAGGCTTTCAAGGCGCGGTGGCCGATATCGCGCCGGAACTGCATGCCGTCAAATTCGATTTGCGCCACCAGCTCGTAAGCGCGCTGCTGCGCCGCTTTGACACCCTCGGCTAGCGCCACGGCACACAGCACGCGTCCGCCGGTGGTCACCGCCTGGCCGTTCACCAGGGCGCTGCCAGCATGGAACACCACGGCATCGGTTGGCACATGGCCTTGCTCGTCTTCAAGCACCTCGGGTAGCGCGGTAATGGTGTCGCCTTTGCGCGGTGCATCGGGGTAGCCGTGCGCGGCCAGCACCACGCCCAGCGAAGTGCGGCGGTCCCATTCCAATTCAATTTTGTCGAGCTGGCCGTATTTGCCGGGCTCGGTGGCGGCCCACAAGGCATCCACCAGGTCGGACTTCAGGCGCAGCATGATGGGCTGGGTTTCGGGGTCGCCCATGCGGCAGTTGAACTCCAGCGTTTTGACCTTGCCTTTGGCATCAATCATCAGCCCGGCGTACAAGAAGCCGGAGTAGGGAATGCCGTCTTTTTCCATGCCGCGCAGCGTGGGCAAAATCACCTCGCGCATGGCGCGGGCGTGGACTTGCGGCGTCACCACCGGCGCGGGCGAATACGCGCCCATGCCGCCGGTGTTGGGGCCCTGGTCGCCGTCCAGCAGGCGCTTGTGGTCCTGGCTGGTGGCCAGTGGCACCACGTTCTTACCGTCGCACAGCACAATGAAGCTGGCCTCTTCACCGGACAGAAATTCTTCAATCACCACGCGCGCGCCGCCCGCGTTGTGCGCCACACCGGCGTTGCCTTCAAGCATGAAGTCAATCGCTTCGTGCGCCTGGGCGGCAGTGGTGGCCACCACCACGCCCTTGCCCGCTGCCAGGCCATCGGCCTTGACCACAATGGGCGCGCCCATTTTGTCTACATAGGCATGGGCCAGCGCGGCATCAGTGAAGGTGTCAAACGCGGCGGTGGGAATGCCGTGGCGCTGCATGAAGGCCTTGGAAAACGCCTTGGACGATTCGAGCTGCGCAGCGGCTTGCGTGGGGCCAAAAATGCGCAGGCCGTGCGCGCGAAATTCATCCACCACACCAGCAGCCAGTGGCCCTTCGGGGCCGACCACCGTGAGGCTGATTTTTTCAGCCTGCGCCCATTCGCGCAGCGCCACCACGTCGGTAATGGGCACGTTTTGCAAGCGCTTGTCGAGCGCGGTGCCGGCATTGCCGGGGGCCACATAAATGGTCTGCACCTTGGGTGACTGCGCGAGTTTCCAGGCCAGGGCGTGTTCGCGGCCACCACCGCCAATCACCAGCACCTTCACGAGGCATCTCCGGTGTCAAGCGCGGCGTTGTGAAAGACGTTTTGCACATCATCCAGGTCTTCCAGCATGTCGAGCAGCTTTTGCATGCGGGCAGCGTCGTCGCCAGCGAGCTCAATGGTGTTTTCCGGGCGCATGGTGACCTCGGCCAGCTCGGCTTTGAGGCCCGATTTTTCCAGCGCATTTTTTACGGCTTCGAAATCGGGGTATTCCGTCAGCACCTCAATCGCGCCGTCGCCGTCTGTGATCACGTCTTGCGCGCCAGCTTCCAAAGCCGCATTCATCACCGTATCTTCATTGGTGCCAGGCGCAAAAACCAGTTGACCGCAATGCTTGAACTGAAACGCCACCGAGCCTTCGGTGCCCATGTTGCCACCGTATTTGGAAAACGCGTGGCGCACTTCGGCCACGGTGCGCACGCGGTTGTCGGTCATGGTGTCAACAATAATGGCTGCGCCGCCAATGCCGTAGCCCTCATATCGGATCTCTTCGTAGTTCACGCCTTCGAGGTTGCCGGTGGCTTTGTCGATATTGCGCTTTATGGTGTCGGCCGGCATGTTGGCGGCCTTGGCTTTTTCCACCGCCAGGCGCAAGCGCGGGTTGGCGCTTAAATCACCGCCACCGGTGCGCGCCGCCACCATGATCTCGCGCACCACCCGGGTCCAGACTTTTTGCCGCTTTTCGTCCTGGCGCCCCTTGCGGTGCTGAATATTCGCCCATTTGCTGTGTCCGGCCACAAAGTCCCCTTGTGAATTCGATTACGCTATTAGTCTGCTTTCCCCCGATTCTACTTTTCGAGGACTTTATGGCCGAACCGCTGTTGATTGCCAAACATTCCAATGCTGGCGCTGAAATTGAATGCTTTCTGCGCCCCGACAAAGCCAACCGCCACGGCCTGATTACAGGTGCCACCGGCACCGGCAAAACCATCACCCTGCAAACCATGGCCGAGGCGTTCTCGCGCATTGGGGTGCCGGTGTTCATGGCTGATGTCAAGGGCGACCTGACTGGCATAGCGCAGATGGGGAAAATCAGCGACAAACTAGCTAAGGTGTTAGCTGAGCGCGCCATTACCCCACCCGCGCCTACGGCCACGCCCACCACGCTGTGGGACGTGTTTGGCGAGCAGGGCCACCCGGTGCGTGCCACCGTAAGCGACCTGGGGCCCCTGCTGCTCTCGCGCATGTTGAACCTGAACGAAACCCAGGCTGGCGTGCTGCAACTGGTGTTCAAGATTGCCGACGACCAGGGCCTGATGCTGCTGGACATGAAAGACCTGCGCGCCATGTGCCAGAGCGTGGGCGACAACGCCAGCAGCTTCACCACCGAATACGGCAACATCAGCGCCGCCAGTATTGGTGCCATCCAGCGCGGCCTGATGCAGATTGACGCGCAAGGCGGCGACAAGTTCTTTGGCGAGCCGATGCTCAACATCAGCGACTTCATGCAGACGGTGGACGGCAAAGGCGTGGTCAACATCCTGGCGGCTGACAAGCTGATGACTTCTCCGCGCCTGTACGCCACCTTCTTGCTGTGGATGCTCTCCGAACTGTTTGAAACCCTGCCTGAGGTGGGCGACCTGGAGCAGCCCAAACTGGTGTTCTTTTTTGACGAGGCGCACCTCTTGTTTGCCGACGCGCCCAAGGTACTGGTTGAGCGCATTGAACTGGTGGTGCGTCTGGTGCGCAGCAAGGGCGTAGGCGTGTTCTTTGTGACGCAAAACCCGCTGGACATTCCCGACAGCGTGCTGGCGCAATTGGGCAACCGGGTGCAGCATGCGCTGCGCGCCTTTACCCCGCGCGACCAAAAGGCCGTCAAGTCCACCGCAGACACCATGCGGCCCAATCCCAAGCTGGATATTGGCGCGGCCATTACCGAACTGGCCGTAGGCGAGGCGCTGGTAAGTTTTCTCGACGAAAAAGGCCGCCCCAGCATGACCGAGCGGGTGTATGTGCTGCCACCCGGTTCACAAATTGGCCCCATCAGCACTGAGCAGCGCAAGGCATTGGTGGCGCAATCACTGGTGGCTGGGGTCTATGAAAAGCAGGTGGACCGCGAATCGGCGTTTGAGAAAATCAAGGGCCGTACGCAAGAACGCATGGCCACGGAGCAGCAGGCCAAGCAGGCCGAAGAAAACGCCAAGGCGAAAGACGAGGCCGGTGGTGGCGGTATTTTGGGTGGGCTTGGGGGCTTGCTCGGCGGTTCGTCGGGCACGTCATCACGCAGCCGCATGTCCCCTGGTGAGCAGCTTTTTAAAAGCGCTGCCAGCGCCATCGGCAGCGAGGTGGGGCGGCAGGTGATTCGTGGTGTGCTGGGGGGTATTTTTGGCAAGCGGCGTTAGGCGTTATGCGCGCGCAGCCCTGGCAATTTTGGCTGCGCTTGGCCTGGCAGCAGGCATTGCCGTGAGCGCTGGCCTGCTGGCGGGCAAGCCGCCACCCGATCTGGGCCTGCGCAGCGCAGGTGGGCAAACGCTGCTTAAAGCGCCCTCGCCCTCACCCAACAGCGTTTCCAGCCAGGCTGACTTGCCGCTTTACGCCAGCCACCCACAGCGCGACTACGCCCGCATTGCCCCGCTGCGCTACAAAGGCGACGGCCCTGCTGCCTTGCAGCGGCTGGCCCAGGTGCTGGAGAAAATGGAGCGCACCAAGCTTACCCAGCGCAGCCCCAGCTATTTGCGCGCCGAATCCAGCACCGCCTGGATGGGCTTTACCGACGACCTGGAGTTCTGGCTGGATGAACCCGCAAGCGTGATCCACCTGCGCTCGGGCAGCCGCCTGGGGCGCAAGGATTTTGGCGCGAATCGAGAGCGGGTGGAGCGTATTCGGGCGTTGTTTAGTCAAGCTGTCTGAAAATAAAAAAAGCCACCCGAAGGTGGCTTTTTGTTGGCTGGGTGTTCAGTCTGCCAGCTATTAACACATTGACCTAACCAGCCGCCGCCTCTTCCGGCTCCGTAGGCTCCGACTTAGCGGCCTTGCCCTCTTTCTTGGGCAGTGGCGTGATGTCGAGCAGCACCTCCTGCTTATCGTCCAGATCCACCGTGAGGCGGCCACCGTCTACCAGGCGGCCAAACAGCAGTTCGTCGGCCAGGGCGCGGCGGATGGTGTCCTGAATCAGGCGCTGCATGGGGCGCGCGCCCATCAGAGGGTCAAAGCCTTTCTTGGCTAGGTGCTTGCGCAGCACGTCGGTAAAGGTGACTTCGACTTTTTTCTCGGCCAGCTGGGTTTCCAGTTGCAGCAGAAATTTGTCGACCACGCGCAAGATGACGTTTTCATCGAGTGCCTTAAAGCTGACCATGGCGTCCAGCCGGTTGCGAAACTCGGGCGTGAACAGGCGCTTGATGTCGGCCATTTCGTCGCCTGCCTCGCGCGGGTTGGTAAAGCCGATGGTGGCCTTGTTCATGGTCTCGGCACCCGCATTGGTCGTCATGATGATGATGATGTTGCGGAAGTCGGCCTTGCGCCCGTTGTTGTCGGTCAGGGTGCCGTGGTCCATCACCTGCAGCAGCACATTGAAGATGTCGGGGTGGGCTTTTTCAATCTCGTCGAGCAGCAGCACGGCGTGGGGCTTCTTGCTGACCGCTTCAGTCAGCAAACCGCCCTGGTCAAAACCCACATAGCCGGGGGGCGCGCCAATCATGCGGCTGACCGCATGGCGCTCCATGTACTCGCTCATATCAAAACGAATCAGTTCAATGCCCAGGATGTAGGCCAACTGGCGCGCTGCCTCGGTTTTGCCGACACCGGTGGGGCCGCTGAACAAAAAGGAGCCAATCGGTTTGTCGCCCTTGCCCAGGCCCGAGCGCGCCATTTTGACGGCGCTAGCCAGTACGTCGAGCGCTTTATCTTGGCCGAAGACCACGCTTTTCAGGTCGCGGTCGAGGGTGCGCAGTTTGCTGCGGTCGTCGTTTGACACATTGGCGGGTGGAATGCGGGCAATCTTGGCCACAATCTCTTCGACTTCGGTCTTGCTGATGGTTTTCTTGCGCTTGCTCACCGGCAAGATGCGCTGCGCGGCACCGGCTTCGTCGATCACGTCAATGGCTTTGTCGGGCAGGTGCCGGTCGTTGATGTATTTGGCGCTGAGTTCGGCAGCGGCTTGCAGTGCGGCCACGGCGTACTTGACGCTGTGGTGCTCTTCAAAACGCGACTTCAGGCCTTTCAGTATTTCAATGGTTTCCAGCACGGTGGGCTCGATGACGTCGACCTTTTGGAAGCGCCGTGACAAAGCCGCGTCTTTCTCAAAAATGCCGCGGTACTCGGTGAACGTGGTGGCGCCAATGCACTTGAGCTGGCCGTTGCTTAAAGCGGGCTTGAGCAGGTTAGACGCATCAAGCGTGCCGCCCGAGGCTGCGCCAGCACCGATCAAGGTGTGGATCTCGTCAATGAACAAAATTGCGTTGGGTTTGTCTTTAAGCGACTTGAGCACGCCTTTCAAGCGCTGCTCAAAATCACCGCGGTATTTGGTGCCGGCCAGCAGCGCGCCCATGTCGAGCGAATACACCTGGCATTCGGCCAGGATTTCAGGCACCTCGTTTTGCGTGATGCGCCAGGCCAGGCCCTCGGCAATCGCGGTTTTGCCCACACCGGCTTCGCCCACCAGCAGTGGGTTGTTCTTGCGGCGGCGGCAGAGGATTTGTATGACGCGCTCGACCTCGTATTCGCGGCCAATCAGCGGGTCGATCTTGCCGTCTTTGGCCAGCTGGTTGAGGTTTTGCGTGAACTGCTCCAGCGGCGAGGCTTTCTCGTTTTTCTCGCTGGCCTCTTCACCACCCTCGCTGGCGGCCGATTCACCGCTCTTGGTGGGCTCGGGTGGATCGCTCTTTTTAATGCCATGGGCGATGAAGTTCACGACGTCAAGGCGCGTGACGCCCTGCTGGTGCAGGTAGTACACGGCGTGTGAATCTTTCTCGCCAAAAATCGCCACCAGCACATTGGCACCGGTCACCTCTTTTTTGCCGTTACCGGTGCTTTGCACGTGCATGATGGCGCGTTGAATGACGCGCTGGAAACCCAGCGTGGGCTGGGTGTCCACCTCATCGGTGCCGGCCACTTGCGGTGTGTTGTCTTTAATAAAGTTGGTGAGGCTCTTGCGCAAGTCGTCAACGTTGGCCGAGCAGGCACGCAACACCTCGGCGGCGCTGGGGTTGTCCAGCAGGGCCAGCAGCAAATGCTCGACCGTGATGAACTCGTGGCGCTGCTGGCGCGCCTCAACAAAGGCCATATGCAGGCTAACTTCCAGTTCCTGGGCAATCATGTTGCTTCCTTTTGCCTTGTTGATGAAATCTACTGTAGCGTGAATTGAGGCAGACACCATGGTGTCTGCAAGTGATATGGGGGGTGAATTCCCGATTTACAAACAGGCTTGTGCACTTTTTGGCTCAGGGCTCGATGGGTTCACTCAAACATTGCAGGGGATGTCCGGCCTGGCGGGCGGTTTGTAGCACCTGGTCAACCTTGCTGGCGGCCACGTCTTTGGAATACACACCGCATACCCCTTTGCCGTCCAGGTGAATCTTGAGCATGATTTGTGTGGCGGTTTCGCGGTCTTTACCAAAAAACTCCTGGATGGCAAACACCACAAACTCCATCGGGGTGTAGTCGTCGTTCAGCATGACCACCTGGTACATCTGCGGTGGCTTGGTTTTTTGCGGGCGGCGCTCCAGCAGCGTCGCCCCACCGTCGCGCTCAGGCGGCATCAGTTCAGGAGGTGGGGGTACGGTGGGGAGTCGGGTAGCCATTGTGGTTATTTTATGGCGCAGGGCATTGCCCTGTTTGGCGCATGGCATCCCTGGCGCTGATTTTTTAAGCAGGGTTGGGTAATACCCATTAACCCAAGAAAAAGCCGCTTGCAGGCAAGCGGCTTTTTGGTTTTGCAGCCGTGAGGCCGCCAAAGCGTTAGCAGACTACATGTTGTCAATCATGACCTGGCCAAAGCCCGAGCAAGAAACCTGGGTAGCACCTTCCATTAGGCGGGCAAAGTCATAAGTAACTTTTTTGCTGGCGATGGACTTTTTCATCGAGCTGATGATGAGGTCAGCGGCTTCTACCCAGCCCATGTGGCGCAGCATCATCTCGGCTGAAAGGATCTCGGAGCCGGGGTTCACGTAATCTTTACCTGCGTACTTGGGCGCGGTGCCATGGGTGGCCTCAAACATGGCGATGGAATCGCTCAAATTGGCACCCGGCGCAATGCCAATGCCGCCCACCTGCGCGGCTAGTGCGTCAGACACGTAGTCGCCATTCAGATTAAGGGTGGCAATCACGCTGTACTCAGCCGGGCGCAGCAGAATCTGCTGCAAGAAGGCATCGGCGATGCTGTCCTTGACGGTGATTTCCTTGCCGGTCTTGGGGTTCTTGAACTTCATCCATGGGCCGCCATCAATCAGCTCGGCACCAAATTCTTTAGCAGCCAGCCCGTAAGCCCAGTCGCGAAAACCGCCCTCGGTAAATTTCATGATGTTGCCCTTGTGCACAATAGTCACGCTGGGCTTGTCGTTGTCTACCGCGTACTGAATGGCCTTGCGCACCAGCCGCTCGGTGCCCTCGCGCGAGACCGGCTTAATGCCAATGCCCGAGGTGTTGGGAAAGCGAATTTTCTTGACGCCAAACTCTTCCTGCAAGATCTTGATGAGTTTTTTGGCTTTTTCACTCTCGGCTTCAAACTCAATGCCGGCATAGATGTCTTCCGAATTCTCGCGGAAGATCACCATGTGGGTCTTGTGCGGCTCTTTAACGGGGCTGGGCACACCCTCAAAATACTGGATGGGGCGCAGGCATACATAAAGATCGAGTTCCTGGCGCAAGGCCACGTTGAGCGAGCGGATGCCGCCCCCCACGGGCGTGGTCAATGGGCCTTTGATGGACACCACATAGTCTTTTACGGCGCTCAGGGTTTCCTCGGGGAGCCATACGTCTGGGCCGTAAACCTTGGTGGATTTTTCACCAGCATAGACCTCCATCCAGTGGATTTTTTTCTGGCCGCCATAGGCCTTGGCGACGGCCGCATCCACGACTTTGAGCATGACCGGGGTGATGTCAGCGCCGGTGCCGTCTCCCTCAATAAACGGAATGATGGGCTCGTTGGGCACGGTCAACGACATATCGGCATTGACTGTGATTTTTTGCCCGGCGGCTGGCACTTTGATGTGTTGGTACATGGTGGTGAATTGTCTCGGGGTTTGGACAGGCTGCAAGGAGCCGGTTGCATGCGAAAAAGATTTTAGCCGCAATTATTTGTCACACCAGTGTCAACCAGCATGCTGACGCACCCGTTACGGATAGACCTTCCGATTCCTGGAAGGGTTTTTATTAGCACTTTCAAGGAAACTGAAAAATGAACAAAGTCCTCGCCACCCTGATCGCCGGTTTGTTTGCCGCCACTGCATTTGCCCAGGCACCAGCCGCAGCGCCCGCCAAGCCAGCCACCCCTGCTGCTCCCGCAGCTGCAGCAGCGCCTGCCGCCGCCACTCCCGCAACTCCTGCCACTCCCGCAGCTGCTGCTCCAGCCGCCAAAAAAGACGACAAGGCCGAGAAAGCCGCTGCCGCCAAGAAAGAAAAGGCTGACAAAGCCGCCGCTGACAAAGCCGCCAAGGCCGAAAAAGCTGCTGCCGCCAAAAAAGCAAAAGCTGACAAGGCCGCTGCTGCCAAGGCCGACAAGCCAGTTGCCAAAAAAGAAGAAGCCAAGAAGTAATTTCTGGCTGACCAGTCAAAATGCCCGCTTCGGCGGGCATTTTTTATGGGAAATCCAATGCGTCAATTGTCTCAATCAGCGCCTATTTTTTTTGTGCACCCTGCGTCTTGGTTGTTAAAGCTGCTGCGCTGGCTCGTGCTGTGCAGCGTGTTACACCCTGGCTTGGCAGCCGCGCACTATGAACCCGGCCAACCCCAGACTGATTTGCCGCGCATTCGCCTCTCGGCCGGTTTACATCAGATTGATGCCCAAGTGGCAGACCAACCCGTCACGCGGCAAATCGGCTTAATGCACCGCAAAAAAATGCCGCAACACGAAGGCATGCTGTTTGTCTTTGAGCAGCCGCAAATGCAATGTTTTTGGATGAAAAACACCTTGCTGCCCCTGACTGCCGCCTTTGTGGATGACGAAGGCACCATCGTCAATCTGGTTGACATGAAGCCGCTGGTGCTGGACGCGCACTGCTCAGCTAAGCCAGTGCGCTTTGTGCTCGAAATGAACCAGGGCTGGTTTGCCAAAAAAGGCTTGGCGGCAGGTTCCAAGCTGACCGGACCGGTTTTTCAGGCCAGGCCAAACCGCTAGTGCGGCCGGCTCAGTAATTAACCAAAGTTCTTTTCGGCAAACGACCAGTTCACCAGTTTGTCCAGGAAAGTCTCAACGAACTTGGGGCGGGCGTTGCGGTAGTCAATGTAGTAGGCATGCTCCCAAACATCCACCGTCATCAAAGCCTTGTCGGCGGTGGTCAGGGGTGTACCCGCTGGGCCCATGTTGACGATGTCGACAGAGCCATCGGGCTTTTTCACCAGCCAAGTCCAGCCTGAACCAAAGTTACCCACGGCTGATTTCACGAATGCTTCTTTGAACGCGGCGTAGCTGCCGTATTTGGCGGAAATGGCAGCAGCCAACGCACCACTGGGCTCGCCGCCACCTGCGGGCTTCATGCAATTCCAGAAGAAAGTGTGGTTCCAGATTTGAGCCGAGTTGTTGTACACGCCACCGCTGGATTTCTTGATGATTTCCTCCAGCGTCAAGCTTTCAAATTCCGTGCCTTTTTGCAGGTTGTTGAGGTTGACCACATAGGCGTTGTGGTGCTTGCCATGGTGAAACTCCAGTGTTTCCTGGCTGTAATGCGGAGCCAACGCGTCAATGGCGTAAGGCAAGGTGGGCAAGGTATGTTCCATGGCGGGGTCTTTCTTAAAGGGTAGGAAAATGGCAAAAAACAAAACGATTAGACGATTGTAGAAACTAAGCGGGCGGCTGCGGCAACACCTGCAAATCAAGCTCACCATCCACAAGGGTGGCACGCAATTGCTGGCCAGGCCAGGTTTGCCCAATACGGCTGATGGTGTCGCCGGGACTACCGGCATCTGAGCCATTAACCTGGGTAAGCCAAGCATAGCCACGCTGTAAAACCAAACGCGGATTGAGCAAATCGAGCCTCAGTTGTGCCCGCTCCAGGCGCTGCTGCTGGCGCTGCAAGGCGATCTGCAATTGATGTGGCAGGCGCTGCTGATGGCCTAGCCAGCGAGTTTTGTGTTGCTGGTGAGTCGACAATAGTGCCCAGCGAAGCCGCTCGCCTTGCTGAGCCAGGCACAACTGCTGGTGTGCCAGCCTGCCTGAAGGCCGCCCCAGGCGCGCTACAGCGCCATCGAGTTGCTGGCTACAGCGATCAAGTTGGCGCGAGCAGGTATCTTGCAGACGCCGCGCCAGGGCGTCCAGCTGGCTTTGTGCCACTTCACGCGCCGGCGCCACCAATTCAGCTGCGGCGGTGGGCGTGGGCGCGCGCAAGTCGGCTACAAAATCGGCCAGGGTAAAGTCGGTTTCATGACCCACCCCGCTGACCACTGGTACCGGGCTTTGGGCAATGGCCTGCACCAGCGCTTCGTCATTGAAAGCCCACAAATCTTCTAGCGAGCCACCGCCACGCACCAGCAAGATTACGTCCAGATTAAAAGCAGGCTGCAGCCCTTCCGGGGACTGCGCATAGTGGTACAAGTTTGATAGCGCTTGAATCAACTCAGCCGGTGCTTGCGCGCCCTGCACTAAAGCCGGCGCAATCAACACCGGAATATGGGGCACGCGCCGCTGCAAGGTGCTAATTACATCGTGCAAGGCGGCTGCGCCCAGCGAAGTGACCAAGCCAATGCCGCGCGGCTGCGCTGGCAAAGCCCGTTTGCGGCTGGCGTCAAACAAACCGAGTGCAGCCAACCGTGCCTTGCGCTGCAAAAATTGTGCATAGAGCACGCCCTGCCCGGCGCGAACCATGTTTTGCACAACCAACTGCAAATCGCCCCGTTGTTCGTACACGCCCAACTGTCCAGCCACCTCGACCCGTTCACCCTCTTGCGGCGAAAAATCCAGTTGCATGGCGACGCGGCGGAACATGGCACAACGAATTTGTCCCTGTGCGTCTCTGAGCGAAAAATAGCAATGCCCGCTGGCCGCACGTGAAAAACCGCTGATCTCGCCCACTACCTGCACCGGGTTGAACTGCAAATCCAGTGCTTGTCCAATCGCTAGGCACAAAGTGCCTACCGGCCAGACCCTGGTGGGCTCGGGCTGTATGGGGTTTGCCGTAGTTGCTGACACAACGGAATAAGCCGAAAAACCCTTTGAAAATGCAGGACTATCCATACAAGTCATTGATTTTATTAATCTTTTTTATGCTCAAAATGTCATCAATCTGTCGCATTGCAGTAGTGGTGCGGCTTGCAGCCGGTTGGAGCCCCGCTTTTTCACAAAGTTATCCACAGGAACTGTGGGTCTGACCTTGCGCTGCACAACGCAAAGCGCATTGGATTGCGACGGCCGGTGCCACCAGTGGCTAGGCCATAATCCAAAGCTGACACGGCCTTAACCTGACTCTGGAGAGACTCCCCTTGCTGTCCATCATACAAGCCGCAGGCTGGCCGATTTGGCCCCTGATTGCCTGCTCGGTATTAGCGCTGGCACTGGTGATTGAGCGTTTCGTCAGCCTTCGCGCCAGCCGAGTCGCACCGCCCAAGCTGCTAGATGAAGCGCTGACCGTTTCACGTACCGCCGTGCCGATTCCAGATGTGGTGACGCAGCTCGAGCAAAACTCTGCGCTAGGCGAGGTACTGGCCAGTGGTTTCAGGGCGCTCAATTCCAACCCCGCATGCAGCGAAGCCGATTTGCGTGCCGCAATGGAAGGCTGTGGCCGTGCAGTGGCGCATCGGCTGGAGCGCTACCTCAGCGCGCTGGCCACTATCGCCTCGGCCGCGCCGCTCTTGGGGCTGCTGGGCACGGTCATTGGCATGATCGAGATTTTTGGCTCGCAAGCACCTGGCAGTGCCGCTGGCTCGGCCGTGGGCACGGGCAATCCGGCGCAACTGGCGCAAGGTATTTCAATTGCGCTGTACAACACGGCATTTGGCCTGATTGTGGCCATTCCGGCGCTGATTTTTTGGCGTTATTTTCGTGGCCGGGTTGATGCCTACCTGCTCCAGCTTGAGCTGGCCAGTGAGCGGTTTGTGCGTCATCTCAATACACTTCGCAAAATCGTTTGAACATGAATTTCCGCAAAGGCGCGCGTGACGAGCCCGAGATCAACCTGATCCCGTTTATTGACGTGCTGCTGGTGGTGCTGATTTTTTTAATGCTCACTACCACCTACAGCAAATTCACCGAGTTGCAGCTCAAGCTACCGGTGGCCGATGTCGATGCCCAGCGTGACTACCCCAAGGAAATCATTGTGGCTGTCAGCAGCGACGGGCGCTACGTAATCAACAAAATACCACTTGAAGGCCGCAGCGTTGACCTGCTGGCCCGCGCCATCAGTGCCGCCGCAAAGGCGGGCAAAGACAGCGTCATCGTCATCAGCGCCGACGCCAGCGCGGCGCACCAGTCAGTCATTACCGTGATGGAAGCGGCGCGGCGCAGCGGCCTGTCGCAAATTACCTTTGCCACCCAGACCTCGGCTGGTGCCGAAGGCCGCTGAGGTTTGCCGAGCAGCCATGCGCGAGGCCTTGCAACGCGCCTGGCTGCTCCGCGGCTGGTTGGCGCGCGCCTTGTGGCCACTTTCGCGCTTGTACGCTCTTTTGGTGGCTATCCACCAGCACGGCTATGCCAGTGGCCGCTCGCCGGTTGAAAAGATCGATGTGCCAGTTCTGGTGGTGGGCAATGTGGTGGCGGGCGGCGCGGGCAAAACACCGGTAGTCATGGCGCTTGCAGTGCATCTGTGCGCGCAGGGTTGGTCGGTAGGCATGATCTCGCGCGGTTATGGCCGAAGCAGCAAAAACTGCCTTGAAGTGCTGGCCGGCAGCACTGCCGATCAGGTGGGTGATGAGCCTTTGCTGGCAGCCCGCCACTTTGCTTCAGCTGGCTTGCATGTGCCGATTTTTGTCGCGCCCAGCCGTGCCGAAGCGGCTCGCGCCCTGCTTGCACGCCACCCCCAAACGCGGTTGCTGATCAGCGACGACGGCTTGCAGCACTACAGCTTGCAGCGTGATCTTGAAATTTGCGTGTTTGACGACCGCGGAGTAGGCAACGGATGGCTGTTGCCCGCCGGGCCATTGCGAGAGCCTTGGCCGCGCCGCTACACACCCTGCGCAAACCGTCTGGTGCTGCACACCGGTGAACATGCTGCGCAAGGGCCAGGCATGGCAGGCTTTCTCGCCAAACGCAGCCTGGCCGACTATGCTTGGCGCAGCGATGGCCAGCGCGTCGCGCTGAGCGAACTGCGTACCAGCCAACAACCGCTGCTGGCACTGGCCGGTATTGCCCAGCCCGAGGCGTTTTTTGCCATGCTGCGTAGCCATGGCTTGCCCTTGGCACGTACGCTGGCGCTGCCCGATCACTGTGATTTCAATCTTTTTATCCGGCCAATAGACCAGCCTTACCGCCTGATTTGCACTGAAAAAGACGCCGTCAAACTGTGGCCCCATGCGCCCGATGCGCTGGCCGTGCCGTTGTTCATGACGCTGGAGCCCGCCTTTCTGGCGGCGCTCGAAGCCTGGCTGGCGCGGCAACTGCCCGCTGGGTCAGGCGCGCCGCTATCATCCGCTGAGGCCTAGCCAACTTCTTTTCTTTTTTCTTTTTTTTATTGGCACGCATGGACACCAAACTGCTTGAACTGCTGGTCTGCCCCGTCACTAAAGGCCCGCTGCACTACGACAAGGCGGCGCAAGAGCTGGTGTCGCGCAGCGCCCGCCTGGCCTATCCGGTGCGAGACGACATGCCCATCCTGCTGGAAAACGAGGCGCGCCCACTGACTGACGAAGAGTTGGGCCTGTAAATCACCGCCCCGATCAGCCTGCCTGCGATGCGCTTCACCGTTTTAATTCCCGCCCGTTTGGCTTCGACCCGCCTGCCGAACAAACCTTTGGCAGACATTGGCGGCCAGCCAATGGTGGTGCGGGTGGCACGGCAAGCCGCTCAATCCGCCGCGCAGCGCGTGGTGGTGGCGGCCGACAGCCAGGCGATCACCGAAGCCTGCAAGGCGCATGGCGTTGAAGCCGTGCTGACGGGCACCCACCATCTCAGCGGCAGCGACAGGCTGGCCCAAGCCTGCGATCTGCTGGGCCTTGCAGATGATGAAGTGGTAGTCAACGTGCAGGGAGACGAACCGCTGATTGCCCCAGCCCTCATCAACCAGGTAGCGGCCTTGCTGAACCGGCACCCGCAGGCCAGCATGGGCACCGCTGCACATCCGGTGCAAACGCTCGCGGATTTTTTAAACCCCAACGTGGTCAAGGTGGTTTTGGACGCCCAAGGCCAGGCGCTCTACTTCAGCCGCGCACCAATTCCCTACCCGCGCGATGCAAGCTTGGCCCCACAGACTGACTTGCCTACCGCCGCAGCTGCCACTGGCCCAACGCTGAATGCCACTGATGCAAGCTGGCTGAAGGGCCAACCCCTGCGCCACATTGGCTTGTATAGCTATCGCGCCGCCTTTTTGCGCCGCTTCCCTGCCCTGCAACCTGCACCGCTTGAGTTGACGGAATCACTGGAGCAGTTGCGTGTGCTCTGGCACGGGCTGCGCATCGCGGTGCATGTGACGCAGCAGGCACCGGCTTCGGGCGTTGACACGCCAGAGGATTTGGCGCGAATTCGCCGAGTTTTTACAGCATTTTGAAGTGCCGCTGTCAGCTGGCAGTTCCAGGTGTCACATGCAATCGACACACGCAAGTACTACTCGACAGTTCACCCGACAAGACCTGTCCCATTGCTATTAAAAGTATAGTAAATAATGATAGCGCCACCTGCACATCAACGTTAATAAAACGCGTGATTTGATGCATAAAAAACGCTAGTTTTTTTTGAATTTTTAGCGATTTTGACTTCAAAACTACCCCAAGCCGTTTGCAATCCAGTGCGTCAGCCGCGCGTCAAGACCCGCGTGCTATCCTTTGTGGCACGTCAACAAGTGCCTCTGCAATCGTGTATCGCGACAGTTGCCCGCACTTGACAAAATCCGATACCCTCCAAGGAGACGCATGAGACTTATTCTGTTGGGCGCACCCGGCGCTGGCAAGGGCACACAAGCCACTTTTATTTGCCAGAAATTTGGCATCCCGCAAATCTCCACCGGCGACATGTTGCGTGCTGCCGTCAAGGCGGGTACGCCGCTGGGCGTTGAAGCCAAAAAAATTATGGACGCTGGCGGTTTGGTCGGCGACGACCTCATCATCAATTTGGTGAAAGAGCGGATTGCCCAGCCCGATTGCACCAGCGGCTTTTTGTTTGACGGCTTTCCGCGCACCATTCCCCAGGCCGACGCCATGAAAGCGGCCAACGTGGCGCTTGACTGGGTGCTGGAAATCGACGTGCCATTTGACGCCATCATTGAGCGCATGAGCGGCCGCCGTGTGCATGTGGCCTCGGGCCGCACGTACCATGTCAAATACAACCCGCCCAAGCTTGAGGGAATGGACGACGTAACTGACGAGCCGCTCATTCAGCGCGAAGACGACCGCGAGGAAACCGTGCGCAAACGCCTGGCGGTCTATGACGCGCAAACCCGACCGCTGGTGGCCTACTATCAAGGCTGGTCCAAGCAAGCCAGTGCCAGCAGCGGTGTGACACCGCCCAAATACCGCGCCATCAGTGGCGTGGGCACGGTAGACGAAATTACTGCACGGGTGATGCGGGCCCTGTCCAACTGATTGCAGTGCAATTCAGGCGGGAGCAGAGCGCAAGCCGTAAACCTTGCCATCGGCAAACAGGTATTCCACCCGCAATATGGCCTGGCCTTTTTCCTCGGCAAAGGTAAAGCCCACCACCGCCACGTTGCTGCCGGGCTTGATTTCCGCCACGCTCCAGGCCTGCATGCGGCTAAGCGGGGCCAGTTCAATCTCCCACAGCCTGTCTTGCCGTTTGGGCAAGATAGCCTTAGAGAGCAAACTCGCATCCACCGGCGCTGTTTGAGCGGGCAGTTTGCGCTGGGCTAGATCGGGTGGCAACTTGAGGCCGGTGGTAATTTCCAGGTCCAGCTCAGCGTGCGGGTTTTTCCAGGCAACTCTGACAGCTTTGCCTTCCAGGTAAATTGGACGATTTTGGTCAAAGCTGCTCCAGCCATGGTGGGCATGAGCCAGCTGGCTCCAAGCGGTCAATGGCAAGCTGAGGGCCAGACTTTGCGATAAAAATTGACGACGTTGCATAGCAATCTCCTGGAGTTTTTCGGGCGTTAAAACAAGATTGAATCGCTGATTGGGGCAAATTCAAGCATAGGCTATCCAACGCCCGCAAGTTAGCACACCCAACCACAACAGCGTAGACAAAAGCAGCAAAGCCCGGGCTGCGGTGTCGAGCTTTTGCAGCGATCCGCGGCCATGAAACAGCGCCGCATTGCAGCCCAGCAGCATTAGCAAAAGCATTTTGATCACAAAAATGCGGTTAACCAGCAGCTCATTGGCTTGGCTGGCAAACATTAGCAAGCCACTGGAAGCGGCCAGCGCAAAGCCTGCTGTGGCCAAGCTCAAGGTCAAGCGAGCCAGGTCTTTTATAGGCAAGGCAGCGCCAGCGCCGAACACCCGCACCTCGAGCAGCACCAGATTGCCCAGCAACAAGGCAATACCTGCAATGTGCGCCACCTCAAGCAGTGGGTAAAGCCATGGCACGGTTTGGATGGCGCTAAACATGGGTGGCCAGCAACTCAAGCAGCAAGGCAATGCGCGCCTTGACAGGCGATAGGCCCCCTGCGTCGGGAAATTCGGGCGGCGCATCGTCAGCCAGTAGAAGTTGAGGATCAGCGCAGCGCGTTGCCACCACAACCCGAACGCCAGCTGCCTGCGCTTGCCGCAGTGTCGGCAGCAAAGCCTCATGCACACGGCCATTGCCCGTACCTGCCAGCACAATGCCTTGCACACCTTGGGCCAGCAAGGCCTGCAGTGCCCCAGGATGGGCACCGGCATGGCTCCAGACAATTTCCACGCGAGGCCATGCGGCAGGCGCTGGCCAGCGCGAAAGGTCGGCCAGCGCAGCCGCTGATGCCGTGGCTACATGGCCTTGATGGAACGAGCCAAGCGGCTGCAAAACCCCGGCTTGCAGCAACGCCAAGTGGCCTGCCCCACCGGAGCTGAAAGCATCGAGCCGCCAGGCATGCACTTTTTGCACATCGCGTGCGCTGTGCACTGCACCCGCGCACACCACCACCACGCCGCTGGCAGACGGGTGCGCGGCCACTACCAGCGCATCGCGCAGATTTTGCGGGCCATCCGCATCCGGGGCGTTGGCCGGGCGCATGGCGCAGGTCAGCACAACAGGTTTCTTGGGCTTAAGCAGGGTTTGCAGGAAAAAAGCGGTTTCCTCCAGCGTATCGGTGCCGTGGGTGATAACGATGGCCTGCACATCGTCTTGTGCCAACCAGTACACGCAACGCAGCGCCAGCGTATGCCACAGGGCATGCGTCATGTCTTTGCTGTCGACTTGCGCTACCTGCTCGGTCACCAGTGTAGATGCCGTGTTGGTGGACAAATCGGCTATCAGGTCGACCACATCCACTTGCGCCGCGGTGTAGTTGAAGCTTTTTGCCGGATTGGCTGCGAGGCCAGCAATGGTGCCGCCCGTACCCAGCACCACCGTCTTCAAAGGAAGGTTTTGCATCATCAATGTTCGAAAAGTGGCATTTTGACTGGCATTGCGGGGACTATTTGCATTTTTCAGAAAACTGGTTGAAAATACAGTTACTGTGTTTGTAAA
>JAKFVA010000005.1:62589-97252 GCA_021732385.1 Burkholderiales bacterium | reverse complement strand
TTGACTACATTGAGGGTTTTTACAATCGAGTCCGCAGGCACAGTCATCTTGACCAAATGAGTCCGCTTGCGTTCGAGCAACTTCAAACCGGAAGTTGATTTATGTCTACGAAAACGGGTGAAGTCCACGTGCATTCAGCTTGGAGTCATCCAACCATTTTCCGGTTGTGACAAAGTACAGTTTGAGAGTGGGATTACCTCGCTTGAATAGTGCGCTCTTCGTGTAAATCTTAGCAATCAGTTTCTCAATCGATTTGACTTGATCATTCCTAGGAAGAATGGCGGTTGATCCCGAAAACAAATCTTTTGCACCGAAAAACAAGTTGCTGATCTCCTTGCCGTCGAAGCTGCTTTGGCTCTTGGCTTGAACAAGAATAAATTCCGCCTTAATGTACTTATTGGATTCGGCTAGGTCATCAATCTCTTCAGGACTGCTAATCAGTGCGCCGTTCACTATTACGGCGATACCGTCTATGCCCAAGTCATTGCCACCGCCAGTGTGTATGTCTTCAAGATCAAACTCGTCGGTGTACTCA
Source organism: Burkholderiales bacterium (assembly GCA_021732385.1). Classification (GTDB taxonomy): domain Bacteria; phylum Pseudomonadota; class Gammaproteobacteria; order Burkholderiales; family Burkholderiaceae_C; genus JAKFVA01. The sequence goes on along the minus strand of JAKFVA010000005.1, from coordinate 96,717 downwards.
TGTGATAAAACGCAAAAGTTTGCAAAATGCTCAAAGAGCACGTCAGGTGAAGTTGAATTGTCAAACCCTTCATCGGCCTTGAATGTTTGAACTAAATTGCTTGTGACTAAATCCATTTTTCTCTTCCCATTTTTTATTGCACTTCTGACTTAGGCTACTTGCCCCAACTGTCCTTCAACCCCACCGCCAAGCTAAACACCGGGTTCGTCCCTTGCACGTGATCCATCCGATCCGCCACAAAATACCCGTGCCGTTCAAACTGAAGCTTCTGGTCCGGCAAGGCATTCGCCAATGACGGTTCAACAATCGCCGTCACCACTTTCAGGCTGTTCGGGTTCAAACTTTCGATGAAGTCTTTGCCGCCCGCGTCGGGTTGCGCGTCCAGAAACAGGCGGTCGTACAGGCGCACTTCGGCGTTGACGCCATCGGCCACGCCGACCCAGGTGATGGCGGCTTTCACTTTCACCAGGTCGCTGCCCGGCGTGCCGCTTTTGGTATCGGGCACCACGGCGGCCAGCACCTCGGTGATGACGCCCTTGGCATCTTTGGTGCAGCCGGTGCACTCGATGACGTAGCCCGCCTTCAGGCGCACCCGGTTGCCGGGAAACAAACGCTTGTAGCCCTTGGGGGGCACTTCTTCAAAATCTTCGCGTTCTATCCAAACTTCTTTGCCAAGGGTGAAGTGGCGCAGCGCGGGCTGGGCAGCGCCAGCGGCGTCAGTGGTTGCTTCGTGGGCCGGGTGAGGCAGGGCGGGCTGGGTGCAGGGCTCCAGGTGGCCGGCGCCCATCAGTTCGTCCCAGTTGGTCAGCACCAGTTTCACCGGGTTCAACACCGCAAAGCCGCGGTGGGCCTTGGTTTCCAGGTCTTCGCGCAGGCAGCCTTCCAGCGTGCTGTAGTCGATCCAACTGTCGCTTTTAGTCACGCCGATGCGTTCGGCAAAGAGTTGAATGGCTTCTGGCGTGTAGCCGCGGCGGCGCAGGCCGGCGATGGTGGGCAGGCGCGGGTCGTCCCAGCCGCTGACATGGCCTTCGTCAACCAGTTGTTTCAGCTTGCGCTTGCTGGTGATGACGTAGGTGAGGTTCAGCCGCGCAAATTCGTACTGGCGCGGTTGCGGGGTGTTTATCAAACCGCCTTCGCGCAAATGATCGAGCAGCCAGTCGTAGAACGGGCGCTGGTCTTCAAACTCCAGCGTGCAGATGCTGTGGGTGATGTTTTCCAGCGCGTCTTCAATCGGGTGGGCAAAGGTGTACATCGGGTAGATGCACCAGGTGTCGCCGGTGTTGTGGTGGGTGGCGCGGCGTATGCGGTACAACGCCGGGTCGCGCATGTTGATGTTGGGGTGGCCCATGTCAATCTTGGCACGCAAGACCATAGCGCCATCCGCATGCTGCGCTTGCGCCATTTGCCGAAACCGCTCTAAATTCTCGACGGGCGGGCGGTTGCGGAAGGGGCTGTCAGTGCCGGGCTTGCCAAAGTCGCCGCGGTTGGCGCGCATTTGGTCGGCGGTTTGCTCGTCTACATACGCATGGCCCGACTCGATCAAATACGCCGCGGCGCGGTACATGAAGCCAAAGTAGTCGCTGGCGTGGAACAAATGCGCTTGCCCGTTGAATTGCCAGTCAAAGCCCAGCCACTGCACGGCGTCCAGAATGCTGTTGACGTACTCGACGTCTTCTTTTTCGGGGTTGGTGTCGTCAAAGCGCATGTGGCACACGCCGCCATAGTCACGCGCCAGGCTAAAGTTGAGGCAAATACTTTTGGCATGGCCCACATGCAGGTAGCCATTGGGCTCGGGCGGAAAACGCATGCGCACTTGGGCCACATCGGGCGCGCCGGCCGCATGGTGCGCGGCATCACCGGGGCTGCCACCCCACTGGCGGGTGGCGTAAGTGCCTTGTGCCAGGTCGTTTTCAATGATTTGGCGTAGGAAATTGCTGGGCTTTACAGCAGCCGGTGAAGCGGCGTTGTGGGCGGTGTTTTCAGTGGCAGGACTCATTGCGCAGATTGTAGGGCGCGGCCTACAAGGTTACGTTTGGCTACGAGCTTAACTTTAGCTAAGCCATCTGCTTGACTTTGGGCTGCGTTAATCACGGTATGGGCTGTGTTGCCCTTACTCTGGAGAACCACCATGACTTCACCTCTTTCCGTTGCTACCCGCGCAACCGGTTTTTACAGCGTCCCAGCCGCCAAGTGGCTGCTAGGCAGTTTGCTGCTTGTAGGGGCGGTGTTTCAAGCCAGCCAGGCGCGTGCCAGCGATGTGCGCTTTTCTATCGGCCTGAATCTGCCCGGCGTGTCGGTGGTGGCTACGCAACCACAGTACCACTATGGCCATGGCTATGGCTATGGCTCGCGTCAGGTTGTGCCACAGGGCTATGTGCTGGGTACAGACGGTGTGCTGTACCCGCAGCAGGTGGTGCTGCAGTCGCGCTACAACTATTACGCGCAGCCTGCACCCGTGTTTGTGCCGCGCCAGGTTTATGTGCAACCGATTCGGGGTTATGCGGCGCCCATTCACTATCGCAACCACGGACATGGGCATGGAAATGGCCACCGGCATGGCCGTGGTCATGGTGGTCACGGCGGGCATGGTGGTCATGGCGAGCATGGCCATCACGGGCGTTAATCCCAGGTATCAGAAAGCATGAAAAAGCCCGCCAGGTTTTGCCTGGCGGGCTTTTTGTTGGGTGTGCGCGGTTAACCGCGCACACCCTGTACCTTAAAGATTTAAACAGCTTTCCAGAAAATGTAATCAGCCTGGTATTTGACGATTTCTTTTTTGCCTACCGCGGCGGCATTGCAGGGGGTAGCGGGGGCCACGCCGCCCACGGTGGCCACGCGCTGAATAAAGGTAACGCCGCTCATGGCACCCGCACCTATGGCGGGGTTGGCTTTAACCAGTTGCAGCGGAATGCTGCCCGCAGTAGCAGGCGACACAGCCACTTGCACGCCAGTGAGCTTGGAGCCGTCGTTGGCTTCCCAGGTGGCGGGCGGGCCATAGTACTTGCCAATTTGTTTGCCTGCGCGGTTGTTCAGCTTGGCGTCAGGGCCAACAAACACCCAGGCAAACTGGCCTTGGATGTCTTTGTTGGGGTTGCACTGGTAGGTGATTTCGCCCACACCCACGCTCTCCAGGGTAACAACGTTGCCAGCCGGCACCTGCACGGCAGCCGGCATGCCCGCTTGGGAGAAAGTGGGTGCGGGTGGGGTGCTGGCGCAAGCAGCAATCAGGGTTACGGCGGTAGCTGTTAGAGCAAAGCGAATCATGAGAACTCCTGGGGTGGATGTGAAAACAAATAAAAAGGGGATTTACATCAGTCACAACGCATTGATTGGCCGCACGGATGCAAGGCTTGTTAAAACTGCCTCGCAAATGCCCAGCGTTACATCAAAGCGCATTGGGCCAGCCCCGATAATTGGCAAACTTGAACCAGGAGCGTTGATTGGATATTGCCTTGCTATTTAAAGCTGCCGTAATGGGCGTGGTTGAAGGGTTAACCGAGTTTTTACCAATCTCATCCACTGGCCATTTGATTTTGGCGGGCTCGCTGCTGGGCTTTGATGATGACAAGGCCAAGGTGTTTGACATTGCCATCCAGACTGGCGCGATTTTTGCCGTGATCCTGATTTACTGGCAAAAAATCCGCAGTACGCTGGTGGCCCTGCCCACCGAGGCGCAGGCCCAGCGTTTTTCGCTCAACGTGCTGATTGCCTTTGTGCCCGCCGTAATTCTGGGGCTGCTGTTTGGCAAGGCTATCCAGGCGCATTTGTTTACCCCGGTGGTTGTGGCCAGTACCTTCATTGTGGGGGGTCTGGTTATCTTGTGGGCTGAAAAAAGGCCGCAAACCCAGGCCCGCATTCATGCGGTAGACGACATGATGCCGCTGGATGCCCTCAAGGTGGGCTTGGTGCAGTGCCTGGCCATGATCCCTGGCACCAGCCGCAGCGGCGCCACCATTATTGGCGGCATGCTGCTGGGCCTGAGCCGGCAGGCGGCTACAGACTTTTCTTTTTTTCTGGCCATTCCCACCCTGATTGGCGCGGGTGCGTACAGCCTCTACAAAGAGCGGGCTTTGCTGTCGGTAAATGACCTGCCGCTATTTGGCGTGGGGCTGCTGTTTTCTTTTGTGAGCGCCTGGTTGTGCATACGCTGGCTGTTGCGCTACATAGCCAGCAACAGTTTTGTGCCGTTTGCCTGGTACCGCATTGGCTTTGGCGCGGTGGTGCTGCTTACGGCCTGGACGGGCTGGATTAAGTGGGCGGCCTAAGCGGCTTGCAGCAAGGCGTTACAGATAGCGCAACAACTTTGCGGTGAATTAAACGGCGGACAAACACCCTTTGACGGCTTTGCCCATAATCACTCGCATGCACACTGAAACTACCAATTTCAAGCAAACGAGTCGCCGCATCCTGCATCTTGGGCTGGCCTTGATGGCGCTAACGCTGCTGGGCGCTTGCTCCACCATCAACACCAAAGTCACCAGCTTTAGCGCCTGGCCAGCCGACGCGGCAGGCAGTACTTTTGCTTTTGTGCGCCCGGCCAACAAGGCCGACGACCTGGAGCAGCAAACCTATGAGGCCTACGCCACCACCACACTGCAAAGTGTGGGGCTGGTGCCGGTGGCGCAAGGCCAAGCCCCGCGCATGCTGGTTGAGGTAAGCAGCAATTTCTCCACCCGCGAAAAAGTATTTTCCGAGCCGATTTACGTGGATCAGTCGTTCTTTGTGCCCGGCACGCGCGACGTGCACGGCAATTTTCAGCCTGGCTACTGGGTGCGGCCTTTTGGTTCAGGCTATGTGGGGGAGCGCCAGGTAGTGCGGACCATCAACACCAGCCGCATCAAACTGCGGCTTTTGGATACCAAGAACGCGCCTGCAGGCCAGCCCAAGGCGGTCTATGAGTCCACCGCGGTGTACGCGGGCGACAACCCCGATTTGCCTGATTTGGCACCTTACTTGATACGCGGTGCGCTTGACGGATTTCCAGGAAAAAATGGCCAGGTGCGGGTGCTGAACTTTGACCCCGAGACAGGCCAAATTATCAAACGCTAGCCTGGCTTGCCACTTCTTTTGGATTTGCACGGCGCAAGTTTTTTAGCGCAGTATCTAGCGCGCTGGCGGCCTCCAATGGCGACTCCATGGGAAACAAATGGCTGCCCGGCAGCATGGTTAGCCGTTCACCCACCACACGCCGCGTCAGGTGCATCCCGGCTTGGCGCAGCTCAAACGACTGCGCGCCGCCAATAAACGCCACCGGAAAACGCGGCGGGTGTTTTTTAAGCAAACTGGCCATGTGGTGCGGCAGGTGGTTGTAGATCGCTGTTTCCACCTCGCGCCTGAAGCTCAGGCTTCGCAGGCTTTGGCCATCAATGGATTCATCTTGCGTGCCGTGACGGATGTAGTCTTGCAGCACCTGTGGGTGCCATTTGGCAAATGCGCTCTTGCTTGCAAAATGCGTTAGCACCTCTTGCTGGCTGCTCCAGCGGTGGCGGCGCTGGCGGCTAACCGCGCCCGGCGAAAAACGCCCAGCCAAGCCGGTGTATTGCGCAAAAGCCAGCAGGGCCGCACGCCAGCCACCCACCAACGGCGAGTCAAGCAACACGACGCCTTCGACGGGTTTGCCACCCAGCACCGGGTGCTGGCAAGCTGTCATGAGGCTTAAAAAACCACCCAGTGAATGGCCCGCCAGCAGAAGCGGGCCGGTGTGCTCACGGGCCTGGCTGTCAATGAACTCGGCCAGTTCTTGCACCAGGTGGGGCCAGTTGCGGGTAACGGGGTAACGCGGGTTGTGGCCCAGTTTTTCAAGCGCGCGCACGTCGTAGTTGCGCTGGCGCAGCGCATCGAGCATCACGCCATAAGTGCTGGCCGGGAAGCTGTTGCCATGGGAAAAAACCAGTAGCGGCTGGTGGGTGGCGGTGGATGACACAGGGAAAACGCGCCCGGCTTTTAAATCAGTTTTTCGTTTTCGTTGGTGAGCTTGCGCAGCGCCTGGCTGCGGCCACCGGCCACGCGTAACGGCACCTGGGTGATGCCGTCGTCCCACTCAGGGTCTTCGATACTGTCAAACACCTCGCGCAGCTTGTTGCCCCAGCCGCCGCGCAGCATCTTGAGGTAGGGGTTGTTCTCGTCAATGCAGACAATTTTGTCGGTTCGCAATTGGCCTGCCTCGTACACCACCAGGTCCAGCGGCAAACCCACCGAGAGGTTGGACTTGAGCGTGGAATCCATCGACACCAGTGCGCATTTGGCCGCCTCGGGCAGCGGCGTATCGGGGCTAATGACGCGGTCAAGCACCGGCTTGCCGTATTTGGATTCGCCCACCTGAAAGTACGGCGTCTCGGCAGTCGACTCGATGAAATTGCCGGCGCTGTACACCTGAAACAGCCGCATACCCTCGCCCCTGATCTGCCCGCCAAAAATCAGCGACACATTGAATTCGACTCCCGACTGCTTGAGCGAGGCGGCGTCGCGCTCGTACACATGGCGCACCGCTGCGCCCAGCACGCGCGCGGCGTCAAACATGCTGGTGGCGTTCCAGATGGTGATGGGCGGGCTCTCGGGAAACTCCTTGAGCTGCTCAACTTGCAGAATCTCACGCACCGACTGGCTGATGGACAGGTTGCCCGCCGACAGCAGCACCATGAAGCGGTCACCCGGCTTCTCGTAGACGATCATCTTGCGAAAGGTGCTGATCTGGTCGAGGCCCGCATTGGTGCGCGAGTCCGACAAAAACACCAGCCCGGCGTTGAGTTTGATGGCGACGCAATAGGTCATGGCGATTTCTTTGAAGTCATTTTTTTCAGTTGGTACAACACATCCAGCGCTTCGCGCGGGCTCAAGGCATCGGGCTCGATTGTGCCCAAAGCCGTTTCCACCGCGCTGGGCTCGGCCACCAGTGGCGCAGTTGGAGCAGCAAACAAATCCACCTGCGCGCGCTGCTGTGCCTGCTGCGTCTCCAGCGCCGCCAGGGTATGGCGTGCATGGTTCACCACCGCAGCGGGTATGCCAGCCAGCCGAGCCACCTGGATGCCATAGCTGCGGCTGGCTGGCCCTGCTTCAATTGCATGCAAAAACACAATGTCGCCGCCGCTGCCTTGCCCGGTTTCCACCGCACTCACATGCACATTGCGTGCCGCCAATTGCTTGGCGGGAAACTCGGTGAGTTCAAAGTAATGGGTGGCAAACAGGGTGAAGGCCTGGGTTTTGTCATGCAGGTGGGTGGCAATGCCACTGGCCAGCGCCAGGCCGTCAAAGGTGGAGGTGCCACGGCCAATTTCGTCCATCAGCACCAGTGAATGTGGTGTGGCAGCGTGCAGGATTTGTGCGGCCTCGGTCATCTCCAGCATAAAAGTGGATTGCGCGTTGGCCAAGTCATCAGCCGCGCCAATGCGCGTGTGGATGGCGTCTATGGGCCCGAGCGTGCAGGCTTGCGCAGGCACGTACGAGCCCATGCTGGCCAGCAGCACAATCACCGCCACCTGCCGCATGTAGGTGGATTTGCCGCCCATGTTGGGGCCGGTAATGATTTGCATGCGCTGCTTGGCGTCCAGTTGGCAGTCATTGGCAATGAAGCTGCCCGCATGGGTTTCGGCCAGCCGTGCCTCCACCACCGGGTGGCGGCCCTGGGTGATGGCAATGCAGGGCTGCGTGGCAAATTGTGGGCAGCACCAGCCCAGCGTAAGCGAGCGCTCGGCCAGCGCGCATAAGGCGTCCAGGCTGGCCAATGCGTTGGCCAGTTGCGTCAGCGCGGGCACAAAGCCTTGCAGTTCGTCCAATAGCTGCTCGTAGAGAAATTTCTCACGCGCCAGTGCACGCTCCTGCGCGCTCAGGGCTTTGTCTTCAAAGGTTTTTAGCTCGGGTGTGATGAAGCGCTCGGCGTTTTTCAGGGTCTGGCGGCGGCGGTAATCGGCGGGCACGTTGCCTAGCTGCCCTTGCGAGATTTCAATGTAAAAACCGTGCACCCGGTTGAACTGCACCTTGAGATTGGCAATACCGGTGCGGGCTTTTTCACGTACTTCCAGCTCAATCAGAAAAGCGTCGGCATGCGTCTGGATATGACGCAGCTCATCCAAATCGGCGTCAAAGCCGTCGGCGATGACGCCGCCGTCGCGCACCAGCGCGGCAGGCTCGGGTAGCACTGCGCGGGCCAGCAGCTCGGCGCAGCCAGGTGGGGCAGTCAAGTTGGCAGAAATTTCAGCCAAATAGCCGTCAAGACCAGACAACAGGTGCGTGAGCAATTTTGTTTTTTGCAGTGATTGCTGCAACGCCACCAGCTCGCGCGGGCGCACCTGGCGCAGCGCAATGCGGGCGCTGATGCGCTCCACATCGTTGACGTTTTTCAGTGGTTCGCGCAGTTTTTGGTAAGCACCCTGGCGCAGCGTTTCAATGGCGATGTGGCGCTGGCGCGCAGGGCTGCGGTCGCGCGTGGGGGCCAGCAGCCAGCGCTTGAGCAGGCGGCTGCCCATGCTGGTTTGGCAGGTGTCCAGCAGCGAGAACAAGGTGGGTGTGTCTTTGCCGCTGAGGGTTTGCGTCAGCTCCAGATTGCGCTGGGTGGTGGCGGGCAAATCCAGCAACGCATCGCTGCGCGCCACCTGCAAAGCCTGCACATGGCCCAGAGCGCGGCCTTGGGTGTGTTCGGCGTAGGCCAGCAAACCAGCGGCCGCCGCATGGGCTTGCGCCACGTCGGCCGCGCCAAAGGCTTGCAGGCTGGCGCTGCGCAACTGTTCGCACAGCTTGCGCTGGCCCAGGGCAGTGTCAAACTGCCAGGCCGGGCGAGGCGTGAGCAGGAGCGAATTGCCAGTGAGCGCGCGCGCTTGGGTGCTGGCGATAGCTTGCAATTGCTGTTCAAAAGCGGGGGTGACGTCAGCGCCGTAAATTAGCTCAGATGGTGCAATGCGTGCCAGCCAGGCGGGCAGTTCATCAGGCGTGCACTCGGCCAGTTGAATTTGCGATTGCGTCAACACCAGCCACGCCAGCCCCAGGCTGTGACGCGGGCCCTGGTGAATGGCCAGCAGAGTGGCGTCTTGTTTGTCGGCCAGCAAACCGGCGTCGGTCAGGGTGCCGGGGGTGACCACGCGCAGCACCTTGCGCTCCACCGGGCCTTTGCTGGCACCCACTTCGCCCACCTGTTCGCAAATCGCCACCGATTCACCGAGCTTGACCAGACGTGCCAGGTAGCCATCGACCGAGTGAAAAGGTACACCGGCCATGACCACGGGTTCCCCCGCCGACTGCCCGCGCTGCGTCAGCGTGATGCCCAGCAGCCGTACGGCTTTTTCAGCGTCGCCGTAAAACAGCTCGTAGAAATCGCCCATTCGGTAGAACACCAGCGTGTGCGGGTAGTCGGCTTTGATGGCCAGGTACTGGGCCATCATGGGGGTGTGATCGGGCTTCATCCAGCCTGCGTCAGGTCGGCATCAGAAATCGAATGAATTAAAACGGTGCCCGGGGGCTGTCTTCGGTCGCCAGAGGCAGCGGGGCAGCGGTCGACTTGCCGGTGAGTTTCATGCGCACGGCGGTCTTGTCGCTTACCGTTGCAAACTTGGAATAGGCGCTGAGCAGCGGCACCATTTGCGCGTAAATCTTGGGGCTGGCGGCCAGGCATTCACCGTGCATCAAAAAGTCGGCCTCGCCGCTGTAGTTGCCCACCAGGCCACCTGCTTCAGCTACTAACAGCGAACCAGCGGCCACGTCCCAGGGCTTGAGGCCGGTTTCAAAAAAGCCATCGCAACTGCCGGCAGCCACGTAAGCCAGATCCAGCGCGGCAGCGCCAGGGCGGCGCAAGTCGGCAATTTTGGGCATCACCTCGCCCAACAGTTGCAGGTAGCGCGGCATGTCGTCGCCGGGACGAAACGGAAAACCGGTGGACAGCAAGCAATCAGACAGGCGGATACGCTTGCCCACACGCAGGCGGCGGTTGTTCAAATAAGCCCCGCGGCCCTTGGTGGCGCAAAACAAGTCGTTGCGGGTCGGGTCGTACACCACCGCCTGCTCGATCTTGCCTTTGACGGCCAGCGCAATGCTCACGCAATACACCGGAAAGCCGTGGATGAAATTGGTGGTGCCGTCGAGCGGGTCGATGATCCACACAAACTCACTGTCTTTGGCACCGCGCTCGCTGCCCGACTCTTCAGCCAGAATGCCGTGGCCGGGGTAGGCGGTGAGCAGGGTGTCAATGATGGCGGCCTCACTGGCTAGATCAACCTCGGTCACGTAGTCGTTGACCTGCTTTTGCGAGATGCGCAGGGCTTCTATGTCCAGCGCGGCGCGGTTAATGATGTCGCCGGCGGCGCGTGCAGCCTTGATGGCCACGTTGAGCATGGGGTGCAGATTGCTGGACATAAAGGGTGGTAATGAGCTGAAGGGGCCGCCCGGCGATGCAGGCAACGACAATAAAGCATTGTAATTGCGGCTGCGCTAGCGGTGCCGCTGCACACCGCGCCCACTGAAAATGAAAACCCGATTCATCCTGATCCACACCAGCCATGCCGGCAATGTGGGCGCTGCCGCGCGCGCCATGAAGGTAATGGGGTTTGACGATCTGGTGCTGGTGGCACCGCGCTGGCCCAATGTGCTGCGGCGCGAGGAAACCATCCAGCGCGCTAGCGGTGCACTGGATGTGCTGGACAAGGCGCGGATTGTGGCCACGTTGGATGAAGCACTGGACGGCATGACGCATTTGTGTGCCACCGCCATGACGCCACGCGACTTTGGCCCACCCACCACCAGCCCGCGCGTCTACTTTGCCTCGCTGGTTGAGCATCTCCTTGGTGCGCTCTCAAATTCAGAGCGCTACCCGCACGTCAAACCTGCGCCTGAACCTGATTTGGTTTCAAACCCTGAATTGCAAACCAACTTGGGCCTGGCTTTGCTGTTTGGCTCTGAACGCTATGGCATGGCCAATGACGACGTGTACCGCTGCCATGTGGCGCTGAGTATTCCCACCAATCCGGGCTTTGGCTCGCTCAATTTGGCGTCGGCGATTCAGGTGATCGCTTATGAATGGCGGCTGGCGCTGGACGCGCTGGGGCAGGGCTTTGCCGTGCAGTCCAGCACCAGCAACACGCACTGGGCCGATGCCCCGCAAGTAGCGGCCATGCTGGCGCACTGGCAGCAGGCGCTTGAAGCGGTTGGCTACCTGGATCCGGCAGCGCCCAAAAAACTGCTCGCGCGGCTCAACCAGCTGACCAACCGCGCCCACATCACGAAAGAAGAAATCCACATCCTGCGTGGCATTGCCCGGGCTGTGCTGCAAACAGCCGAGCGGGGGCAGCCTCAGCAAGTGCCAGGCAGCGCTGTGCTGCCTCCGGCAGATTTAAAGTAGCGCCGTTAAACTGCATTCATGTTTAACCGTTTGCGCTCTGATATTGCCTGCATCCAGTCCCGCGACCCGGCAGCGCGTGGCTTTTGGGAGGTGCTCACCTGCTACCCCGGGGTGCATGCGCTCATCTTGCACCGCCGCGCCCAATGGTGCTGGAGCCACGGCCTCAAATGGCTGGCGCGGTTTATCTCCAACCTGTCGCGCCTGCTGACTGGAATTGAAATCCATCCTGCAGCACGCATTGGTTCTTGCGTGTTTTTTGACCATGCCATGGGCGTGGTGGTGGGTGAGACCGCCGAGATTGGCGACGGCTGCACCATTTACCAGGGTGTCACGTTGGGCGGCACCTCGCTCTACAAGGGTGTCAAGCGCCACCCCACGTTGGGGCGCAATGTGGTGGTGGGGGCAGGGGCCAAGGTACTGGGCGGCTTTACCGTGGGCGACAACGCCAAGATTGGCTCCAACGCGGTGGTGACCAAGCCAGTGCCAGCCGGTGCCACAGCAGTGGGCAATCCGGCACGCATCATCCAGGCCGAGAGCGATGCAAAGCGCGAGGAAACGGCCTCCAAAATGGGTTTTTCTGCCTATGGCGTAACGCAGAACGACGACCCCATCAGCCAGGCCCTGCGCGGTCTGATTGACAGCGCGTCATCGCAGGAAGAGCAAATTGCCATGCTCTGGACCGCGCTGGAAAAACTCTCGGCGGTGGCCAAAAGCAGCGACTGTGTGCCCTGCGAGGCCGAGCGCATGCCCGCATTTGCGGCGCACCAGCTCAATGACGTGCTGGGCAAATAAGCCCACAGGCGTTAGCGCAAAGGCTGCAAGCCAGAGGTCAGGTCGAACACGGTGGCCCCCCAGTTGCCCGGCAATTCAAAGCGGTAAATGGCAGATTGCGCCACGTTACCCGTGCCCGTCTGCGCTTGCAGCCGGATGTAGTAAGTGCCGGGCTTGAGGTCGCCCAGTACCAGTTGCGCGGTAGGGGAAGCGGCTGTCTGCGCCAGCACATTTTTAAGTGCTGCGTCATTTGCCAGCATGGCTGTGTATTGCGGCGCAGGCTGGGTGGCAAAGGCTTGGCCATTGGCCTGCACACCGTCCCACTCCAGCACGGTTTTTCCCGCGCGCTGGCTGATGGCAGAGCTCAGCACGCGCCAAGTGGGCTCTGGCGATACCGCAATGCGCTTGACGGCATCAAAACCTTCCAGCCCTTGGCCGTCGATGCCGCGCAGGCGCACCACCCAGTTACCCAGGGCGAGGCTGCCGAGGTCAACACTTTGGCTGCCTTGCAAGTCACGCACGATTTGCTCAAATTTTTCGTCCGGCGAAACCTGCACCCGATAGCCGCGCGCACCGGGCAGCGACGCCAGCGGTGGCAGGGCCAGCGTGCCCAGCGGTTTGAACACCTCAGCGGCCAGGCCGCTGGTGTTGGGCGCGTCCAGCAGCTTGACAACCTTCACTTCTTTTTCTTTGGGGTTGACCACTGCGCCTGTGCCACCTGGCAAATCGGCGCCGCTGGCTTGCACCGGGTTGTCGGCCCGCACTTTGCCCTCCAGCACTTCAGTGCTGGCCCCCGCTGCACCAGCACCGGCATAGCCGACGCGAAACTGTGTGCCGCGCACCCCGACCAGCGAGGTGGGTGTCTCGATTTGCAGCGGTGTGGCACGGTTAGCGGCTTTGGCGGCCAGTGTTTCCACTGAACCCAAGGCCAGTCGCACCAGCCCGGAAAACCAGGTGGTGGAGCCGCTTTTAGAGGTGTCGCGCAGCGCATAGCCACGCTGGCTCACTACCTCTGCCAGCGTACCGGGCAGCAAGGTGACGCGGCTGCCGTCTGCCATTTGCAGTACGGCCGAACTGTTGGCGCCAGTTTGCAGCTTGACGCCTTCTCCCACTACGCTGCCCACGGCAGCGGCAGCGCCGCCCAATTGCACGTCGCCACTGACACTAACCAGGCGGCTGGGTGCAGGCTGGGTTTTCATCAGGCGCAGCGGGATCTGCAGCTTTTGCCCTGGTTTGATGAAGTCGGGGTCTTTCATTTGGTTAAAGCGCGCTACCTGCGCCCAGTCAGCGGGGCGAATCAGCAACTCTTTGGCCAGCACAATCAGCTTGTCGGAGGGCTTGACGGTGTAGGGCAGGCTCGGCTCGCTGCCCTGGGCCTGCACGGGGCTGGCCAGACTACTCAAAATTGCTATTAATAAAATAGCTGTACCCGCTAGTCCACTGTAGGTTTGAGGCATATTTGGCATATAAAAAAGGCCTGTTTGGGGCTATTGAGAATATTTGGCGGTAAAACGCAGCTAAAGCTGCCCCAAAAGCCTACGAAGGCTGTTGCTGCGAGCGAACTGCTGATTTGGGTCGGAATGCCGGGCACACTGCTGGATCGGTTTGCAAATACGGGCCGCCAATCAAATCAATGCAGTAAGGCACTGCCGCAAAAATACCCGGCACTGCCGCGCGCGCGGGCACGGCACCGCTGGCTTCAGTGGCCTTGAGGCCCTCTAGCGTTTCGGCAATCGACTTGGGCTGGCCCGGCAAATTGAGGATGAGGCATTGGCCGCGAATTACCGCCACTTGGCGCGACAAAATGGCGGTAGGCACAAAGTTCAGGCTGATCTGACGCATCTGCTCGCCAAAACCGGGCATCACGCGGTCGGCGACGGCCAGCGTGGCTTCCGGCGTGACGTCGCGCAGCGCAGGGCCAGTGCCGCCGGTGGTGAGGATCAACGCGCAACCGGCTTCGACCAGTTCACGCAGCGCGGCCTCAATCTTGGCTTGTTCGTCAGGCACCAGCCGTTCATGCAGTTGCAACGGATTTTTAAGCGCGCGGCCCAGCCAGTCTCTCAAGGCGGGCAGACCTTTGTCTACATAAACGCCGGTACTCGCGCGGTCGCTGGTGGAAACCAGGCCAATCGTAATTTGCGCCAGGCTGGCCGGAGTGAGGAGTTCGGGCGTGCCAGCACCGGCGTGAGGGCCGTTGCCAGGGGGGGGTGCAGCGGGTGCGTTCATGGGGACTCCTGATCGACCGTTTCTTCGATGTCGGCGTCTTTGTCCGGGGCCGACAGATGGGTGCGCAGCAACTGGAAAATCTCGCGGTAAGCGCGTCCCTGGCGCGGCGCCAGGCCGGGTTTGCCCGGCAGGGCATCTTTGCGCGCTTGGCGCAGCAGCGCACGCAGCTGCTGGGCGTCAGTGCCGGGGTGTTGCGCCAGCCAGTCGGCCAGTGCGTTCTCGCGCGCCAGCAGGTCATTGCGCCAGGTTTCTATCTGGTGCAGGAGCAGGGTCTGGCTGGCTGAGCCGCTGTGTTGTTCATCCAGTGCCGCGCGTGCAGCTATCACTTGGTCAGCATCGAGCTTGCGCATCAGCTTGCCGATGAATTGCATCTGGCGGCGCTTGCCTTCAAAGTTGGTTATTTTTTTGGCTTCGGCAATAGCGGTTACCAAAATATCGGGCAAATTCAGCCTGGCCAATGCGTTGACGCCCAGCGCCAGCAGGTCTTCACCCAGTGTCTGCAGGGCGTCGGACTCGCGCTTTTGGTCGGTGCGGCTGGACTCGGTGGTGCCCTTGAGTTCGGCCTTGAGTTGCACGTCAAGCTCACTGCCCTCGGCGACAAACTCGCCGCGAACGTAATAGCCTTTTTTGGGTTTGCGTGACATCGATTTTCTGGGGCTAACCACACTGCAAAGACGCTTTAGGTGGGCAGTTATCATAGCCGCAGACATGCAAAACACCCCATCTGCCGAAAACGGATTTGCCACAGCGCAAAGCGGCTTCACCTACTCCCGTTCCCAATTTGAAAATCTGGTTGACAGCGCGCTGGCGCATGCCAAGAAGCTCGGCGCCACCGACGCTGGCGCGAATGCCTCCGAGGGCTGTGGTCTGAGTGTTTCCGTGCGCATGGGCGCATTGGAAACGGTGGAGCGCAACCGCGACAAATCGCTGGGCATCACGGTGTATGCGGGCGCGCGGCGCGGCAATGCCAGCACCTCCGATTTTTCCCCGTTGGCGATTGAGCAAACCGTGCAGGCCGCCTACGATATTGCCCGCTTCACCGCCGAAGACCCGCTGGCGGGCCTGCCTGATCTGGATGATGTGGTGCGCGAGCAGCCCGACCTGGACTTGTTTCACCCTTGGGCGCTGACGCCCGAGGCGGCGGCAGACTTGGCGCTAGCTTGTGAAGCCGCTGCCTTGCAAACTCACAAACGCATTACCAACACCGAGGGCGCGGGCGTGAGCGCCCAGCAAAGCCATTTTTTCAGTGCCCACATGCGTGCTGGACAGGCGGGGTTCAGGGGTGGCTATGCCAGCTCGCGCCACTCCCTGTCGGTCGCGCCCATTGCCGCGCTGCCGGGAAAAAACGCCGAGATGCAGCGCGACGCCTGGTACAGCTCCATGCGGCACCCCGCGCAACTGGCCTCGCCGCAGGCCATAGGCCGCTATGCCGCCGAACGCGCCCTGAGCCGCCTGCATTCACGCAAGCTGCCCACCACTACCTGCCCGGTGCTGTTTGAGTCACCGCTGGCGGCTGGCTTGCTGGGGGCCCTGGTGCAGGCGGTCAGTGGCGGCGCGCTGTACCGCAAGAGCACATTCCTGCTCGACTCGCTGGGCAAGCAAGTGCTGCCCAAACACATGGATTTGCATGAAGATCCATTTGTGCCACGCGGCAAGGGCAGCTCGCCGTTTGATGACGAGGGCGTGCAATGCCATGCGCGCCAGGTGGTCAGCGCCGGACGCCTGGAGGGCTATTTTTTAAGCAGTTATTCAGCCCGCAAACTGGGTATGAAAACCACCGGCAATGCCGGCGGCTCGCACAACCTCACGCTGACTTCGCGCCAGACAAGACCAGGTGACGATCTGGACGCCATGCTGAAAAAGCTGGGTACAGGTTTGCTGGTCGTTGAGCTGATGGGCCAGGGCGTCAACTATGTGACCGGGGACTACTCGCGCGGGGCCAGCGGCTTTTGGGTGGAGCGGGGCGAAATTGCCTTTCCGGTGCAGGAGATCACCATTGCGGGTAACCTCAAGGACATGCTGCTGGGCATTGAGGCCGTGGGCGCTGACGCCTACAACTACGGCGCAAAAACCGTGGGCTCAATTTTGGTCAACCGCATGAAAGTGGCTGGCAGCTAGCCTGCCAGCGCGGCCTTCACAGCCGCTGAGATCTGGCCCATCTCGGCCTGCCCTGCCAGTTGGGCTTTGGCAGCACCCATCACCTTGCCCATATCAGCCTGTGTGGGTGCCCGGCCAAGCTCAGTGGCCACTTGCGCCACGACGGCTTTAACAGCAGCGGCAATTTCATCTGCGCCCAGGCGGGCAGGCAAGTAGGCCTGCAGCACCGTGATTTCAAAACGTTCCTTGGCGGCCAAGTCTTCGCGCTGCGCCTGCTCAAAAGCCGCTACCGAGTCTTTGCGCTGCTTGATGAGCTTGTCCACAATCGCGACCACCGCGGCGTCGTCAAGCACCACGCGTTCGTCCACCTCTTTTTGTTTGCAGGCGGCCAGCAGAAGGCGAATGGTGCCCAAACGCTCGCTGTCTTTGGCGCGCATGGCGCTCTTCATGTCTTCGGTGATCTGGTCTTTGAGGGTCATGGCATTCATTCTATGGGGCAGTAAAAAAGCCTGCGTGGAGCAACTCCAGGCAGGCTTTGCGCAGTGGCAATTGCCGGGCTGTCAGAACAGCTTCTTGGGCAACTGCATGGAACGAACGCGCTTGTAATGGCGCTTGACGGCAGCGGCTTTTTTGCGTTTGCGCTCGGCAGTGGGTTTCTCGTAGAACTCGCGGGCGCGTAAGTCAGTTAGCAGGCCCAGCTTTTCAATGGTGCGCTTGAAGCGGCGCAGGGCTACGTCAAAAGGTTCGTTTTCTTTCAGGCGGATGGTGGTCATGAACGCATGGATTCCAATGGTGCGCGGGGTAGATCAGGCCCCAGGCGGTGTTTCCCGACAAATGAATGTGTTGGCATCGGGTTTTGCCAAATTAGCCCACGATTATAGTATTTTTAAGGCAATTGCAAAAACGCGCAGTGACCGACCGACACGCTGTTGTCACAATTACCCTGCAATCTATACGGTTTGGCCGGTCTAGGTAACCAAGCTGTTGTGCCTCGAACGACGGCCTATACCACGCCCACCCTGTGCCAATTACCCCTAACGTCCCATTCCACAGCCTGCAACAAGCGATGCGTGCCTACGCACTGTTCGCTGTGGTGTTGGTGGCATGGATCATGTCCTTGCTGGGCGGCTGGCTGCTCGACGGTTTGCTTGCCTGGGCAGCCGGCCTTTTTTATGTGGCCTATGACACCTGGCTGTTGGCTTATGTGGCTTGGCATACGCGCAAGCTGCGTTATACGCCGCCTGTTTCAGCCGGTGAATTGGACAGCAAGGCCAATGACGCGCCAGTAACGCTGGCGGTGCTGATTGCCGCCCGCAACGAAGAATTGATGCTGCCGGTTTGCCTGCGCGCTTTGCTGGCGCAAACCGACATGCCTGATGAAATTCTGGTCATCGACGATGGCTCGACCGACGCTACCTGTGCTGTGCTTGAGCGTGAATTTGCCCTGGTCGCCGACGCCAACGCGAAGGTGCCTTCGAACGGTGCGCAGCTTACATGCGCCGGGCGCATTCGCGTGCTGCACAAAGTCAATGCCGGCAAAGCCAGTGCGCTCAATGACGGCTTGCAATGCGTGCGCAGTGACGTTGTCATCACGATTGATGCCGACACCTTGCTGGAGCCCCAGGCGATCGCAGCCATGCGCAGTGCGTTTGCGCAAAATGCCGCGCTGGTAGCCGCCTGCGGTGTGCTGCGCCCGCGCTGCGCGCCGGGCTGGCGTGGCCGGGTCTTTGAGTGGTTTCAAACGTTTGAGTACCTGCGCGCTTTCTTGTCGCGCGTGGCGTGGATGCGCATCGATGCGCTGCTGCTGGTCTCGGGTGCGTTTGCTGGCTACCGCCGTCTGCCGTTGCTGCAAGTTGGCGGTTACCGTGCCAGCAGCCGCGTGGAAGACTATGAACTCATTCACCGCATGCACCGGCATAGCCACGAGCATGCCTTGGGCTGGCACATTCGTGTTGTCAGCGGTGCCAGCGCCGAGACCGATGCGCCCGCCAGCCTGCGCTATTTTTTGCGCCAGCGCAGCCGCTGGTTTGCCGGTTTTCTGGAAACCTTGCTGGCCAACCGCGACATGGTGGGCAACCCGCGTTACGCCGCCGTAGGCCGCTTCATGCTGCCAGTCAAAACGGTGGACACCTTGCAGCCGGTGTTTGGCCTCACGGCTTTTGCCTTGCTGCTGTATTTTCTGGTCACCCAGCAGCCGGTGCTGCAACTGGTGTTGTTGGTGATTGCGGTCAAGCTGGCGCTGGACGTACTGTTTCATCTTTGGTCGGTTTATCTCTACCACCGCTGGCTGGGCCAGCGTGTCGCCGCGCGCACCTGGTGGCTGGCCGTGGCAGCGGCTTTTGCAGAACCTTTTAGTTTTCAGTTGCTGCGCCACAGTGGCGCGCTGTCGGGCTGGGGCTCGTTTCTCAGCAAGCGCACCGACTGGGTGCCGCAACGTCAAAACCAAGCCCTTGCCCTATCTAAAAATCAAACCGAGGAACGCCCATGAAAACCACTACAAATCTCGTGCAAAAGCCCCGTTTGAGCTGGGCGCTGGCATTGCTCCTGCTGGCCTGCGCGCTGCCCGCCTCGGCGGCTGATTACCAGCAGGGCTTGCGGCTCAAAGCCGACAACAAACTGGAAGCTGCTGCCAGTGAGTTTGAAGGCGTGGTGGGGCAAAACCCCCGCGACACCAAGGCGCTTGAGCAACTGGCCGTGATTCAGGGGTGGCTCGGGCGCCACGATGCTTCCATTGCCACTTGGCAACGTCTATTGGTTATTGAGCCGCAGCGTGAAGACGCGCGCGTGGGCATTGCGCGCATTCAGTACTGGTCTGGCAAATCAGTGCTTGCCTTGCAAACGCTTGATGATGTGTTGACGCGGCAGCCGCAATCTGCCGAGGCCCTGAGCCTCAAAGGCGACGTGTTGCTGGCGCTACAACAGCCAGGCGCTGCAAGCGCGGCTTACGAGCGTGCACAGCAAAGCGGTGCAGATGTTGCTGATATTCAAAAGAAGCTGGCGCGTGCCAGCGCCGCCGCTGTTGCCGCCACGCGCTGGCGGCTGGATACGGGCGTTGGCATTGACGAGTTCAGCAACCAGCGCGGCAGCGAGTACAACGGTTTTACACAGTTGGGCTACCAAATCAGCTCCACATTAAGTGTCTATGGCCGCTACGAAATTGCCCGCCAGTTTGGCAGCAACGACGCCACCGGTTTTGCGGGCGGCTACTGGCTGGCTGCACCCGAATTACTGCTGTTTGGCGAAATCGGTTACACCCCCGATGCGGACTTTCGCCCCGATTCTCAGGTGCTGCTGGGTGCTGAGCTGCTGGTGGACAAACATGTACAGCCGTTGCTAACTTACCGGTTTTCACGCTACGGCGGATCAACTGTCAATTTGCAACCTGGCGCCCTCTCGGGCCGAGGCAACGTCAAAACTATTACCCCGGGCGTGCGCCTGGTGCTGCCCGGCGCGGGCAATCTGGAGCTGCGCTTTGGTATCAGCGACAACATCGACGGCTCCACCACCAAAGTTAGCCAGGCCCGCATCAACTTTGATGCAGGCGAGCGCTGGGCACCTTATGTTGCCTACTTTGATGGCGATGAGGCGCTGCCACCTCAAGCACCAGCTGCTTTCAAGGTGTATGTGGCCGGCGCGGTCTACCAGCTCAGTTCTGCCTGGAGTGTGCGTGCCGATGTCGCGTACGAAGAGCGGCCCGGCTTTTACAACCGCAAAAGCCTGGCGCTTGGCGTGAGCTATAGATTCTGAGGCGATTTTGCCGCTTTGACAAAGCGTTCAAAGGCCTGCCCAAGTTGCGGCATGACCTGCTGAATTTGAGCTAAGTTACCTTGCTTGGCCTGTTGGTTGATACTGCTCAGCAGCGCCGCCATTTCGGTGGCTGCCACCGTAGCCGAAGAGCCCAGCAGCGTGTGGGCGTGGCGGTACACCGCGTCTTTGTCCGGCGCACCAAGCGCTTGCAACAAATCAGCCAGCACCGAAGGGGTGTTGTCCAAAAATGAATCAACGACCTTGCCCAGCAAATCGGCGTCGCCACCCAGGCGCTCCAAGGCCGCCTGATGGTCAAAAACGGGCAGTGGCTGGGTGTTGGGCAAAGCCGTGTGGTTGGTGGCCATAAAGGCATACGGATCGTGTTGCATCCAACGCAGCAAAACCTGTTGCAGCATGGGCGGATTGACGGGCTTGGCCAGGTAGTCGTTCATGCCGGCGGCAAAGCATTTGTCAGCATCGCCCTTGATGGCGTTGGCTGTCATGGCAATGATGGGCGTGTGGCAGCCGTTGTCGCGCAGTGTCTGGGCCGCGGTGTAACCGTCCATCAACGGCATTTGGCAGTCCATCAATACAACGGCAAAGTCACCCGTCAGCGCGGCATCCACTGCCTCTTTGCCATTGACGACCAGCGTTACATCGTGCCAGCCCATTTTTTTCAGTAAACCAATTACCACCACCTGATTGGTGTGGTTGTCTTCAGCCAGCAAAATTTTGCCGCTGCGCTTAGCGTGCCATAGGATTTT
Organism: Burkholderiales bacterium; assembly: GCA_021732385.1. Classification (GTDB taxonomy): domain Bacteria; phylum Pseudomonadota; class Gammaproteobacteria; order Burkholderiales; family Burkholderiaceae_C; genus JAKFVA01. The sequence goes on along the minus strand of JAKFVA010000005.1, from coordinate 75,792 downwards.
TTCTTCAGTTGTCTCGCTGTTGTGGGTGGCAGCGTCTACAGTGGCAAAGCGCACCTGCGGTAGCCGCAAGACAAAGCAAGAGCCCGCGCCTGGTGTACTGCGCACCAAAATGCTGCCGCCCATCAGTTCACTGAGCTGCTTGACAATGGCCAGCCCAAGGCCGGTGCCGCCAAATTGGCGTGTTGTTGATGCGTCGGCTTGAACAAAATGTTCAAACAGCCGGGTCTGCACCTCGGCGGTGATGCCAATGCCGGTGTCAGTAACCAAAAATTCCAGGCCCATGCTCTCGCACGGGCCTTTGATCGGGTTTACATCCAGGCTGATTTTTCCGCTGTGGGTGAATTTCAACGCGTTTGACAGCAAGTTGCTGAGAATCTGCCGCAGCCGGTTGGAGTCGCCATACATCCAGCCCGGTAAGCTGGCCGCGATGCGGCAATGAAACACCAATTGCTTGCCGCTGGCGCGGTGGTTGTACAAATTGGTCAGGTCGCCCAGCAGGCTGCGCAAGTCAAACGGCAGATCTTCCAATACAGTCTTGCCCGCCTCGATTTTGGCCAGATCCAGAAAATCGTTAACCAGCATCATGAGTGCTTGGGCGCTGCCATCAATTAGCTGGGCAAACTGTTTTTGGGTAGTGTTCAGGGGTTCGTCAAGTAGCAAATGCGTAATGCCCACAATGCCGTTGAGCGGGGTTCGAATCTCGTGGCTCATGGTGGCCAGAAAATCGCTCTTGGCACGGTTGGCAGCCTCGGCTATTTCCTTGGCTTTTTGCAGCTCCAGCGCCGCATTTTGGCGCTCGGTGACATCGCGATAACTCACCACCCGGCCCTTGGTTTCGGTGCCAAATATGTGGGGTTTGGAGGTGCGCTCAATGAAGCGGCCGTCCTTGAACTCAAGCAGGTCAAAACTCTCGGCAATGCCTTCTCGGTCAAGTGCCTGGGTTTTTTCCATCAGCGGCTGCGGGTTTTTCATCAGCGTGAAGACGTGGCGCAACAACTCGCGCTGATTGGCCCCCGCCATCACGGGCGGAATTTTCAAAATATTCAGGAACTGCTGGTTGTTCAAGATCACGTCGCGCTGGGCGTTGATCACAATAATCCCGTCGTCGGTCGATTCAATCGCAGCGCCGGCAATGTCGACAGCGCGTTGTAACTCTTCAGTGGCCAGCTTGCGTGCCGTTATGTCGTGGTTGGTGCCGCTCATGCGTAGCGCACGCCCAGCGGCGTCGCGCAGCGTCACGCGCCCTTCGCTGCTGAGCCAAATCATGCGCCCGTCTTGCGTGCGGTAACGGTGTTCTACCGTGTAGGAAGGCGTCAAACCCTTGACTGCGGCAACGATGGCTTGGTGGGTGGCCTTTTGATCTTCTTTGGGCACCCGACTGAGCAGCCCATCAAGCGTGAGTGTGGTGGGCAGCAGCGGCGCACCGGGCCAGCCCACCAGGGCAGCCCAGGCTTCCGACAAATACACCTGGCGGTTGTTCAGATCCAGATCCCAAAGCACCAGGTTGGAGGCGTCGAGCGCGCGCTGCAGCCGCTCTTCGCTCAGGCGTAATTTTTCTTCGCTCGTCTTTTTTTCAGTTATGTCCTGCAAGGCGCCAACCAAGCGTATTGCCCGGCCGTTTTCATACTCGGCGCGACCGTTGGAGCGAATCCAGATGGCGCGGCCGGTGGCGGTGGTCATCGGTAGTTCCAGGTCCCAGACCTCGCCATTGCAGATGCACTCGCTGGCAATGCGCTGTATGGTGGCATGGTGCTCGGGTGCAAAGTATTTCAGATGGTCTTCAAACGCAGGCTGGTAGCCTATGGGCAGGTCATAAATACGGCAATTCTGGTCAGTCCATTTGACGCCGTTGCTGCGCAGGTCAATCTCCCACCCGCCGACGCCGGCAATGCGCTCGGCGCGGTCGCGAAAGCTGTTGCTGGCGCGCAGCTGGTCTTCAATCAACTTGCGGCTGGTGATGTCTTCCACCACACCGACAAAGCCCTGCGTTGAATTCTCTGATTCAGGCATAGCGGCCACGGCGCGCGACTGTGAACGTACATGAACCACCTCGCCACTGGCGCGGCGCAGGCGAAAAGTCATGTCGAAAGTGCCGCCCTGCATGGCGGTTTTTTCCCATTGTTCAAACACAAGGGCACGGTCGTCGGGATGAATCGCCTCAACCCAGCCGTGGCCCAGGCTTTGGGCCAGCGTCATGCCGTAAATTTCTTGCCAGCGCGGGTTGGTGTAGGTGCAGGTGCCTAGCGCATCGGTGTGGTAGATGCCCAGCGGCGAAAAATCGGACAAGGCCTTAAAGCGCCCTTCGTCACCAATGAGCTGCTGGTAGTGGGCGCGCTCGCGTGTAAGCAGCAATTCAGCGACGACATCAGCCAGATCTTTCAATGCCTGGCGCTGCATGTCGCTCAGGTGGTGGGTCTCGCGGGCAAGCACGCACAGCGTGCCCAGGCGCTCGCCGCCGGGCATGATGATGGGCGCACCAGCGTAGAAGCGAATGTGCTGCTCGCCAGTGACCAATGGGTTGGCTACAAAGCGGGGGTCTTGCATCGTGTCGGGCACTTCCATGACGTCGGCGCTGGTAATTGCATGGGCGCAAAACGCCACCTTGCGCGATGTTTGTGCCACGCCTTCAAGGCCAATATTGGCCTTGAACCACTGGCGCGTGTCGTCGACTAGGCTGACCAGTGCAATCGGTGTGCCGCAGATAGCGCTGGCGGCGCGGGCCAGCGCGTCAAACACCGGCTCCTGACCGGTGTCCATTACGGCCAGCTGGCGCAGCCGGTCCAGCCGCACCGACTCCACGTCAGCCTCGATTGAGGTATGGTGCGAGGCGCGTTGCGGCGGCTTGGACGGGTTCATGCTTTCACCAGCGAGCGTAGCTCCACAGCCAGCACGGGCTCGGCATTTTGCGGGTTGGGCAGCAGGCCGCGCTGGCCGGTAACCAGCAGTTCGCTCAGGCCTTCCAATATGGGAGCTGAGCAACACACTGACCAGCCACGCGAGCGGCCATGCTCGCTCAGGGCGCGCGCCACGCTGATGGCAGGGCCGGTGGCCAGCGTCGAGCTTTCACCGCCATGCAGCGGATCAGTCACACGCAGCAGCGTGAGCCCACCTTGATGCAAAGACACGGTGGTGGGCATGGTGGGTACGCTGCCGGTTGCTAGCGTAGCGAAGCTGTGCAAACTGGCCTTGAGGGCTTGCTGCAAGCCAAATGCCGCGCGCAGTGCCTGCCAGCGCAATTTTTGCGTAGCAGGTTCTTCTGGGTTGGTGAAAACGGCCAGCAAATCGTTGCCAACGGGCACCAGCAACTTGGCGCCAAACAGGTAAAGCGCATCGCTGGCGCTGTGGTAGATCTGGCTGGCAGCACTGCCCAGGACTTCGGCACTGGGCAGGCGGCCAGGCAGATGGATAAAGCACGAGGCAAACAGGTCAATCAACAAGACGGTGGCGTTGTCGTAGGCCAGCTCAGCGCTTTGGTTCTTGCCAGGGCTCCAGTGTCCGCTGAGCGCCTCGTGAAGACGCGCCTCGTACTGGCGAGCCAGGTCGTCTTTTTGTTGATCCAGGGCGGCCATCATCTGCTGCTTGAAGGTGCGCGCATATTGCGCCCGCGTCCGGTCTTGCTTGGCCAACAATGCGCTGGCGGCCTGGCGTAGTTCGGGTGCGCTAAAAGGTTTGGTGAGGTAATCGTCGGCGCCGCTGGTCATGCCAATGCGGGTGTGCGTGCGGTCAGCCATGGCGGTGAGCATGATGATGGGCACCGTGGAGAGTTCGGGCTCCAGCTTGAGAGCCGAGACAAACTGGTAGCCGTTCATACCGGGCATCACCACGTCGCACACCACCAACTCTGGCTGATGCAAACTAGCCAAGCTAAGGCCTTGCTCGCCGTTGTGCGCTTCGACCACCTCATGGCCGGCAGACTTGAGCACCGCAACTATGAGCAGCCGCTGCGTCGGGTCGTCTTCAATTACTAGCACCAGGGCCATGGCAATCTTCTTATTGGTCTCACGCTACATTGGCAAGGGCCAACACTACCGTAACAGTGTGTAAATGGTAGTGACAAGTCTCCCCGCTAAAACTGAGGCCATCTAAGTTAAACGGATTTTTTTGCGTTTAAGTTGGCCTTTTAACTAAAAAGTTTACAAAAGTGTTTCTATAAAGCCACAGCAAACACCCGCTTTGCTACTAAATAGATAGTAAAAAGTAATAGCGCTACCCGCACGTAGCTGCTAACTAAAACTACTATTTGGTATGTAAAAAACGGGAAAAAAGTTAAGTTTCCAGAGCCAAACTGCTGCGCAGCGGCTCAAAACAAAGGAAAAAGCCAATTTTTATGTGCCAAAACACACTTTAGGCCAATAGGGATATACGGGTAGCGCTATCAAATTCGATGGCTTAACTGCGCTTACCTACCAGCAGCAGGCCCGCGCCTGCCGCAATAGCCAGCAAACCGGCCCATACGGGCACATTGATGGTTTGCTTTTCTTTCACCGTCAGCTCAATGGGCCCAAGTTTGACGGCGGTGCTTTCCTTGGTGTAGCTGAAGCTGCCGTAAATCAGGCCAGCGACGCCACAGACAATCAATAAAATCGCCACGATTCGGGTTGTATTCATGGGGCTGGCCTTTGCGGTTAAAGCGCCATTGTGCGCCCAGCCTGCCAAAAACGGCAGCCTTAAAACGGCTCGGTGTGGCTACGCAGCTCAACTTCCCAGCTCCAGGCGCCGGGCGGCTGGGCCAGGGCGGCCATGTACGACTGGGCAATGGCCTGCGGCGTCAGCACGTTGGGTTCATTGGTGTGCTTGACCGAACCGTCCACTACAAAGTGCACCACATGAATGCCCGCAGGCCCCAGCTCGCGTGCCAGGCTTTGCGCCAGGCCGCGCAGCGCAAATTTGCCCATGGCAAAAACCGACGAGCGGGCAAACCCCTTGACGCCCGCAGTGGCACCGGTGAAAAACAGGCTGCCACTGCCGCGCGGGAGCATGCGCCGTGCCGCTTCTTGCGCCGTGGCCAGCGCGCCCAGTGCCGTAATTTGAACCGCTTGCGAGGCGGCGGCCATGTCCAGGCTGAGCAAATCGCCGCGAATGCGGGCGCTGGGGTTGTAGAGCACCACCTCCGGCGGGCCAAGTGCTTCGTCAACTTCACTGAAGAGCTGCGCAATGCTGGAGGCAGATGCCGCGTCCACCGCAAAAGCCGACGCGCCCATACCCTGCGCGAGTGGCCGCAGCTTGTCCATATTGCGGGCGGCCAGCGCCACTTGGTAGCCTGCAGCCAACAGGGTTTGCCCAAATGCGGCGCTGATGCCCGGCCCGGCACCCACAATCAAGGCCACGCGGTTTGCCATGTGCATTTCCTTTTTTAAAGTGGTCGGATTATTCCCGTTTTGCTGCTGTGGCGCAGGCAGCGCTTGCAGTTATGGGGAGTGCGCTGCTGCCAATGCCTGCGCGCAAGCCCAGCCACTGGCCCAGGCCCACTGAAAGTTGTAGCCACCCAGCCAGCCCGTCACATCCACTACCTCGCCAATGAAGTACAGGCCGGGTTGCCTGCTCTGCAGCGTTTGTGAGGAGAGGTCGCGCGTGTCCACACCACCGGCCGTGACCTCGGCTTTTTTGTAGCCTTCCGTGCCATTGGGCGTGATGTCCCATTGCGAGAGGCGCTGCGCCAGCGCAGCCAGCGCTTTTTCAGAGGCCTCGCTGACAGGGCGCTGCCAGGCGGCGTCTTGCTGCACCCAGGCATCGGCAAGGCGGGCCGGCACATGGTTGGCCAGTTCATTGGCAATCAGTTTGCGCGAGCGGGTTTTGGCTTGTTGCAGGGCGTGCAGTACATCCACCTCGGGTACCAGGTTCAGCCGAAGCGGCGCGCCACTTTGCCAGTAGCTGGAGATCTGCAGCACCCCGGGGCCGCTGAGGCCACGGTGAGTAAACAGCAGGTCTTCAGCAAAACTAACGGCGGATTTTTTGCTGCCCGTGCTGATTTCAACTGGTAGTGCCAGCCCGGCAAGCTGCGCAAATGGCGCCCAGGCAGCGCCGTCAAACGTTAGCGGTACCAGCGCCGCACGTGGGGCAACCAAGCGCAAACCAAACTGCTGGGCCACGCGGTAACCCCAGTCGCTAGCGCCAATTTGTGGGATGGACAGGCCGCCCGTGGCCACCACCACTTGCGCGGCAGTGACGCGGCCTTGGCTGGTATCAATTTCATAGTGCGCCGCACCTGCCGCGCGCGTGTTAAAGCGCAAGGCCTTGACGCTGCATGGCTGCCAGCGCTGCACTTGGCCTGCGGCGCATTCGGCCAGCAGCATGGCAATAACGTCTTCTGCCGAGCGGTCGCAAAACAGCTGCCCCTTGTGCTTTTCATGCCAGGCAATGCCGTAACGTTTCATCAGCGCCAGAAAATCCTGCGGTGTGTAGCGCGACAGCGCCGAGCGGCAAAAGTGCGGGTTGGCGCTGATGAAGTTGGCCGGCGTGGTACCGGTATTGGTGAAATTGCAGCGCCCACCGCCCGAGATGCGGATTTTCTCGGCCACTTTTTCACTGTGATCAAGCAGCAGCACTTTCAGGCCCCGCTGGCCCGCCACGCCAGCGCAAAACAGGCCCGCCGCACCCGCGCCAACTACCACCACATCAAAGCGCATTGGATCCAATTCAGTCATGCCTGAAGTATCCTTGATGCCATGTTGCCAACCTTTGAATCGATGGCCGAGCCGCCGATTTTGCCCCGCAGCGTGGAGCCAACGGCCGCTGTTGCAGCCCGCATGTTGTCGCCAGCGGACATCTCACGCGTGGTGGAGATGGCCTGGGAGGACCGCACGCCCTTTGAGGCGATTGCAGCGCAATTTGGCTTGAATGAATCTGCCGTGGTGGCCTTGATGCGCCAGCATTTGAAGGCCGCCTCGTTTCGGCTGTGGCGCCAGCGCATGCGGGGGCGCGTGACCAAACACGCCGCGCTGCGACCCACCGAAATGGAGGGCGGCGGCAGGCACCAGGCCAACCACCGAATACCCCAGCGCTAAGCGTGCACAGCTGCGCCCGTGGGAAGCGCGTTTTGCGACGCACCCAACGCTACCAGTCCTTGCAGCACATGGCCCACCACAATCACGCACGGACTCAGCAATTGCTCCCGCTCTATGGTGTTGCGCAAGTTCTCCAGCTGGGTCACGGCATGGCGCTGCTGGGGCAAGCTTGCATGCTGAATGACGGCCACAGGCGTATTGGGTGGCAGACCTTGCAGTAAACCGTCTTGGATGCGCTGTGAACCTGTTATGCCCATGTAGATGACCAAGGTCAGTTTGGCTTGCGCGGCGGTGGCGGCCAGCAAGCGCCAGTCCGGGCCGCTGTCGCCGGGCTTGGCATGGCCAGTGACAAACACCACACCATGGGCATGATCGCGATGGGTCAGTGGCACGCCCAGAGCTGTAGTTGCTGCCAGCCCGGAGGTGATGCCGTTGACAACCGAGACCGTTATGCCCGCCGCGCGCAGGTTCTCGGCCTCTTCGCCGCCACGCCCAAAAATGAACGGGTCGCCGCCCTTCAGGCGCACCACTTGCTGGCCCTCGCGCACCGCCATGACCATAAGCTTTTCTATAAAAGCCTGTGGTGTTGACTTGCAGCCGCCGCGCTTGCCCACATGCACCACACGTGCGTCAGGCGAGGCCAGTGCCACTACGGCGTCGCTGACCAGGTCATCAACAAACAGCACAGTGGCTGCTTTGATGGCCTTGAGTGCCTTGAGGGTGAGCAACTCGGGGTCGCCCGGGCCCGCGCCCACCAGCGTGCAATGCAGCAGCGCCTGGCCTGGGTCTGTTGTATTCGGGTCAAAAATGACGATGCCGTTACTCATATTCGCTTGACTGTCTGCAAGATGTGTTCCACCTGCAGTGCAATCGGTGGCGGCACCACTTTATCGCCGCACATTACCAGTCTTGTGTACGTTGCCGTACTTAACGCATCTATCTGCACGGGCAAGTCGGGCAGGGTGCCCAGCGTGCCGGGTTGGGCGGCTTGCAACTGGCGGCGTTCGCCATGCACAAAGGCGTCAATTTGTGGGTGGCGGCGCGGGTCGGCTACCGGTTCGCCTTCAGTGCCACGCATTAGCAGGGCGTTGGTTTGCATCAATTCCAGCGTGGCCGCCATCGACAGCGCGTATTCTGGGTGGGTGTAGCTGGTGACCAAAAGACTGCGGCCCATGCAGGGACTCATGAGCTTGACCAAGCTGTGCGCCGGGTTGCGCAAGCCCACTACGCGGCGCACATCCAGCAAGCGCTTGAGGCCGGGGCAAAGCAGTTCGGTGGGCGCAAAAGCCACGCTCCCGGCAGCCACTGGGCCAATGGCGGAAAGTGCGGCTACACCTAGCGCCTCCAGCACCTGAGCGGTAAAAACCCGTTTAGATTCAGTGGCGGCACCATGCACCAGCACAGGCAGACCCGCGCGCGCCAGCAGTAGCGCCAACAAGGGTGTGAGCACCGGCAATTTGCGTGCACCGTTGTAGCTGGGCAGCACCACGGTGGTGGCATGGTTGTCGGGCAGTTTGTGCAAGCGCTGCTCGGTAGCGTCAAGAAAACCAGCCATTTCCTGGGGCGTCTCGCCCTTGATGCGCATGGCCAGGCAAAAAGCGCCGGTTTCCAGGTCAGTCACGCTGCCATCGAGCACTTGGCCAAACAAGTCGGCAGCCTGTTCGCGCGTCAAGGCACGTGCGCCGTCTTTGCCGCGGCCAATTTCCTTGATGTAATGCGCAATAGCCATGGCGTATTGTCCACGAGCCGTTGCTATGGCTGGGCTTCAGGCAGGCTGCTTGGGTACTTCGACTGAACGCACCATGCGTTTTAACTGTGGCACGCAGGAGCCGCAGCTGGTGCCGCATTTCAGGGCGGTTTGCAACAAGCCCAACCGCGTCTCGTCGGTGCCCTCGCACTGCGCCAGAAACTGGGTAATGGCAATGTCACTCACATTCAGGCAACTGCACACCTGTTTGCCCCTGGACTGCACCGCCACTGGCGCTTTCGCGCCTGGTACCAGTAGCAGGCGACCATAGGCCTGGGCTGGCAACTCTTGCTGCAAAAGCGCCTTGATCCAGACCTCGGCTGTGGTGTCGCCGCTGAGTAAAAAGCCTTCCAGATGCACGGCATCCGCGTGGCGTGCCAGGCGCATGGTGCGGCGCTGGCCTTTGCGCTTGTCGGCGTAATGAAGTACCTCGGCGCTGGCCAGGCCGAGCAGGCGCTCAATGTTGACCAGCACAGCGTCGGGCGCGGCAGCATGCCCCGCTGCACGAAACAGTAGGCCGCTGCGCGTTTGGCCAAACGGGGTGCAACTGGCAAAGGGGAAAAGACGCATTAGCGCCTTGAGCTCTTCGCGGGAGGCCAGGGCGCTGTTGTCTGGCAGCCAGGCAACCGCCAGCAGATTCCAGGGCAACTCGGCTTTCAAAATTTTGACAGCGGCGTGCTTGAGTTCGGGCTGTTTGGAGCTGGGGCAAAAGGCGGACGTAGTGAGCGCGTTCACACCCGCCAATGCATCGCCGGTGCTGCTGCATCCGCTCAAAAACTCTTCGCCCCAATGCATGGCGATAAAGGCTTGGCTAAAGCCAATCTCGTTGCTGCCCTGCACCGGCACCACAATCGAGCCGCGTTTGGAGGTGACATGCACCAGATCACCGTTTTTAAGCAGCCGCCGCGCCATGTCTTGCGGATTCATCTCCACCGACGGCTCGGCCACATGGCCAAACAGCTTGCCCAGCGTGCCAGTTCGCGTCATGCCGTGCCACTGGTCTCTGAGCCTTCCGGTGGTCAGGGAGAACGGGTAGCGTGATTCGCGCGGCTCGGCCAATGGCTGGTACACGGTGTTGGCAAATTTTGCTTTGCCGTCTGTGGTGGGGAACATGCCGTCTTCGTACAGGCGCTTTTTGCCCTCGCGTTGTCCTTCGGAAAACGGCCAGAACTGCGGGCCTTTTTCTTCCAGTAACTGGTAGGACAAACCGGTGATGTCGAGGTCACGGCCGCGGGTGGATTCGCGGTGTTCGTTCCAGATTTGCTCGGGTACGGTGTAGGGGAAGAGTGTGGGTTTACCGCCTTCCAACCGCTTGGCCAAATCTACTGCAATTTGCCAGTCGTGCCGCGCCTGGCCTGCCGCAGGCACGGCAGCACGTACGCGGCTGATGCGGCGCTCGCTGTTGGTCACCGTGCCGATTTTTTCGCCCCAGGTGCTGGCGGGCAGCAGCAAGTCGGCGTAGTTGCAGGTGGCGGCTGTGGCAAAGGCTTCTTGCACCACCACCAGTTCGGCGCGCTCTAGGGCGCGGCGCACGGTGCTTTGGTCGGGCATGCTTTGCGCGGGGTTGGTGCAGGCAATCCACAGCACCTTGATCTCACCATCGGCAGCGGCCTGGAACATTTCCACCGCAGTTTTGCCGGGCTGGCTGGGCACATCCGGTACACCCCATAACGCGGCCACCTCGGCCCGATGCGCGGGGTTGGCCATGTCGCGGTGGGCAGACAGCAGGTTGGCCAGGCCACCAACCTCGCGTCCGCCCATGGCATTGGGCTGGCCAGTCAGTGAAAACGGGCCAGCGCCAGGCTTGCCGATTTGCGCCGTGGCGAGGTGCAGGTTAATCAAGGCGGCGTTCTTGGCGGTGCCGCTGCTGCTTTGGTTTAGGCCCTGGCAGTAGAGGCTGAGGGTCGTGGCGCGTTGTCCGGCGTCGCCCGAACCGCCGTTGGCAAAGAGCTTGGCCGCAACAAACAGGTCTTCTTTTTTAATGCCGCAGACTTGCGCCACGGTATCCGGCGAGGCTTCACGCACTGTGGCTTTGAGCGCCTCAAAACCACTTGTATGCGCGGCAATATAGGCGGCATCTGTCCAGCCTTCCCATAGCATGATGTGCAGCAGGCCGTTGAAAAGCATCACGTCGGTACCGGGCTGGATGGGCAAGTACAAATCAGCGATTTCGGCGGTGTCGGTGCGGCGTGGGTCACAGAAGATGATCTTCATGTCGGGCCGCGCCTTCTTGGCATCTTCAATCCGGCGAAACAGCACCGGGTGCGCGTAGGCCGTGTTGCTGCCCACGATAAAGATGCAACCCGCGTGGTTCACGTCGTCATAGCAATTGGGCGGCGCATCCGCCCCCAGTGTTTGCTTGTAGCCCGCCACTGCGCTGCTCATGCAAAGGCGCGAGTTGGTGTCGATGTTGTTGGTACCCAGCAAGCCCTTGGCAAGCTTGTTGAATACGTAATAGTCTTCGGTGAGCAACTGGCCGCTGATATAAAAGCCCAGCGCATCAGGGCCATGGTCACGCACCACTTGGGCCAGTTTGGCCGCAGCAAAATCCAGCGCAGCGTCCCAGGTGATGCGTTGCGCTACTGCACCACGCGTGCTGCGCTGCATGGGGTAGAGCAGGCGCGATTGCAGCGTCACCTCACGCGTGGCCGTGAGCGCCAGGTTCGCGCCTTTGCTGCACAGGCGGCCAAAGTTGGCCGGGTGCTCAGGGTCGCCGCGCACGCCAATGATTTGGTCGCCTCGCGATTCAATGACGACGCCGCAGCCCACGCCACAGTAGGGGCAGGTGGATTTTGTTTCAGTCATTGTGCAAGACACTTGGGCTACGGCGTATTTTCAAGATACTGCAGCGCGGGCCACCGCAGGCGAGTTCACAGCCCACGCCACGGTAAGGGCAGGCGGACCCGTTTTCCATGGCGGTCATGCCGTGGCGATGTGCGCCGTCTTGAGTGCCGGCCCCGCCAGCGGCTTGGGCAAATCCAGCGCGTGACTAGCGAGTTCCGTCGCACTCAAGTACACCGCATCCGCTTCCACCTTGACCACAAACTTGGGTGTGCAACCTTCGTCCGGCGCTCTGGCGCAGCCGTCACCCAGCCCAATATTCCAGTTGTGCAATGGGCAGGCAACGCTCTCGCCATGCACGATGCCCTGGGACAGTGGACCGCCCTTGTGCGGGCAGCGGTCAAGCAAGGCGAACACCTTATCTTCGCTGTTACGAAATACGGCTACGTCCATGCCTTGCGCCCGTGTGACGCGGCGCGAGCCAAGCACTGGAATATCAGATACCAGGCAGATTTTTTTCCAGTCGCTCATGACAGGTTCTTTGCTATTTTGTGTATAGCTACCGGCATTTTCATGAAAGTACCGGCAGATTTTTTATGCGGAAATGGCTTCAAACTGCCGGGTGTCGACCGCAGCCTTGTCCAGTTCAAACCAAGGGTCGGGTTCGCCATCGAGCGCGAACTGCAATTGTTCCCACAGGGCCTTGCGGCCTTCATGGTCATCGAGGATTTTTTTCTTGACGTAATCCAGGCCTACTCGGTTGACATAGTGCACCGTGCGCTCCAGATACCAGCCTTCTCGCCGATACAGCTCGCAAAACGCCCCTGTGTACTCCAGCACCTCAGCGGCGGTTTTGAGCTTGGTAAAGAAGTGCGCCACTTCGGTTTTGATGCCGCCGTTGCCCGCTACGTACATCTCCCAGCCACTGTCAACGCCGATGATGCCCACGTCCTTGATGCCCGCCTCGGCGCAATTGCGTGGGCAGCCGCTGACAGCAAACTTGACCTTGTGCGGGGCGTACATGCGCCACATGGCGCGTTCCAGGTCTTTGCCCATTTGCGTGGAGTCTTGCGTACCCATGCGGCACCACTCGCTGCCGACGCAAGTTTTCACGGTGCGCAGCGCCTTGGCATAAGCGTGGCCACTGGGCATGCCGATGTCTTTCCAAACGGATTGCAGGTCTTCTTTTTTAACGCCCAGCAAATCGATACGTTGGCCACCCGTGACCTTGACAGTGGGAATCTTGTATTTGTCCACCGCATCGGCAATGCGGCGCAGTTCGCTGGCGGTGGTTTCCCCGCCCCACATGCGCGGAATCACGCTGTAGGTGCCGTCTTTCTGGATATTGGCGTGGCTGCGTTCATTGATGAAGCGGCTTTGCGGGTCGTCTTTGGCCAGCTTGGGCCAACTGCTGATAAGGTAGTAGTTAAGCGCCGGGCGGCAGCTCGAGCAGCCATTGGGTGTTTTCCAGCCCATGAACTGCTGCACGGTAGCGATGCTCAGCAGCTTTTCTTTGACGATGGCCTCGCGCACCGCTTGGTGGCCATGCTCGGTGCAGCCGCACATGGCCTTGAGCTTGGGTGCAGCGGAGTAATCCCCACCTGCGGTGAACATCAAAATCTGCTCAACCAAACCCGTGCACGAGCCGCAACTGGCACTGGCCTTGGTGTG
>JAKFVA010000005.1:0-61955 GCA_021732385.1 Burkholderiales bacterium | reverse complement strand
ACCGCCATAACCACCAAATCAGCGTCCTGCTCAGTGCCGTCCTTGAACTTGATGCTCTTTACGCGGCCCTGCGCATTGGCGGTGAGCTCCTGCGTCTGCGCGCCAATCAAAAACTTCAGGCCACGCTCTTCCAGTGACTTTTGCAGCAGCTTGCCGGCCACGCTGTCAAGTTGGCGCTCCATCAGCCACGGCATCACATGCACCACGGTAACTTCCATGCCGCGCAGCATTAAACCGTTAGCGGCCTCCAGGCCCAGCAGTCCACCGCCGATTACCACGGCCTTTTTGTATTTGGCTGCCGCGTCGATCATGGCGTTGGTATCGGCAATGTCGCGGTAGGCAATAACGCCAGTTAATTCTTTGCCGGGGATGGGCAAGATGAAAGGGTTGGAGCCAGTGCACAGCAGCAAGCGGTCGTACGTGACCTCGGTGACGCCACCGGCTGAATCCTCGGCGCGCACTACGCGCTTGACGCGGTCAACCTGCACCACTTTTTGGCCCGCATGCAGCGTAATGTGATTTTCTTTGTACCAGTCCCAGGAGTTGAGCACGATTTCATCGAGCGTTTGCTCGCCAGCCAGCACCGGGCTGAGCAAAATGCGGTTGTAGTTGGGGTGTGGCTCGGCACCAAAGACGGTAATGTCATACAACTCGGGCGCGACCTTGAGGAGCTCTTCAATTGTGCGCACACCGGCCATGCCGTTGCCCACCATCACCAGTTTTGATTTCTTCAAACGTCCTCCAGACACATTTTGCTTGAACTGGGAGTGCAATCCTCATGCCAGTTCGCAGGCCAAATAGGGCGCTTACGCACCACTGTGGCGATGGACTTAGAACGTCTCTTGCTGCAATGCACCAAGTTGGGCTTTTCGTCTGCACCAATCTTGCTTATGCTGAAGGCATGGCTTTTCAAGTCGACATTGGTTTTTCAAGCGTTGCCCGTAAAAAAATCGGCTAGCAAAGACTTTGCTGCCGCCATGCTTCCTGAGCCTGATCAAGAGGGCATGGGGCGATTGCCGATGGCGTGAGCACGAGTGGGATGGCGCTTGAAGCAGCGCAAACCACCGTCACCAGCTTGGTGCGTGATTAGTACGGCACCCCCGAAACCTGGGACACCACAGTGGCGCCGGAGCGGATGAGTAGTACGCAAAACGCACTACTGGCCAGCGTCCAACCGCCGCTGGCAGCAGGCAGCAACGACAGCGCCATGGGTAAGCCAATATTTACTATAAATTAGATAGTAAAAAACAATAGCATTACCCGCACATAAGCACTGATTAAAACGCCGATTTAGCATCCTAAAAAAGCCTGATTTTTATAAAAATATGTGCTGCCAGCCAATTTAGGCCTGTGGGGATGGTTTTTGTAAGAAATTTGCCGGACAGCCGTCTAATAATGGCAACCGGCCTCAATTGGCCAAAAAAGTCCGTACGACACCCCACATAGAAAGACGTTCCATGAAGAAAACAATTTTGGCCGCCGCCGCAGCAGCAGGCCTTGCCAGCATGATGCTACCTGTGGTTGCGCAAGCCCAAGTCTCCCCGCCAGAAACGCAAGTCAATGCGCTTGAAGGCTTATTTGGCAAACAAGCGAGCTTTCGTCGATCGCATGCCAAAGGCGTGTGCGCCAGTGGCTATTTTGTGGGCAATGCAGTGGGCCGCGGTCTGTCTACTGCGTCGGTGTTCAACGGTGACAAAGTGCCAGTTGTGGCCCGTTTTTCAGTCGGTGGCGGCAGCCCTAAAGCCAGCGACAAAGGCAAGTCGGTGCGTGCTTTGGCACTGCAATTTACCGCAGCAAACGGTGAACAATGGCTGACTGCCAATATTTCGGCGCCCATGTATTTCGTCAGCAAACCCGAGCACTTCGCAACATTTCTGCAAGTTCGCACGCCTGATCCGGCAACGGGTAAGCCCGACCCTGCCAAGCTCAAGGCTTTCAGCGACGCCAATCCCGAGACCTTGCTTCAGGCCGGCTACCTTGCCAAAGCCCCAGTACCAGCTAGCTATGCCAGCGCAAATTATTGGAGCACCAACGCCTTTGAGCTGGTCAATGCCAAAAAAGAAAGTCAATTTGTACGCTGGCAGTTTGTTCCTGAAGGTGGCTTTGTAGGTTTGACGGACGACCAGCTGAAGTCTTTGCCTGATGAGTTCCTGGCCGACGAGTTGCGCAAGCGGGTAGCCGCTGGCGGCGCTACTTTTGATTTCAAAGTGCAACTGGCCGACAAGACGGATCAACTCACTGACCCCACCAAAGTCTGGCCTGACAGCCGTCCGGTAGTTCCACTGGGCAAGCTGGTAATTGACAAGGTAGAGGCTGGTTTGGGCGGTGCCTGCGACAAGATTACCTTCAATCCGCTGGTACTGCCCAAAGGCATCAACCCGTCGAAAGACCCGATTTTGCTGGCCCGCCCCGCACCCTACGGCGTATCACTGGGCAGGCGCTTGACCGAAGCTGCCAAGTAACATTGCGTTGGTCTAGACCTAGCCGCTGTCACCTGGCAGCGGCTTTTTTTTGCAGGCACGGTATTGCGCCAGTACGCCCAGCAAATGCAGTGGGTACGAAAAGTGTGCCCGCATGGAGTAGAGATACTTGAAGTGGCAACTGTTTACCAAGCTAATGTGCTGTCATTGATTAAACCGAGGTTAGATTTTTTGCTATGTGCGCGCCAAACGCCTGCACCTTGGCTGCATGCCGCCGCGCGGGCGGGCTAACCAAATGCACCGGCAGCGGCTGCATAGGCCAACCCGCCAACAGCACCTCAACTTCGCCGCTTGCCAGCTCGGGCGCAAACAACCAGTCGGGCGAATAGCAAATGCCCATGCCCTCCAGCACAGCGGCGCGAATAACTTCCGAGCTGTTGGTTTGCAAATTGCCTTGCACGCGCAAGCTGACCTGTGTCCCAACAGATGCCGTCGCACCGCTGCCTGCGGTAAATGTCCAGTTGTTGCGTGTGCCCAATTCGGTGTAGACGATGCAGTTGTGCGCTGCCAAGTCGGCTGGTTCCCGCAGTGGTTTATTGCGCGCAAAACCGTGTAAGTAACTGCGGTGCGCCATCAAAGCGCGGTGTGCCGTGCCAATGCGCCGTGCCAGCAAGCTGCTGTCGGCCAGTTCACCGACCCGCACCGCTACGTCAATGCCTTGCTTAACCAAATCAATAAAGCCGTCGTTCAAATTCAGGTCGATACGCACGCCGGGATGCTGGCTTAAAAAGCGCTGCACCAGCGGCATCAACACACGCCGCCCATAGCCCACCGACGCAGCCACCCGCAGCCAGCCACTGAGTTGCTGCTCGCTATTGCGCAGCAAACTCTCGGCTTCATCAACTTCGGCCACCAAGCGCCTTGCCTGCTCGAAATAACGCTGTCCTGCATCGGTCAAGGCCAACGCCCGCGTAGTGCGGCTGAGCAAACGCGCGCCCAGGGCATTTTCCAACCCGGCAACCTGCTTGCTGACAGCACTTTGAGTGGTGCCGAGTTCACGCGCCACATTGGAGAAACTGCCCGATTCGGCGACCCTGACAAAGGTTTTCATGGCAGTAAGTTTGTCCATCGCTCGCCTCTTTTTAATTCCAAAATGGAATTTATTTTAGTCTAATAAACGGTCTAGTAAAAATTTTACGCATCAATCATGATTCAACGCATCAACGATCTTGTTGATAACGCAACCCGCAAACCAAGGAGTAATTTCATGACCCGCTTTACCGTTCCCACGCGCGACCAAGTTTCTGAAAGCAATCAGGCCATCTTTGACAACCTGAAAAAAGCCCTTGGCTTTGTACCCAACTTGTACGCCACGTTTGCGCATTCTGAACACGCGCTGGGCAACTACCTGGCGTTTCAAAACGCCAAAAGTTCACTGAACGCCAAGCAGCGCGAAGTGGTGAATTTGGTGGTCAGCGAAGTCAACGCCTGTACCTATTGCCTCGCAGCCCACACCGCCTTGGGCAAGATGAACGGCTTTGGCGAGGCGCAAATTCTGGAACTGCGCGATGGCCGTGCCTCGTTCGATCCCAAACTGGATGCGCTGGCCAAATTTGCCAAGGAAACCACCGAAAAGCGTGGCCATCCTGATGCGGCCATCGTGCAAGCGTTTTTGGATGCTGGCTGGACGCAAGCCAACTTGGTCGATGCGGTGGTCTTAATTGGCGATAAAACTGTCAGCAACTATTTGCATGGCGCAACACAGGTGCCGGTTGACTTTCCACCCGCAAAGGAGCTGGCAGTTCAGTAGCCAGCCCTGCTTGGTCAGTGCCGTGCCGAACGCCGCCTATATGCTTCACACTGCGGTCGGTATGTCGGGCCCGCTGCGGGGGCTATTTTGCTGGTTGCGATGCGGATACCTTGAGGCCGACTGCCTACCGATTGACGTGTGCGGGCATTCAAGCCGCCATCTTCTCCACATGCTTTTGCCGCGTGTAGAGGAAGTCGATAACGGCTTTGCGGTAATGCAAATAGTCGGTGCTCTCGGCCAGTTCAACTCTTTCGCGCGGCCGAGGCAGGGCTATGGGCAATACCTCGCCGATGGTGGCTGCCGGGCCGTTGGTCATCATCACGATGCGGTCAGACAGCAGCACGGCTTCATCGACATCGTGCGTGACCATGACCACAGTGCTCTGGGTGTTTTGCACAATCGCCAGCAGCTCGTCTTGCAGCTTGGCGCGAGTTAAAGCGTCAAGCGCACCAAAGGGTTCGTCAAGCAACAGCACTTTGGGCTCCATTGACAACGCGCGCGCAATGCCCACACGCTGCTTCATGCCGCCCGAAATTTCACCTGGGCGCTTGTGTGCGGCAGGTGTCAGGCCGACCATGGCCAGCGCTGCATCGGTACGGGCCATGAGCTTCGCCTTGGGTTCAGCGGGGATGCCAACATCACGGGTTTGACCAAAGACGCGCTCTACAGCCAGGTAGACGTTTTCAAAACAAGTCAACCAGGGCAGCAAAGAATGGTTCTGAAACACCACACCACGCTCGGGACCGGGGCCAACAATTTCACGGTTGGCACAAAGCAAGGTGCCTTGCGTGGGTCGGGTCAAACCGGCAATCAGGTTGAGCAAAGTGGACTTGCCGCAACCCGAATGGCCAATCAGCGTGACGAACTCGCCCTTGGCTACGGTCAGGTTGATGTCGCGCAAGGCTTGGAATGGGCCTTTGCTGGTCTTGAAGGTCTGCTCGATGCCTTGAATCTGGATGTATTTGGTGGTCAGGCTTTCATTCATGACTTTACCTCCTCAAATGTGAATGCTGTGGCCAGCTTGATTAGGGCAAATTCCAAAATCAGTCCGACGATGCCAATGGTAAAGATGGCAATGATGATGTTCTTGACATTCAGGTTGTTCCACTCATCCCAGACCCAAAAACCAATACCCACACCACCAGTCAACATCTCGGCAGCGACGATGACCAGCCAAGCCGTACCCACGGCCAAGCGCACGCCTGTCAACATGTAAGGCAGCACGGCAGGAAACAAAATCTTGGTAAAAATCTTCCATTCACTGAGGTTGAGTACGCGTGCCACGTTCATGTAATCTTGCGGCACGCGCTGCACGCCGACGGCGGTGTTGATGATCATTGGCCAAATTGAGCAGATGAAAATAGTCCAGATGGCGGCTGGGTTTGCACCCTTGAATACCAGCAAGCCAATGGGTAACCAGGCCAGTGGAGACACAGGGCGCAGCAAACTGATCAGCGGATTGAACATACGGCTTAAAAACACAAATCGGCCAATGGCAAAACCCAATGGAATACCCACCGCTGCAGCCATGCCAAAGCCAAAAGCCACGCGCTTTAGCGAGCTCAGGATGTTCCAGCCAATGCCCTGGTCGTTCGGTCCCTTGCTGTAGAACGGGTCGCCGAACACGTCGAGCGCTTGCTTGAAAGTGTCAATGGGGGAGGGAAAGTTGCTGGTGCTGGTCATTGAAATAATGGCCCAAATGCCCGTCAACAAACCCAGCCCAAAAATTGGTGGCAGGACCTTCAGCAACAAACCCGCCCAGTCAAATGGCAACCGTGTGGGCAAACGTGCGGGTTTTGGCTGCGTGCTTTCAACGGGCGCCAGATTAATTGCAGGCGCTGGTATTGCCACGCCGCTGGCGCTGGGCACGGTCGGTCTCACGAGCACAGCCGCTTCGAGTGGAGAATGAAAAACAGCACTGACCATGGTGGCCTCCCTGGTACAAATTTAGGCTTTGATCTTGAAGCTGTCAGCATATTTGGCGGGATCCTTGCCGTCCCAAACCACGCCATCAATCAGCTTGTGGCTGCGCATCACATCCTTGGGAACGCTCACCTTGGCCAGTGTGGCGGCCTGCTTGTAGAGGTCGATCTGGTTGATCTGCTTGGCAATTCCAAGGTAATCCGGATGCTGTTTGAGCAGGCCCCAACGCTTGTGTTGCGTCAGGAACCACATGCCATCAGACAAATAGGGGAAGTTGACTGCGCCATCGTTGTAGAACTTCATGTGGTTGGGGTCGTCCCAAGTTTTGCCCAATCCATTTTGGTAACGGCCCAAAATGCGCTGGTTGATGGCATCCACACTGGTGTTGATGTAGGACTTTTCGGCCACCACCTCAGCCATCTTGTTTTTATTGGCCAGCCCAGCGTCAATCCAGCGGCCAGCTTCCAAAATTGCCGCTGTGACGGCGCGCGCCGTGTTGGGGTATTTCTTGACGAACTCGGCCGTTGTGCCCAGCGTTTTCTCGGGGTGGTCACGCCAGATGTCCTGCGTGGTCACTGCCGTCACGCCGATACCGTCAATGATGGCGCGGTGATTCCAGGGCTCGCCGACACAAAAGCCGTCCATATTGCCCACCCGCATATTGGCCACCATTTGCGGCGGCGGCACGGTGATCAGCTTAGCGCCGCGCACCGGGTCGATACCCGACGCGGCCAGCCAGTAATGAATCCACATTGCGTGGGTGCCGGTGGGAAAAGTGCCGGCAAAGGTGTACTCGCGCTTGTTGGCAGCCATGACT
Source organism: Burkholderiales bacterium (assembly GCA_021732385.1). Lineage (GTDB taxonomy): Bacteria > Pseudomonadota > Gammaproteobacteria > Burkholderiales > Burkholderiaceae_C > JAKFVA01. Next base: position 54,985 of record JAKFVA010000005.1, on the reverse strand, counting down.
TTAGCTAGCGAGGGGCCATCGACTGCGCCCTTGTCGGCTAACGCCTTGGACAGCGTGATGGCTTGGCCGTTGTAGTTCAAATTCATCAACACGGCCATGTCTTTCTTGGGGCCGCTGGTGCCCATGTGCACACCATAGATGAGGCCGTACAAAACATGCGCCATGTCTAGCTCGCCGCTGACAAGCTTGTCACGCACGCCAGCCCAGGACGCTTCTTTGGTGGGCACGATCTTGACGCCATATTTTTTGTCGAATCCCATCACTGAAGCCATCACCACGCTAGCGCAGTCGGTTAGCGGGATGAAGCCGATCTTGACTTCTTCTTTCTCTGGTTTGTCTGAACCCTGGGCATAAACCAGGCTGCGCAAGGCAGGCAAAACGCCTGCGCTGGCAACAGCGGCAGCTTGAATCACAGTGCGACGCCCCAAGCGGGCTTTGAGCAATGCATCTTGGGATACGAGAGGGCTTGCGGTCATGGTCTGCTTCTTTCAAACGAAGTGACTGAAAATAAATAAAAAAAGGCGTCCGCACCAGCACCAAGAAGGGCTTGTGGGGACGCCAATGTCCGTTGGCTTACCAACTCGCCGTTGAGCCGGTAAACAGTTGACCCATCAAGGTCACGCTAGGGTTAACGCAAGGCCCGTGCCAGTCGGGTCGGCTGCTGTTTTGCTACTGAATCAGGAGCTCTCCGGGCATGCCATCAAAGAGCGCGCAGCAGTGTTGCACTAAATCGGGTGACTATGGAAGATTTGGCACCGTTCTTGTGCAATGCACCAAATCAGCCAAGCAGTTCAGCGGCATCGAGCATGCGCTGGGCCAAATCACCAAGCTTGAGGCCGCGGTCCATGGCAGTTTTACGCAGCTTGTCGTAGGCGGCCTGCTCATTAAGACCATGGCGTTGCATCAACAGGCCCTTGGCGCGGTCAACCAGCTTGCGGTCACTGAGTTCAATTTTTGCATTGGCCAACGCAGTGCGCAAATCCTGCTCATGCTGGAAGCGCGCCATGGCCACATCCAGTATCGGGCGGATGCGCTCGGGTGCAAGGCCAGCCACCACATAAGCAGACACACCTGCAGCTACCGCGTCTTTCACATGGCTGGTGTCGTCATCGTTGGTAAAGAGCACGATGGGGCGACGTGCGTCACGGCTGGCTGAGACGACGTGTTCAAGCGCATCACGCGCTTCGCTCTCGGCATCCACTATCACCATGTCGGGCTGCAACTGGGCGAGGCGCTCAGCCAAAAAGGGGTCGCAGGGCAGCACAGCAATGATGTTGTAGCCGCTCTCCAGCAAGCCAATGCGCAACTGGCGCGAGCGCTCGGCCTGCAAAACCGCGTGGTCGTCTGCCAACTCGGGTGTCAGCGAGTCGGGCGCAATGATGACTAGGCGCAGAGATGGTGAGCTCATGTATGGATAGGTGCAAGAAGCGGGCCATGCGGGGTGGTAAAGCAGAAAGGGAAAATGGGTGTGCTGGCGCACCTACCCGCATCACGTAGACTCCTTTAGATGTTGGTATTGGGTGTGGAATCTTCTTGCGATGAAACCGGCGTGGCGCTGGTAGAGGTGAGCGAATCGCATCGCAGCGCGTTGCCTGCCCTGCGCGCGCATGCCTTGCACAGCCAGATCGAGATGCACCAGGCCTACGGCGGCGTGGTACCCGAGTTGGCCAGTCGCGACCATATTCGCCGCGTATTGCCACTGACGCAAACCGTGCTGCAGCAGGCACATTGCACGCTGGATGAAGTTGATGTGGTGGCCTTTACGCAAGGCCCCGGTTTGGCTGGTGCCTTGCTGGTGGGTGCTGGCGTGGCGTGCGCGTTGGCTGCAGCCTTGGGCAAGCCTGCTTTGGGTGTGCACCATCTGGAGGGGCATTTGCTTAGCCCTTTTTTGAGCAGCGATCCGCCTCAATTTCCGTTTGTGGCCTTGCTGGTATCGGGTGGCCATACGCAGCTAATGCGGGTGGATGGCGTGGGGGCTTACGCCTTGCTGGGTGAAACCATTGACGATGCGGCGGGTGAGGCCTTTGACAAATGCGCCAAATTGCTTGGCTTACCTTACCCCGGTGGTGCCCGGCTCGCGCAATTGGCGCAGCAGGGCGATCAGCTGGTCTTCAAATTACCGCGCCCCTTGTTGCACAGTGGCGACCTGGATTTCTCTTTCTCCGGATTAAAAACCGCGGTGCTGACGCAAGTCAGGAAAATTGAAATGGCTGGCGTTTTGTCAGAGCAGCACAAGGCTGACATGGCCGCGGCCACGCAAGCTGCCATTGTCGAAGTGCTGGTGAAAAAGTCACTGGCTGCTGTGCAAGTCTGCGGCGTTCAGCGGCTGGTGGTCGCTGGTGGAGTGGGCGCCAACCGGCAATTGCGGCTGCAACTGAATGCGGCAGGTGCCACTCGGGGCCTGCGCATGCACTACCCTGAAGTGGAGTTTTGCACTGACAACGGTGCCATGATTGCGCTGGCTGCCGCCATGCGTTTGCAGGCTGGCGTGGCCAGCGCATCAATGGATTACGCCTTTAACGTCAAGCCGCGCTGGCCACTGCATGAAGCAACCAGCGCATCGCTTGCTTTAAGTGCGGTTACTCAATCGCCAGGTGCACAACTCGGCTGACTGGCACAACCTTGGCCAGGTTCAGGGTGAGCACGCCGTTTTCCAGGTTGGCCTTGCTGTTAGCGGTGTCAATTTCCTGGCCGACTTCGTAGGCTAGCTTGACCTGGCGCGGCGCGTCTTCCTTGCTGGAAATGCGCACCACCGTGTTTTCAATCTCCAGCGCAATATGCTCTTTGCACAGGCCAGGCAGGTCAATCTGCAGGGTGTAGGCCTTGTCGTCTTGCTCGACATGGACCGGGCGGGCACTGGCCAGACCCTGGGTTAAAAAGCGCTCCAGACTGCGATCGATAGCACGCAGGCTGGGGACATAGGCAGTATGGCGTACAGGGGTTGCAAAAAACATGAGAGGCTCCAGAAAACGCGGGACGATGGATGTGCTCGTCCCTTACACTTTGCGGCTTTTCAATGTCTGACGCGCTACCGCATGCTTCCAATTTATGCGCGCTGAGGCTGTATTTCAAGGGGATTTTTACGTGAATTTTTCACTGCGTCAGGGCTTGAAATTGCTGGTTTCGGCTGCATGCCTGTTTGCTGCTTCGGCTTTGCTTGCCCAGCCAGTGGCCGCGCCGCCGGCGCTGCCACTGGCCATCAAGATCGCCATGATCGAGGGTTTGAGTGGCCCCTTTGCCAATGCCGGGGAAGCGGTGTTTCGCAATCTGCTGTGGGCAGTCGAGCGTGTCAACCAGCAAGGCGGCATTAAAACGGCCGCCGGTAACCAGGCATTGCAACTGGTGCGCTACGACAGCAAGGGCCAAAATGAAGAGGCGCTAACGGCGCTGCGTTCTGCCATTGACGATGGCGTGCAAATCGTGATGCAGGGCAATTCATCAGCCACAGCGGCGGTGCTGGTTGATGCCATCAACAAGCACAATGAGCGCGCACCTTTGCAGCGCGTGCTGTTCCTCAATTATTCGGCAGTGGAGCCTGCACTCACCAACGAGAAATGCAGTTTCTGGCATTTCCGTTTTGATGCCCATGCTGACATGCGGCTGGCCGCGCTGATGCAAGTCCTGCGGGGCGATACCACGGCGCAGCGCATCTACCTGATTGGCCAGGACTACAGCTTTGGCCAGAATTTGCTACGCCAGGCGCGCGTGCAAATCAGTGCCCAGCGCCCCGACATGCAAATCGTGGGGGACGAGCTGCATCCGCTGGGACGGGTGAAAGACTTTGCCCCCTACGCGGCCAAGATCAAAGCCAGTGGCGCGCAGGCGGTGTTTACCGGCAATTGGGGCAATGACCTGACGCTGCTGGTCAAGGCGGCGCGTGATGCGGGTTTTGACGGGCGTTTTTATACCTTCTACGGCAATGCGCTGGGTGTACCGGCGGCTTTGGGCGATGCGGGGGTGGGAAAAGTGATTGCCGTTGCCGACTGGATGCCCAATGTGCCCGATGCGCAGTCCGAGGCCTTCACGCTGGCGTTTCGTCAGCGCTTTGCCCAGCCAGCCGATGACTACATTCACATGCGCCTGCAATTAATGGTGCAGGCGCTGGCTCAAAGCCTGGAGAAGAGCAGTCCGCACACCAGCACAGATGGCCGCATAAATATCACGGCATTGGCGCAGCAAATGGAGTCTGCCGTGGTCAGCGCCTATGGCCGCGCGGGCAGCATGCGCGCCACGGATCACCAATTTCAACAGCCTCTGGTGGTGGGCGTGATGGACAAGCAGGGCAACCCTGGTGTGAAATTTGATGTGGAGGGTTCGGGTTATGGATTTCGCGTGATCCAGCAGATCAGCGCGGCACAGGCCAGCTTGCCCACCACCTGCCAAATGCAGCGGCCTGTTAATTGATGCCAACTAACTGCGGTCAAACACCATAGCCAAGACAAGCGCCTGCATTGGGGCGACCCTTGCATTCGCGTTTGAGGCGTTTTTCGCGTGCGGCGGTGGTTTCTGCTGAACCGGAGTCAGCCTTGGCTTTAGCGGGCTTGGGCTTACTTTTTGTGGGTGTTTTTGCTGACGATGCGCTGGCACTGGCGGGTGCTGCTTTGTCTTTAGCCGCTGCTGCGGGCGTTACGTGAAGAAGCAGTGCCAGGGCGCACAAGCCAAGGCAGTGAAATATCAGACGAGGGTAGAGCAGCATGGGAAAGCCCTGGTGAGTAGATGCAGCGTTATAATAGCTGGCTTTGCCGGTAACGGTAAATCAATAGCACGGCGCAAATTTGTTCATTTGTGTCCGCAAGTTGTAACGGCTCTTGCCCGCTTTCGCGGTAAACAAGTTGGCCAACTCAAGGAACGCTTTTATGTCCATCAATACCGCTGAAGTTGTCAAAGATAACGCCCGTGCTGCCAATGATACCGGCAGCCCCGAAGTCCAGGTTGCGCTGCTGACCGCGCGCATCAACTACCTGACGCCCCACTTCAAAGAGCACAACAAGGATTTTCATGGCCGTCGTGGCCTGTTGCGCATGGTCAGCCGCCGCCGCAAGCTGCTGGACTATTTGAAATCCAAGGACGCTGACCGCTACGTGGCCCTGATCGCCAAACTGGGTCTGCGCAAGTAAGCCTCAGCATTGGGTTTGCGGCACCTTTGCCTCAATGGAACGCTTGAGTTGCGCAATCAGCTCAGGCGTTTTTTTACTTTTATATTTTCGGAGCACCGTCAAACAGAGCGAAGCTGTGTCATTCCATGAGTTCTGGTTTGCTTTGTGCAAGGCCGCGTTTCATGGAATGGCATCGCGATCTGAATGACGCTCCGGCCCTTGCGAATCGGGTGTGATTCGTTTTTTATGCAGGAGCCATTCAATGAGCATCTTCAATAAAGTGTCCAAAACTTTTCAGTGGGGCAACCATACCGTCACCCTGGAAACCGGTGAAATCGCCCGCCAGTCCGGCGGTGCTGTGGTCGTCAATATCGACGACACCGTGGTGCTGGCCACTGTGGTGGCGTCTAAAAACGCAAAGCCCGGTCAGGATTTTTTCCCCCTGACGGTGGACTACATCGAGAAAACCTATGCGGCAGGCAAAATTCCCGGCAGCTTTTTTAAGCGCGAAGCCAAGCCTAGCGAACACGAAACACTCACTAGTCGTCTGATCGACCGCCCGATTCGTCCGCTGTTCCCCGAAGGTTTTTATAACGAAGTGCAGGTGGTGATTCACACCATCTCGCTCAATCCCGAGGTCGATGCCGACATTGCCGCCTTGATTGGCACCAGCGCTGCCCTGGCTATTTCAGGTATTCCGTTTGCCGAGCCGATTGGCGCGGCTCGCGTGGGGTACATCAATGGCGAGTATGTGCTGAACCCCGGCAAAACCCAGCGGTTGGAGTCCAAGATGGACTTGATAGTGGCGGGTACCGAGGGCGCGGTGCTGATGGTCGAGTCCGAGGCCGATCAATTGAGTGAGGAGATCATGCTGGGTGCCGTGGTGTTTGGCCATGAGCAGGGCAAGATTGCCATCAACGCCATTCATGAGCTGGTGCGCGATGCCGGCAAGCCTGCTTGGGACTGGAAGCCCGAGGCCAAGGACGAGGCACTGACCGCCAAAGTCAATGCCTTGGCTGAAGAAAAATTGCGCGCTGCCTACCAGATGCGCAACAAGCAGGTACGCACCCAGGCGTTGCGCGAAGCCACCGCTGGTGTGATGGCGACATTGAAAGCCGATGGCACGGCGTTTGACGGCGTCAAGGTCGAGTCCATGCTGTTCGACATTGAAGCCAAGATTGTGCGCAGCCAGATTCTGCAAGGCGAGCCGCGCATTGACGGACGCGACACGCGCACTGTGCGCCCCATCGAAATCCGCAACAGCGTGCTGCCACGCACCCACGGCTCGGCGCTGTTCACCCGCGGTGAAACCCAGGCACTGGTAATCACCACGCTGGGCACCGAGCGCGACGCGCAGCGCATTGATGCGCTGGCTGGCGAATTTGAAGACCGCTTCATGTTTCACTACAACATGCCTCCGTTCGCCACCGGTGAAGTAGGTCGCATGGGTTCCACCAAGCGCCGTGAAATCGGCCATGGTCGTTTGGCCAAGCGTGCTTTGGTGGCGGTGCTGCCCGCCAAAGACGTGTTTCCCTACACCGTGCGGGTGGTGAGTGAAATCACCGAATCCAATGGCTCATCCAGCATGGCCTCGGTCTGCGGCGGCTGCCTGTCCATGATGGACGCGGGTGTGCCACTGAAGGCGCATGTGGCGGGCATCGCCATGGGCCTGATCAAAGACGGCAACCGCTTTGCGGTGCTGACCGACATCCTGGGTGACGAAGATCATCTGGGCGACATGGACTTCAAGGTTGCTGGCACCAGCACCGGCATCACCGCGCTGCAGATGGACATCAAAATTCAGGGCATCACCAAAGAAATCATGCAGGTGGCACTGGCGCAGGCCAAAGAAGCGCGCATCCATATTCTGGGCAAGATGGTCGAGGCCATGGGTGTGGCGAACACCGAGGTCAGCAGCTTTGCGCCCAAGCTCTACACCTTCAAGATCAACCCTGACAAGATCCGCGACGTGATCGGCAAGGGCGGCTCTGTGATCCGCGCGCTGACCGAGGAAACCGGTACGCAGATCAATATCGACGAAGATGGCACCATCACCATCGCCAGCACCGACGCTGCCAAGGCTGATGAAGCCAAGCGCCGCATCGAGCAGATCACCGCCGAAGTGGAGATTGGCAAGATCTACGAAGGCCCGGTCACCAAGATTCTGGACTTCGGCGCATTGATCAATCTGCTGCCAGGCAAAGATGGTTTGCTACACATCAGCCAGATCGCACACCAACGCGTTGAGAAGGTCACCGACTTTTTGAGCGAAGGCCAGATCGTCAAGGTCAAGGTATTGGAGACCGATGAAAAAGGGCGTGTCAAGCTGTCGATGAAGGCACTGCTTGACCATCCCCAGCACGAAACCCATTGAATGCATGAAGGCAGTAGAGATCACCACTTTTGGCTTGCCCGAGGTACTTCGGCTGGCCGAGCGTCCTGACCCGATAGCCGGGCTGGGTGAGGTGTTGATCCGCGTGCGTGCCAGCGGCGTCAACCGCCCCGATGTGCTGCAGCGCAGCGGCGCTTATCCGCCACCGCCTGGCGCATCGGATATTCCTGGCCTGGAGGTGGCTGGCGAGATTGTGCAAGGCGACGCCGTGGCTATGGCCCAGGCCGGTTTGAGGCTGGGAGAGCGGGTTTGCGCGCTGGTGGCAGGCGGTGGCTACGCGTCACTGTGCGTGGCACCCGTGGGGCAGTGTTTGCCGGTGCCCGGCAAGTTGTCTGATGTGCAGGCGGCTTCGCTGCCCGAAACATTTTTCACCGTCTGGAGCAATGTGTTTGACCGTGCCCGTTTGCAGTCGGGCGAAACCTTGCTGATTCAGGGCGGCACCAGCGGCATTGGCGTCACAGCGATTCAAATGGCCAAGACCCTGGGTGCGCGGGTGATCGTCACAGCGGGTAGCGACGAGAAATGCGCGGCCTGTCTGGCCCTGGGAGCTGATCACGCCATCAATTACAAAACACAGGATTTTGTCGCCGAAATCAAGCGCCTGGCCGATGGCGGTGTTGATGTGATTCTGGACATGGTAGCGGGCAGCTATGTGGCGCGCGAGGTCAAATGCCTGGCCGATGACGGGCGACTGGTCATCATAGCGGTGCAGGGCGGCGTGCAAAGTGAAATCAACGCCGGTCTGGTGCTGCGCAAGCGGCTGACCATCACCGGCTCGACACTGCGGGCGCGACCGATGGCGTTCAAGTCGGCCATTGCGCAGGCGCTCAAGGCGCGCGTCTGGCCGCTGCTGGCTTCGGGCGCCATCAAGCCGGTGATCTACCGGACTTTTGCCGCCAGTCTGGCTAGCGAGGCGCACCGCCTAATGGAATCCAATGCCCATGTGGGCAAGATTGTTCTAGAGTGGCCTGCAGCATGAGAACAAAACTTATTGTCGGCAACTGGAAAATGAATGGCAACCTGGCTGCCAACGCCACTTTGCTGCGCGACCTGCTGGCCGAGCCGACTGCCACCGGCTGTGATGTGGGTGTGTGTGTCCCGGTGCCTTATCTGGCGCAGGTTCACGCGCTGCTGGCGGGCACAGCGATTGAATTGGGTGCGCAAGACCTGTCGGCCCATGCCGTGGGAGCCTATACGGGTGAAGTGTCGGCAGCCATGCTCAAAGACTTTGGCGTGCGTTATTGCCTGGTAGGTCATTCCGAGCGGCGTCAGTACCATGGTGAGAGCGATGTGCTGGTGGCCGATAAAGCCAAGGCAGCGCTTGCTGCGGGTATTACACCGATTGTTTGCGTGGGTGAAACACTGGCCGAGCGCCAGGCCGGGCTGACGCAAGACGTGGTCAAACGCCAGTTGGCAGCCGTGATTCATGCCAATGGCCATTGCATCAGCGAGATTGTGGTGGCTTATGAGCCGGTTTGGGCCATTGGTACAGGCCAGGTGGCGTCGCCGGAGCAGGCCCAGGCTGTTCATGCATTGTTGCGCTTGCAGCTGCAGGCGGCTAGCCCACATGCCGAGCGCATGAAAATTTTGTACGGCGGCAGCATGAACGCCGCCAACGCCGCTGCTTTGCTGGCGCAGGTCGATATTGACGGCGGCTTGGTTGGCGGCGCTGCGCTCAAGGCCCCGGATTTTTTATCAATTATTGCTGCAGCCCAACAGGGGTGAGCAGCTAATGCTACATATTCAGGAGTAATCAATGGGTGTTTTTCTTACTATTTTGCTGGCCATCCAGATTTTGACGGCGCTTGGCATGATTGGCTTGATCTTGGTTCAGCAAGGCAAGGGAGCGGACATGGGGGCGGCTTTTGGCGGCGGCAGTTCTGGCAGCTTGTTTGGTGCCAGTGGCAGTGCCAATTTTCTCTCGCGTGCCACCGGCGTGCTGGCGACCGTGTTTTTTATCTGCACCCTGGCGCTGGCTTATTTTGGCAACGCGCGCCCGGTCACAGGCTCTACCAGCGTGCTGGAGGGTGCAGGTGTTGTGGTGCCAGCGCCAGTACCTGCCGCCTCCGGCGCGCAGCTGATTCCAGGTGCAAGCGGCACGGGTACAGCTCCGGCAGCCCAATCCGGTACAGCAGCCAGCAAGGTGGAAACGCCAGCCCCTGCCATCGGTGCATCCGGCGCGGGCCAAATCCCGACCCGCTGAGCCTGTCTATACGCAAGATCGCCCCGGCCAGGCAAAATTTTCAGGGTAAACTTCAATGCTGTTTTCGGGTAGCTGTTTTACTGGCAGGAACCCTGAAAAAGCAGTAAGCCGACGTGGTGAAATTGGTAGACACGCTATCTTGAGGGGGTAGTGGCGAAAGCTGTGCGAGTTCGAGTCTCGCCGTCGGCACCAAATAAAGGCACTGCATGGCGGTGGCCGGTTGAAATTAAATCAAGCAGTTTGTGAACACAATCCGATAACGTGACTCGATAACTACGACCTACACGTATGGAACTTCAGCCCTACCTCCCCATCCTGCTGTTTATTCTGGTGGGCATCGGTGTTGGCGTTGTGCCTCAGGTGCTGGGCCATGTGCTGGGGCCCAACCGGCCTGACGCCGAGAAAAATGCGCCCTACGAATGCGGCTTTGAGGCGTTTGAAGACGCCCGCATGAAGTTCGACGTGCGCTATTACCTGGTTGCCATTCTCTTCATCCTATTTGATCTGGAGATTGCCTTTTTATTCCCCTGGGCCGTAGCGCTGAAAGAAATTGGCAGCACTGGCTTTTGGGCCATGATGATTTTCCTGGGCGTACTGGTGGTGGGCTTTGTCTACGAGTGGAAAAAAGGTGCCCTTGACTGGGAATGACGCATGGCAATGGATGGTGTTTTAAAAGAGGGTTTTGTCACCACCAGCGTTGATGCGGTGGTGAACTGGGCTAAAACCGGCTCGCTCTGGCCCATGACTTTTGGCCTGGCCTGCTGCGCGGTTGAGATGATGCACGCTGGTGCAGCACGGTATGACCTGGATCGTTTTGGCGTGGTCTTTCGCCCCAGCCCGCGCCAGTCTGACCTGATGATTGTTGCCGGCACCCTGTGCAACAAGATGGCCCCGGCGCTGCGCAAGGTCTACGACCAGATGCCCGAACCACGTTGGGTGTTGTCCATGGGCTCATGCGCCAACGGCGGTGGCTACTACCACTACAGTTATTCCGTGGTGCGCGGTTGCGACCGCATCGTGCCGGTCGATGTCTATGTGCCCGGCTGCCCGCCCACGGCTGAAGCGCTGATGTACGGCATCATCCAGTTGCAGCAGAAAATCCGCCGCACGCAGACGATTGCGAGGGCCTGACCGTGATTGAAAGCGTAGGGTCCCCGGTGAGCTACAGCGCAGACGTGCAGGTTTTGCAGCAGGCCCTGACCGAGCAGTTGGGCGCGCTGGCCAAGCGCGTGGCAGTGGACAGGGGCGAGGTCAAGGTGGTGGTGGCTGCGCCCGACTATCTGGCTGCCGCTGCCATCTTGCGCGACGCTGCTGGTCTCAAGTTCGAGCAACTCATTGACCTGTGCGGTGTCGATTACTCCGACTACAAAGACGGTGCCTACGACGGACCGCGCTACTGCGTGGTGTCGCACCTGCTGTCTGTCAGCCTGAACCAGCGCGTGCGCCTGAAGGTGTTTTGTCCTGACGATGATTTGCCTGTGGTGGCGTCACTCAATGGTGTCTGGAGTTCGGCCAACTGGTTTGAGCGCGAAGCCTTTGATTTATTCGGCATTGTGTTTGAAGGCCACGACGACCTGCGCCGCATCCTCACCGATTACGGCTTTATCGGTCACCCGTTTCGCAAAGATTTCCCCACTTCGGGCCATGTGGAAATGCGCTATGACCCCGAGCAAAGGCGCGTGATTTACCAGCCAGTCACGATAGAGCCGCGCGAAATCACACCGCGGGTGATCCGCGAAGACAACTACGGTGGCTTGCAGTAATGGCTGAGATCAAAAACTACACATTGAATTTCGGGCCTCAGCATCCGGCTGCACACGGCGTACTGCGCCTGGTGCTTGAGCTGGACGGCGAAGTGATCCAGCGCGCCGACCCGCACATTGGCCTGTTGCACCGCGCCACCGAAAAACTGGCCGAAAGCAAGACCTATATCCAGTCGCTGCCTTATATGGATCGGCTTGATTACGTGTCAATGATGTGCAACGAGCACGCCTATTGCCTCGCCATAGAAAAGTTGATGGATCTGGAAGTACCCGAGCGCGCGCAGTACATCCGCGTCATGTTCTCCGAAATCACGCGCCTGCTCAATCACCTGCTCTGGCTTGGCTGCCATGGCCTGGACTGCGGCGCGATGACGATTTTTCTCTACGCTTTCCGCGAGCGTGAGGATCTGTTTGATATGTACGAGGCGGTTTCCGGTGCACGTATGCATGCCGCCTATTTCCGCCCGGGCGGCGTCTACCGCGACCTGCCAGACAGCATGCCGCAGTACAAGGCCAGCAAAATCCACAATGCGCGCGCCATCAAGGGCATGAACAGCAACCGCCAGGGCTCGATGCTCGACTTCATTGACGACTTCACCCGGCGCTTTCCCAAGTACCTGGCCGAGTACCACACGCTGCTCACCGACAACCGTATCTGGAAGCAGCGCACCGTGGGGATTGGCGTGGTGACACCGGAGCGCGCGTTGAACCTGGGCTTTACCGGCGCCATGTTGCGCGGCTCTGGCATTGCCTGGGACTTGCGCAAGCAGCAGCCCTACGACGTTTACGCCAAGATGGACTTTGACGTGCCTGTGGGGAAAACCGGCGACTGCTACGACCGTTATTTGGTGCGCATGGAAGAGATGAACCAGTCCAACCGCATCATCAAGCAATGCGTCGATTGGTTACGCGTCAACCCTGGCCCGGTCATTACCGACAACCACAAGGTGGCTGCCCCGGATCGCGAATCCATGAAAACCAACATGGAAGAGTTGATCCACCACTTCAAGTTGTTCACTGAAGGCTTTCACGTGCCTGAAGGCGAAGCCTATGCAGCGGTTGAGCACCCCAAGGGCGAGTTTGGCATCTACATAGTCAGTGACGGTGCCAACAAGCCCTACCGCCTGAAAATTCGCGCGCCCGGTTTCGCCCACCTGGCCGCGCTGGACGAAATGGGTCGCGGCCACATGATTGCCGATGCCGTGGCCATCATTGGCACCATGGATATTGTGTTTGGAGAGATCGACAGATGATTTCCGAGGCCGCCCGAATCCGCTTTGACCGCGAGGTTGCCAAATACCCGGCTGACCAAAAGCAATCAGCCGTGATGGCTTGCCTGGCCATCGTTCAGGAACAAGATGGCCATGTCTCCCAAGCCAGTGAACAGTTGGTGGCCGATTACCTGGGTATGGCGCCGATTGCCGTGCATGAAGTCACCACCTTCTACAACATGTACAACCAGCAGCCTGTGGGCAAGTACAAGCTCAACGTCTGCACCAACCTGCCGTGCCAGTTACGTGATGGCAGCAAGGCCCTGCATTACCTGGAGCAAAAGCTTGGCGTCACCATGGGTGGCACCAGCGCTGATGGCCTGTTTACCCTGCAGCAAAGTGAATGCTTGGGTGCCTGCGCCGACTCCCCGGTGATGCTGGTGAATGACCGCACCATGTGCAGTTTCATGAGCCAAGACAAACTCGATCAGCTGATTGACGGCCTGCGTGCTGCTGCTGGTGCTTCTGGCAAGGACCAAGCATGAATGCATCCCAAGTGCTGTCGCAGTTTGCCGCCACTGGCGTGCAAACCTGTTTTCATAACCGCCACATTGAACCGCAAATTTATGCCGGTCTGAACGGCACCAACTGGCGCTTGAAAGACTATGTGGCACGCGGCGGCTACCAGGCCCTGCGCAAAATTTTGGGGCTCGATGGCAGCGAGCCCATGACGCAAGACCAGGTGATTGCCACCGTCAAGGAATCCGCCCTGCGCGGGCGTGGTGGCGCAGGTTTTCCCACGGGCCTCAAGTGGAGCTTCATGCCACGCCAGTTTCCTGGGCAAAAGTATCTGGTGTGCAACTCCGACGAAGGCGAACCAGGCACCTGCAAAGACCGCGATATCTTGCAGTTCAATCCGCACATCGTCATTGAAGGCATGGCAATTGCCGCCTACGCCATGGGCATCAGCGTCGGCTACAACTACATCCACGGTGAAATCTTCACCACCTACGAGCGGTTTGAAGAAGCGCTGCAAGAAGCGCGCGACGCCGGTTACCTGGGCGACAAGATCCTTGGCAGTGGCTTCAACTTTGAGTTGCATGCCTTCCACGGCTTCGGCGCTTACATCTGCGGCGAAGAAACCGCGCTGCTCGAATCGCTGGAAGGCAAAAAAGGCCAGCCGCGCTTTAAGCCGCCGTTTCCGGCCAGCTTTGGCCTCTATGGCAAGCCCACCACCATAAACAACACCGAAACTTTTGCCGCCGTGCCCTGGATCATCCGCAACGGTGGCCAGGCTTTCCTTGATGTGGGCAAACCCAACAACGGCGGGACCAAACTGTTTTCGGTCTCGGGCGACGTAGAACTCCCGGGCAACTATGAGGTGCCGATGGGCACGCCATTCCCCAAGCTGCTCGAATTGGCGGGTGGCATGCGCGGCGGGCGCAAGCTCAAAGCGGTGATTCCTGGCGGCTCGTCCATGCCGGTGCTGCCAGCCGATGTCATGATGGCCTGCACCATGGATTACGACTCCATAGCCAAGGCCGGCTCCATGCTGGGTTCGGGCGCGGTCATCGTGATGGACGAGACGCGCTGTATGGTCGAAAGCCTGCTGCGCTTGTCGTACTTTTACATGCACGAGTCCTGCGGCCAATGCACGCCCTGTCGCGAGGGCACGGGCTGGCTTTGGCGCATGATCAAGCGCATTCATGAGGGTCAGGGTCGCCCAGACGACATTGAACTCCTCAACTCTGTGGCCGACAACATCCAGGGCCGCACCATCTGCGCTTTGGGCGATGCCGCTGCCATGCCGGTGCGCGCCATGATCAAGCATTTCCGTGCTGAGTTTGAACACCTGATTGAACATAAAACCCGCCTAGCGCCGGTAGCCGCCTAAGGCCTGAACACCATGGTTGAAATCGAACTCGACGGAAAAAAGGTGGAAGTGCAAGAGGGCAGCATGGTGATGCATGCTGCGGAAAAAGCAGGCACCTACATCCCGCATTTTTGCTACCACAAGAAACTGTCGATCGCGGCTAACTGCCGCATGTGTCTGGTTGACATTGAAAAAGCGCCCAAGCCCATGCCGGCCTGCGCCACACCAGTGACGCAGGGCATGATCGTGCGCACCAAGAGCGACAAGGCGCTCAAGGCGCAGCAGGGCGTGATGGAATTCCTGCTCATCAACCACCCGCTGGATTGCCCCATCTGCGACCAGGGGGGTGAATGCCAACTGCAAGACCTGGCAGTGGGTTACGGCGGATCGTCATCACGGTATGAAGAAGAAAAACGCGTCGTGGCGGTCAAAGACGTTGGCCCACTGATTTCCATGCAGGAGATGAGCCGCTGTATCCATTGCACGCGCTGCGTGCGCTTTGGCCAGGAAGTCGCAGGCGTCATGGAGCTTGGCATGAGCCACCGCGGTGAGCACGCCGAGATTGAAACCTTTGTTGGCAGCACGGTCGATTCCGAACTGTCGGGCAACATGATCGACATCTGCCCAGTTGGCGCGTTGACCAGCAAGCCTTTTCGCTACAGCGCCCGCACTTGGGAACTGAGTCGCCGCAAGAGCATCAGCCCGCACGATTCCACAGGTGCCAACCTGATTGTGCAAGTCAAAGGCAACAAAGTGATGCGCGTGGTTCCCATGGAGCACGAAGCTGTCAACGAATGCTGGATCGCCGACCGCGACCGCTTCTCGTATGAGGCCCTGAACAGCGACGAACGCCTCACGCAGCCGATGCTCAAGCAGGGCGGGCAATGGCAGCCTGTGGACTGGCAGACCGCGCTCAACTATGTGGCCAATGGCTTGAAACAAATCAAGACCGACCATGGCGCAGCAAGCATTGGCGCGCTGGTCAGCCCGCACAGCACCCTGGAAGAGCTGTACCTGGCGGGCGCTTTGGTGCGTGGCCTGGGTAGCGAAAACATCGACTACCGTTTGCGCAGCGCCGATTTCTCGCACATTGGCAGCGGCAAGGCCCGCTGGCTTGGTACGTCGATTGCGTCGCTGTCCGCCTTGCAGCGTGTGCTGGTGGTCGGTGCCAATCTGCGCAAAGACCATCCGCTGTTTGCCCAGCGCATCCGCCAGGCCACCAAAAGAGGCTGCAAAGTCAGCGTCATTGATTCGGTGGCCAGCGATTGGCTCTTGCCAGTGGCCAGCCGCATTACTGCCGTGCCTGACCAATGGCTGCAAACCCTGGCCGATGTGGCCGCTGCAGTGGCTGCAGAAAAAGGCGTTTTGGCGCCTGACAGCGGCTACAGTGGCAATGCCAGCGCACAGGCCAAAACCATTGCAGTATCTTTGCTGGGCGGCGAGCGCAAAGCTATTTTGCTCGGCAATGCCGCGGCCCACCATGGGCAAGCCGCCAGCCTGTTGGCGCTGGCCAATTGGTTGGGCGAGCAAACCGGGGCCACCGTAGGCTACCTCACTGAAGCGGCCAATACGGTGGGTGCGCAGTGGGTCAATGCGCTGCCTGGCACGGGTGGCCAGCATGCGGCCCAGATGCTCGCCGGTGGCCTCAAGGCCGTGCTGCTGCTTAACAACGAACCTGAATTCGATTCAGCCGCTGGTGCGCATGCCAAGGCAGCGTTAGCCCAAGCTGGCATGGTGGTCACGCTGAGTCCTTTCAAGGCCAATCTTGAGTTCAGCGATGTGCTGCTGCCCATTGCGCCATTTACCGAAACTGCGGGCACCTTCGTCAACGCTGAAGGCCGGGCACAGACTTTTCATGGCGTTGTCAAGCCTCTGGGCGATGCCCGCCCTGCCTGGAAGGTGCTTAAAGTACTGGGCGATATTCTGGGTTTGCCTGGCTTTGCCTTTGAAACCATTGAAGCCGTGCGCATGGCGGCATTGCCGCCCGATACCAACGCGGCATTGTCCAACGCCAGCAGCATGGCACGGCACGCAGGGCCAGTGGCCGTGCAAGCGCCTTGCACGGCGTCCATTTACCAGCTTGATGGCATTGTCAGGCGCGCCACTTCATTGCAGTGCACATCGGACGCGCTTGTCGCGCAAGAGGCAGTCGCATGATTGACGCCATTTTCACTTTTGGGCAGGGCCTGGTGGACGCCAGTTGGTGGCCTGGCGTGGCTTGGCCCGTGATATGGAGTGTCATCAAAATTGTCTCGGTGGTGGTGCCGCTCATGCTGGCTGTGGCCTACATGACGTTGTGGGAGCGCAAGGCCATTGGCTGGATGCAAATTCGCATTGGCCCCAACCGCGTTGGTCCGCTGGGTCTGCTGCAGCCCATTGCCGATGCGCTGAAATTGCTGACCAAGGAAATCATTGTTCCTGCCGCCTCCAGCAAGGGCCTGTTTTTCATTGGCCCCATCATGACCATCATGCCGGCATTGGCCGCCTGGGCAGTCGTGCCATTTGGGCCCGAGGTGGCGTTGTCCAATATCAACGCCGGCTTGTTGTTCATCATGGCAATCACTTCGATGGAGGTGTATGGCGTGATCATTGCGGGCTGGGCGTCCAACTCCAAATACGCTTTTCTGGGTGCGCTGCGCGCCTCGGCTCAAATGGTCAGCTACGAGATTGCCATGGGCTTTTGCCTGGTGGTCGTGCTCATGGTTTCGGCCAGCTTGAATATGACCGACATCGTGCTGGCCCAGGGCAAGGGTTACTTTGCGGGGCTAGGACTCAGCTTCCTGTCGTGGAACTGGCTGCCGCTGCTGCCGATTTTTGTGGTCTACATCATCTCCGGCATTGCCGAGACCAACCGCCACCCCTTTGATGTGGTGGAGGGTGAATCCGAAATCGTCGCGGGCCACATGGTGGAGTACTCGGGCATGGCCTTTGCCATGTTCTTCCTGGCGGAATACGCCAACATGATTTTGATTTCGGTGCTGGCCGCCATCATGTTCCTGGGCGGCTGGCTCTCACCCATTGACAGTGCGCTGTTCAACTGGGTTCCCGGCTGGATCTGGCTGGGTATCAAGAGCTTTGTGGTGGTTACCATGTTCCTGTGGGTGCGCGCTACTTTCCCGCGCTTTCGCTACGACCAAATCATGCGCTTGGGCTGGAAGATATTTATTCCCGTCACGCTGGTCTGGCTGGTGGTGGTGGGCGCCTGGATACAGACGCCCTGGAATATCTGGAAATAACGCGCGAATTCAATTCGGAATCCACCATGGCAGCCCCCACCTCCGCCCTTGCTAGCCCAGCCTTCTCGCTGCGCGACTTTTTGTCGAGCTTCATGCTCATTGAGCTGTTCAAGGGCCTCGCGCTCACGGGGCGGCACGCCTTTCGGCGCAAAATCACCGTGCAGTTTCCGGAAGAAAAAACGCCGATGTCACCGCGTTTTCGTGGCCTGCATGCGCTGCGTCGCTATGAAAATGGCGAGGAACGTTGCATTGCCTGCAAGCTTTGTGAGGCGGTGTGCCCGGCCATGGCCATCACCATTGAATCCGAAGTGCGCGACGACGGCAGCCGCCGCACCACGCGCTACGACATCGACCTGACCAAGTGCATCTTCTGCGGCTTCTGCGAAGAAAGCTGCCCGGTTGACTCCATCGTCGAGACACATATTTTTGAATACCACGGCGAGAAACGTGGCGACCTTTATTTCACCAAGGACATGCTGCTTGCTGTGGGCGACCGCTACGAAAAAGAAATCGCTGCTGCGCGCCTGGCTGATGCGCGTTATCGATAGGCCTTGTGCTGCGGCATAGCAAAAGAACAATTCCATGGACGTCAAAACAGCTCTTTTTTACGCATTTGCCGCCTTGCTGCTGTTTGCGGCATTGCGTGTCATCACTGCGCGCAATCCGGTGCATGCGGCCTTGTTTCTGGTACTCGCATTTTTTCAGGCGGCCGCCATCTGGATTTTGCTCAAGGCCGAGTTTCTGGCTATTGCCCTGGTGCTGGTTTACGTAGGCGCGGTCATGGTGTTGTTTTTGTTTGTGGTGATGATGCTAGACATCAATATCGACAGCGTGCGCCAGGGCTTCTGGCGGCATTTTCCGCTGGCTGGCGGCATTGGCGCCCTGATTGCGCTGGAAATGTCGGCCGTACTGCTCGGCGGTTTTCGCCTGACGGACGAACCCAAGACGCTTGCAGCCGCGCAGGCAGCACTGCCTGTCTCCAACACCAAGGAATTGGGCATATTGCTCTACACCGAGTATTTGTACCCGCTGGAGATTGCCGCCGTTATTTTGCTGGTCGCCATCATTGCCGCCATTGCTTTGACTCTGCGCCAGCGCAAGGACAGCAAGTACGTGGATCCGGCAGACCAGGTACGCGTCAAAGCGGCAGATCGCATGGAAATCCGCAAATTCCCGGCCACCTTGCCTGCCGCCGCGCAGCCAACCGCATCGCCCAGCCAGGAGAGCAAGGCATGACGCTGACCCTTGGGCACTTTCTCTCGCTGGGCGCCATGCTGTTTGCGCTGTCGGTGATTGGTATTTTTTTGAACCGCAAGAATCTGATCGTTCTGCTGATGGCCATTGAGCTGATGCTGCTGGCTGTCAATATGAACTTTGTCGCCTTCTCCTATTACCTGGGCGACATGGCTGGCCAGGTTTTTGTGTTCTTCATTCTCACGGTTGCAGCGGCTGAATCGGCCATTGGCCTGGCAATTTTGGTGCTGCTGTTTCGCAACAAATCTTCCATCAGTGTGGAAGAACTCAACACGCTCAAAGGCTAGCCACAGTGAGCATTAACGCATGAGCACAACGCTTTCAGCCACAACCCTGCTGGCCGTACCGCTAGCCCCTTTGGTCGGGGCCGTTCTGGCGGGCATTTTTGGCACAGCCTTTGGTGGCAACTGGATTGGAAGGCGCCTGTCGCACAGCCTCACCATTCTTGGTGTGCTGGTCGCTTTTATTCTTTCTGCCATGACGCTCAAAAGCGTGGCAATTGATGGCGCGCGCTTTAATGAAACCCTCTACACCTGGATGCAGGTCGGTAGCCTCAAGATGGAGGTGGGTTTCTTGATTGACGGCCTCACGGCCATGATGATGTGCGTGGTCACCTTTGTCTCGCTTATGGTGCACATCTACACCGTGGGCTACATGGAAGAAGACGAGGGCTATAACCGCTTCTTCGCCTACATCTCGCTGTTCACCTTCTCCATGCTGATGCTGGTGATGAGCAACAACCTGCTGCAACTGTTCTTTGGCTGGGAGGCCGTGGGCCTGGTGTCATATTTACTGATTGGCTTCTGGTTCAACAAGCCCACCGCCATCTTTGCCAACATGAAGGCCTTTGTGGTCAACCGCGTGGGTGATTTCGGCTTCATCCTGGGCATTGGCCTGATCGCCGCTTTTGCCGGCAGCCTGAACTACACCGAGGTGTTTGCCAAGACTGGCCTGCTTGCGCCCCTTTTGCTGCCGGGTACCAGTTGGCTGCTGGTGACCGTGATTTGCATTTGCCTGTTCATTGGTGCCATGGGCAAGTCGGCGCAGTTTCCCCTGCATGTGTGGTTGCCTGATTCCATGGAAGGCCCCACGCCGATTTCGGCCTTGATCCACGCCGCCACCATGGTCACGGCAGGTATCTTCATGGTGGCGCGCATGTCACCGCTGTTTGAATTGAGTGATACGGCGCTGAATTTCATTCTTGTCATTGGTGCCATTACCGCTTTGTTCATGGGGTTTTTGGGCATCATCCAAAACGATATCAAGCGCATCGTGGCCTATTCCACGTTGTCGCAGCTGGGTTACATGACGGTGGCGCTGGGTGCCTCGGCCTACTCGGTAGCAGTGTTTCACCTGATGACGCACGCCTTCTTCAAGGCGCTGCTGTTCCTGGGCGCGGGCGCGGTGATTGTGGCCATGCACCACAACCAGGACATCCGCACCATGGGTGGCCTAGCACGCCACGCCAACACCCGTATCGCCTGGTTGACCTCGCTGATCGGTTCGCTCGCCCTGATTGGCACGCCTTTGTTTGCTGGCTTCTACTCCAAAGACAGCATTATTGAAGCGGTGCATTTCAGTCAACTGCCGGCGGCGGGCTATGCTTATTTTGCTGTGCTGGTGGGTGTGTTTGTTACGGCGTTTTACTCGTTCCGCTTGTATTTCTTGGTGTTCCACGGCAAGGAGCGTTGGGGCGAGGCCGCGCATGACGACCATGGCCACGACAGCCACCATGGCACGCATGAGCTGCCCATCAACCCCGGCTGGTCCATCAACGCGCCGCTGATTTTGCTGGCCTTTCCGTCAGCGGTGATCGGCTTTTTGGCGGTCGATGCCATGCTGTTTGGCGACTTTCTCAAAGACGCCATTTATGTGGATGCCGCCCGGCATCCGGCCATGGCTGAGTTGGCCAAAATTTTCCATGGTGCGCTGCAAATGGCTGGCCACGGCTTGGTGACTGCACCGTTTTGGCTGGCTTTGGCTGGAGTGGCGTTGGCCTATTACCTGTACATGGTCAATCCCACCTTGCCCGCGCGCATCCAGGCTCGCGTCCAGCCTTTGTACAAGCTGCTTGACAACAAATACTACATGGACTGGTTCAACGAAAACGTGCTCGCCCGCGCCACCCGTGGCTTGGGCACAGCCCTGTGGAAGGGTGGCGACCAGATGCTGATTGACGGCGCTGTGGTCAACGGTTCGTGGAAACTGGTGGGTTGGGTATCCAGCGTGGTGCGGCGCCTGCAGTCGGGCTACCTCTATCACTATGCGCTGACGATGATCCTGGGCATTTTTGTGCTCATGACCTGGTTCGTCTGGTTCAATAAATAACAAGCTCACAGGAACACGCCGCAATGCTCAGTCTTGCCATCTGGACGCCGATTTTCTTTGGCGCGGTATTACTCGCCCTCGGGCGGGATGAGCAGGCCAAAGCTGTGCGCTGGATTGCACTGCTTGGCGCGCTGGCGGGCTTTCTGGTCACGCTGCCCCTGGTCACAGGTTTCATGCCTGCCACGGCCGCCATGCAGTTTGTCGAAAAGCTGCCGTGGATCGCCGCTTTCAACATCCACTACCACCTCGGGGTTGATGGCCTGTCGCTCTGGTTTGTGCCGCTAACCGCCTTTATCACGCTGGTGGTGGTGATTGCCAGCTGGGACGGCATCACCGAGCGCGTGGGCCAGTACATGGCGGCGTTCCTGATTTTGAGCGGCCTCATGATTGGCGTGTTTTGCGCGCTCGACGGCATGCTGTTTTACGTGTTCTTTGAAGCCACGCTGATCCCGATGTACCTCATCATCGGCATCTGGGGTGGCCCGCGCAAAATCTACGCGGCGTTCAAGTTTTTCCTCTACACGCTGATGGGCTCGCTGCTCATGCTGATTGCGCTGATCTACCTCTACAACAAATCGGGTGGCAGCTTCGACATCTTGACCTGGCACAAGCTGCCGCTGTCGGCCAGCGTACAAACCTATTTGTTCTTTGCCTTCTTTGCCGCCTTCGCCGTCAAGGTGCCGATGTGGCCGGTGCACACCTGGCTGCCCGATGTGCACGTGGAAGCGCCCACGGGTGGCTCGGCGGTGCTGGCAGCCATCATGCTCAAGCTGGGGGCCTATGGCTTCCTGCGCTTTTCCATGCCGATTGCGCCAGACGCCGCGCACGAGTGGGCCTGGTTCATGATTGCGCTGTCGCTGATTGCGGTGATTTATGTCGGCCTGGTGGCCATCGTTCAGCAAGACATGAAAAAGCTAGTGGCCTACTCGTCGGTGGCGCACATGGGCTTTGTCACCCTGGGCTTTTTCATCTTTAACGACTTGGGCGTGGCCGGTGGCCTGGTACAAATGATTGCGCACGGCTTTGTTTCGGCTGCCATGTTTTTGGGCATTGGCGTGCTGTACGACCGCGTGCACTCACGCGAAATTGCGGCCTATGGCGGCGTGGTCAACACCATGCCCAATTTCACCGCCTTTGCGCTGCTGTTTGCCATGGCCAATTGCGGCTTGCCGGGCACCGCCGGATTTGTTGGCGAGTGGATGGTTATTCTGGGTGCGGTCAAGGCCAATTTCTGGCTGGGTCTGGCGTCGGCCACCGCCTTGATCTGGGGTGCAGCCTACACGCTGTGGATGTTCAAGCGGGTCTACTTTGGCCCGGTGGCCAACGACAACGTCCGGCAACTGCTTGACCTCAATGCCCGTGAATTTTTTGTCATGGCGCTGCTGGCTGTGGCTGTGCTGTGGATGGGGGTCTACCCCAAGCCCATTACCGCCGTGATGGACGCCTCCGTGGCCGAATTCCTCAAGCACATGGCGTTGTCCAAACTGCAATAACACACAGCAATAGGGCCTAAAGAGAAATACCGTGGTTGACAAACTCAGCTTGATTAGCGCCTACCCCGAGATTTTGCTCGGCATCATGGCTTGTGTCATTTTGCTGCTGGACCTGGGCGTGACCAGCGCCGGCCGCCGCCTGACCTATGTGGTGACGCTGTGCACGCTGGGCGTTTTGAGCCTGATGCTGGCCGACACGGCATCATCAGGCCAAACGGTCTACGGCTTTGGCGGCATGGTGGTGAGCGACCCGCTGGGTAACTGGCTCAAGTGCTTTGCTGCCCTGGCCACGCTGGTCAGCCTGGTTTACGGCCGACCTTACGCGATGGATCGCAATATGCTGGCTGGTGGCGAGCTGTTCACGCTTGCGCTATTTGCCTTGCTGGGCATCTTTGTCATGATTTCCGGCAGCAATTTCTTGGTGATCTACCTCGGGCTTGAGTTGCTCACCCTGTCTTGCTACGCCATGGTGGCCTTGCGGCGCGACCATGCCGCCGCCACAGAAGCTGCCATGAAGTATTTTGTGCTGGGTGCGCTGGCCAGCGGCTTCTTGCTGTACGGCTTGTCCATGATGTACGGTGCCACCGGTTCGCTCGACTTGAATGAAGTGTTCAAAGCCATTGCCAGCCGCCAGGTAAACCACCAGGTGCTGGTGTTTGGGCTGGTGTTTGTGGTGGCCGGTCTGGCCTTCAAGCTGGGCGCTGCGCCATTTCACATGTGGATTCCCGATGTCTACCAGGGTGCGCCTACCGTGGTGACCTTGCTGGTGGCGGCTGCGCCCAAGCTGGCGGCGTTTGCCATCATCATGCGGCTGCTGGTCGAGGGTATGCTGCCGCTGGCAATTGACTGGCAGCAGATGCTGGCCATGCTGTCGATTGCCTCGCTGCTGGTGGGCAACCTGGCGGCTATTGCGCAAACCAACCTCAAGCGCATGCTGGCGTTTTCCACCATCTCGCAAATGGGGTTTTTGCTGCTGGGCTTGCTGGCCGGTGTGGTCAACGGCAACACGCTGGGCGCGGCGTCAGCCTACAGCGCGTCCATGTTCTACGTCATCACCTATGTGCTCACCACGCTGGGTAGCTTTGGCGTGATATTGCTTCTGTCTCGCAGCGGCTTTGAGAGCGAGGAAATCACCGACCTGGCCGGCCTGAATCAGCGCAGTCCGCTGTATGCCGGCGTCATGGCGGTGTGCATGTTCTCGCTGGCCGGCATTCCGCCGCTAGTAGGCTTTTACGCCAAGCTGTCGGTCTTGCAGGCGCTGCTGGCGTCGCAGCAGACGCCTTATCTGGTGCTGGCGGTGTTTGCCGTGCTCATGTCGTTGATTGGCGCTTTTTACTACTTGCGGGTGGTGAAGGTGATGTACTTCGACGCGCCGCTGCAAACCGCACCGCTGGCCGTGCCAGGTGACGCGCGTGTGGTCATGAGCATTAACGCCGCGCTGCTGCTGCTGCTCGGCCTGCTGCCCGGCGGCCTGATGGCGCTTTGCGTGCAGGCCGTGCAGAAAATGCTGAGCACCTGAGCCGCGGCTGTCAACCCTAGCGCGCAGTGAGTCAAACCGTTTCCGTCTGGCTGGTAGTGGCGGCGGCTTTTTGTGCGGCTAATTTGCCGTTTGTCAGCCAGCGCCTGCTGCTGGTACTGGCGCGCCCACAGCCCAAATCATTTGGCCTGCGCCTTGCGGAACTGCTGGTGTACTACCTGCTGGTGGGTGCGCTGGGTCTCTGGCTGGAATACCGCGCTGGACAGATTGCGCCCCAGGGCTGGGAGTTTTATGCGATTACCGTGGCGCTGTTCATCACGCTGGCGTTTCCCGGTTTTGTTTACCGCTACCTGCTCAAGCATGCGCACTGATGTGCATCGGTGCCCAGCAGTGCGCCTTGTCACTGCTGGCTAGCCCGCCCTGAATCCATCTAAAGGCCTTTCATGAGCGAATCCCATCTGCGCGAAGAAAAGCTGAGCAGCACGCTGGTGCTGCAAGGCAGTTTTTTGCAAGTGCGCCGCGACACCGTGCGCCTGCCCGATGGCCAGAGCGCGCAGCGCGAGTATGTGGTGCACCCCGGCGCGGTGGTGGTGGTGCCGCTGCTGGATGATGGGCGCGTGGTGCTGGAGCGCCAATACCGCTACCCGATTGGGCAGGAGGTGATTGAATTTCCCGCTGGCAAGCTCGACGCGGGTGAGGCACCCCTGGCCTGTGGCCAGCGCGAACTGCTGGAGGAAACTGGTTACAGCGCCAGCCACTGGGCGCGGGCGGGCGTCATGCACAACGCCATTGCCTACTCCAGCGAGGTCATTCACATCTACTTTGCCAAAGGCTTGACGCTGGGGGAGCGCCAGTTGGACAGCGGCGAGTTTCTGGAGGTTTTTGCCGCCACGCCGCAAGAGCTATTAGCCTGGAGCATGAGCGGCCGCGTGACCGACGCCAAAACCCTGACCTGCCTGCTGTGGCTGCAAAACGTCTTGTCGGGCCAATGGGCGCTTGACTGGCAGGGCTAGCGCTAATCACGCCAAGGGCTGCATCTTGCCTGGTCAGGCGGCATTTCAATTGCTATTAAAAACATAGTAAAAAACCATAGCGCTACCCGCACACCAATAAAGCGTTTAAGTCGTATTTGGCACTTAAAAAGCAGCACTTTTTTCTATTTTTCTGCTCGCGATAGCCTTTTTAGGGCCGCTGGCACATGCGGCGGGCTAATTTTTCAATATTTCTGCCTATTTTCAGGCATCAAATAAGCAGTTAGCCCAATATAGACGTGCGGGTAGCGCTATGGTTTTTTACTATACTTTTAATAGTAATTTTGCCCCAGCTACCAACTACCAGCCGTTGGTTAATCCATGAATTGCAGCGCCGCCAGTTGCGCGTACAGCCCAGCGCGTGCCAGCAGGGCGTCGTGTGTGCCTTGCTCAACCACGCGGCCATGGTCCAGCACCACAATGCGGTCGGCTTTTTGCACCGTGGCCAGCCGGTGGGCAATCACCAGCGTAGTGCGCTGGCCGTGCTGGGTGTGCATGGCGGATTCCAGCGCGGCCTGCACCATGCGCTCGCTCTCGGCGTCGAGCGCGCTGGTGGCTTCATCCAGCAGCAGCAGCGGCGGGTTTTTCAGCAGGGCGCGGGCAATACCGATGCGCTGGCGCTGGCCGCCTGACAGGCGCACACCACGCTCGCCCAGGAAGCTGCTGTAGCCACCGGGCAGCGCCAGAATAAAGTCGTGCGCAAACGCAGCCTGGGCTGCCGCCATCACCTCGGTGTCGCTGGCTTGCGGGCGACCGTAGCGGATGTTTTCTAGCGCTGAGCTGGAGAAAATCACCGTGTCTTGCGGCACGATGCCAATGCGGCTGCGCAAGTCGTGCAGCGCCAGCTGGTTAATCGGCACGCCGTCAATTTCTATTGCGCCGGCTTGCGGGTCGTAGTAGCGCAGCAGCAGCTGAAACACTGTGCTCTTGCCCGCGCCGCTGGGGCCCACCAGCGCCACGGTTTCGCCCGCGCGCACTTGCAGATTCAAATCGCGCAGGGCCGGTGTGTCGGGGCGCGAGGGGTAATTGAAGCTGACTGTTTTGAATGCAATGCTGCTGCCTGTGCTGTGCAGGCCAGCCGTTTGCAAGCGCGCCGGGGTGGCAGGCGATTGCACGGGTGAATGGGTACCCAGCAGCTCCATCAGGCGTTCGGTCGCGCCAGCGGCGCGCAGCAAATCGCCGTAAACCTCGCCCAGCACGGCAAAGGCGCTGGCCAAAATAATCACATACACCACGGTCTGGCCCAGATGCCCGGCGGTGATATCGCCACGAATCACGGCTTGCGTGCCCTGGTACAAGCCAAACAGCAGCGCCGCGCTGGTGGCAATAATGATGAAGGCCACCAGCACCGCCCGCGCCTTGGTGCGCGTTACGGCTACGTCAAACGCAGCCTGCGTAGACGCATCAAAACGCGCCGCCTCGCGCGGCTCGGCGGTGTAGCTTTGCACCACGGGGATGGCATTCAAAATTTCCGCGGCAATCGCGCTCGAGTCGGCCACCCGGTCCTGGCTGGCACGGGAGAGCTTGCGCACGCGGCGGCCAAACCACACGCTGGGCAGCACAATCAGCACCAACACGCCCAGCACCTGCACCATGACCAGCGGGTTGGTGTAGATCAAAATGGCCAGCGCACCCAGGCCCATGACCGTGTTGCGCAACCCCAGGCTGAACGATGAGCCCACCACGGTTTGCACCAGCGTGGTGTCGGCGGTGAGGCGGCTCACCACCTCGCCGGTTTGCGTGGTTTCAAAAAACTGCGGACTCTGGGCAATCACATGCGCATACACCGCGTTGCGCAAATCAGCGGTGACGCGCTCGCCCAGCCAGCTCACCAGGTAAAAGCGTGCCGCAGAAAACAATCCCAGCGCAATCGACACGGCAAACAGCACACCAAAATGCTCGCGCAGCGCCAGCAGCTGCGCGCCGGCGTCCACGCTGGCCACCCCGGCAGCCGAGACGCTACCACTGACCAAGCCGCCATCAATCAAGCTGCGCAGCGCGAGCGGAAACGCCAGCGTGGCAGCCGCCGCCAAAAACAAAAACAGCCCAGCCAGCGCCATTTGGAGGCGGTAGGGCTTCAAGAATGGCAGCAGGCCCGAGAGCGATTGCGGAGATTTGGACTTGGGGCGTTCGGAGGTCATGGCCTTGATTGTGCCGCCTACAAACGCAGCGCCTTGGCGTAGCCCGTCATCTCCAGGTAGCCGCTGCCCACCTGGCGGCCGTTGCTGTCAAACAGCACGCACAGGCCTTCCCAGTAAACCGCACCGGTTGACTGGCGGCTATCAAGCTCCTGGTGGTCGAGCACGGCTTTGACGGTATAAAAATCTACCGCCGTACGCACCAGCCACTCCACCGGATAGCGCGCGCCGCTGGCCGGGCTCTGGTAGCTGCGCAGTGGTTTGAAATCGACCTCGCCCTTGCTGAAGATATACGTCTCGCCACCGCCAATGTTTTTGGGCAGACGAAACGAGCCGCCGTCCCACAGCGAACTGCCGATTTCGTTGAGATTGTCGCGGCGCAGGCGAAAGGCAGTGAGGGCGCTGCCATCAAACAAATTGATGCCAATCCAGTCCCAGCCCACGGCATCGGCGTGCAGCAGCGCCTGGCTCCATTCATGGTCGAGCCAGGCCTTGCCGGTGACTTCAAATGCCTGGTTTTGCACGGTGAGCTGCCCGCTGGCAGCCATTTGCGGCTGGCTGTAGTAGTAGCTGGCCTGGCTTTCTTGTGGGCCCTTGCGCGAGAGGCCTTGCTTGCCTTGCAGCAGCAGCGGTTGGGTGGTGAGCAGTTGCAGCGCAAGTGAGAAATCACCCGCTTTGATTTGCGTCTGGTAGTTGTTGCCCTGCGCTGTGCTGTGGCGCGCCAGCACCCAATTGCCCAGCTTGAGATCGGTAGTGGTTTCGTTGGCGCTGGCCAGGCCAAAACCCTGGCGTGCCACGCGCTGGTCGTGCTGCATTTTCTTGCCTTGCACATCGGTAATGGCCGCGTGGGCAAATACCAGTTGCTTGGCGGCAAAGCGCGAAGTCATGGCCTGCGTGGCATCAACCCGCGAGCGGAAAAAAGTTACCTGAAAACCAAACTCGCGCCCGGCGCTATCGCGCAACTGCCCGGTGACGTACCACCACTCGATGGCAAAGTCGGGGTGGGCACCGTGGTCACGCGGGAATTGCAGGGTTTTCAGTGGCAGGGCGTGGCTGCTGGCGGGCAGGGTCAGCAGGGCGGGCATGCCAGCCGAGCCCAGGAGTTGCAGCAGGTTACGGCGTTGCAGCATGGGACTCACCAATCTTCCTTGACGGCCAGCACGGCGTCGCGCCCAGCAGCAGCGCGCCCAGCCAGCCAGGCGGTGGCCACACCCGCCAGCAGCACCGCAGCGCACAGGGCCAGCAAACGCAACCAGGGCAGTAGCAAATCCATGGTCCAGTGAAAGCTCTGCGGGTTGACCACGTGCACCAGCACCACGCTCACGGCCAGACCCAGCCCCAACCCGGCAAGCGCACCCACCAGCGTCCAGGCTGCACCTTCACCAGCCACCAGCGCCAGGATTTGCCGCCGCGTAAAACCCAGGTGCGCCAGCAGGCCAAATTCTTTGCGCCGTGCCAGCACCTGCGCGCTGAAGCTGGCGGCCACACCAAACAGGCCCATGCCAATGGCCACGGCCTGCAGCCAGTAAGTCACAGCAAAACTGCGGTCGAAAATAGTCAGCGACAAGGCACGAATATCGGGTGTGCTGGCAAATTCCAGCAGGCTGGCGGCGTTGTTGTTTTGCTCATTCGCAAGCCTTCGCAAATCCTGCTGCACAGCGTCAGCGTTGGCGCCAACTTGCAGCCACAGGGCAATGTCGTTGACACGCTGGTCGCCCGTCAGGCGCACAAAATGCTGCTGGTCGATGGCGATGGTGCCAAATTGCCGTCCATAGTCGCGCCAAACCCCGGCAATGAAGAATTGGGCTGGCAAAGGCGGCGCGGTGCTGGCCAATGCATCAGCGGTATTTACTGCTTTGCTGCTTTCAGCTAGTGGTTTGAACGAGGCAGAAAAAAGCGCAAATGCCTGGCCTGGGGCAACCCCATACAAGTCCAGCACGGCTTCGCTAACGTAAATCGCAATCTGGCCTGGCGGCGCGGCCAATGCATCGCCTACCAGCGGCAGTGCGCGGCTGGGGTCAGCCAGGTCGCGCGCAATCAAGGTGACTGCAGGCAGTTGCGCATTGAGCAGTAGCGCTGTGGTGCGCTGGCTTTGCAGCCGCTGCACACCCGGCAGTTTGGCGGTCGCCGCCACAAACTCGGGTGGTAGATAAGCCGCCTCGCCCGCAGCGGTGGCACTGGCCGTTCGCACGTACAAGTCAGCGGGCAGCACCACATCCAGCCACTGGGTGACCGAGCCACGAAAACTCCCCACCATCACCGTCAGCGCCACCGACAGGCTGAGGCTGGCCACCACGCCGCTGATGGCCACTGCGGCTGTGTGTCGCACGCGGCGCGCACGCTGCACCGCCAGCAGCGGCAGCAGATAGCCTGAGAGCCAGGGCGCGAGCCGGTCGTACAGCAGGGCAATCAGGCCGGGCAGGGCGGTAATGCCACCCAGCAACAGTAGCGCAATGCCCACATACGCGCCCAGCGGCAAGCCCCATAGCGGTGGCAGCAGGCACAGCAAATCGCCCGCCAGCACAAGCAGCAGGCCCCAGGGCTGGCGTGCGACTGCGCCTTGCTTTGTGCCATCGCCGTGTACAACGCCCAGACCCTTGAGCGTGGCGGCCAAGGGCAGGGCCTGGGCGGTGCGCGCGGGCCACCAGCCGCCCAGCAGCGCGGCCAGCGTGCCCAACACCCCGTAAGCCAGCGCCGCCCAGGTATCCCATTGCAAGCTGGGCGCAGCGCCTGGGAAATAACCACCACCCAAATCACCGCCGAGCAGGCGCAAAGCCGTTGCCGCCAAAGCGGCGCCGAGCGCCAACCCCAGGGCACTGCCCACCAGCCCCAGCACCAGGGATTCGGTCAGCACCAGTTGCAGCCGCTGGCGCGGAGTCAAACCCAATACGCCGAGCAGCGCAAACTGCGCAGAGCGCCGTGCCACGCTCAGCGACAGCACTGAAAACACCAAGAACGCCCCAGTAAACAGCGCCACCAGCGCCAACACCGTGAGGTTGACACGGTAGGCGCGCGACAAGTTGCTGATGCGCGCTTGCGCATCGCCCGGCTGCGCCAGCGTGATGTTGCCAGGCCAGCCGGGCGTGCGCAGCAACCGCTCGGAAAACGCCTGCGCGTTCACGCCGGGTTGCAGGCGCAAATCAATACGGGTGAGCTGGCCCTGCTTGGCAAAAAACTCCTGCGCTGCGCCAATGTCCATCACCGCCAGTGGCGTGCCGCCGGCTGCCACATGGCCCCCCACTTTCACGCGGCGCAGCGTCAGGCCGGTTTGCAGTTGCACATCGTTAGCAGGCAATGCGCCCGCCAACGCCGTGCCCGCCAGCCATTGGCGTGCGGTTGCGTTTAAAAATACGGTGTCGGGTGCAAACAGTGTGAATCGGTCTGTTTCGGCGGCGGGCTGCGGTGCCAGCGCCGGGGTCATCAGGCCCACCACCAGCGCGTCAACACCCAGGACACGAAGGGGCTGGCGCTTGGCCGTGGTGTCGTTGTTCAGCGCGTAGGTGCTCAGCTCCAGCACCGGGCTGGCCAGTGCCACTTGCGGGTGCTGTGCCACAAAGCCGTAGACCGCTTCATCCAGCCCACCCTGCACAGCGCGTAGTTCCAAATCGGGTTGGCCACCCGCCGAGCGCACTGCGCTGGAAAACTCATCCAGCGCCGAGGTGTTGATGAGATGCACGGCAAATGCCAGCGCCACGCCCAGCACCACAGCCAATAGCGCGGCCATATGCCGCCAGGGCTGCTGGCGCAGCTCTTGCCAAGAAAAGGTGGTGAGCAGCGGCCACATGGTCAGTCATTGTGACGGCAGACGCAGCGTTACGCTGTCGCTCTAACCGAGCGGTTAACGGTTTAGCCAGCCAACCCGTCACTGTGCAAATGCAGCACCCTGTCAGCCCGGGCAGCGGCCGCTTGCGAGTGCGTTACCAGCACCAGTGAGGCGTTATGCAAACGGGTTTGCGCCAGCAGCACATCAATCACCTGCGCGGCGGTAGAGGGGTCGAGATTGCCGGTGGGCTCATCAGCCAGCACCAGGCGCGGCTGGTGAATAAGGGCGCGCGCTATGGCCACGCGCTGCAACTGGCCGCCAGAGAGTTCCTGCGGCAAGCGTTCACCCAAACCCGCCAGACCCACGGCTTCAAGCATGGCCTGCACGGCGGCTGGGTCGTTGCGCTTCAAAAGCATCAGCGGCAATGCCATGTTCTGCGCTACATCCAGGTGTGGCAAAACGTGAAATGCCTGGAACACAAAGCCCACATGCCCGCGCCGCCACAAGGCCAGTTGGGTGTCGTTGAGCTGGCCGATGTCGGTGCCGTCCAGGCTGATGCTGCCGCTGCTCCAATGGTCCAGCCCGGCCATGCAGTTGAGCAAAGTGGATTTGCCCACGCCCGATTCACCGACGATGGCAACAAACTCGCCACGCTCAATTTGCAGGCTGACGTTGGCAAACACCGGCACGGCTGCGGCACCACTGCCGTAGTGCTTGCTTAAATTTTGAATAACCAGGCTCATGGGCGCAATTGGAGCAGCGTTTGGGCTTGCACCAGCGCAGCAGGGGCATCTTGCACTACACGCCGCTGCGGCAGGCTGCGCAGCCAGGTGATTTGCCGCTTGGCCAACTGGCGGGTGGCGGCAATGCCTGTCTCGCGAACCTGGGTTTGCAGGGTAATGCCTTGCAAACCGGCATCCAGCGCGGCCCAGGCCTGGCGGTAGCCGACACAACGCAGGGCGGGCAAATCGGGGTGCAGGTCGCTTCGCGTGCGCAAGGCACGCACTTCATCAATCAAGCCGCCCGCAAGCATGGTGTCAAAGCGTCGCGCGATGCGCTCGTGCAGGTTGGCCCTGTCTGGTGTTTCAAGGCTGATGAGCCTGCCAGCCCACGGCGCGGGCATGGGTGCTGCAGACGAATTGGGTGTTTGCGCTGTCTGGTGAAAGGCCGACAGCGGCTGACCGGTTAATTGCCAAACCTCCAGCGCGCGGCTGATGCGTTGCGAGTCGCCAGGGGCCAGGCGGGCGGCGCTGGCAGGATCAACTTGCGCCAATTCGGCGTGCAGTGCGGGCCAGCCTTCGCGTCTGGCGCGGGTGGTTAATTCAGCGCGAATTTGGGGGTTGGCTGGCGGCATCGCGTTTAGTCCCTCCAGTAACGCCTTGAAATACAGCATGGTGCCCCCCACCAAAAGCGGCGTGCGGCCACGCGCCAAGATGGCGTCAATCTGGTCACGCGCATCGGTGGCAAATGCGGCGGCGCTGTAGGCGTGCAGTGGGTCACGGATATCAATCAAATGGTGTGGCACCTGCGCACGCTCGGCGGCTGTGGGTTTGGCGGTACCGATGTCCATGCCGCGGTAGACCAGCGCCGAGTCGACACTGATGATTTCCACCGGTATATGCGCAGCAATGGCCAGCGCCGCGCTACTTTTTCCCGCTGCCGTAGGCCCAGCCAGCAACAGGCAGCGGGCAGCTGTTTCCGGGGCCAGGGCCCAAACGGACTGGCTTGCGGAAACAGGCGCTGACACGTCTGGCAGCATCAAGGCGCAGCGGCGGATTCGGCGGCCGCGCTTGGTTTTAAAGGCGCGGGCAGATTCAGCCGCGCTACCAGCGTCCAGGCCACCGCGGCAATGCAGACACTCCAAAAAGCCATGCCTGCAACCAAAGGCCACAGCATGCCGCCCATGCTTTTTCCCAACCAGGCCCCTACCGCAAAGGCCAGGCACATCATAAAAAAACCATTCAGCGCTGACGCTGTGCCTGCGGCATGCGGAAAAGGCCCAACCGCACCACTTTGGCTGCAGGGTTGGTGGATGCCGTGGGCGACCAAAAACAAATTGATGGGCAGCAGCAGCGCGTAGCCACCAAAGCGGCCGCTGTAAGCGCCTACAAAGTGCAGGCCCAGCAGCACACCGCCCGCCAACAACGACAGGCCACCCGCCAGTGCCACTGTCCGTTGCACGCGGTGGCGGGTGAGCAAATAGCGGCATAAAAAGGTGCCGCCCAAATAGGCCAATGACGTGCTGAGCATCGCGCCGCCGTATTCCACCGGGCTCCAGCCCAGCACCTGGATAAACACAAAGGGCGATGCTGCCAGCAGCGTGAACAAGCCCGCATAGGAAGCGCACGACAGCGCGCAAAACGCCACGAAAGTGGGGTGCCGCAATATGCTGCGCCAGGTGCGTAGCAGGCTGGCTGCATGCAAGGCCTGCGGGTTTGGGTGCAGGTTGGTTTCTTCATAGCGCCAGGCAATGACTGCCAACGTAATGACGCCCACCAAGGCCAGCGCCATCAGCGTGGCACGCCAGCCTAACGTGCCCGCCAGCACGCTGCCCAGCACAGCACTGGCGCAAGCCATCAGCCCCAGGCCAGACAGGCCTTGCGACATCACGCGCGCACCTGCTTCGGGCGCATACAGATCGCGCACGATGGCGCGCGCGCACATCACGGCAGCGCCCAGCGCCACGCCTTGCAGCGCACGCCAGCTAATCAGCCAGGGAAAGCTGGTAGCAGCTACGCAGGCCAGCGCCGCCAGCACGTACAGCGCCAACCCGGCCAGCAGCACCGGACGACGGCCATAACGGTCAGACAGCGGGCCCCAAACCAATTGCGACGCGCCAAAAGCCAGCAGCAGGGCAGTCAAGGTCAACTGCGCTTGCGTCATGCTGCCGCCAAGCCAGCCGGTCAGCGCGGGCAGGGCTGGCAAGTACAAATCGGTGGTGACGGGCTGCAAGCCCAGCAGCAGCGAGAGGATGAAAACAACCCGTCTGGGGCTCATCAGCTTGTCCATCAGCGGCCACGCATGAACAGCGCGTCCAGCTCGCGCACGCTGATTTGCCGCCAGGTCGGACGGCCGTGGTTGCACTGGTCGGAACGCTCGGTGGCTTCCATCTGGCGCAGCAGGGCATTCATTTCGGGCAGCGTCAGGCGGCGGTTGGCGCGCACCGCGCCGTGGCAGGCCATGCTGGAGAGGATTTCGTTTTGTGCGCGGGCAATCACATGGGCAGCATCCACTTGCATTAGTTCAGCCAACACGCTGCGCACTAGCGCCACGGCATCGCCTTGCGCCAGCGCCGTGGGCACAGCGCGCACCGCCAGTGTTTTTGGCGAAAACGGCGTCACTTGCAGGCCAAGCTGCGCCAGTACCTCGGCATGCGATTCGGCGGTGGCCGATTCTTGCGGCGTGGCGGCAAAGGTGGCAGGAATTAAAAGTGGCTGGGAACGGATGGCCGCAGCACCCAGCTGCTGCTTCAGGCCCTCATACACGATGCGCTCGTGCGCCGCGTGCATGTCCACAATCACCAGGCCCTGGCGGTTTTCTGCCAGGATATAGATGCCTTGCAATTGGGCAATGGCATTGCCCAACGGCCATTCCGACGGGTTGTCAGGTGCAACATTTTGCGCGGGCAAGTCAGCCGATGGCCCGTGCCACAGGGCCTGCACATCGGCCACATGGTGGGCATTGGGCGGCTGCCAGTTCATGGCGTATTGCGCTGGTGTGCTGGTGTTTGCAGCCGGGCCGCTGCGCCACCCACTAGCAGGCGTTGCCAGACTGTCCATGTGGTCGGCTGCAGCAGGCAGATTGCTGGCCAGCGCTGAGGCAGCGCCCGCACGCGACGGGGCCAGCGCGTTTTCTATGGCATGGTGCACGGCTTGGTGCACCTCGCGGCCATCTCTGAAGCGCACCTCAATCTTGGTCGGGTGCACATTCACATCGACCCGGCGCGGATCGGTTTCGACAAACAGCACGTAAACCGGCTGGCGGCCGCCGTGCAGCACATCCTCATAGGCCTGTCGCACCGCATGGCTGATGGTTTTGTCGCGCACAAAACGGCCGTTGACATACACATACTGCTGATCGGCGCGAGCGCGTGCTACCTGCGGCGTGCCGCAGCAGCCCCAGACGCGGCACGCCACCGCACTGGTGCTGGCGTGCGCCGCTGCCGGGTAGGCCACGGCCAATGCCTGTGCGCCAAACTCTGCGCCCAGCACATCGGCAATGCGTGCCTGCACGGCCTGCTGCTGCTCGCCGGTCTGGGCGCGCCACTGCTCGACCAGTTTGCCCTCATGCCAGATTGCAAAACCCACCTCGGGCCGGGCCAGCGCGTGGCGGCGCACGGCTACAATGCAGTGCGCCAGTTCCGTGGCGTCGGTCTTGAGGAATTTGCGCCTGGCAGGCGTGCTGAAGAACAGTTCCTTGATTTCCACTGTGGTGCCTTGCGTACGCGCCGCAGGCCGCAGCTCGCCGCTTTGCGCATCGAGCAAAAACGCGCTGGCTTGGCCCGCCGTGCGCGACAGCAGTGTGGTCTCGGCAATCGAGCTGATGGCGGCAAGCGCCTCGCCACGAAACCCCATGGTAGCCACTGACTCCAGATCGGAAAGCGTGGTGATTTTGCTGGTGGCGTGGCGCCGCAAGGCCAGCGCCATTTCTTCGCGGGCGATGCCCTGGCCATCATCTTCCACACTGATGGCGCGCACACCGCCAGCCAGCAGGCGCAATGTGATTTGCGTGGCGCCTGCGTCCAGCGCGTTGTCCAGCAGCTCGCGCACCACCGAGGCAGGCCGTTCAACCACCTCGCCGGCGGCAATTTGGCTGATTAACTCGTCGGGCAGGGCGGCAATGGGCTGGCGGGCAGTGGCGGCGGCGTTCACCGGGTCATTCTAGAGGTGCGCTTGCTGCTCGGCAGGTGACGGGCGCAGCGTCATAATTGCTGCCATGGAACTAATTGCCCTGCTGACAGACTTTATCTTCCACATCGACAAGCACCTGGAGATGTTCATCTACAACTACGGTGCCTGGGTTTATGCGCTGCTGTTCCTGATTGTGTTTGTGGAAACCGGCGTGGTGGTGATGCCGTTTTTGCCGGGCGATTCGCTGCTGTTCATTGTGGGCGCGCTGTGTGGGGTGGGACTGATGAGTTTCCCCATTGCCTGTGCCGTGCTGATCGTTGCTGCCATTTTGGGCGACCAATGCAATTGCCAGATTGGCCGCTATTTTGGCCCGCGGGTTTTTCAGTGGGAGAACTCACGCTTTTTCAACAAGCAGGCGTTTGAGCGTGCGCACAAGTTTTACGAAACCTATGGTGGTATCACAGTGGTGCTGGCACGCTTCCTTCCGTTTTTGCGCACCTTTGTGCCGTTTGTGGCGGGCGTAGCCATGATGGACCGCACCCGCTTTGTCATCTACAACATGGCCGGTGCCGTGTTGTGGGTTATGAGCCTGTGCACAGCAGGTTATTTGTTAGGCGTCAATCCCTGGGTCATGAAAAACCTCAACAGTATTATTTTGGCGATGATCATCATTCCCGGTTTGGTGGTTATTTGGGGCGCCTTGCGTGGCAGGCGCAAACCATCTGAAACGACCTGACAGGAGCGCAACTGCATGAACGCACCCGACGCCTTTGCCCTGAACGCTGATGGCCCAGCGGCCGATTTTGCTGGCAGTAGTCGAATTCCGTTTCGTGTTTACACCGACGCCCAGCTTTACGCGCGTGAACTCGAGAAAATTTTCTACGGCCCGCATTGGTGCTACGTGGGTCTGGAAGCTGAAATTCCCAACGCCGGCGATTTCAAGCTGAGTTTTGTCGGCGAGCGCCAGGTGATTCTGGTGCGCGACCGCGTGAAAAAATTGGGGTCAGATTCCAAATTCGCATCGGCGCAAGCCGCCGATATGGATCAACTT
This sequence comes from Burkholderiales bacterium, assembly GCA_021732385.1. GTDB lineage: Bacteria > Pseudomonadota > Gammaproteobacteria > Burkholderiales > Burkholderiaceae_C > JAKFVA01. The sequence goes on along the minus strand of JAKFVA010000005.1, from coordinate 17,826 downwards.
GCCGCAGGCAAGTCAGCGAAATTGGAATCTGACCCCAATTTTTTCACTGACCACGGCATTCGCGTGGTGGAAAACCGCTGCGCCCACCGCGGTGTGCGCTTTTGCCAGCAGCCCCACGGCAATACCCGCAGCTTCGTTTGCCCCTACCACCAGTGGACTTACAAACTCAATGGCGACCTCGCGGGTTTGCCCTTCAAAGACGGCGTAAAAGACGGTGACTGCATCAATGGCGGCATGCCTGAGGGCTTTGACTTGAAGCAAAACGGCTTGGTTAAGCTGCGTGTGGCGGTATTGCACGGCTTGGTGTTTGCCACGTTCAGCGAGGCCACCGAGCCACTGCAAGACTACCTCGGGCCCCAAGTCATGCCGTGGATAGAGCGCATCTTCAAAGGTCCAGGCGGCAGCCGCCAACTCACGCTGTTGGGCACCAACCGCCAGCGCATTCCAGGCAACTGGAAGCTGATGATGGAGAACATCAAGGACCCCTACCACCCCGGCCTGCTGCACACCTGGTTTGTCACCTTTGGCCTGTGGCGCGCAGACCAGAAAAGCCGCATGGTGACGGATGCGCATGGCCGCCACGCGGTAATGCTCTCGCGCCGCAATGAGGGCGATGCCAACACGGCCAGCGCAGGCGTTCGCACCGACGTCACAGAGGGCGTCACCAGCTTCAAGGCGAATATGGCGCTGCATGACATGCGCCTGCTGGATGTGGTGCCCGAAGCCTGGTGGAAGGTGGCCGACCCAGCCCATCCAGGGCAAGACATTACCCCCACCGTGACCATGATCACGCTGTTTCCCAGCCTTATTATTCAGCAGCAGGTCAACTCGCTTTCCACCCGCCACATCGTGCCGCGCGGCCAGGGCGAGTTTGATTTTGTCTGGACGCATTTTGGTTTTGCCGACGACACGCCCGAGATGACGCAACGCCGCCTGCGCCAGGCCAATCTGTTTGGCCCGGCAGGCTTTGTCAGTGCCGATGACGGCGAGGTGATCGAATTCAGCCAGGACGGCTTTAAGCAGTCGCGCAGCAGCGGCGACGACAGCGGCCACACCCTGTGCGAGCTGGGCGGCACCGGCACTGAAGGCACCGAGCACATGGTGACCGAGACGCTGATTCGCAGCATGTACGCCTACTGGAAACGGATCATGTCGGTATGAGCGCGCAACACGCCCGGCTGCAACTGCAATTCGAGGTGGACCAGCTCAACGCCCAGTACGCCGCCGCGCTGGACGAAAAGCGCTTTGACGCCTGGCCCGAATTTTTTACCGAGGACGCCCGCTACACCGTGCAGGCACGCGAGAACTTTGACCGTGGCCTGCCATTGGCGCTGATGGACCTGGAGAGCCAGGGCATGATGAAAGACCGGGTGTATGGCATCACACAAACCATCTACCACGGGCCGTATTACACGCGCCACCTCATCAGCCCGGCGCTGGTGTGCGAAACCGAGGGCGGCATCAGCGCGCAGGCCAACTACGCCGTGTTTCGCACCAAGCCCGGCAATGTGAGCGAGATCTACCAGGTCGGCCGCTATATTGACGCGCTGGTGCGCATTGATGGTGCGCTCAAGTTCAAAAGCCGCCGCTGCGTGTATGACAGCGAGATGGTGCTGAACTCACTGATTTACCCGGTCTAGCCCGGGCCACGGGCATCGCTTTCCGTAGCCTAATGTCCTACGGCCATTCCTGTCACCTGCTGACACCCAGCCACGCCCAATGATGCGCTTGGCGTGACGCAAGCGCGGTTACCGTTGGCTATGACCATTGCGTCGCCCCATTTCACCGCGCTTACGCACCTGGTTGATGTCAGCACATACAAGGAATGCCATGCACCAGTTATCTATCAAACCCCGTCAATGCTTTGCATTGACCGCTGCCGTGCTGGTTTTTTTGCAAGCTTGGCCGCTGACGGCACAGGCACAAAGCAGCACGTTTAAGAACCAGGAGAAACAGGCGGCTCATTCGCACGAAAAATCTGCCAAGGCCTGCCAACCCGCCGACATCGAGGCAAAGAAGCACCTGCATGAGAAAGACCAGTTGGGTCCTTCCCACGCTGACCAGCATGCGCGGATGCGCCGGTTTCAGTGCGAGGTTGAAAGCGGTGTGCGCAAGCGCCATGACGCGGGCCGCGTCGTGGCTGCCAGTCAAACTTTAAAAGACGATGCCGCAGCCAAAGAAGCGGTGATCAAAAGCAAAACCAATTCACCCGACCTCAGGGGCTTGGGTGGTGGTTCTGCAATTGGTACGCCCGGCATTGCGCCATCAGGGGCGGCGCTAGCAGCGGGTGACCCGGCCACCATGGGCCGCTGGAGTGACCCGTTCATCATTCCCGTGGTGGGCGTGACAGCGGTCTTGCTGCACACCGGCAATGTGATGTTTTGGTCTTACGATCCGGTCAATTATTTCTTGCCTGATGTTCCCCAAAATGGCGTTGGTTTCATTTGGAACCCCAAAACCCGCAGCGGCTACAACATTCCACCGCCCGAGAATATCTGGTGCTCGGCTCAAACCATTTTGGCCGATGGCCGGGTTTATGTGGCGGGTGGCAATCTAGGCTATCCCAACCCCAACGCGCCAGCAGGAATGTCGGGCTGGAAAGGCTCGCTGACTAACTACACCTTCAATCCGCTGGCCGAGCGTTGGGCCAAGCAGCCCGACATGCAGCGTGGGCGCTGGTACCCCACCGCTACCCAGTTGGCAGACAACCGGGTTGTCATTACCAGCGGCATTGACGAGACCGGCAGCAATGCCATCACTAACGTGGTGGAAATGTTAACGCCCGACCCCAACATTGATGGAATTGGTCAGCTGCGCGCAGTATCCATCCACAATTCATCGGGCTTGTACCCGCTGCAATTCTTGCTGCCCTCGGGGCAGATGTTGGAAGCTGGCCCTGGCGCTGCCAGCAGCTTCCAATTCAATCCAGCCACGTCGAACTGGAGCGGCCTGCCGCGCATGAACCACAACCACTACTACTTGGGCAATGGCGTTTCCTACACCGATGTATCGGTGGTGCCAAGTAAGCAGTTGATCATGGTGGCCGGCGGCCACACCGAGCGGGCACCCCAGGCAGACAACGAATGGCTGGACGGTTTCAACCCCGCACGCGGCTGGAGTCCGTATCCGCAATGGCGCACCCCCAGGCACAACGCCAACACCGTGATCCTGCCCGATGGCAGCTTGTTCACGGTGGGTGGAAACCGGGGTCTGTATGGTTATGAGGACCCGATCTTTGAGCCCGAGTTGTATGCCAAGGCCGCTAGCGATCTCACGGGCTCCTGGCTGCCAATGGCCAGCCACGCCATCCAAGCGGCTTACCATTCCACCGCCATCTTGTTGCCCGACGCCACCGTGCTGCTGTCGCAAGATGATATGGATTACTCGGCCCAGGCGGCGTTCCAGCACAAGGCCCAGGTGTATTCGCCGCCCTACTTGTTCAAAGGGGCGCAACCGCAAATTACCGCTGCGCCTGAACGGCTTGCTTATGGCCTGACATTCAGCATTGCCACAGACCGCGGTGACATGGTCAGCGCTGTTTTGGTGGCACCCGGGGCCACCACGCACGGCAACGACATGCACCAGCGCGTCATCAAATTGCGGGTGCAGCCGCAAGCCCTGGGCTTGACGGCCAGCGTGCCTGCCTCCAGCGCACTGGTGCCGCCGGGCTATTACATGCTGTTTGTGCTGGATGCGGCGGGCATTCCGTCGGTAGCCAAGTTTGTGCAGATTTCCTGAGCAAAAGCTGCGGCCCATAGCCCACTTGCCCTGGTTGCCAGCCGCCCGCAGCAGCAACCTGGTCAAGCCGCTGGCGGGGTCTTGAGCAACTGGTAGATTTCGCGCCCGCTCAACGCTTCGTCGGCATAGCCAAAGCTGCCGGGTTCACGCAGTTCCTTCGCGGCACGCACCAGGCCGCCCAGTGCGGCCAGCGCCAACGAGCCGCCAGTGCTGATGCGTTTGACGCCCAGCTTTGTCAGCGTTTGCACGCTGAGCTGAAAGCCCTTGGTGCCCATCAGCACATTCAGTGGGCGGTCTATAGAGCGCAGCACCTGTGCAATGTCTTCTTCGGTTTTCAGGCCCGGCGCGTACAGCACGTCGGCACCCGCTTCTTGGTAGGCCTGCAGGCGCGTAATGGTGTCGGCCAGGTCGGGTTTGCCGACAAAATAATTCTCAGCCCGGGCGGTGAGGGTAAAGGCAAACGGCAGCGCGCGCGCTGCTTCGCTGGCGGCGCGGATGCGCTCCACCGCCTGCGCCAGCGGGTAAATAGGCGTGTCCTTGCGCTGGGTCGAATCTTCAATTGAGCCGCCCACCACACCCGCCGCAGCGGCCAGCGCAATGGTTTGCGCGACGGTTTCTGGGCTGTCCCCATAGCCGTTTTCCAGGTCAGCGCTTACGGGCAGCGGCGTGGCCGCCACCAAATCGGCCAGGTGTTGCAGCATCTCTTCGCGCGCAATGCCGTAGTCCAGCCGCCCGCGCGAAAACGCATAGCCCGCACTGGTGCTGGCCAGCGCCGCAAAACCCAGTGCCGCCAGCACACGGGCGCTGCCCACGTCCCAGGGGTTGGGGATGACAAAGCTGCCAGGTTCCTGGTGCAGGGCGCGGAAGGCAAGGGCTTTTTCGGCTTGGGTCGGCATAAGTATCTCCTGGTTTTAGTTTGGGTTACTGCCCAAAGGCTTGGGTACAAGATAGAGCAGTCAATGCGACGCGAGTTCAAGCGCCTGGCGTTTAAAGCGCCCTGCTGCGCGCCAGCGGTGGGTTCTGCGCAAAGTAGCGGCTGATGCCGCGCATCAGCGCGTCGGCCAATTGCTCCTGGTAGGCGTCGCTTTTGAGTTTTTCTTCTTCATCGGGGTTGCTGATGAAGGCCGATTCCACCAACACGCTGGGAATATCGGGTGCCTTGAGCACGGCAAAACCGGCTTGCTCGACCTGCGCCTTGTGCAGCTTGCCCACGCGGCCCATTTCGCCCAGCAAACTGGCGCCGAGTTTCAGGCTGTCGTTGATTTGGGCGGTGGTGCTCATGTCGATCAGGGCGCGCTGCACCTGCGCGTCTTTGCTGCTGGCGTTGATGCCACCCACAGCGTCGGCCTTGTTTTCCTTGTCGGCCATCCAGCGTGCGGCGCTGCTGGAGGCGCCGTTCTGGCTCAGTGCAAACACGCTGGCGCCTTGCGGGCGCGGGGTAAAAAACGCGTCGGCGTGGATGCTGACAAACAGGTCAGCCTGTACCCGTCGGGCTTTTTGCACGCGCACATGCAGGGGCACAAAAAAGTCGGCGTCGCGGGTTAAAAAGGCGCGCATCGGATTGCCATTGATGCTGGTGGCGTTGATGCGGCTTTGCAACTTGTGGGCAATGCGCAGCACCACGTCTTTCTCGCGTGTGCCGCCGGGGCCAATGGCGCCGGGGTCTTCACCGCCGTGGCCAGGGTCGAGCGCAATGATGATGAGGCGGTCGGTGCGGGCGGGTGCGGCGCTGGCCGCCACAGTAGCCGATGCAATGGCAGGTGTTGATGCCGCGCGGCTGGATGTCGCCGGGGCTCTGGTCGGGCTGGCCGCAGGGCTGGCTTGCTGGGCAATCAGCTCACCCAGCGGGTCGGGGTCGGAGACTAGGGGCGCTGGCTGCGTGACGCCCGGCGTTTGCAGGCGCTGGGCAATCAGCGCCTCCAGCGGGTCGATGGCTTGTGTGGGGTAGAGGTCAAACACCAGCCGGTGCTGGTAGGCGGCCACCGGCGGCAGGCTGAACACCTGGGGCAGCACGGCTTGCTTTAAATCCAGAACCAGCCGCACCACGCCAGGCGCGTTTTGCGCAAAACGCACGCTGTTGATAAACGGGTCGTCGGGTTTGACCTTGGCCAGCAGTTCACGCAGGGCCGGGTTGAGGTCTATGCCTTCAATGTCCACAGCAAAGCGCGGCGGACTGGCGACAAAAAACGGCTTGGCCTTGAGCGTGGTGTCGCTCTCTACGGTGACCCGCGTGTAGTCTTGCGCCGGCCACACGCGCACCGCCACAATGCTTGCGCCCCAGGCAAGGTCGTGCGCACCCAAGAGCAGCGTCAAGACGCCGGGGCTGGCAACCCAGCTGGCACTTTGCTTGAGCAGGCTGCGGCGTTTCACGGTACGCGGCCCTGCGGCAGGTGTTGCAATAGCGCAGCCAGCGCTTGGCCGTCCGGCGTGGCGGCGCTGAGCAATAGCGAGCGCGCATCGTCGCTTTGCAGTTGCGAAGGTACTTGCAAGTGCAGCGTGAGGTCAGCCGGGGGCAGCAGGCCGCCCGCCTTGTCCGGCCATTCGGCCAGCTTCAGGCCGGGGCTGGCAAAAATGTCCCGAAAACCGGCGTCTTCCCACTCTTGCGGGTCTTCAAAGCGGTAAAAGTCAAAGTGCCAAATGGCCCAGTCGGCCACGCTGTAGGGCTCGACCACGGCGTAAGTGGGGCTTTTGATGCGGCCCGTAACGCCAAGCGCGTGCAGCAGGTGGCGCACCAGCGTGGTTTTCCCCGCGCCCAATTCGCCTTGCAGCGCGATAAACGTGTTCCTGTAGACCGGTGCTGATTGCAGTACTTGCGCCAATGCCTGCGCCCAAGCCTGCGTGGCGGCCTCGCCTTGCAACACCAGCGTGCTGGCGTTGCTGCTTTCTACAATCAAGGGGTGACTATCGATCAAAGCCAATTGGTTTCCCATATGAAGGCGTGCGCCCATGAACTGGGATTCTCCCAAATTGGCGTGGCCGGTGTGGACTTGTCTGCGGCCGAGCCGGGTTTACGGGCCTGGTTGGCACAGGGTTTTCATGGCGACATGGCCTATATGGCTGCGCACGGCATGCGGCGCGCACGCCCCGCCGAGCTGGTGCCTGGCACGGTGAGCGTCATTACCGCGCGCATGGATTACCTGCCAGCGCAGACGCTGGATGGTTGGCAAACAATGGAATTTGCCCGGCTCGAGCAGCCCGCCCAGGGTGTGGTGTCGCTCTATGCCCGTGGCCGCGATTACCACAAGGTGCTGCGCGCGCGCCTGCAAAAACTCGCAGGCCAGATTGCCGCGCATATCGGCCCGTTTGGCCACCGCGTGTTCACCGACTCCGCGCCGGTGTTGGAGGCCGAGCTGGCAGCGCGCAGCGGCCAGGGCTGGCGCGGCAAGCACACGCTGGTGCTCAGCCGCGAGGCCGGGTCGCTGTTCTTTTTGGGCGAGATTTACTTGGATATCGCCCTGCCGCCCAGCGCGCCCGTCACCGAGCACTGCGGCAGTTGCAGCGCCTGCATCGACATCTGCCCCACGCAGGCCATTGTTGCGCCGCACCGGCTGGATGCGCGGCGCTGCATTTCTTACCTCACCATCGAACACGCTGGGCCGATTCCGCTTGAGCTGCGTCCTTTGATTGGCAACCGTATCTACGGCTGCGACGACTGCCAACTGGTCTGCCCCTGGAACAAGTTTGCCCAGCGCAGCGCCTTGCCCGATTTTGACGAGCGTGCGGGCTTGAGTGGCCAGCAACTGACACAACTGTTTGCCTGGAGCGAGAGCGATTTTTTGCGCTACACCGAAGGCAGCGCCATCCGCCGCATTGGCCACGAGCGCTGGCTGCGCAATGTGGCGGTGGCACTCGGCAACGCGCTGCGCGCTGCCGATTCCCAGCCCCGCAACGCGTTGCGCGCTGCCGACTCTCAATCCAGCAACGCGCTGCGCGCCGCCCTGGCCGCGCGCCTGCCGCAGGCCAGTGCACTGCTGCGCGAGCACATTGAATGGGCCTTGGCGGGTTGACCCAATCGCTGCTAAAAGCATAGTAAAAAAGCATAGCGTTACCCGCACGTCATTGCTGGTTAAACGCTTGTTTTGACACCTTAAATAAGCCTTAAAAAGCTAAAAAAATAGCCGCCCGGCACCTACAAATGGCAAAAACCGCATTCAGGTAGCCAAAAATTAGAAAAATAGGACTATTTTTAGGTATAAAAACCAGTCAAAACCGTTTACTGACGTGCGGGTGGCGCTCACCTTTTTTACTATGGTTTTAATAGTGAATAAAACCACCTGATCGTGCGCCGATTCAGCGCAACACGCCCAGTGCAAACGGCAGGCTGGCCATGCCCAGCACCGTGGACAAGGTGACCAACGCCGCCACGTAGGCACCGTCGTAGCCCATTTTGGCAGCCAGTATGTAGGCGCTGGAAGCGGTGGGCAGCGCGCTGAAGGCCAGCAGCACGGTGGCCTGCGTGGCGTCCAGCCGGAAGATGCGGCACAGCGCCAGCGCCGCCAGTGGCAGCACAAAATGCCGAATGGTCAGCAGGCTCACAGCCAGGGCCTTGCCCTGCCGCAAGCTGCCCAGTTGCATGCCGGCCCCGGCGGCCATCAGGCCCAGCGCCAAAGAGGCCGCGCCCAGCCGCGTTACGGTGGGCTCCAGCCACACGGGCAGCACAAAACCCAGCAAATTGGCTACCAGCCCCGAGGCGGTGGCCAGAATTAGCGGGTTGCGCAGCAGCTCGCCCAGCAGCCTGCGCTCACCGGGTTTGGCGTCATGCGCCACCATGGGCCAGACGGCACCCATGTTGAACAGCGGCACGCACACGCCAATCAGCACCGCAATCAACAGCAAGCCTTGCTGGCCCGCCAGCCGCTCGGCCAGCGCCAGGCCAATGAAGGAATTGAAGCGAAACGCCACCTGCGCGCTGGCGGCATGCTGGCGCCGGTCGATGTGGCGGCCCAGCCCGGGCAGATGCGGCAGCGCATAGGCCAGGCCAATGCTGAAAACGCCCAGCGCCAGCCCAGCCGAAATCAAGCTGGAGGCGGCGACCAGATCGAGCGGGTTCTTGACGATGCTGTGAAACAGCAGCACCGGGAACAAAAAGTAATACACCAGCGATTCCACCTGCGCCCACACCGTGCGGTTGAGTGCCGTGTGGCGGCAGACCAGGTAGCCCAGCAAAATCAGCGAGAAATCGGGAAACAGCAGTTGTGCGTAGTTCATGGCAGCTAGGGTAACCGCGCCAGGCGGGTAAGCCCCTATGTAATTTCCGCAGAATGCGGGCGGCAAAGGCCGTTAGCATGGCAGGAACTATTACCCGGAGAGCACACCATGCGTTTACCCGTTTTGTCCCGCCATTTTTTTGCCACTGCGCTGGCTTTAACCAGCAGCGCTGTGCTGGCGCAGGGCTACCCCAACAAAGTCATCAAGCTGCAAGTGCCGTTTGCCCCTGGCGGCACCACCGACATCATTGCCCGGGTGATTGCCGAGCCGCTGGGCAAGGCGCTGGGCCAGAGCGTGATTGTGGAAAACAAGGCCGGCGGCGGCGGCGTGATTGGGGCCAATGAAACCACCAAATCCGCACCCGACGGCTACACCCTGGGCATGGCCACGGTGTCCACCACCGCGGCCAACCCGGCCATCAACCCCAAGATGCCCTACAACGCCGCGACCGACTTCACCGCCATCATCAACATTGCCGCCACGCCCAATGTGATTGCCGTGCACCCCAGTTTTCCGGCCAAGGACTACAAGGGCTTTGTGGCTGAGCTGAAAAAATCGCCCGGCAAATACTCGTTCTCATCGTCGGGCACGGGCGGCATTGGCCACCTGCAAATGGAACTGTACAAAAACCTGAGCGGCACCTTTGTGACGCACATCCCCTACCGCGGTGCGGGCCCGGCCCTGAATGACACGGTGGCCGGCCAAGTGCCGATGATTTTTGACAACCTGCCCTCGGCCTTGCCGTTCATTCAGAGCAACCGCCTGGTGCCCATCGTGGTGGCCGCGCCGCAGCGCCTGCCTAATTTGCCCAATGTGCCCACTTTCAAAGAGGTGGGCCTGGAGCCGGTGAATCGCCTGGCTTATTACGGCATCCTTGGCCCCAAAGGCTTGCCCAAAGACGTGGTCGACAAAATAAACGCTGGCGTGCGCAAGGCGCTGGAAGACCCGGCCGTGCGCAAACGCATCGAAGACACCGGCTCCATCATTGTGGCTAACACGCCCGAGCAGTTTGCCGCGCAAATGAAGGCCGAGCTGGAGGTGTACAAAAAGGTGGTGGAGACCGCCAAGCTCAAGCTGGAATAGCTTGATTGCTTCTTGTATGCATCGCAAGTTCGGCGTAAGTATTCTTTAACACACTGCTTAAGTGTTACAAATAAGCGTCACAAAAGCGACAAAATCGTTTAACAAAGTGGTGTTAGGCGTTGCGGCCACCTTGCTAATTGCGCTTATTGGGGCGAATGCATTGGCGCAAAGCTATCCCAGCAAGCCCATTCGGCTGCAGGTGCCGTTTGTATCCGGCGGCACGCCCGACATCATTGCCCGCGCGGTGGCCGGCCCGCTGGCGCTGGTACTGGGCCAGCCGGTGAACGTGGAATACCGGCCCGGTAACGGCGGCGCGGTGGGGGCCAATGACACCGCCAAGTCAGCGCCGGATGGTTATTCGTTGGGGCTGGCTACAGTGTCAACCACCGCAGCCAACCCGGCTTTCAACCCCAAAGTGCTCTACGACGCGCTGACAGATTTCACCGCCATCATCAATATTGCGGTTGTGCCCAAGGTGTTTGCCGTGCACCCGAGTTTTCCGGCCAAGGACCATGTTGACTTTGTCGAAGCATTAAAGAAATCACCCGGGAAGTACACTTTTGCCAGCCCGGGCAGCGGCAGCGAGGAGCACTTGCGCATGGCGCTCTACCAGGCTTTGACGGGTACTGTGATAAACCACAACGCCTACCGCGGTGCCGCGCCCGCGCTGATGGAAGTGGTTTCTGGGCGGGCGCACATGGTGCTGGACAGCTGGCCGTCGGCGGCTGAATTTATTGAGGTAATGCGGTTGCGCCCGATTTTGGTGGCTGCACCCCGACGCCTCCCTAACTTACCGCAGGTGCCCACCTTTCAGGAAGCGGGGCTGGAGTCGCTCAACCGGCTGGCTTATTACGGCATTTATGCGCCCCAGGGTTTGCCCAAGGAGATTGTTGAAAAAATCAATACAGCGATGCGCAAGGTGCTGCAAGACCCGGTAGTGAAGAAGAAGATTGAAGACACTGGCGCAATGATTGTGGGCAACACGCCGCAGCAGTTTGCGGATCAAATGAAAGCCGAGCTACAAATCTACAAAAACGTGGTGGAATCAGCCAAACTCAAGCTGCAGTAAGCGTACTGCTGCACTGTTTGAGTCGTCGGCTGCACGTTTGCTGACGGTTGGTGTTTTGAACTGGAGCAAGCCCATGAATTCTGCGTTTTTTGGCCGCATCGTTGCGGGTCTTTTACTTGCCTTGGTGGGGTTATCTGCGCTGGCGCAAGGCTACCCCAACAAACCCGTCAAACTGCAAGTGCCCTTTGAATCTGGAGGCAGCAACGACTTGATTGCACGGCTGCTTGCCCCGGCTTTGGGCAATGCGCTGGGCCAGCCGGTGAATGTGGAAAACCGCCCCGGCAATGGGGGCGTGGTTGGGGCCAACGACACCGCCAAGTCTGCGCCTGATGGTTACTCGCTGGGCATGGCCACGGTGTCCACCACGGCATCCAACCCGGCCTTGAACCCCAAGATACCCTACAACGTTGCCACCGATTTCACGCCCATCGTGAATATTGCCCTAGCTCCCAATGTGATTGGCGTGCATCCGGGTTTTCCGGCCAAAGACTATAAAAGCTTTGTAGCCGAAATCAAAAAGTCGCCAGGCAAGTACACCTACGCTACTTCAGGTACAGGGGCAATTGGGCATGTGCAGATGGAGCTATACAAAAGCCTCACAGCCACCATGATCAACCACAATCCGTACCGCGGCGCTGGGCCTGCGCTGGTCCAAACGGCTGCAGGGCAAACGCAAATTGTGTTTGACAGCCTGCCGTCCATGCAGTCGTTCATACAGAGCAAGCAACTCATTCCGATTTTGGTGGCCGCACCGCAGCGCCTACCCACCTTGCCTGATGTGCCCACCTTTGCGGAAGTGGGGCTGGAGCCGCTAAACCGCATGGCCTACTTTGGTATTTATGGGCCCAAAGGTTTGCCCAAAGAGGTGGTGGAAAAAATAAACGCCAGCGTGCGCAAGGCGCTGGAAGACCCCATGGTGAAAAAGCGCCTGCAAGACTTGGGCGCTTCCGTATCGGCGGGCACAGCCGATCAGTTGGGCAACCAAATGAAGGCTGAGCTGGAGTTTTACAAAAAAATGGTGGCGCAAACAAACTTGAAACTAGACAACTGAATCACGCCACTGCCCGCAATGTCTTTGCCGAACAGCAGCGCGGCCAGTATCGATGCCTTCATTGATGCGCTCTGGCTAGAGGCGGGCCTGGCGCGCAACACGCTGGACGCCTACCGCCGCGACCTCAACGCCTTTGCCGCCTGGCTGGGCAGCACCCTACTAAACCACAGCACGCAAGCGCATATCGACGGCTACTTTGCCGCCCGCCATGCGCAAACTAAAGCCACCTCGGCCAATCGCCGTATGACGGTCTTGAAGCGCTACTTTCGCTGGGCGCTGCGCGAGGGTCATATGAGTGCTGACCCCAGCCTGAAATTGCAGATGGCCAAGCAGGCGCTGCGCGTACCCAAGACCCTGAGCGAAGCGCAGGTGGAGGCCTTGCTGAGTGCGCCCGACGTGGCCACGCCGCTGGGTTTGCGCGACCGTGCCATGCTGGAGCTGCTGTACGCCAGTGGCCTGCGCGTAAGCGAACTGGTGGGCTTGAAGCTGCACCACATGGGTATGAACGAAGGCGTTCTGCGCGTGATGGGCAAGGGCAGCAAGGAGCGGCTGGTGCCGTTTGGCGAGGTGGCGCGGCACTGGCTGGAGCGCTATTTGGCCGATGCGCGGCCCGCGCTTCTGCATGGCCTGCAAACGCACGATGTGTTTGTGACCAGCCGCGGCGCCAAGGCGGGCAGCGCCATGACGCGCGTGATGTTCTGGATGACGGTGAAGAAAGTGGCGCGGCAGGCCGGCATTGCGTCGCCCTTGTCGCCGCACACGCTGCGCCATGCCTTTGCCACGCATTTGCTCAACCACGGTGCCGACCTGCGCGCCGTGCAACTGCTGCTGGGCCATGCCGACATTTCCACCACCACCATCTACACCCATGTGGCACGCGAACGCTTGGCGGTGCTGCACGCCAAGCACCACCCTCGCGGGTGAGAGTTTTTTAGTCCGGCTTTAAACCAGCGCTAGGCCAGGAGCGCGTCCAGTTCCTCGTCGCTGAAACCGGCCTGCTTGCGCGCGGTCTGGTTGAAAGGGGGTTTGAGGCGTGGTGCTTGGTAGTGCTGCGTGAGCCAGCGGTAATGCGCCACGGGCTCTAAGCCTTGACGTGTGCACAGCCAGCGGTACCAGTGGTTGCCAATGGCCACGTGGCCTATTTCGTCGTGCAAGATGGTGTCCAGAATTTGGCAAGCAGCGCGCGCTTGCGGCGTAGCGGCTTTGCGCAGCTTGGCCTGAATCAGGGGCGTGGCATCGAGCCCGCGCGCCTCCAGCGTGCGCGGCACCAGCGCCATGCGGGCCACGACATCGCCACTGGTCTTGGCAGTCATCTCCCACAGACCGTTGTGAGCAGGGAAGTCGCCGTAGTCGTACCCGATGGTTTGCAGGTGCGTGCGCAGCAGGCAAAAGTGCGTGGCTTCCTCAAAGGCCACGCGCATCCAGTCGCGGTAGTAGGCATCGGGCATATCGCCAAAGCGCCAGACGGCATCGAGCGCGAGGTTGATGGCGTTGAACTCAATGTGGGCAATGGCGTGCATCAGCGCGGCGTGGCCATCTGGCGTGAAGGGCGAGCGGCGCGGCACCTTGAGCTGCTCCATCAGCAGTGGGCGCGCAGGGCGGCCCGGCAGCGGGGCATTTGCCAAGGGTTCCATTACCGCTTGATTTGCTATAAAAAATGTAGCGCCATCTGCATGTCCTGCATGCGTCAAAGCCATTTTTTGTGCTGAATCTGGGCTGCACAAGGCAGTCAGCGCATGCTGGCGCAGTTCAGGCATGGTCAGGAGAAGTCAAAATAGCGGTTGTTATAAAAAAAGCAGGAGAACCCCGTGGCGATTTACCAGCTTGAGCAATCGATTCCGCAGTTGGCCCCAGGTGCCTGGGTAGCCGACAACGCACAACTTATTGGCAATGTACACCTGGGCGAGAACACCAGCATCTGGTTTGGCGTGGTGGTGCGTGGCGACACCGAAACTATCACACTCGGGCGCAACACCAATATTCAAGACCTGAGCATGCTGCATGCCGACGTGGGTGTGCCGCTGACCATTGGCGACGATGTGTCGGTGGGCCATCAAGTTACTTTGCACGGCTGCACGGTGGGCAACAACACCCTGATTGGTATTGGCGCAGTGGTGCTGAACCACGCGCGGATTGGCAACAACTGCATTGTGGGCGCGCACAGCCTAGTCACCGAGGGCAAGGTGTTCCCCGACAATTCGCTCATCATGGGCAGCCCCGCCAAGGTGGTGCGCCAGCTTGATGACGCTGCCATCCAAAAAATTGCCGATAACGCCCGGCACTACGTGGCCAACGCCCAGCGCTATCGCGCTGCTTTTAAGCGTATTGACTAATGCCCACGCCACGCCTGCCCCTTGTTGAAAGCCCGCATTGAACGAACTGCATAAATTTATTTTTGATGGCCTGCCGGTGCGCGGCATGGTGGTGCGCCTGACCGATGCCTGGGTGGAAATTTTGAGCCGCCGCGCGGCCAACGCCGAGACCGGGGCCTACGCGCCGCCCGTGCGCCAACTGCTGGGCGAGATGACCGCCGCCGCCGTGCTGATGCAGGCCAACCTCAAGTTCAACGGCGCGCTGATTCTGCAAATCTTCGGTGATGGCCCGCTCAAGCTGGCTGTGGTCGAGGTGCAGGCTGATTTGGCTTTGCGCGCCACCGCCAAAGTAGTGGGCGAGGTGCCCACAGACGCCACATTGAGCGACATGGTCAATGTGCACAACAAGGCACGCTGCGCCATCACGCTGGATCCGGCGCAGCGCCAGAGCGGCCAGCAGCCTTATCAGGGCGTGGTGCCACTGTCGCGCCGCGTGCATTTTGACAACGAGGCGGAGCAGGCCGAAGACCGCATTGAAGCTATGAGCGAGGTACTGGAGCATTACATGCTGCAAAGCGAACAGCTTGACACCACGCTGGTGCTGGCCGCCAATGACAGCGTGGCCGCTGGCCTCTTGGTGCAGCGCATGCCTATGCAGGGGCTGGGCAATTTGTCTGCCAGCACCGAGCGCAGCCATGAAGACGACATTGGCAAAAACGAAGACTACCGCCGCATCGCCCTGCTAGCTAAAAGCCTGACGCCGGATGAGCTGTTGACACTGGATGTGGACACCGTACTGCACCGCCTGTTCTGGCAAGAAAAGCTGCTGCGTTTTGCCCCCGGCACCGGCGAGACCGCGCCGCGCTTTGCTTGCACTTGCAGCCTGGAGCGCGTGACCAGCATGCTCAAAGGCCTGGGCCATGAGGAAGCGCAGAGCATCATTGCCGAGCGCGGCAAGATTGACGTGGGCTGCGACTTTTGCGGCATGCAATACGGGTTTGACGCTGTGGATGTAACGCGGATTTTTACGCCGCCTGAAGTGCTGCCGCCCGCGAGCGGGGCGGTGCAGTAAGTGGCAGTTAATAGTTGCCGTTGTTTCGTGGTATTGATGCCGCTTGGATGCCGAACGCAATGCCAACGCATCTAAAATCGTACCTAATGATGGTGAGTTGTTTCAGTGCTGAGGCTAAAGTTCTTGTAACAAATTCGCTCGTGCACGTGGTCTTAAAGACTTGGTAATCGCTAAACAGGTGTGCGGCGTTCCATGGCTGTTTCTATAACGGCACGAAAAATTAGCGTATTCGCCTGAATACGTAATCCACAAGCCATTTAGAAGAAATTGCTGCCCTGTTTAAATTGCGTTAGGCTGCAAAAGGTATGTCGTATCAAGTTGTGGCAGTGCATAGAAACCAAATGCACGCGTTCTCAAAATCCGCCGTTCGGAGCGTCGAGCTTGTGCCGGGTCATGGCGTGCGGGGCGATGCGCACTGTGGCGTCACGGTCAAGCATAGGTCGAGGGTGGCCAAAGATCCCACGCAGCCGAACCTCAGGCAAGTCCACCTTCTGCATGAGGAGCTATTTGGGGAAGTTGCAGAACATGGCCTGCATGTACTGCCCGGCCAGATGGGCGAGAACATCACCACGCGGGGAATTGGGCTGCTCGCGCTGAGCGCAGGTACAAGATTGAAGATTGGCGCTCAGGCTGTTGTCGAGATCACGGGGCTCCGCAACCCTTGCTCCCAGATAGAAGACTTTCAACCTGGTCTTCTTTCAGCCGTATTGAGTCGCGCGGCAGATGGTGTGCTGATGCGCAAGGCTGGCGTGATGGCAATCGTTCTTGAGGGCGGTATTGTTCAAATGAACGACCCTATCGAGGTCATTTATGAGCCCCCCAATTTCAAGGCACTCGTGCCAGTCTAAAAGTGTGGCCTAACCCTTACATCGAGAAAAAGTCCAAGGGCTGGCCACGCGAACGTAAGATGACGAACAGATGTAGCGCAGCCAGCCCTTGACGCTCCTCATGTCAAACGTTGAGTCCAATGAGCCAGCTTGCTCGTCTGAAGCCCAAATCTTATTTCTTGCCCACCAAAGCCGTAAACAGCCGGTGTTCGCAGTCGGGTTGGCTGCAGCGCTCACAATGCCATTGAACTAACCCGTCAGGGTTAAATTTTGATTCAGATTGGTCTGTAGCTAAGGCAGAATAGGACTTAAAAGCTATTGATTTTATAGCGTTGATGGCGTTAAACGCGTTCTCCAGGCGCTGGTGGCCCTGGCCGTAAACCACTTGAAACGGTAGTTGCGCGCCGACTAATGCCTGGCGCAGCAGCGCATCCACTGGTGCCTGCACCTGCGGGCCCTCGCGCTGCAAGCCGTCAAACACCCAGAGTAAGTCCAGGCCAGTGAGCAGCGTCAAATTAAAACTGCGCTGGTGCCCCAGGGCAAAGGGGTAGAGCGTGGTGTCGGCAAACACATAGTCGCTGTAGACGGCGACCATCAACGCGGTGGTGTCGGCTATCAATACGTCGCAGGGGGCGGCATCCTGAACGCGGCGGGCCTGCTCGCGGGCGATTGAAAATTGTTCGTCCTGGCGCGGTGTGCGGCCTTCGCGCGCACACCATTCACGCAGGTACTCGGCCACCAACTGCACGCGCTTGCCCTGCTGCAGAAAATGCGCGGCCAAATCCTGCGCGAGCCGGGTTTTGCCGGTGCTTTCAGCGCCGAGCAGGGCAATTTTTAAAGTTTGCGCTGCCATGCCTTGTAGCCCACCCAACTCAGCACCACAAACAGCGCGTACAGCAGCAACGTCAGCCACAGCGCCTTGTAGGCAAACAAGCCGACACTGGCGGCATTGACGACCAGCCAGACCAGCCAGTTCTCAATGTATTTGCGCCCCAGCAACCAGGTGCCCACCACGCTGAGCGCGGTAGGAAATGCATCTGCCCAAGGCACGTCGGTATCGGTAAATTCAAGCAAAAACAGGCCAGTAAGCAGCCACAGGACTGCGCATATGGCTATTAATTTAAGACTTCCATGGGGTGGCAAGCGGGCAATCTGCAAGCGGTCGGGCACCGCGTTTTGTGCCTTGCGCTGGCCACGCCACCACTGCCACCAGCCCCATCCGGCCAGCAGCACAAAAAACACCTGCAATGCCGCCTCGCCATACAGCTTGCTGCGTCCAAACAGCGCCAGGTACAGCACCGAGCTGGCAATGGCCAGCGGCCAACCCCAGATCAGCTCGCGGATGTTGCAGGCCACCATGGCCAAGGCCAGTGCAAACGCCGCTATTTCAAGCCAGGTGGTGGGGCTGCCCCAGAGCGTGAAGGCGGGGGCGAACAGGGCGTCTGGCATGTGGGAGGGTGAATCGG